>NZ_JBEZFG010000007.1:140487-173246 GCF_040649315.1 Micromonospora sp. NPDC049004
AGCCGGCGGCGAACGGCGGTGGCGGTGACGCGACCCAGCAGTTCGCGGGCGGCCTTTGGGGGGCGCCGGGCGCCGCCCCCCCCCGCCCGGGGGGGCGCGCCGGGCGGGCGCCTCACCCGGGGTGCGTCTTTCCCCCCGGGGGGGGCGACCCCCTGTCCCCCCCCCCCGCCGGCGTCTGCGTGCGTCGACTGAGCGGTGGCGCGTACGGCTCGCTGGATGCGCCACCGGTAGGGTCTGGTCATGGCAGACCTGCTCACCGCGGACGCGGTGCGAGAAGAGCTGGGCGGGTTGGCCGACTGGTCGGGTGACCCGACCGGCATCGGCCGCACCGTTCAGCTCGGCAGTTTCCCGGACGCCATCGCGGTGGTGGACCGGGTGGCGGCGGTGGCCGAGGAGCTCGACCACCATCCCGACATCGACATCCGATGGCGGACCCTGACCTTCCGCTGTGTCACGCACTCGGCCGGCGGGGTAACCCACCGGGACATCGAGCTGGCCCGGCGGATCGACGACATCGTCCGGAGTGCGGCATGAGATTCGAGATCAGCAAGGTTCTGGACGCCATCGAGGGGCGGGTCTGCACCGACCCGTCGCTGGCCCGGGCGGTGCTCGACCTGGCCGAGATCATCCGCTACCAGGACATCGACGGTGGCCGGCCGGCGAGCCTGCTGCGCCTCGGCATGGTCATCGACGCGCTCTCCCGCGAGCTGGAGGAGGACAGCGTCCAGGTGTACGCAGTGGTGCACCGGGCGCTGCTCTCCGACGCCGACCTGACCTCCAACGAGCGGATGGTGGTTCGCCGTTGGGCCGACGACGGGCTCGTGGAGGTGCTGGACAACCCGGGTGACCGGATGCTGGAGGTCGCCGACCTGCTGGGCCTTCCGGTGCTCACCCGGGTGCGCTTCGACGGGCTGCGCGGGCGGTTCCCGTGGCTGGTCGAGCAGCCCGGCCGGGTGGTCGCCCCGGTGCCGGGCGCCGGTGGGCCGGTGTTCATCGCGCACGTCGGCGGCGGGCACGCCCCGGTGGCCGGCAAGCGTTCGCCGACCGGTGCGAAGCTGCTGGCCCGGCAGTGGCGCTGCCCGGAGTCGGGCTGCGCGTTGTTCGGCGGCGGTGGTGGCGGTGGCGCGTTCGCCGACCTGGCCGGAGGGGCGGACCGCAGCCCGGCCGCGCAGCCGCCGCCCTCGCTGCGTAACGGCGTGCCGACCTGCCCGCGACACGGCGCACGCCTCGGTGACGGCGGCCCGCGTCCGCGTACGGAGGTGCTCGCCGTGCGCGTGGGTGGCCTGGTGCGGCGGCGGTTCGTGCTGAGCGAGGAGCAGCCGGTGGTGGCCGGTCGGGCACCCGAGCAAGACGGCGGGATCATGCTCGGCCAGTGGCTCAACGACGAGGCCCGGCGGTGGATCAGCCGGGGTCACGTCCGCTTCGAGCTGCGGGTTGGCGAGGTCATCGTCACCGACGTCAGCACCAACGGCTCCGGCATCCGGCCGGCCGGGTCGATGAACGAGGCGGACCGGATCCCCCTGGCCCCGCAGCAGTCCCGGGTGCTGGGCGAGAACGACATGATCGAGCTGTACCCGGGCGTGCAGATCGGCCGCGCCGAGGAGTTGCCGACGGGTGCCCCGTTCACTCCCACGTCGGTGATGGCCGAAGCCCCCACGATGGCGATGCGCCTGCCCCGCCCCTGACTCCGGTTGATCATGAAGTTATTGCCACGACACGCCGAGGCGGCGGGCAATAACTTCATGATCGACGCGGGTGGCGCCGGGGTCAGGCGGTCAGGACCTCGGCTAGTTGTGCTACCGCTTGGTCGATCTCCTCTTCGGTGATCACCAGCGGTGGGGCGAGTCGGATGGTGGAGCCGTGGGTGTCCTTCGCGAGGATGCCGCGCTCCATCAGGCGCTCGCACGCCTCCCGGCCGCTCATCAGCGCCGGGTCGATGTCCAGGCCGGCCCACAGGCCGCGCACGCGTACGCCGACCAGGCCCTTGCCGAGCAGAGCTTCCAGGCCGGCGCGCAGCCGCTCGCCCAGCTCGGCGGAGCGACGCTGGAACTCGCCGGTGGCCAGCAGCCGGACGACCTCGATGGCCACCGCGCACGCGAGGGGGTTGCCGCCGAACGTGGAGCCGTGCTGACCGGGCTTGAGCACGCCAAGCACGTCGGCGTTCGCGGCCACCGCGGAGACCGGCACGATGCCGCCGCCGAGCGCCTTGCCCAGCAGGTACATGTCCGGCACGACGCCCTCGTGGTCACAGGCGAACGTCCGGCCGGTACGCCCCAGACCCGACTGGATCTCGTCGGCGATGAAGAGCACGTTCCGCTCGGTGCAGACCTGTCGTACGCCCGGCAGGTAGCCCTCCGGCGGCACCACCACGCCCTGCTCGCCCTGGATCGGCTCCAGCAGCACGGCCACCGTGTTCTCGTCGATCGCGGCGGTCAGCGCGTCCAGGTCGCCGTACGGCACGACGGTGAAGCCCGGGGTGTACGGCCCGAAGTCGGCGCGGGCGTCCTCGTCGGTGGAGAAGCTCACGATGGTGGTGGTCCGGCCGTGGAAGTTGCCCTCGGCGACCACGATGTTGGCCTGGCCCGGGGTGACGCCCTTGACCTGGTAGCCCCACTTGCGGGCCACCTTGATCCCGGTCTCCACCGCCTCCGCGCCGGTGTTCATCGGCAGCACGAGGTCCTTGCCGCACAGCTCGGCCAACTCCCGGCAGAAGTCGGCGAACTGGTCGTGGATGAACGCCCGGCTGGTCAGCGTGAGCCGGTCCAGTTGGGCGTGCGCGGCGGCGATCAACTGCGGGTGCCGGTGACCGAAGTTCAGCGCCGAGTAGCCGGCCAGGCAGTCCAGGTAGCGCTTGCCGTCCACGTCGGTGAGCCACGCGCCCTCGGCCGACGAGATCACCACCGGCAGCGGGTGGTAGTTGTGCGCGGTGTACTTCTCCGCGTCGCGTACGGCGGACGGGGTCCGCAGCATGTCCTCGATCACTTGCTTGCCTTTCCCTGACGGAGTCGCAGCGTGCAGCACTTCGGTCCGCCGCCGGCCTTGCGCAGCTCGGACAGGTCGACACCGATGGTCTCGTAACCTCGGTCGCGCAGCTTGGCGGCCAGGTCCGTGGCCTGCGCGGGCAGCACGACGTGCCGTCCGTCGCTGACCGCGTTCAGGCCCAGCACCTCCGCGTCGGCCATGGTGGCGTGCACCGCGTCGGGGAAGAGCCGGCGCAGCACGGCCTGGCTGCCGGGGGAGAACGCCTCCGGCAGGTACGCAACGGTCCGCTCGTCGAGCACGGTAAGCGCGGTGTCCAGGTGGTAGAAGCGCGGGTCGACGAGCTGCATGGTGATCACCGGGTAGCCGAAGACCTCCTGCAACTGGGCGTGCGAGGCGTGCGCGGTGCGAAAGCCGGTGCCGGCGAGCAGGTGGTCACCGGCCAGCAGGACGTCGCCCTCGCCCTCGTTGACGTGCTTCGGGTCGTACAACTCGAAGCCGGCGGCCTCGAACCAGGCCCGGTAGGCCGGGGCCTCGTCGGCGCGCTGCGGGTCGCGGAACTGCACAGCCATCGCCTTGCCGTCGATCACGGTGCCGCCGTTGGCGGCGAAGACCATGTCGGGCAGGCCGGGCACCGGAGTGATCTCCTCGACGGTGTGGCCCAGGTCCAGGTACGTCTGGCGCAGCTGCTCCCACTGCCGGACGGCCAGCGCGGCGTCGACCGGCGCGCTCGGGTCCATCCAGGGGTTGATCGCGTAGTCGACGGCGAAGTACGTCGGCCGGCACATCAACAGGCGCTGGCTGGTGGCGTCCATCGTCATTGTCCTGCTCCCAGGGGTCGGGCACGCCCGGCCACCGTGGCCCACGGGCTGGTGCCGTTGCTCAACGGTATGCGGCCCCAGCGGAAGGATCCACCACCGAAGGTTGCGCAGACCGAACATTCGTTGCGTGTGGTCAGTCTCGCGCCGCGATTCGTTGCGTAGATGGGCCGGCCAGGGCTGCTGGTGCTCCGCGTCACCCGACGTGGCCTGTGGGACGACACCGGCCGTGCGCGCGACACGGTCCGTCTGCGGGTCGACGTGCGGGGTCGACGTGCGGGCCCGGCTGCGGGGGCAGTGGGCGCATCCTTTGCTCTGCTTCAGCGGAGGCAACACCTGCCGTCCGATAATCGGACGCTCGGTGTTGCCTGGGGTGAAGCAGAGCAAAGGATGAAAGGAGGAGAAAGGGGAGCCGGAAGGCAAGGAGCGAGCAGGAGGAAGAGGAAGAGAGAGGCGGAGAGGGGCTCAAGAGAGGGAGCGGAGGGAAGGTGCGGGTCCGCGCGATGTCCCCTCCTGGAGACGGCCTGTGCGGACCCCGGACACACTTCAGGGGCGGCGAATCGCCGCCCCTGAAAGGGTGTTGCCCGATCGGTGAACCACCTGCGGGCTGCCGGCGAACCGCCGGCTTTTCGCCGGTGCATCACCGGCGAGCGGAACAGTGCCCGCTAGAAACGGTCCACAAACTGTGAATCAAGCCACTCGCGGAAGCGCTGCACCCAGTCGCCGTCGGTGGTCGGCCAGTCGAACTGACCGGTCATCGCCAGCACGCCGATCACCACCGCCGCGAGCCCGATGAGCACGCCGAACAGCGCGTCGGTCTTGCCGGCGACGTGCCGGCGGCGGGTGGCCATCAGGCCGAGCACCGAGAGCACCGCGCCGAACGCGCCGACCCCGATGCCGTACCCGGCCAGGGTGCCGGTCAGCACGAACAGCGCACCGGCGACGGAGGCGATGAGGCCGAGGGTGGCGAGCAGGCTGGCCCGGGGCTTCGGGCCGCGCGTCACCGGCGGCTCCGGCTCGGTGTGCCCGGGGGTCGCGTCGACCGGGCGGTCGGTCCCGACACTGTCGGTCGGGTCGGGCCGTGGAGTCGTCCGGTCGAGGTCCGTGTCGCGCTCGGGGCGTCGGGTCGTGCGGTCGCGGTCGAGGTCGGTGTCCCGCTCGATGGTCGGGGCGGTCGCCGCGGCGCTGCTCGCCCGGGTCGGGCCGTCCGAGCGGACGGCGCCGGATCGGGCGTCGCCCTCCACCGGGCGGGCGGTGGCGGCCCGGGCCACGGCCGCGCGCTCGGCGGCACGCCGCTCGGCCTCGCCGGCCTGGTCGCCGGTCGCCGTCGTGCTGCGGTACGTCGTCTGGTCGGCGTCCCGGTCGGTGACAACCGGTCGGTCGGTGACGTCCCCGGACCGGGCGGTGTCGGTGACTGCCGTGCTGCTCTCCCGGTCGGCGACCGGGACGTCGCGGCCGTCGACGCGGCCGTCGAGGTTCTCGTCCCGCGTCGGTGCCGGCTCGGACCGGCGGGACAGCGAAGGAATCCTGACCACTACACACCTCCTGATGAATGCGTGGTGGCCGACGGAGAGGGTGGCACCCACGCGGTACCGCCCTCAACTACCCCGTTGGGCGTTTCCTGACACCAATTACGGGTACGGCCATCACGCGGGGACTGACCTGCCCCGCGCCGGCGCGGAGTGGAGCACCCGCAGCCCGGCCCGCTGCACGTACAAATCCCCCCTGTCGATGGCCAGGCCCTTGGCGTCCAGGACGTAGCCGGTCAGCCAGACCCACCCGTGGTAGGTGGGGCGCGCGTCCACGCTCACCAGTCGCAACCGCAGCTCGCGGTCGCCGGAGAACTGCACCGAGCAGGCCGCCCCGATCAGCAGGAGGTCGCCGGGCTTCAGCTCGGTCACGTCGGCCAGTGCCCACGGTTGATCGGGATGCGGTGGCGGGCCCGGCAGGGCAGCTCCGCGCCGCAGCGGCACACCCGGCGCCACCGCGTCCAACTCCACACCGGCCGATGCCGGCGGGCGAGGGTCAGCGCGGTGGCCAAGAGGTATTCGTCGTACGACACGCGCACCGCGGCATCCTTTCCGCCGAATTGCCGCCGACGCCATTAGTGGCGTCCTTTTCCGGCCCCCGATACGTGACAGCCTGTTCCACGCCGGCCCCCTTGTGCAACAACTCCGCGCCGTCCTAGTCTCGACCCGTATTGACGCACGAGGAATGGAAAAGAAATGGGTGCGGGGCGAAACATTCGGTGTTGCAGGAAGGGTGCGGTGATGTTGCATGACGGATGAAACAGGCGGGTCCACGGTCCCTCGGCGACAGCTCGGCCGGCTGCTCACCCAGCTCCGCGAGGACGCCTCGGTGACGCTGGACGCGGCGGCCGTGGCACTGGACTGCTCGCGGCAGAAGGTGTGGCGCATCGAGAAGGGTCTGGTCCCGGTGCGGGTGGTGGACGCCCGCGCGATGTGCGCTCTCTACCGGGTGCCCGAAGATATGCGGGAGATCGTCGCCGCGCTCGCGAAGGAAACTCGCGCGAAAGGGTGGTGGCATTCGTACGGCGATGTCGTCCCGTCGTGGTTCTCGCTGTACGTCGGCCTGGAATCGTCGGCTTCGACCCTGCGCCAATATGACGCCGAGCTGATACCCGGCCTCCTGCAGACCCGCGAATACGCCAGCGAGCTTTTCCGCCGCAAGAATCCGACCATGAGCGCCGAGGATCGGGAGAAGCTGGTCGAGGTCCGGTGCAACGCCAGGGCATCCTCGTCCGCCGGCTGCCGACCGCGCCCGCGTTGCGGGTCGTCCTGAGCGAAGCGGTGCTGCGGCGCACGATCCCCGACCGCCGGGCGATGGTGGGGCAGTTGCGCCACCTGCTCGACGCGGCGCGGCTGCCGAACGTCAGCCTGCGGGTGCTGCCGCTCGCCGCCGGTCCGCCGCTGGCCAGCGAGACCGGCACCTTCGTCCTGCTGGGCTTCCCGCAGGCGTTCGGGAGGGCGTCGACCGAGCCGACCACCGTCTACCTGGAGAACATCACCGGGGCGCTCTACCTCGACAAGCCAACCGAGGTGGCCGCCTTCGAACATGTCTGGTCTGATCTGGAGACGCTGGCGTCGACTGAGGCAGAATCAGAGAAAATGATCACTTCGATCATCGAGGAGCATCATGACTGACCTGGCCGGTGCCACCTGGCGCAAGAGCACCCGCAGCGGCGGGAGCGGCGGCAACTGCGTCGAGGTGGCCGACAACCTCCCCGGCGTCATCGCCGTCCGGGACAGCAAGGCCCCGTCCGATGCCGCTCTGGTCTTTCCTGCGCGCGCCTGGGCGTCGTTCGTGGCCGACGTCAGGGAGCAGCGCCTGGGCTGACGTGTCCGCGTTGCTCATTCGGCCCGGCCGGCTGCCGCTGACTATCCTTGGGTCCCGTGCCAGAGGGACACACGATTCATCGCCTGGCAGCCCGGCACGCCGAGCTGTTCGCCGGGGACAAGCTGCACGCCGCCAGCCCGCAGGGCCGCTTCGCCGAGGGCGCGGCCCGGCTGTCCGGCACGGTCCTGGAGAGCACCGAGGCGTACGGCAAGCACCTGCTGCACCACTACGCCGGCGAGCTGACCCTGCACGTCCACCTCGGCCTGTACGGGAAGTTCACCGACGGGCCGGGGGAGCCGCCCGAGCCCGTCGGCCAGCTGCGACTGCGGCTGGCCAGTGACCGGCACTGGCTCGACCTGCGCGGGCCCACCGCCTGCGAACTGTTCACCCCGCCCGAGGTGACCGCCCTGCGCGAGCGCCTCGGGCCGGACCCGCTGCGCGCAGACGCCGACCCCGAGCGGTCGTACGCCCGGATCTCCCGCAGCCCCACGCCCCTCGCGGCGCTGCTGCTGGACCAGTCGGTGGTGGCCGGCACCGGGCTGATCTTCGTGACCGAGGCGCTGTTCCGGGCCGGGTTGTCGCCGACCATGCCGGGCCGCCACCTGACCCGCGCCGGCTGGGACGCGCTCTGGGCCGACCTGGTCGAGCTGATGCGCCTCGCCCTGCGGCAGGGGCGGATCGACACCGTGCGCGACGTCCACCTGCCGGAGGCGATGGGGCGACCACCGCGGGTCGACCGCCACGGCGGCGAGGTGTACGTCTACCGCCGCGCCGGCGGGCCCTGCCACGTCTGCGGCACCGAGGTCAGCCGGAGCGAGCTGGCCGGCCGCAACCTCTACTGGTGCCGCACCTGCCAGCCCGGCTGACCGCCCGCCGCCCGGACGTCACTCGCCGTCGAGCAGCCAGCGGACCACCTCGATCTGGTGCGGGAAGACGACGTCCCCGTCGATGCTCCAGGCCATCGTGTGGCCGATCGTCCAACCCCGTACCCGCTCGGCGTCCAGCCCGAGGTCGGTGCTGAGCCGGTCGAGCCGGTGCCGGACGGCGGCCGGCGAGTGGCCCAGCTCCTGACCGCGTACGAGCGGCACGACCGAGAACTCCCGCTCGCCGCTCAGTGGCTTCGGGTCGATCACCAGCCAGGGCTCGCGGTCGGCGGCGAGCACGTTGCCGGCGTGCAGGTCCTGGTTGACGAGCACCTGCTCGCCCTGGCTCGACGCCAGGTCGACGAGCAGGGCGCATGCGGCGTCGAGCAGCCGCCACTCGTACGGGCGACCGGTCCGTTCCCAGCTTCGCGGAATCCGGTCGAGCCAGCCGGCGGCCTCCTCGGCGAGCGGGGTGAACGGCGTGCCGGCGGGTCGCCAGAGCCGGGGCAGCACGTCGATCGCCGCGTCCAGTGCCCGGTCCAGCGGCAGTTCGTACAGCGGCGTGCCGGGTTGGCAGCGTTCCACCAGCAGGGCATGGCGGTCCGGGTCGTGCGCGAGCAGCCGGACCGCGCCGTCGCCGTCCCAGTGGGCCAGCGCCGGGGCCTCGTGCCGGCTGTCCTCGGTCGGGAACTGGAGCTTGAGTACCGCCGCCGTGCCGTCGGGCAGGTCGGCGGGGAGCGCCAGGGAGGCGTACGCGTACGGAAAGGGCGGGCCCAGGCGCAGCGTCCATTGCTCGGCGCACTCCGCCAGCAATGTCGGAAGCGCGGCCAGCCAGTCCCGGCCGACCGCTGACCCTCGTATCCAGCCGAGTCCCTCAGGCAGATCCATCAGGCCATCCTGGGTCATCCATCGTGCTGAATCGACAGTGTTCGCGTGTCGGATCCACTGTGGCTAGCGTGGTACGGATGACACCTGAGGACGAGAAGTTTCTCCGCCGTGCCGTGGAACTCGCCAGCCGGGCCGGGGCTGCCGGCGAACGGCCGTTCGGTTCGTTGCTGGTCGACGCGAGCGGCGTGGTCCTGATCGAGGACCACAACACGGTCGTCTCGGATTCGGACATCACCGCCCACCCGGAGCTGAAGCTGGCCCGCTGGGCCGCCCGGGAACTCTCGCCGGAAGCGGCCGCCGGCACCACGATGTTCACGAGCTGCCAGCCCTGCCCGATGTGCGCGACAGCCATCGACCGGTCCGGCCTCGGGCGCGTGGTGTACGCCCTGTCGGGCGAGCAGTTCGAGGAGGTCAAGCCGGCCACCCCGCCGCTGCCTCCGGTCCGCTACGAGGGGCCGGCGCTGTTCGAGGAGGCGCGTCGGCCGATCGACGACTACTACTGACCGGGCCGGTCCGTGCGGCGGCGCGGGCAGGGCGGCCGGGTCGACGCGGGTCGGGACGCGGCGGCCGGCCCGTGTCGAGCCACCGTCCAGCGCGGCGCCGCTCGGTCTCTGGATCGGGTGGGTGTGACGCAACTGGAATTGACAGTCGGCAGGCCTCCGGAGCAGGGTTTGAGAGTGACAACGATGTCAACGGGCAAAGGGGAGGAATCGTACACATGATTTCCTTCACGCCGTACCCGGCGAAAGACCGGCCGGTCTACGGTGTCCCGTTGGCGGTTTTCCGGCGCGCACCCAGTTCGCCCGCCGATCCTGGCCCTATGTCCCTTTCCTACCCCACGGTGACCAGCTGAAATGAGCGACGTGCCCCGACCCGACGCCGACCAGACCCCTGCCCCGGCAGGGTCACCCGACCTGCCCGACCTGGCCGGGTTCCTCGCCGACCAGACCCACACGCTGCTCGACACGGCCCGCCGCGCGGTCCGCCCCGAGGGCGGGTTCTGGTGGCTCACCGACGACCGCACCCCGGATCGTGGCGAACCTCTCTACACGTGGATCACCTGCCGGATGACCCACGTGGCCGCGCTGGCCCACCGCAACGGTGACCCGGATGCCGCAGCCCTCGTCGACCACGGCGTCGCCGCGCTCAGCACGCTGCTGCGCGACGAGCGGTACGGCGGCTGGTTCAGCGCCGTCGACCAGGAGGGCACGCCCACCGACGAGCGCAAGGCCGGGTACGACCACGCGTTCGTGCTCCTCGCCGCGTCCAGTGCCGCCCGGGCCGGGCGACCCGGCGCGGATCGCCTGCTCGCCGACGTGCTGACAGTGGTGCGGGACCGGTTCTGGGACGACGACGCTGGCGCGGTCCGGGAATCGTGGAACCGGGACTGGACGGTCACCGAGGACTACCGAGGCGCGAACAGCAGCATGCACATGGTCGAGGCGTTCCTCGCCGCTGCCGCCGCCACCGGCGACACGAGCTGGACCGACCGGGCCCTGCGGATCGCCACCCACCTGGTGCACACCGAGGCCGCCCGGCACGACTGGCGGCTGCCCGAGCACTTCACGGCCGACTGGACGCCACTGCTCGACTACAACCGGGACCAGCCCGCCGACCCGTTCCGGCCGTACGGCTCGACGATGGGCCACTGGCTGGAGTGGGCCCGGCTGCTGCTGGAGCTGGAGGCGGTCCTGCCGCAGCCACCGGGCTGGCTGCTCGCCGACGCCCGTACCCTCTTCGCGGCCGCCGTGCGGCGCGGCTGGGCGGTCGACGGCGCCGACGGTTTCGTCTACACGATCGACTGGGACGACCAGCCGGTGGTCCGCTCCCGGATGCACTGGGTGCTGGCCGAGGCCATCGGCGCGGCGGTCACCCTGCACCGCCGCACCGAGGACGCCGTCTACGACGAGTGGTACCGGGTCTTCTGGGCGTACGCACGCCGCTACCTGATCGACGGCACCGGCTGGCGGCACGAGCTGGACGAGCGGAACCTGCCCGCCGACACGGTCTGGCACGGCCGGCCGGACGTCTACCACGCGTACCAGGCGGTGCTCCTGTCCCGCTCGGCCGCCGGCCTCGGTGGTCCCGGCCCGCTCGACCCCGGCACGGTGACCGCATGATCGTGGTGGCGGGCGAGGCCCTCATCGACCTGGTGGTCACCGCCGAGGGGCAGCGGGCGGTGCCGGGTGGCTCCCCGGCGAACGTGGCGGTCACCCTGGCGCGGCTCGACGAGCCGGTGCGGCTGCTGGCCCGGATCGGCCCCGACGAGTACGGCCGACAGATCGCCGAGCACCTGGCGGCCAACCAGGTGGACCTGCGGTGGGCGGTCCGCGCCGCCGAGCCCACGTCGGTGGCGGTGGCCACCCTGAACGCCACCGGGCAGGCCAGCTACGAGTTCCGGCTCGACGGCGCGGCGGACTGGCAGTGGATCCCGCAGGAGCTGCCCGACCTGGCCGGATCGTCGGCGACGGCCCTGCACACCGGGTCCCTCGCGCTCGCGCTCGCGCCCGGCGCGCAGGTGCTGGAGGGCCTGCTCGCCCGCGAACGCGACCGCGACGGGCTGACCATCTCGATCGACCTGAACCTGCGCCCGAGCATCGTGACGGACCGGGCCGCGGAGCAGGAGCGGACCCGCCGCCAGATCCGCCTCGCGCACGTGGTCAAGGCCAGCGACGAGGATCTGGCCTGGCTCTACCCGGACCGCTCGGTGGGCGACGTGCTGGCCGAATGGCGCGAGGCCGGCGTGTCCTGTGCGGTGGTCACCCGGGGCGGTGAGGGCGCGTGGCTGCTCGCCCCGAACGGCGCACTGCACGAACAACCGGCGGTACGCACCACAGTGGTCGACACCGTCGGCGCCGGCGACTCGTTCACCGGAGGCCTGCTGGCCGCGCTGGCCGACATCGACGCGCTCGGTGACCGGCCGGCCGACCGGCTCGCCGCGGTGACCGAGCAGCAGTGGAGCGCAGTCCTGCGCCAGGCCGCGACGGTGGCCGCGCTGACCTGCGCCCACCGAGGCGCCGACCCGCCCCGCCGAGCAGAGGTAGAAGCCCTCCTGACCACAACAACCTGACCCCAACCCCGCTCCCAACCCCCCGGCCCCTGCCCCCCACCTCCGCGATCTTGCACTTTCTGCCCCGACAAAGCGCGTGATCCTGCACAAAACAACGACAGAAAGTGCAAGATCGCGGGGCGGGGCGCGGCGGGGCGGGGCGGGGCGGGGCGCGGGGGTGCGGGGGTGCGGGGTGGGTCGTTAGGGGAGGCCTCGGCGTAGGAGGCGGGTGGGTAGGACTGTGGTTGCTGGCGGGGAGTCGTCGCCGGCGATCCGCTCGAAGAGGCGCTCCGTCGCCACGCGGGCCAGCTCCCGCGTGTCGTAGCCGACGACCGTCAAGGGCCGGGGCATCAGGTGGGCCAGCTCGAAGTCGTCGAAGCCGACCAGCGCCGCGTCGCTGCCCCGGCGGTGCAGCTCGGCGAGGGCGCCGACGGTGAGCCGGTTGTTGCCGCAGAAGAACGCGGTGGGCGGGTCCGGGAGGTCGAGCAGCGTGGCGACCGCCCGGCCCGCGTCCTCGGGAGCGATCAGGCGCTCGCGGACCAGCGAATCGTCCGGCTCGACTCCGGCCTCCGCCAGCGCGGCCCGAGCGCCGACCAGCCGCTCACGCATGGTGGGGACGCTCGGAGCGCCGAGCAGGAGACCGACCCGCCGGTGCCCCTCGTCGAGCAGCGCGCCGACCCCGGCCCGGCCGCCACCTCGGTTGTCCAGCAGCACGGCGTCCGCGAGCAGCCCCTGCGGTGGCCGGTCCAGGAAGACCACCGGCATGCCCAGCTCGACCTCGCGGCGCAGGAACGAGTGGTCGGGACCCGCCGGCACCACCAGCAGCCCGTCGACGCGGCGCTGGGTGAAGTCCTGGAGGACGGCGCGTTCCCGCTCCGGGTCCTCCTCCGACGAAGCGGTGATCAACATGGTGCCGTGCGCGGCGGCGATCTCGGCGGCGACGCTCGCGATGGTGGCGTAGAACGGGTTGGCGATCTCCTCGATGAGCAGCCCGACCGTGGCGTTGAGCTGCCGCGAGCGCAGGTTGCGCGCGATGTCGTTGCGCCGGAAACCCAGCTCGGCGATCGCGGCCAGCACACGGCCGAGCAGTTCCTGCCCCACCGGCTCGTCGTTGACCACCCGGGAGACCGTCTTCAGGCTGACCCCGGCGTGCCGGGCGACATCGACCATGGTTGGGCGTCGGCGTGCGGCCGACCTGGTCGGAGTCTGGGTCACGGGGTGGTCCTCCACGGCGGGCGCGGGTCAGCGGTCGAGAGCGGCGAGCGCGTCGACCGCCTTTCGGGCGGCGATCAGCACCGGATCCCAGACCGGCGCGTACGGCGGAGCGTAGCCGAGGTCGAGCGCGGTCATGTCATCCACCGTCATGCCGTTCCACAGAGCCACGGCCAACGTGTCGATCCGTTTGGCCGCCTCGGACCAGCCGACGATCTGCGCGCCGAGCAGCCGGCCGCTGGGTCGCTCGGCGATCAGCTTGACGGTCATCGTCCGCGCGCCGGGGTAGTAGCCGGCCCGGTTGGTCGAGTCGGCGACCACCGAGACGAACTCGAAGCCGGCCGCCCTGGCCTCCCGCTCGCGCAGGCCCGTCCGACCCACCTCCAGGTCGCAGACCTTGGTCACCGCGGTGCCGATCACGCCCGGGAAGGTCGCGTACCCGCCGCCGATGTTGATGCCGGCCGTCCGGCCCTGCTTGTTGGCGTGCGTGCCCAGCGGCACGTGCACCGGCAGTCCGCTGACCCGGTGCAGCGTCTCCACGGAGTCGCCCGCGGCCCAGACCCCGGGCAGCCCCGGCACCCGCATCCGGCGGTCCACGCGGATGCCACCCGTGGGCCCGATCGGAAAGCCGGCAGCCTTGGCGAGGGCGGTGTTCGGGCGTACGCCCAACCCCAGGACCACGACGTCGGTCGGCATCGACCCCTCGGCCGTGACCACCGCGGACACCCGGCCGTCCCGCTGATCCAGGCCGGTCACCGGCAGGCTGGTGCGGATCGTGATGCCGAGGCCGCGCATGGCCTCGGCGACCAGTTCGGCCATGTCGCCGTCCACCGTCGCCATGGGCTGCTGGCCCGCCTCGACCAGGGTCACCGCGAGGCCGCGCTCGATCAGCGCCTCGGCCATCTCGACGCCGATGTACCCGCCACCGACCACCACTGCCCGGCTGGGCTGCGGCTCGGCGTCCAGCCAGGCGCGCAGGGCCGCACCGTCGTCGAGGGTCTGCATCCCGAACACGCCGCCCGCGTCGGTGTCCGCCCACGGTGGCTGCACCGGCACCGCGCCCGCGGCGTACACCAGTTCGTCGAAGCGCTCGCGGACCTCGCCGCCGCCCGCCAGGTCCCGGGCGACCACCTCGCGCCGTTCGAGGTCGATGGTCGTCACCTCGTGCCGCATCCGGACGTCCACGGCGAACTTCGTGCGGAACGTCTCCGGGGTCCGCGCGATCAGCTCGTCCGGGCCGGACACCATCCCGCTGATCCAGTACGGGATGCCGCACGACGAGTAGGAGGTGAAGTGACCGCGCTCGAAGACCACGATCTCCAGGTCGTCAGGGCCGCGGCGGCGTCGTGCCTGCGACGCCGCCGACATGCCGGCGGCGTTCCCGCCGATGACGATCAGTCGTTGCGCCACGGGACCATCCTGTCACGGGCGTGTTCAGCCACGGGTCTGTCGCGCCACGTCCTGCACCACGTCGACGAGCCGTCCGGTACGGGCGTACACGGCACGCTGCCGCGCCGCGCCGGTGCCGTGGCGGCGCAGCCCGCCCAACAGGTCGGACACCTCCGCCCAGTCGTCGTGCTGCTCCAGCGCCGGCCGCATCCGCTCCACGAACCGGTCCAGCAGCTCCCAGGCCGGGCGCAGCTCGCCGTTGGTGACGTCGACGCCCTCGCCTTCCAGGCCGTCGTGGGCGGCCCTCCAGTGCGCGCCGACCAGCAGGTGGTGGTCCGTGCGCAGGGCGGGCCGGCCGGCCTCGACGTCGGCCATGGCGGTGGCCACGAGTGCCCGCACCAGCGCGGCGACCAGCACCGCGTCGTCCACCGTCGGGCAGACGTCGCCGATCCGCAGCTCCACGGTCGGGTACTTCGCCGACAGCCGGGCGTACCAGTAGAGCATCCCCTCGTCGAGCATCACGCCGCTGGAGATCAACTGACGGATCAGCCGCTGGTAGTGCTCGTGCGACTCCAACCAGGGCGTCGGCGCCACCGACGGCCAGCGCTCCCACTCCACCGAGCGCCAGCTCGCGTAGCCGGTGTCCTCGCCACCGGCGAACGGCGAGTTGGTGGTGACGGCGTGCAGCATCGGCAGCCACGGCCGGACGTGGTTGAGCACCTGCACGCCGGTCTCCGGATCGGGGACGCCCACGTGCACGTGCATGCCGTTGTTGCCGGGGCCGGGCACGAGCAGCCGGAAGCGTTCGATCATCCGGTCGAAGCGGGGCTTGTCCACGACCGGCGGCACCGGGCCGTCCACCGGGCCGGTGCCGATGGCCAGCAGCCGTACGCCGGCCCGCTCGGCCGCCTCGGCGAGGGCCTTACGGAGTACGCCGAGGGAGTGCCGGATCGAGGACAGCTCAAGACCGGGCGGCGAGCCGATCTCGATCTGGCTGGTCTGGAACTCGCGCTCCACCTGACCGCGCAGTTCCGCCGGCACCTGCTCCATCACCAGGTCGACGGCGGGCACCGCGGCTCCGGTGTGCGGGTCGACGAGCAGAAACTCCTCCTCGACACCCACGGTGAGCAATTCGGTCCCCGCGGTCGTCCCGCTGGGCGCCTCCGCCACCTGGCCCGTCATCGCGACACCACCGTCCGTTTCTGCCGTCTGCGGTCCGTCCGCGTCGGTCGGCCGTCTGGTTACCCACAGTGGCAACGCTCGGAAACGTGTGACGGCGCGCTGCCCGCGCGTGTCGCCCACAACTGGCGCCTGACACCGGGCGGATCGGCCGGTGGGGGGCTCGCGATTCGGCCGGGCGGCGTGACAGCGGGTCCTATGCTGAGCCCGTGCCGGTGCCGCTGGGTTTCCTCTGGGTCGCGTGGATGTCCGCGTTCGCCCAGCTCACCATGCTGGCCGACCGCCCGGCCGACCTGCTGGCCGGGGCCGCCCTGACCGCCCTGGTCCTGTTCGCCGCGCTGCTCGCCGCGCACGTGCCCGCCCCGGCGGGGGCAACTGGCGTCGCACGACGCTGGGCCGGGCTACGGGCCCGCGCCCGGGGTCGCCGGGTTCCCCGCCAGATCGACCCGGACGCCGCCGGCCGACCTCGCCCCCGGGCACCTGGGCTCCCCTCGGCCGCGTAGCGCCACACCGCCGCGCGGCCGATCCCACCGTCACCGGTCCTTCGTGCCGGCGGCCACCGCCGGGAAGGACCCTCCGGAATCGGACCGAGGGGTTTCCCATGCTCGCCTTCGCACCACTGCACGACGTCGTCGGCGCCGCCGGCACCGCGTTGTCCTGGCTCACCGATCTGCTCGAACCGTTGGCCGGCGGCACCGCGACCGTCGCCGCCATCGTGCTGCTCACCATCGCCGTCCGGTTGCTCATCGCCCCGCTGACCGTCGCGCAGGTCCGCGGGGAACGGCGCCGCGCGGCGCTCGCCCCCCAGGTGCGCGATCTCCAGCAGCGGTACGCCGACGACCCGGCGACGCTCCAGCGCGAGGTGTTCGCGCTGTACCGCTCGGCCGGTGCGAACCCGATCGCCGGCTGTCTGCCGTTGCTGCTCCAGGCGCCGTTCCTGTTGGTGCTGTACCGGCTGTTCGCCACCGACGAGGGCGGCACGGGGCTGCTCGACGAACGGCTGGCCGGGGTGCCGCTGGGCCAGCACGTGAGCGACGGGCTGTCCGGCGCGGCCGGGCCGCTCTTCGTCGTCCTGCTGGGCCTGCTGCTGGTGCTGGCGTGGTGGTCGTCCCGGCGGGCACGCCGGGCGTCGGCGGCGGTCGGCACGGTGGCCGGTACGCCCACCGAGGGGCCGGGCGCCGCCACGCTCGGCCGGCTGCTGCCCCTGCTGCCGTTCACGACAGTGCTGGTGGCGCTGGTGCTGCCGCTCGCGGCGGTGATCTACCTGGTGACGACCACCGCCTGGTCGGCGCTGGAACAGGCGGTGCTGCGCCGGCCCCAGGCCGCACCGTCGCCCGCCGACACCGCCCAGGGCTGACGGCCGGGCAGGGAGCCGCGAACGCTCAACTGTCGACGCGGATCAGCGACCGGCGGTCACCGACCGCCGGTCGTCGCGCTCGCGCCGACGGCGGACCTTGCGGATCACCCAACTGACCACCATCACGACGAAGACCACGCCGATGGCGTAGTTGAACCAGTCGCTGTAGCGCGCGACGTCCTGCCAGCGGCTGCCCAGCGCGTAACCGGCACCCACGATGAGGGCGTTCCACACGCCGCTGCCGATCGTGGTGAGCAGGACGAACTCACCGAGCGGCATCCGGTTGGCCCCGGCCGGCACGGAGACCAGGCTGCGGACCACCGGCACCACCCGGCCGATCAGCACCGCCCACCGGCCGTGCCGCTCGAACCAGCGGTCGGCCTTCTCCAGGTCGTCGCGGTCCACCAACGGGATGCGGTCCAGCCAGCGCTTGAGCCGTTCCTCGCCGAGCGCCGCGCCGAGCCAGTAGAGCACCAGCGCGCCGACGAGCGAGCCGACCGTCGCGGCCGCCACCACGAGGACGACGTTGAACTTGCCCTCGTGGGCCAGGAACCCGGCCAACGCCAGCACGATCTCGCTGGGGATCGGCGGAATGATGCTCTCCAACGCGACCAGCAGCGCCACGCCGACCGGGCCCGTCGCGTCGATCACCGAGGCCACCCACCCGGTCAGGCCGGTGAACTCGGACGGGTCACCAGTCTGGGCGTACGCCATTGGTCGTCCTTCCGATCCGGCTACCGGGGATCGGAAGGTCATACCCAGCGACCGGCGGCACACACCTGCGCGTGAGCCCTGCCACGCCGGCCGGGTCAGCCCTCCGGGTGCAGCGCGGTGTCGGCCGGGCCCTGCCGCCAGCCGGTGAACACCACGGTGAGACCGGCGCGCGTCGGCGCGCAGCAGAACGGGCCGGCCATCGCCTCGGCCGCCGGGTCCAGCGGAGCGAGGCGGACCAGTCGCCAGGCCGCGTCCGCGACCCGGGCCCGTACGGTCAGCGCGTCGCCGGCGCGGCTGACCCGCACGGTCACCTCCTGGCCGGCCCAGCCGGGGACCGGGGACACCGACCAGTCGGAGAACTCCCTGGTCACCACCGCGCCGAGCTGGGACTCGCCGTCGCTGACCTCGACGCCCGCCTTGACCCACGTCCCCTCGTCGACGCGGACCAGCACGCCGGCCTGGTCGAACTGCGCCGAGAAGTCGAGGACGAAGCTCACCTCCATGGCGGCGCCGACCGGCAGCGGCGCCAGCAGGGCGGGCCCGTTGTCGTGGACGAAGCCGTAGCTGGTCCGCCGCCAGAAGTCCGTCTCCGCACCGGCCTCGACGACCAGCTCGCCGGCCGGGCCTTGCGCGGCGCGGACCGGCGGGTGCAGCCAGACGCCCCGGGCCCAGTCCAACGGTTCGCTCGGCGGTACGAGGTCGATCTCCATAACCGGCACGGTAACCAACCCCGCCCGGCTCCGACGCCCGGGTTTGCCGCGGTGATCGACCGGAGATGTTCCTCCGGCATGGGTGACCGTTGGTATTCCGAAGCCGTCGTCTACTGCCTCGACATCGACACGTACGCCGACTCCGACGGTGACGGGGTCGGTGACATCCGTGGGCTGATCGGAAGGTTGGACTATCTGGCCCGGCTGGGCGTGACCTGCCTCTGGCTGCACCCGATCCACCCGTCACCCAACCGCGACGACGGTTACGACGTCACCGACTTCTACAACGTGGACCCGCGCTTCGGCACCCTCGGCGACTTCGCCGAGCTGCTGCACCAGGCGCAGAACCGGGGCATCCGCGTGATCATCGACCTGGTGGTCAACCACACGTCCGACGAGCACCCGTGGTTCCAGTCCGCCCGCTCGTCGCCGGACTCGCCGTACCGCGACTGGTTCGTCTGGTCCGACACCGAGCCGGACGACCGGCACCAGGGCATGGTCTTCCCCGGTGAGCAGAAGGAGACCTGGAGCTACGACCGGACGGCCAAGGCCTGGTTCTACCACCGGTTCTACAAGTTCCAGCCGGACCTCAACTTCGCCAACCCGCAGGTCCGGGCCGAGGTCAAGAAGATCATGTCGTTCTGGCTCCAGCTCGGGGTCTCCGGTTTCCGGATGGACGCCGTGCCGTTCATCATCGAGCTGACCGAGCCGGGCAACCCGAACTCGCCGAAGGACTTCGAGTTCCTCACCGAGATGCGCCAGCACGTCCAGTGGCGGCGCGGCGACGCCGTCCTGCTGGCCGAGGCGAACGTCGAGCCGGACCAACTGCCGACGTTCTTCGGCGACACCAGTGGCTCGGGCAACCGCATCCACATGCTCTTCGACTTCATGCTCAACGGCCGGCTCATGCTCGCCCTGGCCCGGCAGGACCCGGAGTCGCTGATCGAGGCGCTGCGCGACACCCCGAAGCTGCCCGTCGGTGGGCAGTGGGCGACGTTCCTGCGCAACCACGACGAGATCGACCTGTCCCGGTTGACCACCGAACAGCGCAACCAGGTGTACGAGCAGTTCGGCCCGGACGAGAACATGCGCATCTACGACCGGGGCATCCGTCGCCGGCTCGCCCCGATGCTCGGCAACGACCGGCGGCGCATCGAGCTGGCGTACGCCCTGCAGTTCTCGATGCGCGGCACGCCGGTGCTGCGCTACGGCGAGGAGATCGGGATGGGCGAGGACCTGTCGCTGCCCGGTCGGGAGGCGATCCGTACCCCGATGCAGTGGTCGTACCAGCCGAATGCCGGCTTCTCCACCGCGGACCCGGAGAAGCTGGTCCGCCCGGTGCTCGACAAGGGTGAGTTCGGCTACCAGAACGTCAACGTCACCGCCCAGCGCAACGACCCGAAGTCGCTGCTGGCCTGGTTCGAGCGCATGATCCGGACCCTGCGGGAGGCCCCCGAGATCGGCTCCGGCTCGACCACCCACATCGACGTGGCGATGCCGGCCGGGGTGCTGGCGCACCGGGCGGACGGGCCGACCGGGACGATGGTCTTCGTGCACAACCTGGGCACCGATGACGTCGAGGTGGACCTGAGCAGCCTCGAACCGGAGGCCGATCTGCCGATCGACGTGCTCGCCGACCGTGGCTACGGCGAGCTGGGCAAGCTCGGCGCGGTGAAGGTCTCCGGGTACGGATACCGGTGGATTCGCCTATGCCGGGGCCGGGGGTTCTGACGTTAAGCTCCTCCGATCGACCCCACGTTACCGGGAGGTAATCATGTCGGAGGAGCCCCGCGTCGCCATCGTCACCGGAGCCGCGCGCGGTATCGGCGCGGCCACCGCCCGGCGGTTGGCCGCCGACGGGATGGCCGTCGCCGTGGTCGACATCGAGGAGGCCGCCACCAAGGAGACGGTGGACGCCATCGTCGGCGCGGGCGGCCGTGCGCTCGGCGTGGGCGCCGACGTGTCCGACCGGGAGCAGGTCGAGGCGGCCGTCGAGCGGGTCGCCGCCGAGCTGGGCGCCCCCACGGTGCTGGTCAACAACGCGGGTGTGCTCCGCGACAACCTGCTGTTCAAGATGACCAACGCCGACTGGGACACGGTCATGGGTGTGCACCTGCGCGGCGCGTTCCTGTTCAGCCAGGCCGCGCAGAAGCACATGGTGGACCGCAAGTGGGGGCGGATCGTCAACCTGTCCAGCACGTCCGCCCTGGGCAACCGGGGCCAGGCGAACTACGCCGCGGCCAAGGCGGGCCTCCAGGGCTTCACCAAGACGCTCGCCATCGAGCTGGGCCCGTTCGGGGTGACGGTCAACGCGGTGGCGCCGGGCTTCATCGTCACCGACATGACCGCCGCCACCGCCGCCCGGATGAAGGTCGACTTCGACGACCTCCAGAAGCACGCCGCCGCCGAGATCCCGGTCCGTCGCCCGGGTCGCCCGGAGGACGTCGCGCACACCATCTCGTTCCTGGCCAGTGAGGGGGCGGGCTTCGTCTCCGGGCAGGTCATCTACGTCGCCGGCGGCCCGCGGGCCTGACGCGCGCCCTCGTCACGCGGCCCGGCCGGTCAGGCCGGGTCGCGGCGGGTGCGCCAGAGCCAGAACAGGCCGAGCACCGGCAGCACCAGCGGGATGTAGCCGTACCCGCTGCCGAACTGCGACCACACCGTCTCGTCGGGGAACAGGTCCTTGTCGACAACGCTGAGGATGCCGACGGCGACGACCCCGACCAACTCCACCGAGCAGCAGGCCAGCGCCACCCGTCGGCCGGTGTGCCCGGCGCGGGCCAGACCCACCGCGGCCACGATGTAGATGAGCGCGGCCAGGGCGGAGAGCAGGTACGCCACCGGCGCCTCGTCGAACTTGGTGGCGATCTGCAGACCTGCCCGGCTGGTGGCCGCGATGGCGAAGAGCAGGTAGACCGCGATCAGCAGCCGCCCCGGACCGGCGTTCGTGGCGCGTCGGACCGGTCGTGTCTCAACCACCGAGGACCTCCCAGGTCTGCTGCAGCCGGACCACCACTACCGGTGCGACCAGGCAGACCGCGCAGACGATCGCCGACCCCCAGCGGGTCGGCTCCATCCGGGCCAGCACCCACGCCAGCGGCGGCAGGCAGACGAGCGTGGCCAGGTAGCCGTAGAACGCGCCGGGCTCGCCCGGCCGGTCCCCGCCACCGACCGCGACCAGGGCCAGCACCGCCAACGCGAGCAGTGCCACCTCCAGTACGGCCAGACCGGCGAACTGCACCCGGTCCGGTGGCCGGTGGCGTACCGCCGCGACCAGCGCCCACACGGCGACGAGCAGCGAGAGCACGATCGACGCCGTCGCGAGGAGCCCGTCCACCGGCGAGTCGGCGGCCGCGCTCGTCATCGGCCCCACCTGGTCGTTGCCTCGGTCACCGGCACAGCCTACTAACCGTCGTAGTACCCGGGTCACGCTGCCTGGCCGCCGCGCCCGCGGCGGGTCGTCGAGGGGTGTTCGGCCCCTGTCGAGCTGCCCCATGAGTGGGGCACCACGCCCCGCCCGGCTCGCCCGCACCGCTCGCCCGCCCCGCCCGGTCCGCCCGCCCGGTCCCCCGGGGCCAAGATCGTGCTCGATCCGGGAAGTAGTGGCTTCGGGCGCGAACGAGGCCACTGGATCCTGGATCGAGCGCGATCAAGGGGGAGTGGTCGTCCCGCCGGGCGACGGCACCCGTCGGTTGGTTCGTTCCTCCCGGGTACGGGGGCATTGGGCTGCCCTGGTTGGCGACCCGCCGCCGGTGGGCCCGGTGGGGCGACTAGCGTGGATCACGTCCGTGGCGTCGCCACGGTGCGGGGAGACAGCGGAGGTACACGTGCTGCGGTTCGGTTTGTTCGGCACCGGTCACTGGGCGATCGAGACGCACGGTAAGGCGCTGCACGCACACCCGGACGCGGAACTGGTAGGCGTGTGGGGGCGTAACCCCGAGCGGGCTTCCGCGCTGGCCGAGCGGTACGGGGTGCCCGCCTACGCCGAGGTCGACGCGCTGATCGAGCAGTGTGAGGCGATCGCTGTCGCGCTGCCGCCGGACGTTCAGGCCGACATCGCGGTCCGGGCCGCCACCGCCGGCCGTCACCTGCTGCTGGACAAACCGCTGGCGCTCTCCGTCGAGGACGCCGACCGGGTCGTCGCCGCCGCCGAGGCGTCCGGGGTCGCCTCGGTCGTGTTCTTCACCCAGCGGTTCCAGCCGAACGTCACCGCGTTCCTCGCCGCGACCGCCGCCGCCGGCGGCTGGCAGCACGGCCGTACCACCGCCTTCGCGTCGATCTTCCAGGAGGGCAGCCCGTACGGCGGCTCCCTGTGGCGTCGCGAGCACGGCGCACTCTGGGACATCGCCCCGCACGCGCTCTCGATCCTCCTGCCGGTGCTGGGGCGGGTGACCCAGGTGGCGGCGATGGACGGGCCGAGCGGGATGGTGCACCTGCTGCTCACCCACGACGGCGGTGCCACCAGCAGCGCCTCGCTGTCCCTGGACGCCCCTCGTGAGGCGATGGCCCGGGAGTTCGTGTTCTACGGCGAGAACGGGATCGAGACCGTCCCGGTCGGCGAGAACGACGCCGACACGGCGTTCGGTGTCGCGATCGACCAGCTCGTCGAGCAGGTGCGGACCGGCACCCGCGACCACCGCTGCGACGTCCGCTTCGGCCGCGAGGTAGTCGCGATCCTCGCCGCCGCCGAAACCGCCCGCACCGAATCCCGCACCATCCCCCTCCAGTAACCCACCCCACCCCACCCGCCGGGCCCCACCCCCTGCCCGCCCCGGTTGATCATGAAGTTATTGCCACCCCGCCCGGCGTGTCATGGCAATAACTTCATGATCACCGCGCCAAGCCGGTGGGGAAATGGGTGGGGTGGGTGGGGTGGGGGTCGGTAGGGTGGGGGCCATGATCACGCATGCCCTGATCGAGGGGGTCGGTACGCCGGCCGCCTGGGGTGCCCTGCTGGTGTCCCGTCCGCGCGTCCGGCGTCCGGCCCTGACGGGCTGGGACGTGACCTGCCGCTGATCGGTCCACTTCGCGGTGCGCCGGGGCTGTCGCCCCGCCGCCGCTGATCCTTCGCCACGGCACGAGGCTGTCGCCTCGTCTTCGCGTACCCGCGCATCGTCCAGGGCCGTCCGAGTCCCGATCCACTCGGACAGGTCCGGCAATTCCTGCTGCCTGTCCAGCCCGTCGCCGAGCGGCGACAGACAGGACGACGACCCGTGGCGCCTCGCCCGATCCGATCAACCGAACGCGACAGGTCCCGTCGCGTACTCAGCCAGAACTTCCTCGTCGACCGCGCGGCCGTCCAGCGGGTGGTCCGCGCCGCCGACCCCGATCCGGCCGGGCTCCTGCTGGAGGTCGGCGCGGGCCGGGGGCAGCTCACCCGACCCCTCGCCGCCCGGTGTGGGCGGCTGACGGCATACGAGGTGGACCCTGGCGTCCGCAACGCGCTGGCCGCCGTCTGCGGGGAGCTGTCCAACGTGGAGCACCGGCAGGCCGACTTCCTGGCCGCCGAGCCGCCACCGGAGCCGTTCGCGGTGGTCGGCAACATCCCCTGGTCGCTGACCTCCGCCGTGGTGCGGTGGTGCCTCGCCGCGCCCCGGTTGCGGTCCGCGACACTGCTCACCCAACTGGAGTACGCCCGCCGCCGCAGCGGCGACTACGGCCGGTGGACGCGGCTGACCGTCTCGACCTGGCCGGAGTTCGGGTGGCGGCTGGCGGGGCGGGTGCCACGTACCGCGTTTCGGCCGGTGCCGGCGGTCGACGCCGGAATCCTGCGCATCGAACGGCGGCCGGAGCCGCTGCTGCCGGCGGCGGCTCTGCCGGCGTACCGAAGGCTCGTGGGGTGGGGTTTCGAGGGCGTCGGCGGCTCGCTCGCCGCGACCCTGCGCCGGCACCACCCGCCGGCGCGGGTCGCGGCCGCCCTGCGCGCGACCCGGATCGCGTCGGACACCCCCGTGGGGTACGTCTGGCCGGAGCAGTGGCTGGTGCTGTTCCGGCTGCTGCACGCGCGGTGAGCCGTCGGTCAGGCGAGGGTGGTCAGCGCCTCGCTCAGCTCGGCCGGCGACTCGAACTGTTCGGCCGGCAACGCCTGCAACATCTGCAACATGGCCGTGCTGGCCCCGTTCTCCTGCCCCCAACGGACGAGGTCCTCGCGGGAGACCGGGTAGTCGAGCCCGGCCAGGTACTCCTGCAATTGCACGCCGGTGACGGTCATGCCGTTCGGCTACCCGCTCGCCGCTCCCGTACACGCTCACGGCGTGTCGGTGGGCGACGCGCCGACGGTTTGTCGGCGCGACCGCCGGGTAGCCGCTGCCATGCTGGTTCAGCGGCTCGGCGCACCGAGCGACTTCGACCCGTTGCTGGAGCGCGTCCGGGACGCCCGGGTGGTGATGATCGGCGAGTCCACCCACGGCAGCTACGACTACTACCGGCTGCGCGAGCAGCTCACCCGTCGGCTGATCGCGGAGTGCGGCTTCTCGTTCGTGGCAGTGGAGGGCGACTGGCCGGACTGCGACCGGGTGCACCGCTCGGTCACCGCCGCGCCGGGCGGGGCCCTCGATCCACAGACGGCGCTGGAGCGCTTCGAACGGTGGCCGACCTGGATGTGGGCGAACGCCGAGGTGGCCCGGTTCTGTCGCTGGCTGCGGGCGTGGAACCTGGAGCGGCCCCAGGACGGGCGGGCGGGCTTCCACGGGCTCGACGTGTACAGCCTCTGGGAGTCGATGCAGGCGATCTTCGACTACCTGGGGGAGGAGGACCCGACCTCGCTGGAGGCGGCGCAGGACGCGTACCGGTGCTTCGAGCCGTACGGCAAGCGGGTCGAGGAGTACGGCGCGGCCAGCCGCTTCGTCTCGGCCCGCTGCGAGGAGGAGGTCGTGCGGCTGCTGGCGCGTACCCGGGAACAGGCCATGTCGGACGGCCCGGACCGCTTCTCTGCCTGGCAGAACGCGGAGGTGGTGGCCGGCGCGGAGCGTTACTACCGGGCGATGGTGGCCGGCGGACCGGACTCGTGGAACATCCGCGACACCCACATGCAGGACACCCTGGACCGGCTGCTGCAACGCTACGGCCCGGACGCCCGCGGGATCGTCTGGGCGCACAACACGCACGTGGGGGATGCGCGGGCCACCGATATGGCCGCCGACGGCATGGTCAACATCGGTCAGTTGGCCCGCGAGCGGCACGGCGACGACGCGGTGGCGTTGGTCGGGTTCGGCACCTACCGGGGCACGGTGATCGCCGCTCCCCGCTGGGGCTCGCCGTCGGAGGCGATGGTGGTGCCGCCGGCGCGGGAGGGTTCGGTGGAGCGGCGGTTGCACGAGCTGATGCCGGAGCGGGCGGTGCTCGTCTTTGGCGGCGACGACCAGCCGGGCTGGGTCACCGAACCGGCTGATCACCGGGCGATCGGGGTGGTCTACGACCCGTCCTTCGAGTCGTGGGGCAACTACGTGCCGACCCGGCTGGGCGACCGCTACGACGCCTTCATCTGGTGCGACGAGACGACGGCCCTGCATCCGCTGGCGGTCCCCGCCGTCCCCGGCGAAATGGAGACATACCCAGCCGGCGTGTAAAAACCCCGCCGCGCCGAGGCCCCGCCACCGCCGCGCCCGGGCGGGTCGATCATGGAGTTGTGGTGCCGGACGAAGGCTCCCAAACGGGGTCCAACGGGCACCGCAACTCCATGATCGACCGCGAGGTGGGTCAGGTCAGACCCGGGTCGGGGTTGCCTCGGTCAGGTGTTCGCGCAGGCCTTCGCCCTCGATGTCCACGTTGGGCAGGGCCCGGTTGAGCCAGCGGGGCAGCCACCAGGCGCGGTCACCGAGCAGGGACATCACGGCCGGGACGATGGTCATCCGGACCACGAAGGCGTCGATCGCCACGCCGATGGCCAGCGCGAAGCCCATCGACTTGATCACCGGGTCGTCGAGGAAGACGAAGCCCCCGAACACCGAGATCATGATCAACGCGGCGGCGGTGACCACCCGGGCGCCGTGCCCCATGCCGCTGATCGTGGCCTGCCGGGCGGTCTCGCCGTGCACGAAGTCCTCGCGCATCCGGGAAACCAGGAACACCTCGTAGTCCATCGCGAGCCCGAACAGGATGCCGATGAGCAGGATCGGCAGGAAGCTGATCAGCGGGCCGGGCGTGTCCAGGCCCACCAGGTCGGCGAGGTGCCCCTGCTGGAACACCGCCACCGTGATGCCGAACGTGGCGGCGACGGTGAGCAGGAAGCCCAGCGCGGCCTTGACCGGCACCAGCAGCGAGCGGAACACCAGCATCAGCAGCAGGACCGAGAGCCCCACCACCAGCAGCAGGTAGACCGGCAGCGCGTCGGAGAGCTTCTCGGACACGTCGATGCCGATCGCGGTGACGCCGGTGAGCAGCACGTCCGCGTCGCGGATCCCGCCCACCGAGTCCCGGATGTCGTGCACCAGCGTCTCGGTGGCCTCGTCGGTCGGGCCGGTCTTCGGCACGACGCCGAGCAGCGCCGTCCGGCCGTCCGGGCTGAGCTGGGCGGGCGCCACCGCGAGCACGTTCTCGGTGCGCTGGAGCAGCGCGGTGACCTGCGGCACGGCGGCCGAGGTGGCCTGCGGCGAGTCACCGGCGACGACGACCGCCAGTCGGCCGGTGAAGCCCGCGCCGAAGCCCTCGGTGATCAGGTCGTTCGACACCCGGGCCGGCGAGCCGACGGCCGCCGTCGACGCGTCCGGAAGCGCCAGTCGCATGTCCGGCGTGGGCAGCGCGAGCAGCCCCAGGCCGAGCAGGCCGACCAGGATGACGGGTACGCGGAACCGCGTGACGAACCGCGCCCAGCGGAAGCCGAACCGGGACTGGTCCTCGGTGGCGGCGTTGGTCTCGGTGGTCGGTGCGTCGTCGGAGGCAGCGGTCTCGTCGGTGGAGACGGTGCGCAGCCGGCGGGGGAGGACCCGACGTCCGGCGAAGCCGAGCAGCGCCGGCGCGAGGGTGATGGCGACGAGCACGGCCACGGTGACGGTGCCGGCGGCGGCGAGACCCATCACGGTGAGGAACGGGATGTCCACCACGGCCAGGCCGGCGAGCGCGATGACGACTGTGGCGCCCGCGAAGACGACTGCGGAGCCGGCGGTGCCCACGGCCCGGCCGACGGCCTCGTCCGGGGGCAGGCCGTCGAGCAGGTTCTGCCGGTGCCGGGAGGTGATGAACAGCGAGTAGTCGATGCCGACGGCGAGGCCGAGCATCAGCGCCAGGATCGGCGCCGTGCTGGTCAACTCGACGACGCCACTCAGCGCGAACAGTCCGGCCATGCCGGCGCCCACGCCGATCAGCGCGTTGAGCATGGTCATCCCGGCGGCCACCAACGAGCCGAAGGTGATGATCAGGACGATCGCGGCGACCACGACGCCGAGCGCCTCGGTCGAGCCGATCTCCGGCTCGCCGCCCAGCACCTCGCCGCCCGGGGCGACCTGCCAACCCTGTGCCTTCGCCGCCGCGCCGACCTCTTCGTACGCGGCCTTCTGGTCGTCGGTCACCTCGTCCGCGCCGGTGGCGAACTGGACCTGGACCAGCGCGTACCGGCCGTCGGGCGAGACCGCGCCGACCTGGAGCGGGTTGACCGCACCGACCACGCCGGGCAGCGTCCCGGCCTGCTGGACCAGCTCCTGCACCACGGCCTGACCCTGTGGCGTGCCGAGTTGGCCGTCTCCGGGCGCCTTGACCGCGATGGTGCCGGTCGCGCCGCTGGCCGCGGGGAACTGCTCGGCGAGCAGGTCGAGCGCGCGCTGGCTCTCGGTGCCGGGCATGGTGAAGTTGCTCGCCGTCGGGCCGCGCAGGGTCGCCGCGGCCAGGCCGGCGCCGACGAGTACGACGAGCCAGAGCGCGACGACGAGTCGTCGCCGGCGCAACGCGCCCCGGCCGAGCCGGTAGAGCAGGGTGGCCATCAGGAGTCCTTGTCCTCGGGTCGTGGGTGGGTGGGTCAGGGTGCGTCGACGGGTTCGACGGCCCGCCGCACGAGGGCGAGCAGGGCGGCGCGCAGTTCGTCGTCGGGGATGTCGGCGAACTCGGCGCACGCCTCGGAGATGCCGGCCAGCAGCACCAGCGCGGCGATCCGGGCGCCCGGTCGGTCGGAGTGCCCGGCCAACGCGTCGCGCAGCCGGTCGGAGATCTCCTGGATGTGCGCGAACGCCGGCTGGCACAGCAGCTCGGGGAACTCGCCGCGCAGCACCGCGATCTCCCGCCGGAACCGGACGGCGAGGTCGACGAAGCCCGCCGCGGCGAGTTCCTGGGCGGCCGCGCCGGTCCGGCCGGCGAGCTGGTCGTCGAGGTCGCGCAGCACGCCGATCGCGGGTGCCATCAGTTCGGCGAGCAGGGCTTCCTTGTTGGCGAAGTGGTAGAGCACGGTGGCCTTGGAGCAGCCGACCTCGCGGGCGATGTCCTGCAACGAGGTGCCCCGGTAGCCGGTCACCGCGAACCGTCGCGCCGCTGCGGCGAGGATCTCGCCGTGCGTCTCGGACACCGCTCTGGCCATCACCGGTCCACCTCCGTGAACCAGCATGCCTGACCGATCGGTCAGACCCTGACCGATCGGTCAGAAAGAGGTGGTGGCGTTCCCCACACCGCGTTCCGGTTTAGCCGGCGTGCTCGGTGTCGTACCTGGTCCGCGCCTCGGCGATGGCGCGGCGGTGCCGTTCGGCCCAACTGGTCAGCGCCACCAGCGACTCGTACAGCTCCAGCGCCATCGGCGTGGCCGTGTACTCCACCTTCGGCGGGACGGTCGGATAGACCGTGCGGTGCAGCAGGCCGTCGCGCTCCAGGTTGCGCAGGGTCAGGGTGAGCATCCGGCGGCTGATGCCCTCGATGTGCCGCTCCAACTCGGTGAAGCGCACCGGGCCGTTCGACGCGGCCACCAGGATGCCGATGCTCCACTTGCCGCCGACCCGGTCCAGCACCTCGCGGACGGTGCACGCCCGGGCCTGCCCGGGGGTGAACGGCACGTTCCCGGCGGCGCAGGTGAACTCCGCCTCGACCTGGGCGGACACATCGCTGTTCCTCTGGGACATCACAGTGCCTCCTTCCGCTCCGGCTCATGGTCACAGACGATGACGTCGGTAACAAACCGTGCACCAAGGAGGCGTGCGATGAACCGTACCGACCCGGCCCGCTGGCCGGCCCTGCTCGTGCTCTGCGCCGGCAGCCTGATGATCATCCTCGACGGCAGTGTCGTGTCGGTGGCCCTGCCCTCCGTGCAACGCGACCTGGGCTTCACCGCCGCCGGACTGGCCTGGGTGGTCAACGCCTACCTGGTGGCGTTCGGCGGGCTGCTGCTGCTCGCCGGCCGCCTGGGCGACCTGCTCGGCCGACGTCGGGTCTTCCTGGCCGGCGTCGTGCTGTTCACCCTCGCCTCGCTGGCCTGCGCGACGGCCACCGGACCGGCCCTGCTCGTCGCCGCGCGGTTCGGCCAGGGCGTCGGCGGCGCGCTCGCCATGGCGGTCAGCCTCGGCATGATCGTCCGGCTCTATCCCGAGTCGGTCGAGCGGGCCCGCGCCATCGCCGTCTTCAGCTTCACCGGGGCGGCCGGCGCCACGATCGGCACGGTCGCCGGCGGGGTGCTCACCGAGCTGGCCGGCTGGCGTTCGATCTTCCTGGTGAACCTGCCGATCGGGGCCGCGATCCTGCTCGCCGCCGTCCGCCAACTCCCCGCCGAACGGGGCATCGGCCTGCGGGCCGGCCTCGACCTGCCCGGAGCCCTGCTCGCCACCGCCGGCCTGATGGCCGCCGTGCTGGGCATCGTGGGGACCGGTGAGCACGGCTGGACCAGTCCGCGGACCCTCGGGGCGGCGGTGCTCGCGGCGCTGCTGCTCGGCGGTTTCGCCGTACGCCAGCAGGTGGCGGCGACCCCGCTGCTGCCGGCGCGGGTGCTGCGGGTGCCGGGCCTGGTGGCGGCCAACGCGGCGCAGTTCCTCGTGGTCGCCGCGTTCTTCGGTTTCCAGTTCCTGCTCGCCGTCGAGCTGCAACTCGTGCTCGGGCTGGACGCGGCGGCCACCGGCTGGGCCTTCCTGCCCACCCCGGTGGTGATCGCCGTGGTGTCGCTCGGCCTGGCCGGTCGGCTGATCGGGCGGTGGGGCGCCCGCAACGTGCTGCTGGCCGGGTTGAGCCTCGCGACCGTCGGCTTCCTGCTGCTGGCCCGGTTGCCCGCCGACGGCAGCTACCTCCCCGACGTACTCCCCGCTCTGGTGGTCTTCGGAGTGGCCGGCGGCCTGACCCTGCCGTCGGTCACCACACTGGCCATGGTCGGCGCGACCGACGCCGACGCCGGGCTGGCGTCCGGGTTGGCCAACACCACCCAGCAGGTCGGCGGGGCGGTCGGCCTGGCCGCGCTGGCGACCCTGGCCGCGGCCCGCAGCGACGGCCTGCGGGCCGCCGGCCGGGCCGAGGCGGTGGCGCTGGCCGGCGGCTACCGGGTCGCGTACGCCGTGGCCGCCGGTCTGGTGCTCGCGGCGTTGCTGGTGGCGCTGGGCACGCTGCCCCGCCACCCGGCCGGCCGGCGGCCCGACGTCGACGCGCCGGTCGACGACGGCGGGCAGCGGAATCGTTCGGTGTCCAAGCGCCGCGTCCGGTTGACCGACGACGCCGAGGCCGCCAGGGTGATCGGGTGAGTGAGGCTGACGAGACCCGCGACGGCGTGGCCCTGACCAACCTGGACCAGCCGCTGTTCGACCGGAACGGCGCGACCAAACGTGACCTGGTCGACTACCTCGACGCGGTGCGCGAGCCGCTCATCGGGCAGCTGCGGGACCGGCCGCTGTCGGTGATCCGGGTCCGCCCCGGCCAGCCGCCCTTCATGCAGAAGAACCTGCCCCGCTACACCCCGGAGTGGGTCCGCCGGGTGCCGGTCTGGGCCGAGGCGTCGCACCGGGAGATCTCGTACGCCCTCTGCGACGACCGGCGTACCCTGCTCTGGTTCGCCAACCAGCGGGCCGTCGAGTACCACCCGACGCTGGCCACGGCGGCCGACCTGCACCGACCGACGCACCTGGTGCTCGACCTCGACCCGCCCGAGGGCGACGGGTTCCGCGCTGCCGTCGGCGCCGCCCTGCTGGTCCGCCAGGCGCTCGCCGACGCCGGCCTCGCCGGGGCCGTCAAGACCAGCGGCGCCAAGGGCGTCCACGTCTTCGTCCCGGTGACGGGTGAGCCCACAGCGGAGGAGCTGGCCGCCGCCACCCGGGCGCTCGCCGTCCGCGCCGAGCGGCTCGACCCGGCGCTGGCCACGACGGCGTACATCAAGGAAGACCGGGGCGGGAAGGTCTTCGTGGACGCCACCCGCGCCGGCGGGGCGACGGTCGTGGCCGCGTACAGCCCGCGACTGCGGCCCGGACTGCCGGTCTCCTTCCCGGTCGACTGGTCCGACCTGACCGAGGTGACCCCTGCGGACTTCACCATCGCGACGGTGCCGTCGCTGCTCGACGGGACCGACCCGTGGGCGGCGCTGATGCCGGCGCCGCAGGCGCTCCCCGCCGACCTGGTCGCCCAGGGCCGGACCATCCCGGTGGCCCGGGTGCAGGCCATGCACGAGGGCAAGCGCCGGGCCCGCGCCCGCCGTGAAACCAGCTGACGGTACGCGTACCCCGCCCTGCCGCGCCGATCAGCGACGGCACGCCGCCTTCGGCGGTCCCATGTCGTCGGGGGTCTGTGGCACGATTTTCCAGGTGACCAGCCGATCCGCCGAGAGCCAGCGCCTGAGCGATCTCGCGCGGCTGCGCCGCGTCCGCGACCGCATCGACCGGGAGTACGCGCAGCCCCTGGACGTCGAGGCGCTCGCCCGGGGCGTCCACATGTCGGCCGGGCACCTCAGTCGGGAGTTCCGGCTCGCCTACGGCGAATCTCCGTACAGCTATTTGATGACCCGGCGCGTGGAGCGCGCCATGGCGCTGCTGCGTCGCGGCGACCTGAGCGTCACCGATGTCTGTTTCGCAGTCGGCTGCTCGTCGCTCGGCACCTTCAGCACCCGCTTCACCGAGTTGGTCGGGGTGCCGCCCAGCACCTACCGGCGGGAGGCGGCGCTCGCGACGGCCGGCCTGCCGTCGTGCACGGCGAAGCAGGTGACCAGACCGGTCAGGAATCGAGAAGCGCATGTCACGCCACCACCCCTAGCGTGACTGCCACGGGTCGGGGGGGGGCGGGGGGGCCCGCCGCCCCCCCCCCCCGGCCCCCCCCCCCCCCCCGCAGAGGTGCAACAAGAGCACAGCCACCCACCCCCCCCCCGCCCCCCCG
>NZ_JBEZFG010000007.1:173256-415510 GCF_040649315.1 Micromonospora sp. NPDC049004
TGGGGCGGCGACGGTCTCGGAGACTGCCATGGAAGATCCTTCCCGGCGGGGCGGGGGGGGGCCGCGCGGGGGGGGGGGGGGGCCGGCCCGCCCCCCCCCCCCCCCGACCCCGGGGCCCCGCCCGCCCGAGAAGATGGAGACACGATGAGCAAGGCCACGGACCCGCCCGCGGCGCACGTCGCCGACCGGCACGACCTGATCCGGGTGCAGGGCGCGCGCGTGAACAACCTCAAGGACGTCACGGTCGAGCTTCCGAAGCGCCGACTGACGGTGTTCACCGGGGTCTCCGGCTCCGGCAAGAGCTCGCTGGTGTTCGGCACCATCGCGGCCGAGTCGCAGCGGATGATCAACGAGACCTACAGCGCCTTCGTGCAGGGCTTCATGCCGACGCTGACCCGGCCCGAGGTCGACGTACTGGACGGGCTGACCACGGCGATCATCGTCGACCAGGAGCGGATGGGCGCCAACGCCCGTTCCACGGTCGGCACCGCCACGGACGCCAACGCGATGCTGCGCATCCTCTTCAGCCGGCTCGGGCAGCCGCACATCGGCTCGCCCAACGCGTTCTCCTTCAACGTCCCGTCGGTGCGGGCGACCGGCGCGATCACCGTCGAGCGCGGTGCCGGCAAGACGAAGACCGAGAAGGCGACATTCAACCGACTCGGCGGCATGTGCCCGCGCTGCGAGGGCATGGGCGCGGTCACCGACTTCGACCTGTCGGCGCTGTACGACGACAGCAGGTCGCTCAACGAGGGCGCGATCACGATCCCCGGCTACAGCATGGAGGGCTGGTACGGCCGGATCTTCCGGGGCTGCGGCTACTTCGACCCGGACAAGCCGATCGCCAAGTTCAACAAGAAGGAGTTGCAGGACCTGCTCCACCGGGAGCCGACCAAGATCAAGGTCGACGGCATCAACCTGACGTACGTCGGCCTCATCCCGCAGATCCAGAAGTCGTTCCTCGCCAAGGACATCGACACGCTGCAACCGCACATCCGCGCCTTCGTGGACCGTGCGGTGACGTTCACGACCTGCCCCGACTGTGCCGGCACCCGGCTCAGCGCCGAGGCCCGGTCGTCGAAGATCGCGGGTAAGAGCATCGCCGACGTCTGCGCGATGCAGATCAGCGACCTGGCGGCGTGGGTCCGGGGCATCAAAGAGCCGTCGGTGGCGCCGCTGCTCACCGGCCTGCAACACCTCCTCGACTCGTTCGAGGAGATCGGGTTGGGCTACCTGTCGCTCGACCGCCCCTCGGGCACCCTCTCCGGAGGCGAGGCGCAGCGCACCAAGATGATCCGCCACCTCGGGTCGTCGCTCACCGACGTCACGTACGTCTTCGACGAGCCGACGATCGGGCTGCACCCGCACGACATCGCGCGGATGAACGGCCTGCTCCTGCGCCTGCGGGACAAGGGCAACACCGTCCTGGTGGTGGAGCACAAGCCGGAGGCGATCGCGATCGCCGACCACGTCGTCGATCTCGGGCCGGGCGCGGGCACGGGCGGAGGCGAGGTGGTGTTCGAGGGCACCGTCGACGGGCTGCGCGCCAGCGACACGCTGACCGGGCGGCACCTGGACGACCGGGCCCGCCTGAAGACCTCCGTACGGACGCCGTCGGGTGTGCTGCAAGTGCGGGGCGCGAACGCCCACAACCTGCGCGACGTCGACGTCGACATTCCGCTCGGCGTGCTCGTGGTGGTGACCGGTGTGGCCGGTTCGGGCAAGAGTTCGCTGATCCACGGCTCGGTGTCCGACCGCGACGGCGTGGTGTCGGTCGACCAGAGCGCGATCCGCGGCTCGCGCCGCAGCAACCCCGCGACGTACACGGGGCTGCTCGACCCGATCCGCAAGGCGTTCGCGAAGGCCAACGGTGTGAAGCCGGCCCTGTTCAGCGCCAACTCCGAGGGCGCCTGTCCCGGCTGCAACGGCGCCGGCGTCATCTACACCGATCTGGGGATGATGGCCGGTGTCGCCGCCACCTGCGAGGAGTGCGAGGGCAGGCGGTTCCAGGCGTCGGTCCTGGAGTACCGGTTCGGTGGCCGGGACATCAGCGAGGTGCTCGCCATGTCGGTGCGCGAGGCCGAGGCGTTCTTCTCCGCCGGCGAGGCGCGTACGCCCGCCGCGCACGCCATCCTCGATCGGCTCGTCGACGTCGGGCTCGGCTATCTCAGCCTCGGCCAGCCGCTGACCACCCTGTCCGGCGGCGAGCGGCAGCGACTCAAGCTGGCCACCCGCATGGCCGAGAAGGGTGGCGTATACGTCCTCGACGAGCCGACCACCGGCCTGCACCTCGCCGACGTCGAGCAGCTGCTCGGCCTGCTGGACCGACTGGTCGACTCCGGCAAGTCGGTGATCGTCGTCGAGCATCACCAGGCGGTCATGGCGCACGCCGACTGGATCATCGACCTCGGCCCGGGCGCCGGCCACGACGGCGGCCGGATCGTCTTCGAGGGCGCCCCGGCCGATCTCGTGGCCGCCCGCTCCACCCTCACCGGTGAGCACCTGGCGGCGTACGTCGGCAGGTGAGCCCCCGGGGCCGGCGCGCGGCAGCGGCGTCGGCCTCACCGGGACCGGGGCCGGGTCCCGGCGATCAGCGTTCGGGTAGGCGTGGCCGGCTGATCGGGGCGCTGAGCATTCCGGTGATGGCGTCGACGAGGAAGTCGCCGACCTCGGGCCATTGCGGGTCTTCGCCGGTGCGTTCGGCGCGTGCCTCGACCTCGGCCGTCGTGGTGCTGACGATGCGGGTGATCAGGAGCGCACGGCCGGCGACCACCTCCGGGTCGAGGTGCCGCAGCCGCGCGGCCAGGGACTCGCGCAGCTCCAACGCCTGTGGCGTGGTGTCCTGGGCTTCGCGCATGATCGGCACAGTGGTGGGGTTGTGCAGCATGTGTTCCAGGAACCGGGCCCGCCAGCTCGGGCGCGGTAGCTGATCGAGAACCCGCATGCTCGGCTCCACGAGACCGCGGATGTCGCCGAGGATGGAGTCGTCGGTCGGGGGCATCTGAGCGCGTTGTTCCGCCACGGCGTGCACGTGGCGGGCCATGAGCGCCTTCAGCAGGCCCTCGCGCCCGCCGAAGTAGTAGCGCACCGCCGAGTGGTTGGTGTTGCCAGCCGCCTCGGCCACCCGGCGGTCGGAGATCTCGGCGACTCCCGATTCGGCGAACAGCCGCTCCGCCGCGTCCAGCAGCGCGGTGCGTGCCGCCTCGGACCGCCTCATGACCCCGGCCCCCTCGTGTCTTCGCCCGGATGTGACTCAGGTCAACCTAGCCGGATTCCTGGTTCCGGCATCCGCCGCCTACAGTTTGTAAGTCAACTGGCGTACAAACTGCTCTGGAGCGTGCATGGATACCGAAGCCGTGATCGAGGCTGCCGACGTGGTGGACGGCCGCCCGCCCGGCGCGGACCGCAAGGAACAGATCATCCGAATGGTCGCCCTGTTCGTGATGCCCTTCCTCATCGTCACGATGATGTTCGCGACCTACATGTCGACCATGCATTCACCGCACCCCCGGGACATGCCGGTCGCGGTCGTCGGCAGCGGCGCCCCGGCACAGGCCGTCGTCGACGGGCTCAACGCCGCCGACAGCACCGAGGCCACCCTGGTGGCCACCCGCGACGACGCGGTCGACCTGCTGCACGACCAGGAAGCCGCCGGGGCGCTCGTCCTGCCCACCGACGGCAGCGCCAACGCCACGATCCTCACCGCCTCGGCGGCCGGAGCCTCGCAGAACGCCACGGTCCAGCAGTTGCTCGCGCCCGTGGCCCTCCAGAACAGCTGGCAGACCACCGCCGAGGACGTCGCGCCGCTCCCCGCCGGTGACTCGGCCGGCATCGCGGTCCTGTTCGCCGCGATGGGCATGATGCTGGCCGGGTACGTGCCACTGAGCATCATGGTGATGGGCGTCCCCCACCTGCTGCGGCTGCGCCGGTTCCTGCCCGTTCTGGCCGGCTGGTCCGCGGTCACCAGCTCGATCATCTGGCTCATCCTCGGGCCCGTCGTGGGAGCCGTCGACGGCCACTACCTCACCTTCCTCGGCGTCGGCATGCTCGCCACCGCGGCCGTCGGCCTGGCCCAGCTGCTGCTCTCCAAGTTCGTCGGACCCCTCGCGGTGCTGCCCGGCATGCTGCTCTGGGTCGTGTTCGGCATGCCCGCGTCCAACCTGGCCCTGTCCGTGCACAACATGCCCGGGTTCTTCCAGTTCCTGCACGGCGTGCTGCCGCTCCCGGCGGCCGGTGAGGCACTGCGCTCGGTCCTGTACTTCGACGGCAACGGCCTGGGCGCCCACCTGATCGTCCTGGCCGTGTGGCTCGTGGTCGCCCTCGCGCTCTGCCTGCTCAAGGAGCGCAGCGCGAGCGGCAACACGATCCCCGGCGTCCCTCCGATCGCCGACCCCGAGGCGAAGGCCCCCGCTCTGGCCGGCGGGCCACCGCGCTCCAAGCGATTCCGGTACGTGGCCGCGGCCGGCTTCCCGCTGGCCATCCTCGTGGTCGTCGTGGGCGCCATGGGGTTCTCCATGCACAAACCGCAACCGCACGACATCCCGGTCGTCGTTGTCGCCGCCGCCCCCGGGCAGGCTCAGCAGACCGCCGCCGGCCTCAACGCACAGCTTGACGGCATCCTCGACGTCACAGTCGCCGACACGGTGGACGAGGCCACCGAGCAGATCCGTACCCGTGAAGTGGTCGCCGCCTTCGTCCTGCCGTCGGCGCCCGACACTCCCGCGACGCTGTACTCGGCGTCCGCCGCCAACGCCAGCCAGCAGTCCGCGATCCGCGCGATCTTCCAGCCGATCACCGCGGCCCAGGACCTCCCGCTCACGCTGACCGACGTACAACCCCTGAGCGATACCGACACCGGCGGCAGCAACAGCATGTACGTCGGGATGTCCTGGATCATGGCCGGCTTCCTGTTCCTGGCCGTCCTGCGCGGTGGTGCCCCGCACGTGCGTCGCGTGCCCCAGTTCCTGCCGCTGCTGGGCGGCTGGGCGATCGGCATGTCCGTCTGGCTGTGGTTCCTCTTCGACGTCGTCATCGGCGCGATCAGCGGCAACGCCCTGGAGACGATCGCCTACGGCGCCCTGACCATCTTCTCGGTCTCCCTGGCCACCGGAGTGCTCACCCGCACCGTCGGCCTGGCCGGCATCATCCCGATGATGCTGGTGCTGATGATGGCCGGCGTGCCCGCCTCCGGCGGTGGCATGTCGGTATACCTGGTCCCCGAGGTGTTCCGCCCCCTGCAGGACGTGCTGCCGCTGCCCGCGGCTGTCGACATCGCCCGATCGCTGCGGTACTTCGACGGCGTCGGTGTTGGACAGAACCTGCTGGTCATCGCCATCTGGGGCGCTGTCGGGCTCGTCCTGAACCTCGTGATCGACAGGTGGCTCAAACGCCGCGCGGACTCCGGCGACCCGGATGCGGGTGCGGCACCCGAGGTGCACCCGAGGTTGGTGCCGGCCGAGGCGCACTGAGCGGCACCGCAGCCCACCGCCGATCCCTCGCGATCGGCGGTGGGCTTGCTCCTTCTGGTCAGGCCGGGTCGTACTCGACGGCGACGTCCAGCACCCAGGTGACGCCGAACGGGTCGGTGAGCATGCCGTAGAGGGGAGCCCAGCCGGCGGGTGCGAGGTCGACCAGGACTGTCGAGCCCTCGCTCAGTTTCTTCCAGTAGCCGGTGATCTCGTCGGCGTCGCTGCCCCGGACCGAGACGAAGAACGGGCTCTCGCCCTGGCTCCACGGCCGCGCCGACGGCACGTCGTACGCCATGATCTGGAAGCCCTCGGCGGACGTGACCTGACCCCACATGATCTGGTCGGCCTCGTCCGGGGTCTGCACGTTGTGGGCGTCGGCGTAGGTCACCGCGGCGAGGTCCCCGTCGAAGACGGACCGGTAGAAATCGAGGGCGGCCCGCGCGTTGCCCCGAAGGTTGATGTGGGCGACGGTGTTGATGCTCATTGCTGCTCCTCGTGTGACGTGACCCGTGGCTGTTGCCCGGGTGCAACGCCGACGATGGCAGGGGTAGCGGTCAGGTTGTGTCCGCTACCCGGGGCACACTCGGGGGCATGGCCACGACCTCCGCGAGACTGCTGTCGCTGCTCTCGCTCCTCCAGGCCCGACGTGACTGGCCTGGCGGTCTCCTGGCCGAGAGGCTGAACGTGAGCCCGCGTACGGTGCGACGCGATGTCGGCCGGCTGCGCGAGCTCGGCTACCCCGTCAGAGCCTTCAAGGGCCCGGACGGCGGTTACCGGCTCGACGCTGGCGCCCAACTGCCACCGCTGCTGTTCGACGACGAGCAGGCCGTCGCCATCGCCGTCGCACTCCAGGTGGCAGCCCTCTCCGGGGCGGACATCCAGGAGGGCGCGGCGCGAGCGCTGAACACCATCCGGCAGGTCATGCCCAGCCGGCTGCGGCACCGCGTCGACGCCCTCCAGGTCACCGCCGTCGGACAACCCACGACCGGGCCGGCCTGCCCGGTCGACGGCACCGTGCTGGCAGCCATCGGCGCGGCCGTCCACGCCCGCGAGGTTCTGCGCTTCGACTACGCCTCGACGAGCGCCGCCGCCGACGCGCCGCCCCGCCGCGTGCAGCCCCACCACCTCGTCACCTGGAAGGGGCGCTGGTATCTCGTCGCCTGGGACCTCGACCGAGACGACTGGCGAACCTTCCGCTGCGACCGGGTCAGCCCGCGTACCCCGACCGGACCACGCTTCACCCCACGACAACTGCCCATGGGAGACGTGGCCACGTACGTCACGGGCCGCTTCCGAGGTTCCACCGACGCCTCGGCGTGGCCCTGCGTTGGCGAGGTCATCATCGGCCTTCCCGCCGTCGTCGTCGCCGCGTACACCCGCGACGGGCTTGTCGAAGAGGTCGGCCCCGAGCGCTGCAAGCTCGTACAGGGCTCCTGGTCCTGGGTCGGCCTCGCCGCCGCGCTCGGCAGGTTCGACGCGGACATCGAGGTGATCGGGCCCGCCGAGCTCAAGGCTGCCTTCGGCGGTCTCGCCCGCCGCTACGCCGACGCGGCCCGGCCCGGCTAGACGCGCGGCGGCCGTGCGCACACGGCTCGTCGCGGGCTTCGGGGAGCGGAAACGCAAAACCGGGCGCGTGGAGGCGGTCTGCCTCTGCGCCCGGCGGTGAAACTTTTCTTGGTGCCCCCGGCAGGATTCGAACCTGCGCCCCCGCCTCCGGAGGGCGGTGCTCTATCCCCTGAGCTACGGGGGCTCAGCGACTGGAGAAGACTAGCAAACCTCCTCCGCGTACGCCGAATCGGTATCGGACGAGCCGATCGTGTCGGTGATCGGCCCGTCCGTGCTCAGGCCGCTGCGATGGCCCGCCCACAACTGGGCAGCGGGTGCAGGACGATCCGCCGGGGGAGCCGGCGTGGCCACTCGTTGCGCGGCCAGGACCCGTCCACGATCAGGTGCACCGTGCGCTGCTCCTCGCCGCTGAGTCGCAGCACGAAGTCGCGGGGGAGCGGCGGGTCCACGGTCGGCGTGGTGATCATGAAGCGCACCCGCCCCCGGGACGAGACCGCGGAGATCACGTCCGCCGCCGGCATGGTGCCGCGCAGCCGGACCCGACCGATCCAGTAGACCTCGGCCAGGTGCTCCTGTGCCGTCCGGGTGATCGCCGGGTACTCGCTGCGTACCCAGCGCTCGACCGCGCTGACGCAGAGCCCGCAGGCCCGCTCGCGCGGTTCCCGCGGACCCAACCCCCAGGCCCGCAGGTACGCCCCGACCGCCCCCGCGTCCAGCGGGAGGTTGAACCGGCGCTGGATGAGCGTGGTGAGGCTCTGCCGCGTCCACAACTCCTCGTCCAGGCCGAACTCGTCGGGGTGGACGCCCCGGAGTGTGTCGATCAGTTCGAGTTCCTGTTCGCGACTGAGCGTTCCCGGCTCGCCCTGCCGCTGTCCGCGACGGACGGCTGCCACCGCCCCGTCACCGCCGATGGTGTGGCGTCGGCACCAACTGGTCACCGAGCGCCGTGCGTCTCTGAGTGCAACCCCCACGTCTTGGGCAACGAGCCCGAATCACAACTGGTCACGATATGTATGGAGAAAACTCTCTAAGCAACGTAATCGCCCGTGACGCTCGAATCGACCAAACCGGACTTAAGTGCATGAAGGGTGCGGCCGAGGGGTGGTGGGTGGGTCGGCAGGGGGTGGAATCCGCCCGGAGCCGCCAAGATCCGCACAACTTCCGGGATGTTGCTGCCTCCCGGCGCTGCGAGACAGCAACATCCCGGAAACTGCGCGGATCTTGAGGCAGGGCGGGACGGCAGGGGTGGGGGGTGTGGACAGGCGTCGGGCCCGCGTCCACGCCGGCGAGCGGCGGGAACGCGGGCCCGGTGTGCCCGTACGGCCGGTCAGCCCTTGGCCTGCGCCTGGAGCTGCCGGAGGTTGTTCAGCTCGGACTGCTGGGTGGTCTTCATGGTCTGGGCCATGCGGACCACCTCGGCGTTGTCGGTCTCCGCGAGCGCCGCGTCGATCATGTGGATCCCGCCGAGGTGGTGGTTGTACATCAGGGCGAGGAACTGCCGGTCCACCTCGATGCCCTTGGCGTCGCGCAGCGAGGCCATCTGCTCCGGGGTGGCCATGCCCGGCATCAGCCCGTCCTTGACCGCGGCGCCGTCGGACATCCACGACATCGGCGGCTGCGACCCGGTCGGGCTCAGCTGCCAGTCGCGCAGCCAGGTCTGCATGGCGCCGATCTCGCCCTGCTGACCGGTGGCGATGTCGACGGCTATCTGTCGCACCTCGGGCAGCGTCGCCGACCGGTACGCGATCAGGCTCATCTCCACCGCCTGAGCGTGGTGGGTCGTCATGTCCCGCGCGAAACCCGCCTCGACCGACGAGTCACCGGGTCGGGTGAGGCGAGGAGTGAGCAGGCCGCCGGCGTACCCGATCAGCAGGCCCACCACCACCATGATGGCGAGCGCCGCGACGCCGTAGCGCCGCGCCGGTGCCGGGCCGCCCTCGTCCGGGGCGGCCACGACGTCGTCGTGCTCGGTGTCGGTGGTGGCGGGGGCTGTCATCGCCGTCCTTACTGGGTCGGGGGCTGCTGCTGGAGGTCACGCGGCGTGGTGCCGGTGGCGGTGATACCCGTGTTGCACAGCGCGGTCGGGCCCTCGACGGAGGCGTTCACCCGCAGGTCCTTGATGAACTCGTCGATCCGCTTGTCGTCGGCGTTGTCGACCTTGAGCTGGTAGCCCCACGCCTGGAGCGAGATCGGCTTGTCCAGGCCCTCGTACGGGCTCAGCATCGTCTTCTCGACGCCGCGCACCTTGCCGGCGAGCTTGTCGATCTGGTCCTGCGGCAGGCCCGGGCGGTAGGTGATCCAGACCGCGCCGTGCTCGAGGCTGTGCACCGCGTTCTCGCTGGCGATCGGGGCGTCGTAGACGTCACCCATGCAGTTCTGCCAGGCCGCGTTGTGCACGCCGCCGACGGGCGGCGAGTACTTGTAGGTGAGCGGGCCGGACTTGTGCGCCTCGTACTTCAAACTGTCCGGATCGGTCTTGCGGTAGTTGACGATGCCGTCGATCGAGTTCGCCCGCTTGTCCCACGGCTTGGAGCCCTGGAACGACGCCCAGGCGCCGTAGCCGATGATGCCGGCGGCCAGCACGCCCACGGTCACGAAGAGCGCGATCGGGCCCCAGGCCCGGCCCTGGCTCACCTTGACCGGGGTGACCGGCTTGCGGGGGCCCTTGCCGCCTGCCCGTGGCGTGCCGGCCGGCTTGCCGGTGCCGGCCTTGGCGCCGGACGCCGGCCGGCCCGCGGCCGGCTTCTTGCCGGTGCTGACCACGGTCGGGCGGCGCTCAGGGCCGCCCGGGGTGCTGATGCTCATCGTGCCTCGTCAGGTCGGTCGGTCAGGGGAGTGGCGGGCCGGATGACGCGCAGGGTTGCCGCCGAGTGCCCGAGTCTACCCCCGATAACATGGTTGGGTGACTCCTGCAGAACTCGCCTCGGTCGTCCTCACCGCCGCCCACGCCGTCTTCACCGACCGTGGTCTGGATCACGCCGCGCTGCCGGAGCACACGGTGGTGGAGCGACCTCGGAACCCCGAGCACGGCGACTACGCCTCCACGCTCGCTCTGCAGTTGAGCAAGAAGGTGGGCGTCCCGCCGCGCGAGCTGGCCACCGCTCTGGCCGACGAGCTGGGCCGGGCGCCGGGGATCAAGTCGGTGGAGATCGCCGGTCCGGGTTTTCTGAACATCCGGCTGGACGCCGCCGCCGCCGGCCAGCTCGCCCGCCTGATCGTCGAGGCCGGCGCGGAGTACGGCCGCAGCGACCGGCTCGCCGGCGAGAAGATCAACCTTGAGTTCGTCTCGGCGAACCCGACCGGCCCGGTGCACATCGGCGGGGTCCGCTGGGCGGCCGTCGGCGACGCGCTGAGCCGGCTGCTGCGGGCCACCGGCGCCGAGGTGGGCACGGAGTACTACTTCAACGACGCCGGCTCCCAGATCGACAGGTTCGCCCGCTCGCTGCTCGCCGCCGCCAAGGGCGAGCCCGCGCCGGAGGACGGCTACGGCGGCGCGTACATCGCCGAGATCGCCGCCGAGGTGCAGGCCCGCCGGCCCGACGTGCTGACCCTCGACGACGCCGCCGCCCAGGAGGTGTTCCGGGTCGAGGGCGTCGCGTTGATGTTCGACGAGATCCGCTCGTCGCTGCGCGACTTCGGGGTGGAGTTCGACACCTACTTCAACGAGAAGGACCTGCACGACCGGGGCGAACTGGACCTCGCACTGGCCCGGCTGCGCGAGCAGGGCCGGGTCTACGAGTCCGAGGGCGCGACCTGGCTGCGCACCACCGACTTCGGTGACGACAAGGACCGGGTGCTGCGCAAGTCCAACGGCGAGTGGACGTACTTCGCCGCGGACTGCGCCTACTACCTCGACAAGCGCGAGCGCGGCTTCGAGCGGGTCGTGATCATGCTGGGCGCCGACCACCACGGCTACATCGGCCGGATGAAGGCGATGGCCGCCTGCTTCGGCGACGACCCGGAGCGCAACCTGGAGATCCTCATCGGGCAGCTGGTCAACCTGCTGCGCGACGGCGCCCCGATGCGGATGAGCAAGCGGGCCGGCACGGTGATCACCCTGGAGGACCTGGTCGAGGCGATCGGCGTGGACGCCTCCCGGTACGCGTTGGCCCGCTACTCCAGCGACTCCCCGATCGACATCGACATCGAGCTGTGGACCCGGGCGACCCGCGACAACCCGGTCTACTACGTGCAGTACGTGGCCGCCCGGACGGCGGGGGTGGCCCGCAATGCCGCCGAGGTGGGGCTGGTCCCGGGCGACGCCGACGCGTTCCGCCCCGAGCTGCTCGACCACGAGAAGGAGAACGAGCTGCTCAAGGCGCTCGCCGAGTTCCCGGCGGTGGTCGCCACCGCCGCCGAGCTGCGCGAGCCGCACCGGGTGGCCCGCTACCTGGAGGAGAGCGTCGCCGCCTCCTACCACCGCTTCTACGACAACTGCCGGGTGCTGCCGCTGGGCGACGAGGAGGTCACCGACAGGCACCGGGCCCGGCTCTGGCTCAACAACGCCACCCGCACGGTGATCGCCAACGGCCTGCACCTGCTCGGCGTCTCCGCACCCGAGAGGATGTGACATGCGGGCTCACGAGGCTGGTGCGCTGCACGCGGACATCAGCAACCAGGGGCCGGCCTGGCTGCGTACCCCGGCCGACGTCAACGCCCTCGTGCCGGCGCTGTGGCCGCGCAGCGTGACGCGCGGCGCGGACGGCGCGGTCGCCGTCGCGGGCCTGAGCGTCCGCGACATCGCGGCCGAGTTCGGCACCCCGGTGTACGTCCTCGACGAGGCCGACCTGCGCTCGCGCTGCCGCGACTTCCGGGCGGCCTTCCCGACCGAGGACGTCTTCTACGCGGGCAAGGCGTTCCTCTGCCGCGCGGTGGTCCGGATGATCGCCGAGGAGGGCCTGCACCTCGACGTCTGCACCGGCGGTGAGCTGGCCACCGCGCTCTCGGCGGGGATGCCGCCGGAGCGGATCGGCTTCCACGGCAACAACAAGTCGGTCGCCGAGCTGGGCCGCGCGCTGGACGCCGGGGTGGGTCGGATCATCGTCGACTCGTTCACCGAGATCGACCGGCTCACCGCGCTGGCCCGCGAGCGCGGGGTGCGGCCCCGGGTGCTGGTCCGGGTGACGGTCGGCGTCGAGGCGCACACCCACGAGTTCATCGCCACCGCCCACGAGGACCAGAAGTTCGGCTTCTCGCTGGCCGGCGGCGCGGCAGCCAACGCCGCGTTCAAGATCCTCGACGAGGACGTGCTGGAGCTGCGCGGCCTGCACTCGCACATCGGCTCGCAGATCTTCGACGCCAGCGGGTTCGAGGTCTCGGCCCGCCGGGTGCTCGCCCTGCAGGCGCAGATCCGCGACGCGCGCGGGGTGGAGCTGCCCGAGCTGGACCTGGGCGGTGGGTTCGGCATCGCGTACACCACGCAGGACGACCCGGCCACCCCACAGGACCTGGCCAAGCGGCTGCGCAAGATCGTCGACTCGGAGTGCGCGGCGGAGAACCTGGCGGTGCCGCACCTGTCGATCGAGCCGGGCCGGGCCATCGTCGGTCCGGCCGTGTTCACCCTCTACGAGGTGGGCACGGTCAAGGACCTCGACGGCCTCCGCACGTACGTCAGCGTCGACGGCGGGATGAGCGACAACATCCGCACCGCGCTCTACGACGCGTCCTACTCGGCGACGCTGGCCTCGCGCGCCTCGACAGCGCAGCCGCTGCTCGCCCGCGTGGTGGGAAAGCATTGTGAGTCCGGGGACATCGTGGTGAAGGATGAATTCCTGCCCGCCGACGTGCAGCCCGGAGATCTTGTCGCGGTGCCCGGCACCGGCGCCTACTGCCGGAGCATGGCCAGCAACTACAACCATGTGCCCCGGCCGCCGGTCGTCGCGGTCCGCGACGGCCAGGCGCGTCTGATCGTCCGGCGGGAGACCGAAGACGATCTGCTGGCATTGGATGTGGGATGACGTCACCTGTGCGCTTGGCACTGCTCGGCTGCGGCACGGTCGGCCAGGAGGTGGTCCGGCTGCTGCACGAGCAGTCGGCCGACCTGGCCGCCCGCATCGGCGCTCCACTGGAGCTCGCCGGCATCGCCGTCCGCCGGCTCGGCCGCGACCGCGGTGACCTTCCGGTCGACGACGCCCTGTTCACCACCGACGCGCTCGGCCTGATCAAACGGGACGACGTCGACGTGGTGATCGAGGTGGTCGGCGGCATCGAGCCGGCTCGCGACTGGCTGGTCGAGGCGCTGCGCGCCGGCAAGAGCGTGGTCACCGCCAACAAGGCGCTGCTCGCCGAGGACGGGGTGGCCCTGCACGAGGCGGCGGCCGAGGGCGGCGGCGACCTCTACTACGAGGCGTCGGTCGCCGGCGCGATCCCGCTGCTGCGCCCGCTACGCGAGTCGCTGCACGGCGATCGGATCAACCGGGTCACCGGCATCGTCAACGGCACCAGCAACTTCATCCTCTCCGCGATGGACACGACAGGCGCCGGGTTCGCGGAGGCCCTGGAGCAGGCCACCGCCCTGGGGTACGCGGAGGCCGACCCGACCGCCGACGTCGAGGGCTTCGACGCCGCGGCCAAGGCCGCCATCCTCTCCTCGCTGGCGTTCCACACCCGGGTCGGCGCCGCCGACGTGCACCGCGAGGGCATCACCGAGGTGACCGCCGCGGACATGGCCAGCGCCCAGGCGATGGGCTGCACGATCAAGCTGCTCTGCATCGCCGCGCGGGGCGTCGACGCGGCCGGTCAGGAGACGGTCAGTGTCCGCGTCCACCCGGCGATGATCCCGCGCAGCCACCCGCTGGCCAGCGTCGGCGACGCGTTCAACGCGGTCTTCGTCGAGGCGGAGGCGGCCGGGCAACTGATGTTCTACGGCCGGGGCGCGGGTGGCGCACCGAGCGCCAGCGCCGTGCTCGGCGACGTGGTGGCGGTGTCCCGCAACCGGCTCGCCGGGGTGCGCGCGGCCAGCGAGAGCGCGTACGCGGCCCTGGCGGTGCGGCCGATGGGCGAGGCGCTGACCCGCTACCACGTGAGCCTGGACGTGGCCGACCGTCCGGGTGTGCTGGCCGCGGTGGCGGGCGTGTTCGCCCGGCACGACGTGTCGATCGCGACCGTCCGGCAGGGCTCGGCGAGCGGCATGCCCGGCCGGGACGGCGACGCCGAGCTGGTCATCGTCACCCACGTGGCGCCGGACGCCGCGCTCGCCGCGACAGTGGTCGAGCTGCGCGGGCTGGACATCGTCCGGTCGGTGACGAGTGTGCTGCGGGTCGAGGGCGGCGCCTGAGTCGTTGAACCACCGGGGCGGCCCGCCCGTCCCGCCAGGTGGGTAACCCGGGGTGTGCCCTCGATGGCTGCGGCAGGGTGGTCCAGGGTGGCCTGATGCTCGGGTCGGTGCAGAGGTAGAGGCGAGGAGAGCGACATGTGGCGGGGTCTGATCGAGGCGTACCGGGATCGGCTGCCGGTCACCGCGGCCACGCCGGTCGTCACGTTGCACGAGGGGAACACCCCGCTGCTGCCGGCGCCCGTGCTCTCGGCCCGGCTCGGCTGCGACGTCTACCTGAAGGTGGAGGGCGCCAACCCGACCGGCTCCTTCAAGGACCGGGGGATGACCCTCGCGGTCTCCAAGGCGGTCGAGGCCGGCAACAAGGCGATCATCTGCGCCTCCACCGGCAACACCAGCGCCTCCGCCGCGGCGTACGCGGCCCGGGCCGGGCTGACCTGCGCGGTGCTGGTGCCGCAGGGCAAGATCGCCCTCGGCAAGTTGGCCCAGGCGCTGGTGCACGGGGCGAAGCTGCTCCAGGTCAGCGGCAATTTCGACGACTGCCTCGCGCTCGCCGCCAAGCTGGCCCAGGATCACCCGGTCGCGCTGGTCAACTCGGTGAACATCGACCGGCTGCACGGCCAGAAGACCGCCGCCTTCGAGATCGTCGAGGCGCTCGGCGACGCCCCCGACATCCACTGCCTGCCCGTCGGTAACGCCGGCAACATCTCCGCGTACTGGATGGGATATTCCGAGGAGCACGCCGCCGGCACGACCACGCGGGCGCCGAAGATGTACGGCTTCCAGGCGTCCGGGGCGGCGCCGATCGTGACCGGCCAGGTCGTGCCGGAGCCGTCGACGATCGCCACCGCCATCCGGATCGGCAACCCGGCGAGCTGGACCAAGGCGCTCGACGCCCGGGACGCCTCCGGCGGTCTGATCGCGGCGGTGACCGACCGGGAGATCCTCTCCGCGTACCGGCTGCTCGCCCGCGAGGTGGGGGTCTTCGTCGAGCTGGGCAGCGCGGCCAGCGTGGCCGGCCTGCTCCAGCAGGCCGCGGCGGGCGCGGTTCCGGCCGGCTCGACGGTGGTCTGCACGGTGACCGGTCACGGCCTGAAGGACCCGGAGTGGGCGATCTCCACCGCGCCCGCTCCGGTGACCATCGGCAACGATCCGCTGGCCGCGGCCCGCGCCCTCGACCTGGCCTGAGAGCGGTACGACCCACCGGCGGTGGGCCGCCCTGGGGGCGGCGGGGGTCCAGGTGATCGAGTCCGGCACACTTTCACCTATCCCCGCCCGCATTCTCTTTCAGGAGTGAGCCAGGCCGATGTCGCTGCTCGCCAGATTCAGCCTCGCCAACCGAGGGCTGGTCGCCCTCATCGCGGTGGTGATTACGGCGTTCGGAGCGTTCGCCGTGCCGTCGCTGAAGCAGCAACTGCTGCCGTCGCTCGAGTTCCCGGCCGCGTTCATCGTGGCGCCCTATCCCGGTGCCGGTCCCGAGATCGTCGAGTCGCAGGTGACCGAGCCGATCGAGAACGCCCTGCAGGGCATCCCGGGGCTGGACAAGGTCACCTCCACGTCCCGCGAGGGGGCGGCCACCGTCCAGGTGCAGTACGAGTTCGGCACCGACCTGGACGACGTGGTCAACAAGATGCAGACCGCGCTGAGCCGGATCGACGCCCAGCTGCCGGAGAGCGTCGACCCGCAGGTCATCGCGGGCAGCACGGACGACCTGCCGGCGGTGGTGCTGGCCGCGGCCGGCGGCGCCGACGAGCGGGCGCTCGCCGAGAAGCTGCGCGCGACTGTGGTGCCGGAGCTGGAGGGCATCGACGGAGTCCGCACTGTCGAGGTGACCGGGACCCGCGACGACGTCGTGGTGGTCACCCCGGATCCGGCGAAGCTGGCCGCGGCGAAGGTCCAGCCGACCGCCATCGGCGCTGCGTTGAAGACCAACGGCGTGTCGGTGCCGGCAGGTGCGGTGACCGACGGCGGCCTCGCGCTGCCGGTGCAGGTCGGGACGCCGGTCGTGACCCTGGACGACCTGCGCGGCATCATCATCGCGCCCGGCGCGGCACCGGTTCGTCTCGGTGACGTGGCGACTGTCGAGCAGCAGCTCGCCCCGGCCACCGCGATCACCCGGACCAACGGCAAGGACAGCCTCGGCATCGCCGTCACCGCGTCCCCGGACGGCAACGCGGTGGAGATCTCCCACGAGATCCAGGACCGGCTGGCCGACCTGAAGGACGCCTCCGGCGCGGAGCTGACGGTGGTCTTCGACCAGGCGCCGTTCGTGGAGAAGTCGATCAAGTCGTTGACCACCGAGGGCCTGCTGGGTCTGCTGATGGCGGTCATCGTCATCCTGGTCTTCCTGCTGTCGGTGCGCTCGACAGTGGTCACCGCGGTCTCCATCCCGCTCTCCGTGCTGGTGGCGCTGCTCGCTCTGTGGATCGGCGACTACTCGCTCAACCTGCTCACCCTCGGCGCGTTGACCATCGCGGTGGGCCGGGTGGTGGACGACTCGATCGTGGTGTTGGAGAACATCAAACGACACCTGGAGTACGGCGAGGAGAAGCGCCAGGCGATCATCACCGGCGTCCGTGAGGTGGCCGGCGCGGTGACCGCGTCCACCCTCACGACGGTGGCGGTGTTCGCACCGATCGCGCTGGTCGGCGGGTTCGTCGGGCAGCTCTTCGCGCCGTTCGCGATCACGGTGACGGTGGCGCTGCTCGCCTCGCTGCTCGTCTCGCTGACGGTGATCCCGGTGCTGGCGTACTGGTTCCTCAAGCCGCGCGGCGGCACTGTCGACGACGAGGCGGTGCGCCGCGACGCCGAGGAGAAGGAGCTGCGCAATCCGTTGCAGCGGGCGTACCTGCCGGTGATCGGGTTCGCCACCCGCAAGCGGTCGACCCGCTGGATCACCGTCGGGCTCGGCCTGCTGGTGCTCTTCGGCACCTTCGGGTTGGCGCAGAAGCTGGAGACGAACTTCCTGGACGACTCCGGTCAGGACACGCTCAGCTTCCGGCAGGAGCTGCCGGCGGGCAGCGGCCTGGCGGCCACCGACGCGGCGGCGAAGCAGGTCGAGGCGGTCCTCGGGCGGGTCGACGGGGTCGAGACCTACCAGGTGACCGCCGGTGGCGGCGACAACCCGTGGGCGGGCGGCGGAGGCAACAACGTCGCGAGCTGGTCGTTGGCGCTTGACGGCGACACCGACGCCAAGCAGGTCCGTGAGGAGCTGCGCCGGGAGTTCGACAAGATCGGCACCAGCCTGGGCGAGGTCAGCTTCGGCGGTGGTCAGGAGGCCTCGACCAGCCAGCTGGAGGTGATCGTCCAGGCCAGTGACCCGGAGGTGCTGACCCGCGCCGCCGAGGAGGCCCGGACGGCGATGGCCGGTGTCCCGGACGTCGAGGACGTCACCACGAGCCTCGCCGAGCGGGTGCCGAGGGTCGACGTGACAGTCGACCGGGTCGCCGCCGGTCGGGTGGGCCTCACCGAGGCCGCCGTTGGTCAGCTCGTGTCGCAGGCGTTCCGTGGCGCTCCGCTGGGGCAGGTGGCGCTCGACGGCCGCCAGCAGAACGTGGTGCTGCGGCTGAGCGCGGCCGCTCCGGTGTCGCTGGAGCAGCTGCGGGCACTTCCGGTCGGGCCGGTGAAGCTGGACGACATCGCGGACGTCACCCAGGCCGAGGGGCCGCAGCAGGTCACGCGGATCGACGGTGAGCGCAGCGTCTCGGTGACCGGCGCCGCGACCGGTTCGAACCTGGGCGCGACCACCAAGGAGTTGCAGAAGCGGCTCGACGGCATCGACGTGCCGGGGGCGAGCTTCACCATCGGTGGGGTCAGCGCCGATCAGGCGGATGCCTTCGGCGACCTGGGCCTGGCGGTGCTGGCCGCCATCGCGATCGTGTTCCTGATCATGGTGGCCACGTTCCGGAGCCTCACCCAGGCGTTGATCCTGCTGATCTCCATCCCCTTCGCGTCGACAGGCGCGATCGGTCTGCTGCTGGCCACCGGGACGCCGCTGGGAGTGCCGGCGCTGATCGGTGTGCTGATGCTCGTCGGCATCGTGGTGACCAACGCGATCGTGCTGCTCGATCTGATCAACCAGTACCGGGCGCAGGGCATGGGGGTCCGGGAGGCGGTGGTCGAGGGTGGCCGGCGCCGGCTGCGCCCGATCCTGATGACCGCGGTCGCGACGATCTTCGCGCTGCTGCCGATGGCCCTCGGGCTGACCGGCGAGGGCGGCTTCATCTCGCAGCCCCTGGCGGTCGTGGTGATCGGTGGTCTGCTCAGCTCGACGCTGTTGACGCTGATCCTGGTGCCGACGCTCTACACGATGGTCGAGCGCACCAAGGAGTCGCTGCGGGAGCGTCGCCGTCGGCGGCGATCCGGTGAGCCGGCGGTGACCGAGCCGACCGGGCCGGAGGGCGTCGAGGCGGACGGCCCGAACCAGGTGGCCGTGCCGACGGGCGCACCGGTGTCGACGGCGGCCGACGGCACGCAGCCGGCGGCGGCACGCCCCGCCCCGTCGGGCGCGTTGGTGGACGGCACGGACCAGTTCGAGGTGCTGCGGCTGCCCCGGAGCCGCACCTCGCCGCTGCCCCCGTCGGAGCCGACCGAGCCGACCGAGTAGTCGGACGACGACCCGTAACGCCCCCGGCAGGTTCGCCTGCCGGGGGCGTTCGGCCGTGCGGCCGCGGACACTCCGATCGGTCGACGGATGCTGCACTTTGCGTCACATCTTGCATACTCCAGGTAGGCATGGCGAGGTGACGGCGAGCGGGGCGGGTGGATGACCGAGAGCGCGCACGGGTGGTCCCGGCGCGATCTGCTGCGCCGGGGGGCGCTCGTGGTGACCGGGGCGGCCGCCGGGGCGGGCGTCACCGACGTCTGGCTCACCCATCGGCGGTTGCCGCTCGCCGGCGGCCCGGCCAGCGCCACCGTCGGCAACGGGCCGCAGGACGTCGGCTCGGGCGTGGTGCCGGTCATCTGGTCGGGGCCGACCACGCAGCGGCTGGTCGCGCTCACCTTCGACGACGGGCCGGCGCCACAGTGGACGCCCATGGTGTTGGACACCCTCGCCCAGCACCGGGTGCCCGCGACGTTCTTCCTGGTCGGCGCTCAGGCCCGGAAGCACGCCGACCTCGTACGCGACAGGCTCGGCGAGCACGAGGTGGGCAACCACAGCTGGGCGCACCGGGACCTCGCCCGGCTGGACGCCGCCGCGGCGTACGACGACCTGCGCCGCAGCCACGACACGATCGCCGAGGTGACCGGCCGGCCACCGCGGCTGGTCCGCCCGCCGTACGGCCACCTGGGTGGTGCGGTGCTGCATGCGGCATCGCGGCTGAACTACCGGCTGGTGCTCTGGTCGTTGCAGATGGTGGAGCGGGAGTTTCCCGACGACCCGGCCGGCCACGCCCGGCGGATCGTGGCCAACGTGCGGCCGGGGACGATCGTTCTCGGGCACGACGTCGGTGACCGGCGACGTCTGGTCGCGCTGCACGGCCTCCCCGACATGATCGCCGGGCTGCGGGCGCGCGGCTACACCTTCGTCACCGTCTCGGCGCTGCTGGGACCCGGTGTGGCCCCCACACCGACCGGGTAGGGTCCCGCTCCGTGGCGTCCACCCTCTCGGTCCTTACCGGCAATCGGAGCTTTCGCAATCTCTTCCTCGCCGAGCTGGTGGTCTTCGGCGCTGACTGGTTCGTCATGGTGCCACTGCTGGTGCTGCTGCCGCAGCTGACCGGCAGTGGGGTCTGGGGCGCCCTGGTGCTGGCGGTGGACACCGGCATCGTGGCGCTGCTGCTGCCGTACACCGGCACGATCGCCGACCGCTTCGACCGGCGGAAGATCATGATCGCCGCGAACGTGGCCGCGCTGGCCGGCGTGCTGCTGCTCCTCGGCGTCCGCGACCGCGGTACGGCCTGGCTGGCGCTGGTGGCGATCGGTGCCGTCGCGGTCGCCAAGGCGTTCTACTCGCCGGCCGCCCAGGCCGCGCTCCCCAACGTCCTGGAGCCGCACGAGTTGGCCGCCGGTAACGCCGTGGCCGGCTCGGCCTGGGGCACCATGACTGTGGTGGGCGCCTCACTGGGTGGTGTGCTCAGCTCGGCTGCCGGCCCGTACGTCTGCTTCTGGGTGGCGGCGGTCGGCCTGGCGGTGGCCGCGGGCCTCGCCACCCGGATCCGCCGGCCGTTGCAGGCGGCCCGGGACCCGGAGGTGCCGGCGCAGCGGACCTGGTCGGCGGCGGTCCGCGAGGCGCTCGGCTACATCGGGCACCGGCCGCGGGTGCTGGCGCTGGTCACGGTCAAGTCGGCGGTCGGCCTGGGCAACGGTGTGCTGACCGTGTTTCCGCTGCTCGCCGGCGTCTACGGGGTCGGTTCGCTGGGCGCGGGCCTGCTCTTCGCGGTGCGGGGAGCCGGCGCGCTGGTCGGGCCGATCCTGATGCGGCGGGTGTTGACCAACCGATCCTGGCTGCTGCCCGGGCTCGCGCTGTCCATGTCGCTGTACGGCCTGTCCTACCTGGGCACGTCGGTGGTGCGCTGGTTCCCGCTGGTGCTGCTGCTGGTCTTCGTGGCGCACTTCGCGGGCGGCAGCAACTGGGTGATGTCGAACTTCGCCCTGCAGGGCGAGGTGCCGGACCGGCTGCGCGGGCGGGTCTTCGCCACCGACATGATGCTCGCGACGCTGGCCATCTCGGTGAGTCAACTGGCGGTTGCCCTGGTGGTGGACGTGGTGGACGAACGGGTGGTCCTGGCCGGCTGCGGACTGGTGACCCTCGTGTACGCGGTCGGCTGGCGGATCGCCACCCGCCGGCTGTCGCTGACCGACCCGGTCGCCGAACCGGTTCCCGACCCGGCCGGCTGAACCCCGGCGGTCCCATGGTGCGGGCGACCGACCGGATCGTCGGTGCCGGGCCCTAGCATGGGCGCGTGCCGAACTTCACCGACGGGCCGGTCCGGGTCCGGGTCCCCGCGACCAGCGCCAACCTCGGTCCGGGCTTCGACGCGCTGGGGCTCGCCCTCGGGCTCTACGACGACCTGGCCGCCGAGGTCGTGTCCGCCGGGGTCCAGGTGACTGTCAGCGGCCAGGGCGCCGGTGAGCTGCCGGCCGACGATCGGCACCTGGTGGTGCGGGCCATGCGGGCCACCTTCGACGTTCTCGGCGGGCAGCCCGCGGGCCTCAGCGTCGAGTGCGTCAACCGGATCCCGCAGGCGCGCGGCCTGGGCTCGTCGTCGGCCGCCATCGTCGCCGGGGTGCTGCTGGCCCGTGCCCTGGTCGCCGACGGCGAGCACCGGCTGGACGAGCCCGGCGTGCTCCGGCTGGCCGCCGAGATCGAGGGCCATCCGGACAACGTCGCCCCGTGTCTGCTCGGCGGTTTCACGGTGGCCTGGTCCGAGCCGGGCGGCGCCCGCGCGGTGTCCCTGCCGGTCGCGTCCGGCGTACGACCGACGGTTTTCGTGCCGGCCGAGCGCGGCCTGACCGCTACCGCGCGGGCCGCGCTGCCGGCCACCGTGCCCCACGCCGACGCCGCGTTGACCGCCGGGCGGGCGGCGCTGCTGGTGCACGCGCTCACCACCGACCCGGCGTTGTTGCTGCCGGCGACCGTCGACCGCCTCCACCAGGACTACCGGGCACCCGGGATGCCGGGCACATCGGCCCTGGTCAGCGAGTTGCGAGCGGCGGGTGTGGCGGCTGTGGTCAGTGGGGCCGGGCCGAGTGTGCTGGCGCTCAGCGCGCCGCCGCCGAGCCTCGAGGTGGGAACAGACTGGCAGATCTGGCAGTTACCGATAGACGTCAGCGGCGCCCGGGTCGCCCGGGGTAGACTTGGACACGCCGAGCGGGACCCTGTTGCCGCAGGTCGGAAGAGTTGATTACGCTCTAGACCTAGCACAGCCGCGAAGCACGCGATCTCCTGCGGGGCGGCGCACCCCCGAAGCTCTCGGCGGTCAGCCCGTCACCCCTGCCAAGGCCCACGCCGCACCGCAGTTTCCACAGGTCGCCGCAGACGGCGAGACCTGCCCACCGACTTTTGGTGGGTCGGGAAACCACCGGCTGCTGTGTCACAGACTCCCGCGACGCGTCCTTGCGAGGCGGGTGCACCGAGGCCGCCCGGCCACCTGAGTTCCGACTCCGGGCAGTCCCGGCCTTATCGAGGGAAGGAATCCATTGAGCGACACCACCGACGTGACGTCGGATGTTTCCAACGTCGCTGGCGATGCCACCGCTGCCGCTCCCGCCCGTCGTCGGCGCAGCGGCACCGGTCTGTCGGCGATGCTGCTGCCAGAGCTGCAGAGCCTGGCTGCGTCGCTCGGCATCTCCGGCACGGCTCGCATGCGCAAGGGTGAGCTGATCGCCGCGATCTCCGAGCGGCAGGGCGGCAACGCCGCCGGGACCCCTCGACCGCGAGCCGAGGTCGCGGCTGCGGCCGCTCCGGCCCGTGAGGAGGTGCGGGAGACCGTGGATCGCCCGGCGGCCGAGAGCCGCAGCACCGACCAGACGCCGGCCGAGCCGGCTACCGCGACCGAGGGCCGTGGCCGTACCCGGCGCAGCCGGACGGCCCCGGCCGAATCCCGTACCGCCGAGGCTGGCACCTCCGAGCCGCGCGCCGCGGAGGCGCGTTCCTCCGAGGTCCGTCCCGCTGAGGCCCGCACCGACGAGGTGGAGGCCGGCGAGCGGTCCGACCGTGGCGAGAACCGCCGCGACCGCGCCGAGCGCAACGACCGCGCCGAGCGTGCCGACCGTGGCGAGCGTGCCGACCGTGGCGAGCGTGCCGACCGTGGTGAGCGGGCCGAGCGCACCGACCGGGCCGAGCGCACCGACCGGACCGACCGCAACGATCGCGGCGAGCGCAACGATCGCGGTGAGCGGGGCGAGCGTAACGATCGGGGCGAGCGTGCCGACCGTGGTGAGCGTGCCGAGCGCAACGACCGGGGCGAGCGCGCCGAGCGGGGCGACCGTAACGAGCGCAACGACCGGGGCGAGCGTGCCGAACGCAACGACCGTTCGGAGCGCAACGACCGTGGTCAGCGTGTCGAGCGGGACAACGACGACGACGACGGCGAGGGCGGCGGTCGACGTGGCCGGCGCAGCCGCTTCCGGGACCGTCGGCGCGGCCGTGGCGAGCGGGCGGAGACCGGTGGTGACACCGGTGGCCGTGAGCCGCAGGTCGGCGAGGACGACGTACTCGTCCCCGTGGCCGGCATCATCGACGTGCTCGACAACTACGCCTTCGTGCGGACGACCGGTTACCTGGCCGGCCCGAACGACGTGTACGTCTCGATGTCCCAGATCAAGAAGTACGGCCTGCGCCGCGGTGACGCGATCACCGGCGCGGTTCGCGCGGCCCGCGACGGCGGCAACACCGGTGACCAGCGGCGGGACAAGTACAACCCGCTGATGCGGCTGGACACGATCAACGGGATGGAGCCGGACGAGGCGCGGCGGCGACCCGAGTTCTACAAGCTCACGCCGCTCTACCCGCAGGAGCGCCTGCGGCTGGAGACCGAGCCGCACATCCTGACCACCCGGGTCATCGACCTGGTCATGCCGATCGGCAAGGGCCAGCGGGCACTCATCCAGTCGCCGCCGAAGGCGGGTAAGACGATGGTGCTCCAGGCGATCGCGAACGCGATCACCCGGAACAACCCGGAGTGCCACCTCATGGTGGTGCTGGTCGACGAGCGGCCCGAAGAGGTCACCGACATGCAGCGGTCGATCAAGGGCGAGGTCATCGCGGCCACGTTCGACCGTCCGCCGCAGGACCACACGACGGTGGCGGAGCTGGCGATCGAGCGGGCCAAGCGCCTGGTCGAGTTGGGCCACGACGTCGTCGTGCTGCTCGACTCGGTGACCCGGCTCGGTCGGTCGTACAACCTGGCGGCGCCGGCCAGCGGCCGGATCATGTCGGGTGGTATCGACTCCACCGCGCTCTACCCGCCGAAGCGCTTCCTCGGCGCGGCCCGCAACATCGAGAACGGCGGGTCGCTGACCATCATCGCCACGGCGCTGGTGGAGACCGGGTCCATGGCGGACACGGTCATCTTCGAGGAGTTCAAGGGCACCGGCAACGCCGAGTTGAAGCTGGACCGGAAGATCGCCGACAAGCGGACCTTCCCGGCCATCGACATCAACCCGTCCGGCACCCGCAAGGAAGAGGTCCTGCTCGCGCCCGAGGAGCTGGCCATCATCCACAAGCTCCGCAAGGTGCTGCACTCGCTGGACTCGCAGGCGGCGATGGACCTCCTGCTGGACCGGCTCAAGCAGTCCCGCACCAACATCGAGTTCCTGATGCAGATCGCGAAGTCGACGCCGGGGGAGTAACCGTTCCCGGTTGACCGACGACCAAGGGGCACGGCCATCGCGGCCGTGCCCCTTGGTCGTGCCCGCCCATCGCGGCCGTGCCCCTTGGTCGTGCCCGCTCATCGTCCTTTGCTCTGCTTCAACCGGCGCAACACTTCGGGGCGCTTTGTGTTGCCTCCGTTGAAGCAGAGCAAAGGGGAGCGAGAGGGGGCGGCCGACCCTGCTCGCACGCCACCAGAGGGGGTTCGGCGGGGGCCAGGAGCCGGGGATGGCGGAATTTTCCTTCGGTTCAGTCGACAGGTCTTGAAACTTCTATTCACTGCCGGGTTGACTGTCGTCCATGCGTACCCGCAGACGATCCGCCCGTCGCACCGGTGTCCTGCTGCTGACGCCGCTGCTCGCCCTGGCCGTGTCGCCGCCGGCCACCGCCGCGCCGCCGGCGCCGTCCGTGGCCGCCCGGCCCGTGGCGTCGCCGCCCGCGCTCCCGGCCACCGCCGCCGAGGACGCACCCGCCGCGTCGTCCCACCCGGCCGACTCGCTCAGCCTCGCCGCCGCCCCGGCCGCCCCGGCCGCCCCGGCCGCCGCCGCTGGCGGGCTGGAGCCGGCCGGCGGCCTGGACACCACGAAGGCCACCCGTCCGGTCGCGCCGGGCGTGCAGCTCACCTCCTTCGACAGGTACGACGCCGACGGCTGGTTGCGCGCCGACGCGCTCACCACCGACCTCGCCGGCGGGTCCACGGTCGACTACGTCAACTCCGGCGCGGTCAGCCGGGCCGAGCCGCTGCGCAAGGCGGTGGACGACTCGCGGGCGGTCGCCGCGGTCAACGGTGACTTCTTCGACATCAACAACTCGGGGGCCGCACAGGGCGTCGGCATCCGCGACGGCGAGCTGATCCAGTCGGCGGTCGGCGGTCACCCCAACGCCGTGGCGGTCACCGCCACCGGGATCGGTCGGGTGGTCGAGGTGAACTTCGACGGCAGCGCCACCCTGCCCACCGGGCCGGTGGCGTTGACCCAGTTCAACAACATGGTGCAGGCCGACGGCATCGGCGCGTTCACCGAGCTGTGGGGGACGTACTCCCGCCAGCGGGCCGTGGAGGGCGCGGCCCGGGTGGTCGAGGTGACCGTGACCGGCGGCCGGGTGGCCGCGGTGGCCGGCGTGGCCGGCAGCGGCCCGGTCGTCGCCGGCAGCACGGTGCTGCTCGGTCGCGACGCCGGAGCGGACGCGCTGGCCGGGCTGCACGTCGGTGACCCGGTCTCGGTGACCTGGCGGCCGAAGTCGTCCGACGGGAGCGCCCTGCACGCGGCGGTCGGGGGCGGCAACGTCCTGGTCCGCGACGGCGTCGTGCAGAGCATCGCCGACGCGACCCTCGCCCCGCGTACGGCTGTCGGGTTCAGCGCCGACGGCCGAAAGATGATCATGCTGACGGTGGACGGTCGGCAGGTCGACAGCCGCGGCGTGACGCAGACCGAGATGGGCCGGATGATGGCCGAGCTGGGCGCCCGGGACGCGCTCAACCTCGACGGTGGCGGATCGTCCACGCTGCTGGCCCGGGAGCCCGGCGCGTCGACCGTGCAGGTGGAGAACGGCCCCTCCGACGGCAGCGAACGGGCGGTGCCCAACGGCCTGGCGATCTACGCGCCCAAGGGCAGCGGCCGGCTCACCGGCTATTGGGTCGAGACGGCCAGCGACCCCACCGCCGCCCCGGGCGTCTCCCCGGTGCGCGGCGGCCGGCCCGACCGGGTCTTCCCCGGGCTGACCCGCACCCTCACCGCGGCCGGCTACGACGAGACGTACGGCCCGGCGGCGGGTGCGCCCACCTGGCGGGCGACCCCGGCGGTACGTGGCCGCGTCGACCGCGACGGTGTCTTCCACGCCGGCACTCCGGGAACCAGCACGGTCACCGCCGCCCGGGGTCGGGCGACCGGCTCGCTGGGCCTGACCGTCCTGGGCCCGCTGACCCGGCTCGGCGCCACGGTGCCACGGATCGGGCTGACCGGCCGGGACGGCAACGCCCTGGTCGGAGTGGTCGGCTACGACGCCGAGGGCAACACCGCGCCGATCGAGCCGGCGGACCTCACCCTCGACTACGACCGCGACCTGCTGCGGATCACCCCGAACCGGGACGGCAACCTCACCGTCACCGCCCTGCGCGACACCGGCTCCGCGCTGGTGACCGTCCGCGTCGGACGGACGAGCACCGTCCTGCCGGTCACGGTCGGGCTGACCGACGTGCCGGTCGCCGGCTTCGACGACGCGGCGTCCTGGCGGTTCAGCCAGGCCCGGGCCAGCGGCTCGGTCGCGCCGGCACCGGGTCACACCGGCACCGGCCTGAAGATGTCGTACGACTTCAGCCAGTCCACCGGCACCCGGGCCGCGTACGCCGACCCGCCGGCCTGGGTCGAGGTCCCCGGCCAGCCGCAGGCCTTCGGCATGTGGATCCACGGCAACGGCACCGGGGAGTGGCCGAGCCTGCACCTGCACGACGCGCAGGACACCCAGCACGTGCTGCGCGGCCCGCTGATCACCTGGACCGGCTGGCGGTACGTGGAGTTCGCGGTGCCGGCCGGCGTGCAGTACCCGGTACGGGTGCGCCGCTTCTACGTGGCCGAGACCAACGCCGCCGCGCAGTACCGCAGCGAAGTGATCATCGATGACCTGGTGGCGAAGGTGCCGCCGACGATCGACGTGCCGGCAGTGGCCCCGCGTACCGATCGGGTGGTGGTCCGCGACGGCACGGTGGACGGTGCCCCCTGGCGGTTCGCGGTGCTCTCCGACGCCCAGTTCGTCGCCGCCGACCCGGACAGCGACCTGGTCGCCCAGGCCCGGCGGACGCTGCGCGAGGTGAAGGCCGCCCGGCCGGACTTCCTGCTGATCAACGGTGACTTCGTGGACACCGCCTATCCGGCCGACTTCGCGCTGGCCCGGCGCATCCTCGACGAGGAGCTGGGCGACGCTCTGCCCTGGTACTACGTCCCCGGCAACCACGAGATCATGGGTGCCCCGATCAGCAACTTCGCTGCCGCGTTCGGCGCCACCTCACGGGTGTTCGACCACGCCGGCACCCGGTTCGTCACGCTGAACTCGTCCACCGGGACGCTGCGGGGTGGCGGCTTCGACCAGGTACGGATGCTGCGCGAGACGCTTGACGCGGCGGCCACCGATCCGCGCGTCGGCTCGGTCGTCGTCCTGCACCACCACCCGCCGCGGGACCCGAGCCCGGCGCAGGCCAGCCAGCTCGGTGACCGCAAGGAGGCGGCGCTGCTGGAACAGTGGCTGGCCGACTTCCAGCACCGCACCGGCAAGGGCGCGCTGTTCGTGGGCGGGCACGTCGGCACCTTCCACGCCGACCGGGTCGACGGGGTGCCGTACGTGATCAACGGCAACTCGGGCAAGACGCCGTCGACCCCCGCCGACCAGGGCGGGTTCACCGGTTGGACGGAGTTCGGTGTCGATCCGGTCACTCCGGCCGAGGCCGACCGGGCCCGTCGCGACCCGCTCGCCGAGGGGCCACGCTGGGTGGACGCGGAGTTCCACGCCCACACCGACCGGCTCGCGCTGAACGCCCCGGCCAGCGTCGCGGTAGGCGCCCCGGCGACGGTCACCGCCACGCTGACCCAACCCGGCGGGCGTACGGTCCCGGTGGCCGCACCGGTCAGCGCGGACTGGTCCGCCTCGCCCGCGGTGCACATCGGCGGGGCGGCCGGGGTGCGTCCCTGGCACACGGCCCGGTTCGACCCGGCCACCGGCACCCTGACGGCACTGCGGCCCGGCGCCCCGGTACGCCTCACCGTCGCCGTCAACGGCGTCCTCGCCGAGGCCACCGTCGCCCTCACCCGGTGAGCCGTCCGGACGGCCCTCCGTACGCGCGGGGGGCCGTCCGGACGCACATCAGAAGTCGCCCTCGGCCACCTGGAACACGGTGAGGCCGAGGGCTCGCCACATCTGGACCACCTGGACACGGTCGTCGAAGACGCCGGCCACCCGGTAACGGTCCCGGATCTCCCGGTCGTAGATCTCCCGCTTCACCATCGAGTCCTTGCGGGAGTCGCCGACGGCCCGCAGGTGCAGGCCGAGGTACGGGACCCGGACGTGCCGGGCCAGCCACGCCTCGGTGGCCGCCCGCGCGGAGGCGTCCCGCCCGGAGCAGAAGACCACCCCGTACCCGGCCGCGTGCATCGCCCGGACCGCCGCGATCACCGCAGTGTTCGGTTCGTCCTCGCCCACCCGGGTCATGTCGTACGGGCTGCGGGACACGGCCAGCGCGACGGTGCCGTCGATGTCCACCAGGACGATCTCGGGTGGTTCGGTCGACGGCGGGTGCACGACGGCGGGGCGCCCCGTGCGGGCCTGCGGCACCGGCAACGGCAGGGCCCGGCCCACCAGGTACCGCTCGTGCAGCCGACGGATGGCCCCGCCCCCGACCTGCTCGGCCGCGGGGCGGGCGGCGTCGCGGCGCAGGCACTCGTCAAGGGGTACGTCGGTGAAGTCGTGCACCTCGAAATCCGCGCCGTGGCGGGCGGCCAGCTCGGCCCAGTCGCGCAACGTCCGCGAGCGCAGGTTGGTGTCGTCCACGCAGACGTCCGCCCGGGCCCGCAACAACGCCTCGACCTGGGCCCGCTGTACGACTGTCACCTGCGCCTCGGCCCACTGGGTGAAGAGCCGCTCGCCGTGCAGCATCCGGCGCAGGTCGTCCCGGTTGACCCGGACGACTGACGGCTGAAGCGTGCGGGCGAACGTCGTCTTGCCCGAGGCGGGCAGTCCCCGGGTGGCGATCAGGCGGGTCATGGGCGCCCCTCGGGCTCGACGGGCGTACCCCCGGCGGGGTACCTGGCGGTGGTCCGCCGGGTGGGCGAATGCCCGTCCGGGCGGCGGGAATGCGGACGGGGAGGCACGTGTTGACGATGCCGGACGAGGTGTGCGGCCCGCTTGCCGGGTTGGCTCAGGCCCATGGCACACTGGTCAATCGGCCACCGGTTCCGGTTCACGCCCGAGCCCGTCGTGTACGGCGCGACGAGCGATGACGGCGACCCGGCGACCACCAACGAGAGGACCGAGGCGAGATGAAGGCAAACATCCACCCGGAGTACGTGACCACCGAGGTCAGCTGCTCCTGTGGCAACACGTTCACGACCCGCAGCACCGCCAAGGGCGGGGCGATCCACGTCGAGACCTGCAGCGCCTGCCACCCGTTCTACACCGGTAAGCAGCGCGTTCTCGACACCGCCGGCCGGGTCGCGAAGTTCCAGCAGAAGTACGCCAAGGTTCAGGCCAAGAAGGCCAAGTAACTCCCCGTTCGGCGCCCGCGTCCGGTTTTCTGCCGGACGCGGGCGCCGTCCGCGTTTCGCCTGTTTCCACGCGCCGTCGGCTGTCGGGCCGGCCCGGTGTCGCACCGTCGAAGGAGCATCCGCAGCATGAGCAGCGAGCGTCTGGCCGGCCTCCTCGACGAGTACGCGGAGCTGGAGAAGCGGCTGGCCGACCCGGCCATCCACGCCGACCAGGCCACCGCGCGCCGGGTGGGCCGCCGGTACGCCGAGCTGGTGCCGCTGCACAAGGCCGCCGGTGAGCTGGAGCAGGCGCGCGCCGACCTGGCCGCGGCCCGCGAGTTGGCCGCCGAGGATCCCTCGTTCGCGGCCGAGACCGAGGCGATCGCTGCGTCCCTGCCGGGGCTGGAGGAGCGTCTCGCCGAGCTGCTCATCCCGCGTGACCCGCACGACGCCAAGGACGTGATCGTCGAGATCAAGGCCGGTGAGGGCGGCGAGGAGTCGGCGCTGTTCGCCGGCGACCTGCTGCGGATGTACACCCGGTACGCCGAGCGGCACGGCTGGATCACCGAGGTGATCGACGCGCAGGACTCGGATCTCGGCGGCGTCAAGGACGTGTCGCTGTCGATCAAGACGAAGGGCGTGCCCGAGGGTGGGAACGGCGTCTGGTCGCGGCTCAAGTGGGAGGGCGGCGTGCACCGGGTGCAGCGCGTCCCGGTCACCGAGTCGCAGGGCCGGATCCACACCAGCGCGGCCGGGGTGCTGGTGCTGCCGGAGGCCGAGGACGTCGACGTCACCATCGACGCGAACGACCTGCGCATCGACGTGTTCCGCTCGTCCGGCCCGGGCGGCCAGTCGGTGAACACCACCGACTCGGCGGTACGGATCACCCACCTGCCGACCGGCATCGTCGTCTCCTGCCAGAACGAGAAGTCCCAGTTGCAGAACCGGGAGCAGGCGATGCGGATCATGCGGGCCCGGCTGCTCGCCGCCGCGCAGGAGCAGGCCGACGCCGCCGCCTCGGACGCCCGCAAGGCCCAGGTGCGCACGGTGGACCGCTCGGAGCGGATCCGGACGTACAACTTCCCGCAGAACCGGATCACCGACCACCGGATCGGCTACACCGCGTACAACCTGGACCTGGCGCTCGCCGGCGACCTGGACGGGGTGCTGGACGCCCTGGCCGAGGCCGACCGCGCCGCCCGGCTGGCCGGCGACACCGAACTCACCCGCCGCTGACCACACCCCCGCTGCCGATCCCTGAGCGGGTCAGCTTGCGCGGGGGCGGGACTTCGCGCGCAGCATCTCCCGGTCGGCCTGTTCGAAGGCGACGCTGAGCGCGTCGCGCAACCCGCCGCCGCCGGAGACCTCCGCGAAGCCGATGCTCACCCCGACCGGGGTGCCCGGCACCAGGGACTCCCAGTCCTCGTTGCGTACCGCCGCCTCGATCCGGCGGGCCACCTCGGCGGCCTCGGTCATGCCGGTCTCTGGGAGCACCACCACGAACTCGTCCCCGCCGTAGCGGGCCACGAAGTCGCCCCGGCGCATCACCCGGTTGATCACCCCGGCGATGCGTTGCAGCACCAGGTCGCCGGAGTGGTGCCCGTGGCGGGTGTTCACCGCCTTGAAGCCGTCCAGGTCGCAGACGCCGATGACGACCCGCTCGCCCCGGGTGACGACAGCTGTGATGTACCGCTCCAGCCTGCGCCGGTTCGGCAGCCCGGTGAGCGGGTCGGTAAGCGCCTCGCCCTCGTACCGGGCGGCCTCCCGACGCATCTCCTCGTGGTCGATCCGGGCGGCGATGCCGTCGATGTAGACGTCCCGCAGCCGGTCGTTGCGTTGCGCGGCGAGCCGGAACGCCAGCCGGTCCGCCCGGTGCGCCGCCGAGTGGTCGCCGGCGCGGGCCAGCGCGATGCTGCGCAGCCGGGCCGGTTCGGCCGCGCCGAGCGTCTCGGTGGACACCCGGATGGTGTCCAGCCGGGCGACCGCCTCGATGGGTCGACCGTCCGCGACGGCCAGGCAGACCATGCCGAGCTGTCGCATGTCCCGCGCGCGGGCGCTGTCCCCGCCGTGGCTGAGCAGGTGGGACGGCTGGGTCTCGCCGGTCGGCTCCAGCGGGTCGCCGAGCGCGGCCTGACGTGCCGCCGAGTATCCGTACGCGGCGAGGCTGCTCGGGCGCAGTCGGCTGGCCCGCCCGCTGCGGACGAACCGGGCCAGGTCGGCGGCGACGTCCCGCAGCACCCGCAGGCAGCCGTCGCTGTCCCCGTTGTGGTCCAGGGCCACCGCGTTGCGCAGTCGGATGCCCGGTGCCGCGAACGTCTCCTCCGGGATTCCGGCGGTCACCCCGAGCTGCCGTGCGCGTTCGATCGCGCCCAGGGCGTAGCCGTGGAAGCTGAGGTAGCTGTAGGCCATCGCGAGGTCGTGCCAGCCCCACGCGGTGTCCCGGTCCGGGTCCTCCACGGCGCCGAGCGCCCGGGCGGCCTTGACGAGGTGGGTGACGCAGCGGTCCAGTGCGCCCTGATGGTGCGCGGCGAGCGCGGCCAGCGCGTTGAGGTGCCCGTGCAGGTAGGGCTCGGCGAGATCGCGAACGGCCGCCGACGCCTCCTCGATGGCCCTGGTGAACTCCGCCGTCCGACCGAGATTGATCAGCGCCGAGAGGCGCTGCACCAGGGCGTCCGCACGGGCCGCCGGGTCGGTGGTGGTGCGGATCACCCGCTCCAGCAACGCGTACGACTCCGCGGAGCGACTTGCTTCTTGCAAAGCCCGCGCCTGCGTGAGGGTGTCAACCTGGTCCTCGACCCGGTCGAGCCAGCCCACCCACAACCTCCTGCCGTGTGCGTCTTGACGCACCCGTTCGTGGCGTCGTCCGTGACGCCTCATGATTGTCGCGTGACCACTCTGCCGCAACACCCCCCCGAAGGGACAGGCCGTACCCGTCCGTCCGCCGCGGTCGCCCGCGCGGCGCGGGCGCTCGCCGCCGCCGGGGTGGGTCCGGCGCGCGTGGAGGCCGAGCTGCTGACGGCGTACGTGCTGGGGGTGCCCCGGGGTCGGCTGGCGCTCGCCGACGACCTGGACGACACCCAGCTGGCTCGGCTCGACGAGCTGGTCGGCCGTCGCGCCGGTCGGGAGCCGTTGCAGCACCTGACGGGTCGGGCCGGATTCCGGCATCTGGACCTGGCTGTCGGTCCGGGCGTCTTCGTGCCCCGCCCGGAGACGGAGCTGCTGGCGGGCTGGGGTGTCGAGCAGGGCCGGGGCAGACCCGGGCCGCTGGTCGTGGACCTGTGCAGCGGCACCGGCGCGATCGCCCTGGCGGTGGCGCAGGAGCTGCCCGGCGCGCGGGTGATCGCTGTCGAGCGGTCCGCGGCGGCACTGGTGTGGCTGCGCCGCAACGCCGCCGAGCGGGCCGCCGCGGGCGACCGGCCGATCGAGGTGGTCGAGGCCGACGTGACGGCGCCGGACCTGCTGGAGCACCTGGTGGGACGGGTGGACGTGCTGCTCTGCAACCCGCCGTACGTGCCGGTGGAGGTGGTGGTGCCGCCGGAGGTGGCCGCGCACGATCCGGCGGAGGCGGTCTTCGGCGGCCTGGACGGTCTGGCGGTGATCCGGCCGGTGATCAGCCGGGCGGCGGCGCTGCTGCGTCCCGGCGGCGTCATCGGGGTCGAGCACGACGACACGCACGACGTGGCGGTGCCGGCGCTGTTCGCCTCCGACGGCCGCTTCGAGGCCGTCACGGAGCATCCGGACCTCACCGGCCGCCCTCGTTACGCCACCGCGTCCCGACGGGCGGACGGCCAGCACACCGGGTCCGGGCCGGCGTGGCAGACTGACTCCTCGTGATGCTCTACGACTGCCGGTCGCCCGCCGATCGGGACCGCGGCATCGCTGCGGCCATCGAGGCGGTCAAGAACGGCGAGCTGGTCGTCCTCCCGACGGACACCGTCTACGGGATCGGCGCGGACGCGTTCACGCCCTACGCGGTCAAGGCGCTGCTGGACGCGAAGGGCCGGGGCCGGCAGATGCCGCCGCCGGTGTTGATCGGTTCGCGCCACACCCTGGACGGGTTGGTCTTCTCGCTGCCCACGGCGGCACGGGACCTGGTGGAGGCGTTCTGGCCGGGTGCGCTGACGATCGTGGTCGAGCACTCGCCGAGCCTCCAGTGGGATCTGGGCGACAAGACGGGCACGGTGGCGGTGCGGATGCCGCTGCACCCGGTCGCCCTGGAGGTGCTGCGGGAGACCGGCCCGATGGCGGTCTCCTCGGCCAACAAGACGGGCCAGCCGGCGGCGGTGACCGCCGAGGAGGCACGTGACCAGCTCAGCTACTCGGTGCGTGCGTACCTGGAGGCCGGGCCCTGCCCGGATCCGGTGCCGAGCACGATCGTGGACCTGACCGGCGAGGTGCCGCAGTTGCTGCGGGCCGGCGCGATCCCGCTGGAGAAGCTGCGCGACGTCGTCCCGGACCTCCTCGACGTCCAGGGGGCCTGAGTGCCCCCGTTCACCGTCCTGCACGTCTGCATGGGCAACATCTGTCGTTCGCCGATGGCCGAGCGACTGCTCGCCCTCGCGGTGCGGGAGCGGCTGACCCGGCGTGCGCAGGACCCGGCCGCCGCCGAGGAGCTGGTGCACAGCCACAGCGCCGGCACCGGCGGCTGGCACGCGGGCGAGGAGATGAACCCGCCGGCGGCGCGACAGGTCATCGACCGTGGCGGCGCCGTCGAGGGGTTCGCGGCGCGCAAGTTGCGCTCGGACCACATCGACGCCGCCGACCTGATCCTGACGGCAACGGCCGACCAGCAGGAGTACGTTGTCGCGCTCCGTCCGGACGCGGCGGCCCGCACCTTCGTGCTGGGTGAGTTCGGCCGGCTGCTCGCCGCGGTGGACGCCGCCGCGTTGCCGGCGGCCGAGGCGACCCCGGAGGCGGTGTACGCCCGGGGCGTGGCGGTGGTGGCGGCGGCGCACGACAACCGGCTGGGCGCCTCGGCGCTGCCCACCGACGATCTCGACGATCCCTGGGGGCGCGGCGACCAGTGCTTCACCCGGGTCGCGGACGAGATCGAGGAGACGGTCCACCCGCTGGCCGCCGCGCTGCTGCCCTGAGCGTCGTGCGAGTTTCCTCCGGGTTTGGGGAAAACCAGGGGCGAAAGGGGCGTTCCGGGTCATTCTGAACGGGTCCTAGCGTGACCGGCTCCTGCGGGGAGAGCTGATGATCCGGGCCCGACTCGACAAACTGATGACCGTGGTGATCGCCGGTGTGCTGGCCGGTCTGGTGCTGGCCGGAGCCGCCCTACCCGCGGCCCTGGTCTTCGGAATCGGCTTCAGCGCCCTGTCCACGCCCTACTCGGAGCTGCCCAGCACGCTGCGCACGCCGCCCACCGCCCAGCGCTCCAACCTGTACGCCAACGACGGCACCACCCTGATCACGTCCTTCTACCAGGAGGATCGGGTGGACGTTCCGCTGCGTGAGGTCGCCCCGGTGATGCGCCAGGCCATCGTGGCCGCCGAGGACGTGCGGTTCTACCAGCACAGCGGGGTGGACCTGCGCGGCGTGGTGCGCGCCTTCACGGTGAACAAGCGGGACGGCAAGACCCGGCAGGGCGCCTCCACCCTGACCATGCAGTACGTCCGCAACGTGCTCAGCAGCGACCCCCGGCTCACCGAGCGGCAGCGGCAGGCGGCCACCGAGGTCACCACCGCCCGCAAGCTCCAGGAGATGCGGTACGCGCTGGCGCTGGAGCGGGAGCTGAGCAAGGAGGACATCCTCACCCGCTATCTCAACATCGCCTACTTCGGGGCCGGGGCGTACGGGATCGCGGCGGCCAGCAAGCGCTACTTCTCCCGCTCGCCGGCCGAGTTGACCCTGGCCCAGGCCGCGCTGCTGGCCGGGCTGGTCCGCTCGCCGGACAGCGACGACCCGATCAACGGGGACGCCGACGCCGCCCTGGGGCGACGGACGTACGTGCTCGAGCGGCTGGTCGAGACCGGTCAGGTGCCGGCCGACGCGGCGGCGGCCGCGCAGGCCGAGCCGTTGCAGCTGCGCCCCAGCGAGACGCCGAACGACTGCACGGGGGTGCCCGACGGGCACAACGACTGGGGCTTCTTCTGCGACTGGTTCACCCGCTGGTGGAGCAGCCAGTCGGCGTTCGGGTCGAGTGCCGACGAGCGGCAGCGCACGTTGCGCCGGGGCGGCTTCTCCATCGTCTCGTCACTGGACCCGGCCGTGCAGCGGGCCACCACACAGCAGGTGCTCAAGATCTACCGCCCGACCGAGGCGCGGGCGGTGCCGACCGCCGTGGTGCAGCCCGGCACCGGCCGGGTGCTGGCGATGTCGGTGAACCGCACCTACAGCGTCGCGGACAACCCGGTCGGGCAGAAGAACCACCCGAACACGGTCAACCAGCTCGTCGCCGGCGGCGGGGCCATCGACGGCTACCAGGGCGGCTCGACGTTCAAGCTCTTCGCCATGCTTGCCGCGCTGGAGTCCGGGCTGCCGCTGTCGACCGAGTTCACGGCGCCGACCCAACTGCTCACCCGGTTCCCGGTGACGGGGGCGGGCAGCTGCGACGGCCGCTGGTGCCCGTCGAACGCCAACCCCTCGTCGATGGACGGCCCGCGCACCATGTGGACCGCGTTCGGCAGGTCGGTGAACACGTACTTCGCGTGGCTGACCGAGCGGGTCGGCGCCGACCGGGTGGTGGAGATGGCCGAGCGGCTCGGCATCGTGCTGCGGGCCGACTCCGACGAGCGGCTGGCCCGCTACGGCGCGAAGGACTGGGGCCCGTTCACCCTGGGCGTGGCCGCGACGACCCCGCTGGACCTGGCGACGGCGTACGCCACGGTGGCGGCCGAGGGGACCTGGTGCGCGCCGCTGCCGGTGGTCTCGATCAGCGACTCGGCCGGCCGGCCGGTGGACGCCGCCAAGCCGGACTGTCGACAGGCGCTCGACGCCGACGTGGCGCGGGCGGCGGCGGACGCGGCCCGCTGCCCGGTGGGCGACCAGTCGATGTACGGGCGGTGCGACGGAGCCACGGCGCCCGACCTGCGTTCCCGGCTGGGCCGCCCGGTGGCCGGCAAGACCGGCAGTTCCGAGCGCTACGAGACGGAGACGGTGGTGGCCTTCACCCCGCAGTTGGCGGTCGCCTCGATGGCGGCCAACCCCGACGACCCGCGTGACGCGGTCGGTCAGGCGGTGCAGGCCCAGATGGTGACCGCGGTGGGGGAGGTGCTCGGCGTCGCCCTGCGCGACCAGCCGGTACGCGACTTCGTCCCGCCGAGCGAACGCGCCGCCTTCCAGGTCACCGGCGCCCGCACCGGCAACTGACCGGTCCCGGCGGGCGGGTCAGGGCGCCTGTTCGGCGTTGCGGGCGATGTTGCGGGCCATGCCGCCGAAGACCACCGCGTGGAACGGGGCCACCGACCCCCAGTAGGCGTGTCCGGCCAGCCCGCGGGGCAGGAAGACCGCGCGCTGCTGGTAGCGGCTGCGTCCGTCGTCGGCGGGCAGCGCCCGCATCTCCAGCCAGGCGCGGCCGGGCAGGCGCATCTCCGCGCGCAGCCGCAGCAGCTCGCCCGGGACGATCTCCTCCACCCGCCAGAAGTCCAGCGCCTCGCCGACCTGGAGGCGGTGCGGGTCACGCCGGCCCCGCCGCAGCCCCACCCCGCCGACCAGCCGGTCCAGCCAGCCGCGTACCGACCAGGCGAGGGGGAACGAATACCAGCCGTGCTCGCCGCCGACGCCCTCGATGACCCGCCAGAGGGCCGCCGGTGACGCGTCCACCGTCTGCTCCCGGAAATCGGTGTACGCGGTGCCACCGGACCAGTCCGGGTCGGTGGGCAGCGGCTCGGCCGGCGCGTCCGGACCGCTCGCGGTCGACCAGCGGGTCTCCACCTGGGCGTCGCGCACCTTGGCCAGCGCCAACGCCACCGCGTCGTCGAACCCGGTGAGGCCGTCCGGTGGGTCGGGCACGTACCGGGCGATGTCGTGTTCGTGCGCCACGGCCTCGTGGATCAGGCTCTCCACCAGCGGTCGGGCGATCTTGTTCGGCACCGGGGTGATCAACCCGACCCAGTGCGAGGACAACGACGGGGTGAGCGGGCGGACCGGCACGATGATCCGCCGGCGCAGGCCGGCCACCCGGGCGTACCGCTGCATCATGTCGCGGAAGGTGAGCACGTCCGGACCGCCGATGTCGAAGCCGCGATTGACCTCGGGCGGCAGCGTGGTGCAGCCGGCCAGGTAGCGCAGCACGTCGCGGACCGCGATCGGCTGGATCCGGTTGCCGACCCAGCGGGGGGTGACCATTGCGGGCAGCCGCTCGGTCAGGTAGCGCAGCATCTCGAACGACGCCGAGCCGGACCCGATGATCACCGCAGCGCGGAGCACCGCCGTGGGCACCCCGCTGGCCAGCAGGATCCGACCCACCTCGGCGCGGGACCGCAGGTGCGGCGACGGGACCTCGGCGTCGGCCGCCGGCTCCGGCCCGCCCAGGTACACGATCCGGCGTACGCCGGCAGCGCGGGCCGCCGCCGCGAAGTTGGTCGCCGCCTCCCGGTCGGCGGCCTCGAAGTCCGCGCGGCCCAGCGAGTGCACCAGGAAGTACGCGACGTCGACGTCGGCGAACGCGGCGGGCAGCGTCTCCGGGCGGCTCAGGTCGCCCTCGACGATCTCGGCCGCCGCGGCCCAGGGCACGTCACGCAGCCGTACCGCCTTGCGGGCGAGGCAACGCACGGTGTGCCCGTCGGCGAGCAGCAGCGGCGTCAGCCGCCCGCCGATGTATCCGGTGGCTCCGGTGACGAGGCATCTCACGGCTCCCAGTCTGCGGCCCCCTAGACTCGTTCGCTGTGGAGACCGAGACGAGCACCTTCTGGGGGCCGGATTTCGCGCAGCTCAGGGCCACTGATCCGGAGATCGCCGCTGTGGTCCTCGGCGAACTGGACCGGTTGCGCGGCGGCCTGCAGCTCATCGCCAGCGAGAACCTGACCTCGCCGGCGGTGCTGGCCGCGCTCGGATCGACGCTCACCAACAAGTACGCCGAGGGCTACCCGGGCCGGCGCTACTACGGCGGCTGCGCCGAGGTGGACCGGGCCGAGGAGATCGGCATCGCCCGCGCCAAGGAGCTCTTCGGGGCCGAGCACGCCAACCTCCAGCCGCACTCGGGGGCGAGCGCCAACCTGGCCGCGTACGCCGCGCTGGTGCAGCCGGGGGACACGGTGCTGGCGATGGACCTGCCGCACGGCGGGCACCTCACCCACGGCAGCCGGGTGAACTTCTCCGGCAAGTGGTTCCGCCCGGTCGGTTACCCGGTCCGGCCGGACACCGAGCTGATCGACTACGACGAGGTACGCGACCTGGCCCGGACGCACCGGCCCAAGCTGATCATCTGTGGCGCGACCGCGTACCCCCGGCTGATCGACTTCGCCCGGTTCCGGGAGATCGCCGACGAGGTCGGCGCGTACCTGATGGTGGACGCCGCGCACTTCATCGGCCTGGTGGCCGGGCGGGCCATTCCGTCCCCGGTGCCGTACGCCGACGTCGTCTGCGCCACCACCCACAAGGTCCTGCGTGGCCCGCGCGGCGGCATGATCCTCTGCCGCGGGTCGCTGGCCCAGCGGATCGACAAGGCGGTCTTCCCGTTCACCCAGGGTGGCCCGCTGATGCACGCGGTGGCGGCGAAGGCGGTGGCGCTGCGCGAGGCCGCCCAGCCGGAGTTCCAGACGTACGCCCGCCAGGTGGTCAGCAACGCGCAGGCGCTCGCGGCCGGGCTGGCCGACGAGGGGATGCGCCCGGTGTCCGGCGGCACGGACAGCCACCTGGCCCTGATCGACCTGCGGGAGCTGGGGGTGACCGGCGCGGAGGCCGAGGCCCGGTGCGACGCCGCCGCGATCACGCTCAACAAGAACGCCATCCCGTACGATCCGCAGCCGCCGCTGGTGGCCTCCGGCATCCGGGTGGGCACGCCGAGCGTCACCACCCAGGGGATGCGCGAGGGTGAGCTGCGGCAGGTGGCCGCCCTGATCGCGCGTGCGGTGCGCGCCGACCCGGGCGCACCCGGTGGCGCCGACGCGCTGACCCGGATCGGCGCCGAGGTGGCCGAGTTGGCCGCGGCCTTCCCGGCGTACCCCCGTGGCTGAGCCCGGGGTGGTCGAGCCCGCCGCCGACCGGCGGTGGCGGTTGCGGCACCTGCCGGTGCTCCTGGGCGCGTCGCTGGCGCTGGCCGTTGTCGCGGCGGTCGTCGGCGCGGTGACCGGCGGCGCGACAGCGGCGTTCGGCGCGGCGGCCGGGGTGGGCGTCACGGTGCTCAGCTACACGCTGACCACGGTGGTGCTGGCCCGGGCGGACCAGGTCAACCCGCAGCTGCTGCTGCCGCTCGGCGTGGGCCTGTACGTGCTGAAGTTCACCCTGTTGGGTGTCGTGCTGGTGGCGGTGGCCTCGACCGGCTGGGCCGGGTTGATTCCTCTTTGCCTCGGCATCGTCGCCGGGGTGGCAGTGTGGACAGCGGTGCACCTCTGGTGGCTGACCAGGGTGTACGCCCACCGGCCACGGGACTGACCTGGCGATCGGCCGGCCCGCCGTCCCAACCAGCGGACGCGCCGCAATGTGTCGGCCTCCGGTCATTTTCCGACGGGCGGAAGGGGAGTAGCGTGCCCACAGACGACGGCGCCCACGAGATGCCCACACAACGATGGTTGTGCGGGGGGTGAGGCACAGCCTCGTCTTCCCGGCTGATATCGTTCGCCCCGTCATGGCTGATGACCAAACCCCCCGCCCCGCCGGTGAACCGGACGACTATCCGTCCGGCGCCGGTCAGGGTTGGACCGCGCTCAGCTACCTCATCGGAGGCATGCTCGTGTGGGGTTTCATCGGCTGGCTGGTCGACCAGTGGCTCGACACCGGTGGCGTCGCCACCGGGATCGGCTTCGTGCTCGGCATGGCTGGGGGAGTCATCCTGGTCATCCGCCGACTCGGCACGCCTACTTAGGAAGGGACGCGGTGTTCGGACAGGCGAACGTCCTGGCAGCGGGCCAGGCGGCATTCCCACCCAGCGTGGACGACTTCTACCTGCCCGCGATCGTGCCCTGGGGCGCGGAGAACGCGCCGTGGTTCACCAAGTTCACGCTGATGATCTGGCTCGCGGTCGGCGTCCTGATCATCTTTTTCCTGGCGACCTATCGGAACCCGAAGCTGGTGCCGACCAAGAAGCAGTGGTTCGCCGAGTCGATCTACGGCTTCGTGCGCAACAACATCTCGGTCGACATGATCGGGCACCAGGGCGTGCGGTTCGCCCCCTACTTCACGACGCTCTTCTGCTTCGTGCTGCTGACGAACGCGTTCGCGATCATCCCGTTCTTCCAGATCTCGCCGAACTCGCACATCGCCTTCCCGGCGATCCTCGCGGTGATCAGCTACGTGCTGTTCAACTACATCGGCATCCGGCACCACGGGTTCGGCAAATACTTCAAGCACGCCCTGATCCCGCCGGCACCGTGGTACATCCTGCCGCTGCTGATCCCGATCGAGGCGTTCTCGACCTTCATCATCCGGCCGTTCTCGCTGGCCGTCCGTCTCTTCGCGAACATGTTCGCCGGCCACATGCTCCTGCTGGTCTTCACGCTCGGCGGCTTCGCGATGCTCAACGCCAACGCCTGGCTGGCGCCCGTATCGGTGGTCTCCTGGGTGATGACCGTGGCGCTGACCCTTCTCGAGGCGCTGGTCATCGTCCTGCAGGCCTACGTCTTCACGGTGCTGAGCGCCAGCTACATCCAGGGCGCGCTCGCCGAAGAGCACTGATCCACGCACCAACCGTTGTCGTCCCGCGTGAGAGTCACGCGTGATAACCAGGAGGAACCACTAATGGATTACGTCGCCGCGGTAGAGGGCAGCACCGCCGCCATCGGCTACGGCCTCGCGGCCATCGGCCCGGGCATCGGCGTTGGCCTGGTCTTCGCCGCCTACATCCAGTCGACCGCCCGGCAGCCCGAGTCGTCGCGCATGACCCTGCCGTACGTCTGGATCGGCTTCGCCGTCATCGAGGCGCTGGCGCTGTTCGGCATCGCCTTCGGCTTCATCTGGGCCGGCTGATTCCACCCCTTCCGACCGGGAGGTCACCCATGTTGTTCCTCCTCGCCGCCGAGGGTGGTGAGTCAGACCACAACCCGATCATTCCGATCTGGCAAGAGATCGTGGTCGGCACTGTCGCCTTCGCCGTGCTCTGCTTCGTGCTGATGAAGTTCGTCTTCCCCCGTATGGAGCAGACGTTCCAGGCCCGGGTCGACGCGATCGAGGGTGGCATCAAGCGCGCCGAGGCCGCCCAGGCCGAGGCGAACCAGCTGCTTGAGCAGTACCGGGCCCAGCTCGCTGAGGCCCGCACCGACGCCGCCAAGATCCGTGACGACGCGCGGGCCGACGCCGAGGGGATCCGGCAGGACATCCTCGCCAAGGCGCGGGAAGAGTCCGACCGGGTCATCCAGGCCGGTAAGGACGCGCTCGCCGCCGAGCGGGCCACCATCGTGCGTGAGCTGCGTGCCGAGGTCGGCACGATCGCGGTGGACCTGGCCAGCAAGATCGTTGGCGAGTCGCTGGCCGACGAGGCGCGACGCAAGGGCACCGTCGACCGGTTCCTGAGCGGCCTCGAGAGCACGGGGGCCCGCTGATGCAGGCCGCCAGCCGGGAGTCGTACAAGGTCGCGGCCGAGCGCCTCGACGCGTACGTCCGCGGCGCGGAGCCGTCGGCGGTGGCCTCCACCGCCGACGCCATCCTCTCCGTGGCGACCCTGCTGCGGCGTGAGCCGCGGCTGCGCCGGGCGCTGTCCGAGCCGGCCCGCTCCGGCGCGGACCGCGGCGCTCTGCTCGGCGACATGCTGGGCGGGCGGATCGGCGCCGACGCGCTCGACCTGCTCGTGTCGCTGGTCTCCGGCCGCTGGTCGGCGCCGTCGGAACTGCTCGACGGCACCGAACGCCTGGGCGTGGAGGCGCTGCTGGCCAGCGCCGACTCCGCCGGCGAGCTGGGCGAGGTCGAGGACGAGCTGTTCCGCTTCGGTCAGGTCGTGACGGGTCAGTCGGCGCTGAGCAACGCGTTGGCCGACCCGGCCGCCCCGGTCGAGCGGCGGGCCACCCTGGCCCGTGAGCTGCTCGCCGACAAGGCCCACCCGGTCACCGTCCGCCTCGTCGAGGTGGCGCTGAGCGGGTTCGGTGGACGCTCCTTCATCGGGGCGCTCACCCGGCTGGTCGAACTGGCCGCCGACCGGCGGGACCGGCAGGTGGCGTACGTGACCGTCGCGGCCCCGTTGAGTGACGAGGACGAGCGTCGGCTGGGTGCGAGCCTCACCGCGATATACGGTCGAGAGGTCTCCGTCAAGCAGACGGTCGACCCCGCCGTCCTCGGTGGCGTGAGCGTCCGGGTCGGCTCCGACCTGTACGACGGCACGATCCTGCGCCGCCTCAACGAGACCCGCAACGCGCTCGCGAAGCGCTGAACGGCATCGCCGCCCCGCGGCTGAGCGGCTCCGCCGCACAGTGCCGGGGTGGCTCCGCCGCCCAACGCCTGGATTGACAGACGCCATTCGGACCGGTTGGTACTAGGTATCCCGGGCCCCTGAATTTTAAGGAAGCAGAGGATGGCCGAGCTGACCATCTCGACGGAGGAGATCCGCGGCGCCCTGGAGCGCTACGTCTCCTCCTACTCGTCCGACGTCTCCCGCGAGGAGGTCGGCACCGTCGCCGACACCGGCGACGGCATCGCCCACGTCGAGGGCCTTCCCTCGACCAAGACCAACGAGCTCCTGGAGTTCGAGGACGGCACGCTCGGCGTGGCGTTGAACCTCGACGTCCGGGAGATCGGCGTCGTCGTCCTGGGTGACTCCGCCAAGCTGGAGGAGGGGCAGCGCGTCAAGCGCACCGACCGGGTGCTCTCGGTTCCGGTCGGCGACGCCTTCCTCGGCCGCGTGGTCAACGCGCTCGGCCAGCCGATCGACGGTCTCGGCGACATCGCCGACGAGGGCTACCGCGAGCTGGAGCTGCAGGCTCCGAACGTGATGTCCCGGCAGTCGGTGTTCGAGCCGCTGCAGACCGGCATCAAGGCGATCGACGCGATGACGCCGATCGGTCGGGGTCAGCGGCAGCTGATCATCGGCGACCGCAAGACCGGCAAGACCACAGTCGCCCTGGATGCCATCCTCAACCAGCGGGACAACTGGAAGACCGGCGACCCGAAGAAGCAGGTTCGCTGCATCTACGTCGCCATCGGCCAGAAGGCCTCCACGATCGCCTCGATCAAGGGCCAGCTGGAGGAGGCCGGCGCGATGGAGTACACCACCATCGTGGCCTCCCCGGCGTCCGACCCGGCCGGCTTCAAGTACATCGCCCCGTACACCGGCTCGTCCATCGGGCAGCACTGGATGTACGGCGGCAAGCACGTCCTGATCGTCTTCGACGACCTGAGCAAGCAGGCCGAGGCGTACCGGGCCGTGTCGCTGCTGCTGCGTCGCCCGCCGGGCCGCGAGGCGTACCCGGGTGACGTCTTCTACCTGCACTCCCGCCTGCTGGAGCGCTGCGCGAAGCTCTCCGACGAGCTGGGTGGCGGCTCGATGACCGGTCTGCCGATCATCGAGACGAAGGCCAACGACATCTCGGCCTTCATCCCGACCAACGTCATCTCGATCACCGACGGCCAGATCTTCCTGGAGACCGACCTGTTCAACCAGGGCGTCCGTCCGGCGATCAACGTCGGCACCTCGGTCTCCCGGGTCGGTGGCGCCGCGCAGGTGAAGCCGATGCGCAAGGTCGCCGGTTCGCTGCGGCTCAACCTGGCCCAGTACCGCGAGCTGGAGGCGTTCGCCGCCTTCGCCTCCGACCTGGACAAGGCATCCCGGGCCCAGCTGGACCGCGGTGTCCGGCTTGTCGAGCTGCTCAAGCAGCCGAACTACTCGCCGTTCCCGGTGCAGGAAGAGGTCGTCACGGTCTGGGCCGGCACCGAGGGCAAGCTGGACGACATCCCGGTGGGGGAGATCCGGCGCTTCGAGTCGGAGTTCCTCCAGTACCTGCGGCACAAGCACGCGGGTGTGCTGGCGTCGATCGCCGACAACCAGTGGGGCGACGACATCATCGGCTCCCTGGACACCGCGATCACCGAGTTCAAGCAGGTCTTCCTCGGTAAGGCGGACGAGCGCAAGGTCAACGACGCGCCGGCCGCGCCGCTGGAGGGTGAGCAGAACCGCGAGACGGTGACCCGCTTCCGCGACGGCACGACCGACCGCCCGGCCGAGAGCTGATCCGATGGCGGCCCAGGTACGCGTTCTTCGTCAACGGATCCGCTCGGCGAAGTCGATGAAGAAGATCACCAAGGCGATGGAGCTCGTGGCGACGAGCCGGATCGCCAAGGCCCAGGCCCGGGTGCAGGCGTCCCTGCCGTACGCCCAGGCCATCACCGGTGTGCTCACGGCGCTGGCGTCCAACGCGCGGATCGACCACCCGCTGCTCACCCCGCGTGAGCGGGTGCGGCGGGCGGGCGTCCTGCTGGTCACCAGCGACCGTGGCCTGGCCGGCGGCTACAGCTCCAACGCGATCAAGACGGCGGAGTCGCTCATCGCGCGGCTCCAGGCGGACGGCAAGGAGCCGGTGCTCTACGTCATCGGGCGTAAGGGCGTCGGGTTCTACCGGTTCCGCGACCGGCCGATCGAGGCGAACTGGACGGGGTTCAGCGAGCAGCCGTCGTTCGAGGACGCCCGCATGGTGGGTGAGACGCTGATCAAGGCGTTCACCGCCGGTGCGGACGACGTCGACGGCGGGGCCGGCGCGGACGGGGTGCTCGGCGTCGACGAGTTGCACATCGTCTACACCGAGTTCCACTCGCTGATGACGCAGACCCCGGTTGCCAAGATCCTCGGGCCGATGCAGGTGGAGGATCGGCCCCGCTCCGAGGGGCTGCTGCCGGCGTACGAGTTCGAGCCGGAGGCGGAGGCGCTGCTCGACGCGCTCCTGCCGAGGTACATCAACACGCGGATCTACGCGGCGTTGATCGAGTCGGCGGCGAGCGAGTCGGCGGCACGGCGGCGAGCGATGAAGAGCGCCACCGACAACGCCGAAGACATGATCGACAAGTACACGCGTGAGATGAACTCGGCCCGGCAGGCCGGGATCACCCAGGAGATCAGCGAGATCGTCGGCGGCGCGAACGCGCTGGCCGCGTCGGGAAGTGAAGTGTGATGACTGCACCAGTAGAGACCAAGACGGCCACGGGTCGCGTGGTCCGGGTCATCGGCCCGGTCGTCGACGCCGAGTTCCCGCGCGACGCCATGCCGGCCCTGTTCAACGCGCTCAACGTCGACGTGAACCTGTCCGGCGGTGAGAAGACGCTGACCCTGGAGGTTGCCCAGCACCTGGGTGACAACCTGGTCCGCGCGATCTCGATGCAGCCGACGGACGGCCTGGTTCGCGGCGCTGAGGTGCGTGACCGCGGCGAGCCGATCACCGTGCCGGTGGGCGACGCGGTCAAGGGCAAGGTGTTCAACGCGATCGGCGAGGTGCTCAACCTCAAAGAGGGCGAAACGTTCGAGGCCGACGACCGGTGGGGCATCCACCGCAAGGCCCCGGCCTTCGCGGACCTGGAGCCGAAGACCGAGATGCTGGAGACCGGCATCAAGGTCATCGACCTGCTCGCCCCGTACGTCAAGGGCGGCAAGATCGGCCTGTTCGGCGGCGCGGGCGTGGGCAAGACGGTGCTCATCCAGGAGATGATCACCCGTGTCGCCCGCAACTTCGGTGGTACCTCGGTGTTCGCCGGCGTGGGTGAGCGCACCCGTGAGGGCAACGACCTCATCGCCGAGATGACCGAGTCCGGCGTCATCGACAAGACCGCGCTGGTCTACGGCCAGATGGACGAGCCGCCGGGCACCCGGCTGCGGGTGGCGCTCTCCGCGCTGACCATGGCTGAGTACTTCCGGGACGTGAAGAAGCAGGAGGTGCTGCTCTTCATCGACAACATCTTCCGCTTCACGCAGGCCGGTTCCGAGGTGTCCACCCTGCTCGGCCGCATGCCGAGCGCCGTGGGTTACCAGCCGACCCTTGCCGACGAGATGGGCGAGCTCCAGGAGCGGATCACCTCCGTCCGGGGCCAGGCCATCACCTCCATGCAGGCGATCTACGTGCCGGCGGACGACTACACCGACCCCGCTCCGGCCACCACGTTCGCCCACCTGGACGCGACCACCAACCTGGAGCGGTCGATCTCCGACAAGGGCATCTACCCGGCCGTGGACCCGCTGGCGTCCTCGTCCCGGATCCTCGCCCCGGAGTTCGTCGGTCCGGAGCACTTCCAGGTCGCCACCGAGGTTAAGCGGATCCTGCAGCGCTACAAGGACCTGCAGGACATCATCGCCATCCTCGGTATCGAGGAGCTCTCCGAGGAAGACAAGATCACTGTGGCCCGTGCCCGGCGGATCGAGCGCTTCCTCTCGCAGAACACCTACGCGGCGGAGCAGTTCACCGGCGTGCCGGGCTCGACGGTCCCGATCAAGGAGACCATCGAGGCGTTCCGCAAGATCAGCGAGGGCGAGTACGACCACTTCCCCGAGCAGGCGTTCTTCATGTGCGGCGGTCTCGAGGACCTGGAGAAGAAGGCTGAGGAGCTGATGAAGGGCTGACAGCCCGCTCATCCGTACCGCAAAAGACTGCCCCGGCAACGTCGGGGCAGTCTTTTGTTCATCTTCACGCCTTATCATCGTCGCGGTCCCGTTACCCGTTGTCGTCACTCCGGCGGCACGCGAGATACGGTCGGTTCGCGCGTTCACCTGAACGAGCGCTGACTTCTGCAACCTTTCGACGACGTGCGCCCGTCTCCTCTTCGTGGGCGTAACGAACGGAGATGCGCGTGGGTAAGGCCGGCAAGAGTGGCCGCAAGTCGTCCATCTGGCGGGGCGTGCCGCGCTGGGCCAAGGTGTGCACCGTGTTCGGTCTGGTGCTGGCCATGCTCAGTGGCGGTGTTCTCGTCGGCAGCGAGGTGCTGATGGCCCGCTACGAGGGCGCCGTCGGCAAGGCCGACCTCTTCGGTGACCAGGCGGCGGGCGCCAAGGAAAAGAAGAGCGATATCAAGGGTCCGCTCAACCTTTTGCTCGTCGGCATCGACCCTCGTACGCCGACGGCGGCGCCGCTGGCCGATTCGATCATGGTGCTGCACGTGCCCGCGTCGATGGACCGGGCCTACCTCTTCTCGCTGCCGCGCGACCTCTACGTCGACATCCCGGCGTTCAAGAAGGCCAACTTCCCCGGCGAGACGACGAAGATCAACGCGGCGATGTCGTTCGGCAGTCGAGTGCCCAACGGCAACCCCGACGCGGCGCGCGGCTTCGAGTTGCTGGCCACCACGGTGCAGCGGGTGACCGGCATCAAGCGGTTCGACGCCGGCGCGATCATCAACTTCACCGGCTTCCAGAAGATCGTCGACGCGATGGGCGGCGTCGACATGTACGTCGAGCGGGACGTGAAGTCCGAGCACAAGCAGCCGGACGGCAAGCCCCGACCGGGCAACACGCGCGGCGAGGGTTACGTCGGCCCGCAGGCGATCTACAAGAAGGGCAACCACCACCTCAGCGGGTGGCAGGCCCTGGACTACGTCCGGCAGCGCTACCCGAAGAACGGTGTGCCGGACGCCGACTACGGCCGGCAGCGCCACCAGCAGCAGTTCGTCAAGGCGATGGTCGGCCAGGCCTTCAGTGCCGACGTGGTCGCCAACCCGATCAAGCTCGACAAGGTGCTTCGCGCCGCCGGCCAGTCGCTGATCTTCAACGGGCGGGGCAACAGCGTGGTCGACTACGGGCTGGCCCTGAAGAACATCCGCCCGGACACCATCCAGATGATCAAGCTCCCCGGCGGTCCGGTCTTCGAGGGCAAGACCTACAAGGGTGAGCAGTTCCAGGCAGGTGTCCCGGACTTCTTCACCGCCCTGCACAATGAACAACTGGACCCGTTCCTGCTGGAGCACCCGGAATTCCAGAACAAGACCAAGTAGCCGTGGCGCAGCTCTCCCCACCCGCGTTGGGGGTGGCTCACCCGCACGACTAGACTTTCGGCAATCCGTCGCCGCAGCAAGGAGACAGCGTGGCACAGCAGCTTCACGTCGAGCTCGTCGCCGTCGAGGAGAAGGTCTGGTCCGGTGAGGCCGAGATGGTCGTCGCCCGGACCACCGAGGGCGAGCTCGGTGTCCTGCCGGGGCACGCGCCGCTGCTCGGCCAGCTCGCCGAGCCCGGCCAGGTCCGCATCAAGCTGGCCGGCGGTGAGCAGGTCTCCTACGAGGTGGCCGGCGGCTTCCTCTCGGTGAGCGCCGAAGGCGTCACCGTGCTGGCCGAGAGCGCTACCCCGGTTTCCGCGCAGAGCCGCTGAGTCACACCGCGGATGGAGATCGTCGAGGGCTTCGGGATCGGCGTCGCCGTCATCCTCGTCGCGCTTCTCGTGCTCTTCGTCCGGCGGGCCGTCGTGACCCGCAGCGGTGGCATCATCCGGCTCAGCGTCCGGGTCACCACGGTGCTCGACGGGCGTGGCTGGTCGCCCGGCTTCGGTCGGTTCGCCGGTGACGAGCTGCGCTGGTATCGGATGTTCAGCTTCGCGCTCCGTCCCAAGCGGGTTCTCTCCCGCAAGGATCTCGCGGTCGAGCGCCGCCGGTTGCCCGAAGGGCAGGAGCGGCTCTCCATGCCGGCCGACTGGGTGATCCTCCGCTGTACCAGTCACCACGCACCGGTGGAGATCGCCATGGCGCGATCTACCGTGACCGGTTTCCTCTCCTGGCTCGAGGCCGCCCCTCCGGGGGCGGTCTCGCCGCGTATGGCCTCCCAGGACTGGCCGGCTGCCTGACCCGCCTTTCGGTGGTTGCTCTTGGGGTTTCCGGCGCTGTGCGTCGTTCTGGCGCCGTCCTTTTGTCAGCTGCCGTTACCGATGCAGCTGCGTCCTGCCCCAGCGTTGATCGACTCGACTTTCCTGATGCCGGGGTGTCCTCGTGGCAGGGACACCCCGACGTCAAGGAACCGGGGTTGATCAGGGCGTTGACCGGAGTCAGCTCCGCCTTGGAGCGCAGCCCTGTCCGAGGAGTCGGCTGCGCCGACGCGTGGGCGCGGTCAGATGGGGAACCCACGCCTGCACAGCGTCGACGTTCAGCGCTTGCCGCCCGGCACCCATAGCACGTCTCCCGCCGGATTTGCCGTTCTTGACAGGATAAAGAGCAGATCGGAGAGCCGGTTGAGATACTTTGCCGGGAGCGGGCTGGTCCGGTCCGGATCGTGGTTGACCAGCGCCCACGCCGCCCGCTCGGCACGCCGGGCGATGGTCCGCGCCACGTGCAGCAGCGCCGCGCCCGCGGTGCCGCCGGGGAGGATGAAGGAGTCGAGCGTGCTCAGGCGTGCGTTGTACTCGTCGCACCAGCCCTCCAGGCGCTCGACGTACTCCTCGGTCACCCGCAGCGGCGGATACTTCGGCTCCGGCTCGACCGGGGTGGACAGGTCGGCGCCGACGTCGAACAGGTCGTTCTGCACCGACGCCAGCACGCCCCGCAGTTCCTCGTCGAGCTGGCCGAGAGCGAGCGCGACACCGATCGCCGCGTTGCACTCGTCGACATCCGCGTACGCGGCGATCCGTGGATCGGTCTTCGGGACCTGCTCGTTGTTGCTCAGCCTGGTCATGCCGGCGTCGCCGGCCTTGGTGTAGATGCGCGTGAGGTGGACGGCCATGACGCACAGCCTACGGATACCGGACCTGACGATCCCCGCACGGCCGGAGGCGACAGCCGGCTGGCCCGCGGTGGTGGGTCCCGGCGACGCCGGTGACCCGGCGGTCAACGACGTCGACGTCATCCGGGTCTGCGGTGCCGCCCGGCTGGCGGGCACCGTACACGTCGTCGGCGCCAAGAACTCGGCCCTGAAGCTGATGGCCGCCGCGCTGCTCGCCCCCGGGCGCAGCGTGATCACCAATGTTCCCCGGATCACCGACATCGCGATCATGGGGGAGGTGCTGCGACGGCTGGGCTGCGACGTCCGGTTCGACGCGGACGACCCCGTCGATCCCATGGTGGCCCGCGGCGGGGTCGCCCGGTCCCGCTCGGTGACCATCGACGTGCCCGAGCAACCCGGCGCGGAGGCCGACTACGACCTGGTCCGGCGGCTGCGCGCATCGATCTGCGTGCTGGGACCGCTGCTGGCCCGCCGAGGGTACGTGCGGGTGGCCCACCCCGGCGGCGACGCGATCGGCTCGCGGGGACTGGACATGCACATCTCCGGGCTGACCCGGATGGGCGCGGAGATCTCCGGCGAGCACGGCTTCGTGATCGCCGAGGCTCCGCACGGGCTGCGCGGCGCGGACATCGTGCTGGACTTCCCCAGCGTGGGCGCCACCGAGAACCTGGTGATGGCGGCCGTGCTGGCACAGGGCACCACGATGATCGACAACGCGGCCCGCGAGCCGGAGATCGTGGACATCTGCACGATGCTCAACCAGATGGGCGCGCGGATCTCCGGCGCCGGCACGTCCACCCTGCGGATCACCGGCGTGGCCGGCCTGCGCCCGGTGCGGCACGCCACAGTGGGGGACCGGATCGTCGCGGGCACCTGGGCCTTCGGCGCCGCGATGACGCGCGGCGACGTGACGGTGACCGGGCTGGACCCGGCCTACCTGGAGGTCGCGCTGGACAAGGTCGTCGCGGCCGGCGGCCTGGTCGAGACGCACGGTGACGGCTTCCGGGTGCGCATGGACGACAGGCCCCGGGCGGTGGACGTGGTGACGCTGCCGTACCCCGGTTTCGCCACCGACCTGCTGCCCATGGCGATCGGACTGGCCGCGGTCAGCGACGGCGCCTCACTGATCACGGAGAACATCTTCGACGGCCGGTTCATGTTCGCCAACGAGATGATGCGGCTCGGCGCGGACATCAAGACCGACGGGCACCACGCGGTGGTCCGGGGGCGGGAACGACTCTCCGGAGCGCCGGTCCGGGCCACCGACATCCGCGCCGGCGCCGGGCTGATCATCGCCGGCCTGTGCGCGGACGGACCAACCGAGGTGTCCCACGTGCACCACGTCGACCGGGGGTACCCGGATTTCGTGGCCGACCTGCGCGCGCTCGGTGTGGCTGTGGAGCGGGGCACCGCGCCGGACGAGCCGTCGCTGGAGATCTGACGCCCTGGCCGGCGTTCCACCGGGCCGACGCCGCTGTGGGTGGCGCAGTGTCAGGTGGCCTGAAGCGAGGCGCGCACGTGCCGTCGTGCGTCGTGGATGCGTGACTTCAGGGTGCCGACCGGAATGGCGAGGTGGTCGGCGATCTGGTCGTAGGTCAACTGGCACAGGTCGCGCAGCACCAGAGGGGCGACCAGTTCGGGTCGGTGGGCCTCCAGTCGTTCCAGCGCGTCCAGCAGGTCGAGTCGGGAACCCGCGATCACGCTTGTGGTGCGCGGGTCGGCGGCGTCGAGCGGAAGCTGTGGCGTGGACTGCTCATCGGCCCGGCGCTTGAGGCTGCGGTACGTCTGACGGGCGCAGTTGGCAGTGACGATGTGCAGCCAGGTGGAGAACTTCGACCGGCCGGCGAAGCTGTCGATCTTGCGGGCGACCTGCAGGAGGGCATCCTGGCACGCCTCTTCGGCATCCTGGCGGCAGGGGAGGAGGCGCAGGCACTGCCGCATGACCTGCGGCTCGATCCTGGCCAGCAACATGTCAAGTGCGGCGGCGTCGCCCCGGGCGGCACGGCCGGCGAGATCCTCGACAGCAAGATCGTCTGACAAGCTCAGGCCCCGTTCCTCAGCGTCTTGTCGGCCATAATACGGGCGTGTCAGTACCCGGCAAGATCGGTCGATACCGCGTGGTAGGGCGGATCGGCTCCGGAGCGTTCGCCACCGTGTGGCTCGGCGCCGACGATGCTCTGGACGCTTCCGTCGCGATCAAGGTGCTGGCGGACAACTGGTCGTACCACACCGATCTGCGGGAGCGGTTCGAGCAGGAAGCGCGGATCATGCGGCGGACGGATTCCAGTCTGCTCATGCGTGTGCTCGACGTCGGTGAGCTGCCTGATGGACGGCCGTACCTGGTGATGCCGTACGCGGCTGGCGGCACCCTCGCGGACCGACTCGTCTCGGGGCCGCTGCCCGTACGCGAGGCCCTGCTCATCGCGGCCGACATCGCCAGCGCCGTCACGGTGCTGCACGAGGGCGGCGTGCTGCACCGGGATCTCAAACCGTCCAATGTGTTGTTTCAGCCGGCTGCGGACCGGGATCGGGTGCTGGTCGCCGACCTCGGTCTGGCCAAGGCGCTCGCCAACGCGTCCGGGTTCACGATCGCGGCCGGCACACCCGGCTACATGCCACCCGAGCAGGCCACCGCCGGTGGTGGTCTGGACATCCGCGCCGACGTGTACGCGATCGGCGCGACGACCTACCACATGGTGACCGGCCGCGCTCCCGAGCCGGCACGGTCCAACGGCAGCCGTTCGGGCCGGGCCGGGCGCACAGCGCTCCGGCCGTCCCAGCTTCGTCCCGGCCTTCCCTCTGAAGTGGACGACCTGGTGCGACGGGCGCTGCATCCCGACCCGCGGCAACGCTGGGCGTCCGCCGCCGTGATGCGCGACGAACTGCACCGGGTCATCGCGTCGCTGGAGCGGGACGCCGGCCGTGGCCGGTTCGTACGGCAGGTGGGGCGGGTCGTCGGCGTCGGTGTCGCGCTGACCGCGCTGCTGGCCACCACGGGTTCCAGTTCCACGCCGTCGGCACGGTCCGGTTGGGTGCGCGTGGACGACGCCTCCGGTGCTCTGTCGGTCGCGGTGCCGGCGAGCTGGGCCGGTCAGGTGAAGGACGCCGGCTGGGATCCTTCGGTGCTGCGACTTCCCGCCGGCCAGGCGCCGGGTGTCGTGGTCGCCCCGAATCTCGCTGTGTGGCCGGATCCGGCGAGCGGGATGCCCGGCGTGTTCGTCGGCGCGAGCAGGTCCCTGCTCGCCGGGGGTCCGGAACCGGCGCTGCCCAGCCACGCCTCCTGCGTCCGGCAGCCCGACCGCACAGTGGACGTGGGTGGGGACAGGGCACTGGTACGACGGTGGACGTCGTGTGGCGCTTCGGTGTCGTTCAGCGAGGTGGTGTTGGCCGTGCCGCAGCGCCGCTGTGGCGTCTACCTGCAGATCAAGCAGGTCGGCGATGAGGACCTGACCGACGAGATCCTGGCCGGCCTGCGGGTGTCCAGCGCGCTGGCGCCGCAGGCCGGCCGTTTCGGGTCCGCCTACTCGTAGCAGTCCTGGTTCGCGTACTGCAGGGTCAGGCTGATGACCTTGCCGTTCTTCGTCTCGATGCGGTAGACGGCCTTGCTGTTGCCGGGGGTCTTGGCGGTGCCGCGACCGTTCGTCGCGTCTCCGTCGGCTGCCTTCCACGTCGGGTAGATCCGCAGCATCTCGGCGCTCGACATGCCGATCCGCGCTCCCTCGGGCGTCCTGATGCCCGCGTACGCGTCGATTGTGGCGATTCCCAGCGTCGGCGAGAGGAGGACGACCTCATCCCCGGTCGGGGCGGCCCGCAGGTGCGCCGGCGCGCAGCCGCCGGCGTTGTTCGTGAAGGCCCGCAGCAGGCCCGTTCCGGTGGCCTGCTGACGGGTCATGCCGAGCTTGAGCGAACCGATGCCGTCCGGGCCCAGGACGAGCGACGCCGGGCGGGTCGGGTCGCTGGCCGGTCGGGCGGACGACGGGGACGACGGGGACGAGCTGGGCGGGGTGGACGGGGTGGGCGTGCCGGTGGTGGCCGCGCTGGTCGTCGGCTCCGGCGAGCCGGCCGGCGCGGCGTTGCCGTCCTGGTGTGCGGGTGACGAGCACCCCGCCGCGAGCAGGAGGCAGGTGAGGGTTCCGACCATCGACGTTGCGCGCATCATGAGCTCCTGGCTGTGTCTGCCTGTTGGGTTGTCGTAGGGTTCGATGCACCCCACCGGAAGTTTGTTCGCTCTGGCGAGTCGTGCATCCGTCACACGGGCGCGGCGGCTGGCACCCGACGAGATCCGTTCTTCCGGAGCCCTTAGTCATCGTTCAGGCTCGCGGACTAGGGTGCAGGCAGGCACTCAATCGCAGCGAGGGAGAAGCAGATGGCGGGTCGACTCGCAGTCGTCGGGGCCGGGCTGATGGGATCCGGCATCGCCCAGGTGGCGGCGCAGGCGGGCTGGCAGGTGACGCTGCGCGACCTGGACGACGCGGCCACCACCCGGGGGATCGGCGGCATCCGGAAGTCGCTGGAGAAGTTCGCCGAGAAGGGCAAGATCGAGGCGTCCGACGTAGAGGCGACGCTGGCGCGGATCACCCCGACCACCGACCTGGAGGCGGCGGCGGACGCGGACATCGTGGTCGAGGCGGTCTTCGAGCGGCTGGAGATCAAGCACGAGGTGTTCCGTGCGCTGGACAAGATCTGCAAGTCCGACGCGGTGCTCGCCACCAACACGTCGGCCATCCCGGTCACCCAGATCGCCGCGGTGACCGAGCGGCCCGAGGCCGTCGTCGGCACCCACTTCTTCTCGCCGGTGCCGATGATGCAGCTCTGTGAGCTGGTGCGCGGCTACAAGACCAGCGACGAGACCCTGGCCACCGTGAAGGCCTTCGCCGAGGAGATCGGCAAGACGGTCGTGGTGGTCAACCGGGACATCGCCGGCTTCGTCACCACGCGGCTGATCTCCGCGCTGGTGGTCGAGGCGGTCAAGCTGGTCGAGTCCGGCGTGGTGTCGGCGGAGGACCTGGACACCGCCTGCCGGTTGGGCTTCGGGCACGCCATGGGCCCGCTGGCCACCACCGACCTGACCGGCGTGGACGTGCTGCTGCACGCCTCGAAGAACATCTACACCGACACGGCGGACGAGAAATTCTTCCCGCCGGAGCTGCTCCAGCGCATGGTCACCGCCGGCGACCTGGGCCGCAAGACCGGCAAGGGTTTCTACACGTACTGAGTCGCGACGACCGGGGCGGTTACCCGCCCCGGTCGACCGCTCAGCCGTCGCGCTTGGTGGTCCAGCGGAAGGTGGTCAGGCAGACCACCAGGCTGATCACGCACCACAGGGCGAGCACCAGCGCCACCCGGCCCAGCTCGAACGACCCGCCCGGCTCCTGGGCGCCGAAGCTCTCGGGCAGAAAGACCGCGCGCAGCCCCTGGCACATCCACTTGAGCGGGAACAGCGCCGCCACCTGCTGCATCCAGGTGGGCAGGTCGGTGAAGACGAAGAACACCCCGGAGATGAACTGGAGCACCAGGGCGATCGGGGTGACCACCGCCGAGCCGCTGCGGGCGCTGCGGGCCAGCGACGAGATCGCGATGCCGCACAGGGTGCACGCGGTCACCCCGAGCACGGCTACCCAGCCGAAGGTGAACCACTTCTCGGCGGTGCTGGGCAGGTCGAGGTCGAACAGCGCCACCGCGGCGGCCAACAGCAGGGCCGTCTCGGCGATGCCGATCACCACCACCATGATCACTTTGCCGGCGAACCAGACCCACTTCGGCATCGGCGTGCCCCAGTAACGCTTGAGCACCCCCCGGTCCCGCTCGACCGGGATCCAGATGCCCAGGTTCTGGAAGCTCACGGTCATCAGACCGGTCGCGATCATGCCGGTGATGAAGTACTGGGTGAACTTGACCCCGCCGCCGATCGTGCCGTGGAAGATCGACGCGAAGATCAGGATCATGATGATGGGGAAACCCATCGTGAAGACCACCGACTCCCGGCTGCGCAGGAACTGGGTGGTCTCCAACCGGCCCTGGCGCAGGGCGAGCGCAGCCGCACCCGGCCGCCGGCCGCGAGTCGTGGCGACCGGCGTCGCCGGCTTGGTCGTGGTCGTCATCGCGCGTGTCCGATCATGGTGAGGTAGACATCCTCCAGAGTCGGCCGGGTCACCGTGAGCCCGGGGACCTCACCGCCGTAACGCACGGCGAGGTCGGCCACGAAGGCCGTCGGCGTCGCGCTCTGCGCGCTCTCCACCGTCCCTTCCGGGGTACGCCAGGAGACCGTGGCCAGGGCCTCCTGCCGATTGCCCAGCAGGTTGGGAGCGGCCACCTCGACCAGTCGACCGCCAGCGATCACGCCGACCCGGTCGGCGAGGGCCTCGGCCTCGTCCAGGTAGTGGGTGGTGAGCAGGATGGTGGTGCCCGCTGCGGCGAGGTCGCGGATCAGCTCCCAGAACTCGCGGCGGGCCTCCGGGTCGAAGCCGGTGGTCGGCTCGTCGAGGAAGAGCAGCTCGGGGCGGCCGACGATGCCCAGCGCCACGTCCAGGCGGCGCTTCTGCCCGCCGGAGAGGGTGTGCGTCCGGGCCTTCGCCTTGTCGGCCAACCCGACCCGCTCGATCACCTTGTCCGGGTCGTCGGCGTCGGCATAGAAGCCGGAGAAGTGCCGGACCACCTCGGCCACCGTCAGCTCGTCGAACTCCCCGGTGCCCTGCAGCACGATGCCCACGCGGGACCGCCAGCCCGGATCGGCCTGGGCCGGGTCCGTGCCGAGCACCGTCACCTCGCCCGAGTCGCGACGCCGGTAGCCCTCCAGGATCTCCACCGTGGTGGTCTTGCCGGCGCCGTTCGGGCCGAGCAACGCGAACACCTCACCGCGGTGGACGTCGAGATCCACGCCCGCCACGGCCACGTTGTCGCCGTACGCCTTGCGTAGCCCTCGGACAGAGATGGCCAGCTCGTCATGCATGCCGTCCAGTGTGCGCCCTGACCGCCACACCCCGCTGCCCAGGGTGTGGCGGTCAGCGCCACCGCGAGCCGTTCGGACCCGGTCGTCCGCGACATGGACCTGTGTGGTTTTCCACAGCTCCTTTTACTGAACGGTAACTTAGACTCCGGCCATGGATGAGACGCCGAGCCGGTTGCCCGAGCGGGACCGCCCGTGGGTGATGCGCACGTACGCCGGTCACTCGTCGGCCGCGGCCACCAACGCGCTCTTCCGCCGCAACCTCGCCAAGGGGCAGACCGGCCTGTCGGTCGCCTTCGACCTGCCCACCCAGACCGGGTACGACCCGGACCACGAACTCGCCGCCGGTGAGGTCGGCCGGGTCGGCGTGCCGGTGGCCCACCTCGGGGACATGCGGGCACTCTTCGACGGCATCCCGCTCGCCGAGATGAACACCTCGATGACCATCAACGCCCCGGCGATGTGGCTGCTGGCCCTGTACGGCACCGTCGGCCTCGAACAGGACGCGGAACTGGCCCGCTGCGCCGGCACCACCCAGAACGACATCATCAAGGAGTACCTGTCCCGGGGGACGTACATCTTCCCGCCGGCGGCCTCCCTGCGGCTCACCGCCGACGTGGTGGCGTACACGCTGCGGGAGATGCCCCGGTGGAACCCGGTGAACATCTGCTCGTACCACCTCCAGGAAGCCGGCGCCACTCCCGTGCAGGAGGTCGGTTTCGCCCTGGCCACCGCCGTCGCCGTCCTCGACGCGGTCCGCGACTCCGGCCAGGTGCCCGCCGAGCGGATGGGTGACGTGGTGCAGCGCGTCTCGTTCTTCGTCAACGCCGGGGTGCGCTTCGTCGAGGAGATCGCCAAGATGCGCGCGTTCGGCGTGCTCTGGGACGAGATCACCCGGGACCGGTACGGGGTGACCGAGGCTCGGCAGCGACGGTTCCGCTACGGCGTGCAGGTCAACTCCCTCGGCCTCACCGAGGCGCAACCGGAGAACAACATCCAGCGCATCGTGCTGGAGATGCTCGGCGTGACGATGTCCCGCGACGCCCGCGCCCGCGCCGTGCAACTGCCCGCCTGGAACGAGGCGCTCGGCCTGCCCCGCCCCTGGGACCAGCAGTGGTCGCTGCGGATGCAGCAGGTCCTGGCGTACGAGTCTGACCTGCTCGAATATCCCGACCTCTTCGCCGGCTCGCACGTCATGACCGCACTCGTCGACGAGATCGTCACCGGAGCGCGCGTCGAGCTGGACAAGGTGCTGGAACTGGGCGGCGTGGTAGCCGCTGTGGAGACCGGCTACCTCAAGAGCGCGCTCGTCGCCTCGCTTGCTGAACGCCGCCGCCGGATGGAGTCCGGCGCCGACGTGGTGGTCGGCGTCAACAGGTACGCCGAGACCGAGCCCTCCCCGCTCACCGCAGCCGGCGCCGAGGCAGTCGAACAGGTCGACCCCGCGGTCGAGGCGGCCGCCGTCGCCTCCGTACGTCAATGGCGTGCCCGTCGGGACGACGACGCCGTCGACGCGGCGCTGGCCCAGCTCCGCGCGGACGCCGCGACCACCGCCAACCTCATGCCGGCCACCCTGGAGTGCGTGCGCGTCGGGGTGACCACCGGCGAGTGGGCCGGCGCGCTCCGCCAGGTCTTCGGCGAGTACCGGGCGCCCACCGGCCTGGCCGGCGCCACCGGCAGCGGAGGCGACCCGGGCCTCGCGGCAGTGCGGGAGCGCGTCACCGCCACCGCCCGTGAGCTGGGCACCGGCCGGCTGCGGCTGCTGGTCGGCAAACCCGGCCTGGACGGGCACTCCAACGGCGCGGAGCAGATCGCGGTACGCGCCCGCGACGCCGGCTTCGAGGTCGTCTACCAGGGCATCCGGCTGACCGCCGGGCAGATCGTGGCCGCCGCCGTCGAGGAGGACGTCGACCTGGTCGGGCTCTCCGTGCTGTCCGGCTCACACCTGGCCGCCGTACCCGCCGTCCTCGACGGGCTGCGCGCCGCCGGCCGGGCGGACCTGCCGGTGGTGGTGGGCGGCATCATCCCCGCCAGCGACGCCGACACCCTGCGGGCCGCCGGGGTGGCCCGGGTCTTCACCCCGAAGGACTTCGCCCTCACCGGCATCATCGACGACCTGGTGACTGTCATCCGGCAGGCCAACGACCTGCCCTGAGCCCGCTTGGCGGGTCAGCGATTGGTGTACGTCATGCAGTCGGCCATGTCGTTGTCCGGGCCGACCTTGATGGACGACGCGTGGCACTCCAACTGCTCGTTGTGCCGACAGTCGGAACGCTGGCAGGCACCCACCTGGGCGGTGAGGCCGTCCACCCCGCCCCGGACGGGCGACTCGACGAAGGTGTGGCAGTGCGCGTGGTCCATGCTGCCGATGGTGATCGCGAAGGCGTGGCAGTCACCGCCCTGGTTGTACGCACATGCCGCGACCACACATTCCTGGACCCGGGGCATCTCCATCGCTGTGGTCATGCCGACCTCCTCTAGGCTTCTTGTCACGATCCTAGGCATTTGTCAGTCGCCGAAGGCCCGATATGTCCGCCTGACGATCAGCCGTGGCCCCCGGTGTCCGGGCCGGGTACCCGCGCCGACGAGATCGACACGAGGTCCCCGATGTCGGGTGCCAGCGCCTGGATATCCCATGTCGGACCCGATCGACACGTGCTCGCCGGTGTCGGGTGCCAACCGGCGGGCCGGGATCGACGCGGGATCACCGATGTCGGGTGTCAAAGCCGCCGGATGTCCCGCACCGAGGTGATCGACACGAGGTCCCCGATGTCGGGTGTCGACCGGTCGGCGTGATCGAAGCGCGCGGTCGGCCATGTCGGGGTGTCTGCCGGTTTCGGCAGGCCGAAACGGGCGTGATCAACACGGGTTCGCCGATATCGGGGTATCAACCGGTCCCGGATACCCCGATATCGGCGAACCCGAGTCGATCACCACCCAGCCACACCCCGCCCGCCGCGTCCGCCGCGTCCGCTGCGTCGGAATAGGCGGGATGTCCGTTTCTGGGCGGTCGCTGGGTTGTGACCGGTCGCATCCGTGGGCCGGAATTGTGGCGGGCCGGGGGTCGTTGCATACCCTGACGATCGCAGGACCACGGCCCGCCCCCGTCCGCTCGACCGGGTGGGAAATGGCCGGTCGGGCCGGGTCGTTGCAGACCCCCGAACACCCCGTGACCCCGCCCCCGGGGCCCCGGCGAGGGCGCGGGAATGACCCCAGCCCGGCGGCCGTTACACGGTCCGGGCCCGCGAGCCCCGCTCGCGGGCCGCCGCGGGAATGACCCCGGACAGCCGGCCGTTACACACGGTCCGGCGCGGCGAGCCCCCTCGCGGGCCGCCGCGGGAATGACCCCGGACGGTCGGCCGTTACACGTGGTCCGGCGCCGCGAGCCCCCCTCGCGGGCAGCCGGGAATGACCCCGGACCCCGGGTCGTTACACACGGTCCGGCACCGCGAGCCCGCCTCGCAGGCCGCCGGGAATGACCCCGGATCGCGGGTCGTTACACACCGTCCAGGCGCCGCGAGCCCCCCGCTCGCCGGCTGCCGCCCCTCGGGCGCTACGAGGCGATCAGCCCGCAGGCCGCCCCCACATCTTTTCCCCTTGTTTTGTGCAGCGCCGGACGAGGTGCTCACATCCGCGTCGCCGCTCCCCGGCGGTGAGGCGGGTGTTCCTACCCCCGAAGGAGCTACCCCCATGAACACGATCTTCCGTAAGAGCATGCTGTCCGTGGCCGGTCTCGCGTTCGCCGGTGGAGTCTTCGCCGGCCCGATCGCCGCCCACGCCAACCCCGTCGACGCCAAGCCCACCGCCGCCGCCGCGGTGCACACCACGGCGCCGAAGCCGCAGGGCGACCAGTCCCACATCGACCTCAACGGCGAGCAGACCGCCAACGTCAAGGCGATCATCGCCGCCACGAAGAAGGCCGGCCTGCCCGAGCGCGCCGCGGTCATCTCGATCGCGACGAGCCTGCAGGAGTCCAAGCTGGAGAACCTGGGTCACCTCGGCGACGCCAACGACCACGACTCGCTGGGCCTGTTCCAGCAGCGCCCCACCTCCGGTTGGGGCACCCCCGAGCAGATCACCAACCCGGAGTACTCCACGACCGCGTTCCTCAAGGGCCTCAAGCAGGTCGACGGCTGGCAGGACATGCCCCTGACCGACGCCGCGCAGACCGTGCAGGTCTCGGCCTACCCCGACGCGTACGCCCAGTGGGAGCAGCAGGCCACCGACCTGGTTGCCCAGCACTGGAACAGCTGACCCACCGCACCGACCGATGGCCGGCACCCGACAACGGGTGCCGGCCATCGGCGTACCTGGCCGGCACCCCGAACCCCGGGGTGCCGGCCATCGTCGTGCCCGGGAGATCTTGGACAGTTCCCGTCACCAGCTGACGGAAACTGTCCAAGATCTGAAGGCGCCGGCGCCGCGAAGCCGGTGCTCGCCGCGAGGAAGGCCCCCGGTCAGACGCGGAAGCCGGCGGCGCGGGCCGCCTCGCGTTCGCGACGGCGTTCGGATCGTCGACGGAAGAACCAGTAGATGAAGACGACCAGGCCCACCAGGAAGGCGAGCACCAGCACCGGCAGGATGATCGCGATCAGCGAGACGACCACGCTTGTCGCGTCCTCGGCGGTGCTGGCCACCGGGGCGCCGAACCCGGCGGTGGTCGCGTTCACGACCGGCCGCGCGGCGGACTTGAGCAGGTGCACGCCGAAGGCGAGCAGGACGCCGGTGGCCACCGGCACCCACTGGTGGGAGGTGAAGAAACTCCCCGGGTCGCTGACGGTCACGGTCTCCGAGGACGAACCGGCCCCGAAGGCGAGGCCGCCGGCGGTGGGTCGGACGACTGTCTGCACCACGTCGTTGATGTGGTCGACCACCGGCACCTTGTCCGCCACCATCTCGACGGCGAGCAGGACGGCCAGGATGACGATGACCCAGCCGTTGCCGAGCCACGTCCAACCGCTGGGCAGGTCGATCAGGTTGGTGTAACGGCCGAGTAGGCCGAGGATGAGCAGGGGTATGTAGGCGTTCAGCCCCGCCGAGGCGGCGAGGCCGGTGCCGGTGAGGACTTCGAACACCGTCTCAGCATCGCACCGACGCGCCAGTGCCGCTCGGTGGTGGTCGCCGGGGGCTCGGCTACCCTCGTCGGGTGCGGTTGGTCATTGCGAAGTGCTCGGTGGACTACGTCGGACGGCTCTCGGCTCACCTGCCGCTGGCCACCCGGCTGTTGATGGTGAAGGCGGACGGGTCGGTGTCCATCCATGCCGACGATCGTGCGTACAAGCCGCTGAACTGGATGAGCCCGCCGTGTCGGCTGGAGGAGGCCCCCGGCGTGTGGCGGGTGGTCAACAAGGCCGGCGAGGAGCTGCGGATCACCCTGGAGGAGGTCTTCCAGGACACCTCGTACGAGCTGGGTGTGGATCCCGGCCTGCGCAAGGACGGCGTCGAGGCGCACCTCCAGGAGTTGCTGGCGGCCAATCCGGGTGTGCTCGGTGAGGGGTACACGCTGGTGCGCCGTGAGTACATGACGGCGATCGGCCCGGTGGATCTGCTGTGCCGGGACGCCAACTCCGGTGCTGTCGCCGTCGAGATCAAGCGGCGTGGCGAGATCGACGGGGTGGAGCAGTTGACCCGCTACCTCGAACTGATGAACCGTGACCCGCTGCTCAGCCCGGTCACCGGCGTCTTCGCCGCCCAGGAGATCAAGCCGCAGGCCCGGGTGCTCGCCGCCGACCGCGGCATCCGGTGCGTGGTCGTCAACTACGACCGGCTGCGCGGCATCGAGAAGGACGAGCTGACCCTCTTCTGACCGCTCACGCCCCGGTTCGAACGGCGATCAGCGACTTCGGCAGGCCGGCCACCCGCTCGACGAGCATCCGCGAGTCGGGGAAGTAGTGGCGCATCTGCGAACGGTCCAGCAGTTCGGTCCAGAGCACCTGGTGAATCGCGGCTTCGTGGCTGCGGGTGGGTTTGTGCCCGAGGGGCCAGCGGCGGGCGAGCGCGGTGCGCAGTCGGATCGGCAGGAACTGCATGCCCGGCGCGATCCAGTGCGGTTCGATGGGGAAATAGCGGTAGGGCGTCTGCACCCAGTGGCGATCGGCAAGTGACCGGGCCGCGGCGGCGAACCGCAGCCGGCGTTCGTGCCCGCCGACGTGCTCCAGCACCGAGTTGGAGAAGACCAGGTCGTACGCGCCGTTGGCGACGTGGGGTGGCAGGTCGCAGGCGTCGGCCTGTTCGACGTGGGCCCATTCCGGCACTGCGGCGGGCGGCTGTTCCAGGTTGACCACTGTGACCCGGGCCGGTCGGACGGTGGCGCGGTGCCAGGTGCCGAGCCGGCCGCCGAGGTCGACGACGTGCATGTCGCCGATGTCGGGGAAGGTGCGCGCCAGCCAGTCCGAACGACGACGCCGCTGCCGGGCGCTCCACGACTGGTCACTGTCGACAAGGCGGTGGCGCAATCGATTGTGGCCCATTTAACGCAATGTACCGCCGCGAGCACAACCAATAAACATGTGGATACGCCGATCAGCGTCGAGATCGGTTATCCGACACTCATCTGCCGTACATCACCTTGATGGCCTTGATGAGGCGTGCCACGTCGGTCGGGGTGCGTTCGAAGGTCATCGACGGCAGCAGCGATCGTGCCCGACGCCGGGTGATGGCCTTGGCGCGGCCGAATTCGCGCAGGCCGTCCTCGCCGTGGATCCGCCCGAAGCCGGAGTCACCGACCCCGCCGAACGGCAGCGTGGACATCCCGGCGAAGGTCAGGGTGGAGTTGATCGAAGCCATCCCCGAGCGCAGGCGCCGCGCGATGGCCACCGCACGCCGCCGGCCGAAGACCGAACCCCCGAGACCGTACGACAGGGCGTTGGCGCGGGCGACGGCCTCGTCGGCGTCGCGGACCCGGCTGATGGTCAGCGTCGGGCCGAAGGTCTCCTCGCGGACGGCGGCCGACTCCTCCGGAACGTCCACCAGCACGGTCGGGTGCACGTACGGAGGTCGCACCGCATCCGGGCCGCCGAGCACGGCGCGACCGCCGGAGCTGACCGCGGCGTCGATGTGCCGGCGGATCACCTCAATCTGGGCGGGCATGGTGATCGGGCCGATGTCGGCGCCCTCCGGGCCCACGGTCAGCCGGCCGGCGCGGGTGACGACCTTGTCGACGAAGGCGTCGAAGACCTCGTCGACGGCGTAGACCCGCTCGATACCGATGCAGGTCTGGCCGGCGTTGGTCATGGCGCCCCAGACGCACGCCTCGGCGGCGGCGTCCAGGTTGGCGTCGCTGTCGACGATCATGGCGTCCTTGCCGCCGCCCTCGATCAGCACGGGGGTCAGCGTCTCGGCGCAGGCAGCCATCACCTTGCGGGCGGTCGCCGTGGAGCCGGTGAAGGCCACCTTGTCGACGCCGGAGCGGCACAGCGCCGCGCCCACGTCACCGAGGCCGTGCACGGCGGTGAACACCGGCTGCTCGGGCACCACCTCGGCGAAGGTGTCCACCAGCCACTGGCCGACGGCGGGCGTGTACTCGCTGGGCTTGAGCACGACGGCGTTGCCGGCGGCCAGGGCGTACGCGGCGGAGCCGATCGGGGTGAAGACCGGATAGTTCCATGGGCCGATCACACCGACCACGCCGAACGGCTGGTATTCCAGGTGCCCGGAGAACTCGGCGAGGATGAGCCGCGACCGGACCCGGCGGGGGCCGAGCACCCGCTGGGCGTTGCGTGCCGCCCAGTCGACGTGCTCGATCGCGGTGACGATCTCGACGATGGCGTCGGGGACCGGCTTGCCGCCCTCGACGTGCACCAGCTCGGCGAGCTGCTCAATCCGCTGGGCGAGCAGTGCGCGCCAGCGCAGCAGCCGTTGCCGGCGGCCGCTGAAGCCCAGGCCGGCCCACCACTCGCTGGCGGCGCGGGCCTCGTCGACGGCCTGGCGTACGTCGGCGTCGGTGGCGACCGGGAGGCGACCCGCCTCGGCGCCGGTGGCCGGACTGGTGGAGACGAGCTCGTCCGCCTCGATGAGAGGGGTGCCGGGGGCATGCACAGCCGTCATGGCGGAAGTCTAGACCCGAAGATTACTCACCGGTAGGGCACGAATTCGGATCGAGGGGACGAAAGTCGCCCCGGGTCGTCCGCTCGTTGATCAGTGCAGGTCAGGGGTCGGGTGCCGCAGGCCGGCCGCCCGAACCGTCGAACGGTGGGTGGCCGGGAGGTGACGAGGAGCTGACCGGCTGGTCGGTATTGACGATTACCGTCTGATGGCAGGCTGACGCGCGGAGTAACGGTGTGGGGTGGAGGGCTGACTGTCCATGGAGGAACATCCGGAACTACTGCCGTTGTTGACGGTCGCTGGTGGGCCGATGCGCGGAGCGAGCTTTCGCCTTCGGGCCGAGCCGCAGGTGATCGGTCGGGCGCCGACCGGCCACGTGGTCATCAACGACCCGCACCTGAGCCGCCGGCACGCCGAGGTGTGGCTGGCCTCGGAGGGCGCGTCGCTGCGTGATCTGGGCTCGACCAACGGCACCTGGCTCAACGACCGCCGGATCACCCAGGTGGAACGACTCGCCGACGGCGACGTGATCCGGCTCGGCCGCACCGAGTTGCGCCTGTTCGACCCGGGGGTCGCCCACACGGATCCGGTCGGGCTCAGCTTCGGGGTGTCCCGGCGGGACATCCGACCGACCCTGCCCCTGCCGTTGGCCACGCCGCCCAGCGCCCGCCGCTGACCCACGGCGACGGCCGCCCGCCGGTGTGTGGGCGGCCGGGGCCACGACTGGTGGTGCGCCACACTCCGGCGGTGCCGCGGGGTGGCTGTCCCGCACCTGGACCGGCGGAGAACGGCGTGGCAACATGCCGCGGATGCAGAGCGAGCAGCGGGTCGTGACGGCGAACGGCACCACCCAGGCGCTACGGGTCGCCGGCCCGCCGGACGGCACTCCGGTGCTGCTGATCCACGGCAACTGCTCGTCCTCGCTGTTCTGGGAGCCGTTGCTCCGGCGGCTGCCACCGACGCTGCGGGTCGTCGCTCCCGACCTACGGGGGTACGGCGACTCCGCGACCGCTCCCGTGGACGCCACGCGGGGCCTGCGGGACTTCGCCGACGACATCGCCGCCCTGCTGGACGACCCGACGCTCTTCGCCAGCGCCAGCGCCAGCGCCACCGCCACCGCCACCGCCACCGGCGGCAGCGGCCGGCCCGTGGTGGTCGGGCACTCCCTGGGCGGGGGAGTGGCGATGCGGTTGCTGGTCGACCACCCGCACCGGGTGGGCGCGCTGCTGCTGGCCGCGCCGGTGTCGCCGTACGGCTTCGGTGGAACCCGCGACCTGACCGGCACGCCGACCACCCCCGACTTCGCCGGCACCGGTGCCGGGACGGCAAACGCCGACTTCGTCGCGCGGCTCGCCGCCGGTGATCGCGGCGCCGACGCGCCGGCCAGCCCGCGCGCGGTGCTGCGGGCCACCTACGTGGCCGATCCGGCCGTGCTGGGCACCGACGAGGAACTGCTGCTGGACAGCGTCCTGTCCACGGCGACCGGCGACGACAACTACCCCGGTACGGCGGTGCCGTCGGCGAACTGGCCGGGTACCGCGCCGGGGGAGCGCGGCGTGCTCAACGCGCTCGCCCCGACCTGGTTCCGGCTCGCCGACGAGCTGGTGGCCGTCGCACCCAAACCGCCGGTCACCTGGGTACGCGGGGACGCCGACGTGATCGTCTCGGACACGTCGCTGTTCGACCTGGCGTACCTGGGTTCGCTGGGTGTCGTGCCCGGCTGGCCGGGTGAGGAGTCCTGCCCGCCGCAGCCGATGATCGGCCAGACCCGAGCGGTGCTCCAGCGGTACGCGGCGGCCGGCGGCGCGTACCGCGAGGTGGTGTTGCCCGGTTGCGGGCACAGCCCGCACCTGGAACGCCCGGCGGAGTTCGTCGCGGAGCTGCTCGCACTGACCGACATGTCGGCGGCATAGGGGCGCACCGTGGGTGAAATATCCCACGGCGTCTCGACAACCGAGCGTCACGTGGCAGACTCGCGCGCATAACCTTAGCGGCCGTTCAGTGGCCGTGCGGAGTGTCTGGGGAGGCCGTTCGTGGCGCGCGAGTTCAGCACCGTGGGTGTGGTGGGGCTGGGCACCATGGGTGCCGGCATCGTCGAGGTCTTCGCCCGCAACGGCATCGACGTGCTCGCGGTCGAGATCTCCGAAGCGGCGCTGGAGCGCGGCCGGGCCACCCTCACCGGCTCCACCGATCGCGCCGTGGCCAAGGGCAAGCTCGCCGAGGCGGACCGGGACGCGCTGCACGAGCGGGTGCGCTTCGCGGTGGGCCTGGACGCCCTGCACTCCGTGGACCTGGTGATCGAGGCCGTGCCCGAGCACCTGGACCTCAAGCAGCGGATCTTCGCGGAGCTGGACCGGGTCTGCCGGCCGGACACCATCCTCGCCACCAACACCTCGTCGTTGAGCGTCACCGAGATCTCGGTCGCCACCACCCGGCCCAACCAGGTGATCGGCATCCACTTCTTCAACCCGGCACCGGTGATGAAGCTGGTCGAGGTTGTCCGCACCGTCGTCACCGCACCCGAGGTGGTCGCCGACGTCGAGGCGCTGTGCGCCCGGCTGGGCAAGGTCGACGTCACCATCAACGACCGGGCCGGTTTCATCGCCAACGCGCTGCTCTTCGGCTACCTCAACCACGCCGTCGGCATGTTCGAGGCGCACTACGCGACCCGGGAGGACATCGACGCGGCCATGAAGCTCGGCTGCGGCCTGCCGATGGGCCCGCTGGCGCTGATGGACCTGATCGGCCTGGACACCGCGTACGAGATCCTGGACACGATGTACCGACGCGGTGGGCGGGACCGCCGGCACGCCCCCGTGCCGCTGCTCAAGCAGATGGTGACGGCGGGGCTGCTCGGCCGGAAGTCCGGCCGGGGTTTCTACACCTACCAGCGGCCGGGCTCCCCGGTCGTCGTACCCGACGAGGCGACGCCGCCGGCGACGGACGCCGCGCTCGCCGACGGCGCGCGGGCCATCACGAAGGTCGGCGTCGTGGGCTCCGGGACCATGGCCACCGGGATCATCGAGGTGTTCGCGAAGGCCGGCTACGAGGTCGTCTCGGTGACCCGGGGCGCGGAGAAGTCCGCGGCGGTCTGCGAGGCGGTGAAGACCTCGCTGAACAAGGGCGTGGTGCGCGGCAAGCTCACCGAGACCGACCGGGACGCCGCGCTCGGCCGGATCAGCTGGTCGGCCACGCTCGACCACCTCGCCGACGTCGACCTGGTGGTCGAGGCGGTCGTCGAGGAGCTGAGCGTGAAGAAGGCGCTCTTCGCCAGCCTCGACGAGATCTGCAAGCCGGGCGTGGTGCTGGCCACCACCACCTCGTCCCTGCCGGTGATCGACGTGGCGATGGCCACCCAGCGGCCGGCCGACGTGGTGGGCCTGCACTTCTTCAACCCGGCGCCGGTCATGCCGCTGGTCGAGGTCGTCCAGACCATCCGCACCTCCCCGGAGGCCACCGCCACCGCACGGGCCGTCTGCGCCGCGCTGGGCAAGACCGGCGTGGTCTGCGGCGACCGGTCCGGGTTCATCGTCAACGCGCTGCTCTTCCCGTACCTGAACGACGCGGTGAAGATGCTGGAGGCCAGCTACTCCACCGCCGACGACATCGACCACGCCATGAAGCTGGGCTGCGGCTACCCGATGGGCCCGTTCGAGCTGCTCGACGTGGTGGGGCTGGACGTCTCGCTGGCCATCCAGCGGGAGCTGTACCTGGAACTGCGCGAGCCGGGCTTCGCGCCCGCGCCGCTGCTGGAGCACCTGGTCACCGCCGGCTACCTGGGCCGCAAGACCCGCCGCGGCTTCCGCGACCACTCGCACCGCTGAGCCGGTCAACGCCGGAGGGCCCCGGCCGCGTCTACAGGATGTGACCTTCGAGGAGTACGTCGGCAGCCGCGGCCCGGCCCTGGTCCGGCTGGCCCGACTGCTCACCGGTGACGAGCACCGGGCCGAGGACCTCACCCAGGAGGTGCTGTCCCAGGCGTACGTGCACTGGCGTCGGATCTCCCGCGCCGACCGGCCCGACGTGTACGTGCGCCGGATGCTCGTCAACGCCAACAACTCCTGGTGGCGACGCCGCTCGAACCGGGAAGTGGTCATCGACGCCGTCGGCGACCGACCGCACCGTGGCGACGTCGGCGGCGAGGCGGCCGACCGGGACGAGATGTGGCGGCTGATCCTCGCCCTGCCCGGCCGTCAGCGGGCGGTGCTGGTGCTGCGCTACTACGAGGACCTCGACGACGCCACGATCGCCCAGATCCTGAACTGCTCGCCGGTCACCGTCCGCACCCACGCCATGCGGGCCCTCGCCAACCTCCGGGAGCGTTGCGGCGTCCCGACGACGAACGGGAGCCGACCGTGACCGACCTCGACCAGCGGATCAACCAGACGCTGCGCGAGCGCGCCGAGGGCAGCGTGGACACCGACCGGCTGCTGGCCGCCGCCGTGGTGCGGGGACGCGGCCGGGTACGCCGTCGACGTACCGCCGCCGGTCTCGCGCTCGGCGTGGTGGCGATCCTGGGTCTGGGCGTGGTGACGGACCCGGTGGGCCTGGTCGACTCCGGCCCGGACGTGCCGCCGGGTCCCGGTCTGCCGGCGGATGCCGTGGTGGCAGTGGTGCCGCCGCGCGTCGACGACGTGCCGGGCGCGGCCGCCCGACCGGATCTGCTCGGCGCCGACCCGCAGTTGCTGCACTTCGGGTTCGCCTCGGACGGGTTCCGCTACCTCTCCTGGTCCGTGCAGAGCGGTGTGGAGATGGCGCGGCTCGACGTCGACGGCCACACGGTCACGCTGGAGCTCTCCGCGTCCGCCGAGGCACTGCCCATGCGCGCCCCCGGGCTGCCGGCGTTGGTACCGGAGCTGATCACCGAGGGCGTCTTCGACGGGTCGGTGTCGCACGCCGCGGGGCCGTACGGCGTCACGGTCTGGTTGCGGCACTGGCAACCGGCCCCCGGGGTGTACGCCCGGGCCACCGCCATCGCCGACGACGAGCGGGAGCTGTTCGAGGCGGCCAGCGCGTTGCGGCTCGACCAGGCGCACCGCTGCGGTGGGCCGCTGCGGCTCACGACGCTGCCGGCGGGGGCGAAGGTGACGAGGTGCGAGGTGACGGTGGCGCCGTTCCCGGCCGCGTTCGGCGTGCAGCTGACGGTCACCGGGAGCAGCCCGGGGGGCATCCAGGTCGAGTTGCAGTACGCGGTCGGCATTGCCGGAAGCCGTACCACAGGAAACCGTGAAATAAACGGCAAAATAGCGCATGTCGATCGGAGCGGGGAGCTTGAGCTGCTCGGCTTCCCCAAGGCCCACCTGACCGCCAACTTCGGCTGGCCGGCGCAGGGGTACACCGAGGCGGACGCGGCCACGGTGCTGAGCGGGGCGCAGGTGGCCGAGCACCTGGACCGGCCCACGACCTGGTGACCGCCCCGGGCCCTCCCGCCCGCCGGACCGTACGCTTGGTGACTGTGAGCCCCCGTCGCAACCGCCCTCGTCGGGACGAGAACGCCAACCTGGACGCCGATCGCGTCCGGCAGGGTGTCGCCTCGGTGCAGCAGTGGACCGACGGCGCCTGGCAGGTACGCGGCATCGGGGCGGGCGCGTCGGTCAAGACTTACCGCTGCCCCGGCTGTGACCAGGAGATCCGACCCGGGGTGGCGCACCTCGTGGCCTGGCCCGCCGACGGCCTGGGTGACCTGACCGACCGCCGGCACTGGCACAGCGGGTGCTGGCGTGCCCGGGAACGGCGCGGCCCGGCGGTGCAGCGCGGGCGGGGCACGCCGCGCTACTGAGCGAGCGACCTGGATCACCCTGTTCGTGCCTGGGCGGGCGGCGGCGGCGAGTTCGCGACAGACTTGGGCGGTGAGCACAGCGATCCGCGCGTCGTCGATCCTGCCCGGCCGCCGGGAGGACATCGAGCTGCACACCGCCGACGGTCTGCGGTTGGTCGGCGAACTGGCCCTGCCGGCCGACCGGCCCCCGGTGGCCACCCTCGTCTGCCTGCACCCGCTGCCCACCCACGGCGGGATGATGGACAGCCACGTGTTCCGCAAGGCGGCGTGGCGGCTGCCCGCGCTGGCCGACCTGGCCGTGCTGCGGTTCAACACCCGGGGCACGAGCAGTGTGCGCGGCACCAGCGAGGGGGCCTTCGACGGCGCGGTGGGCGAGCGCTACGACGTGGCCGCCGCCATCGAGTACGCGGAGTTCGCCGAGCTGCCCGACATCTGGCTGGTCGGCTGGTCGTTCGGCACCGACCTGGCCCTGAAGTACGGCTGCGACCCGGCGGTCGCCGGGGCGATCCTGCTCTCCCCGCCGCTGCGCTTCTCGGCTCCCGAGGACCTGGCCACCTGGGCCGACTCGGGTCGGCCGCTGGTGGCGCTGGTGCCGGAGTTCGACGACTATCTGCGCCCGGCCGAGGCGCGGGAGCGGTTCGCCGCGGTGCCGCAGGCCGAGGTGGTCGGGGTGCCCGGCGCGAAGCACCTCTGGGTCGGCGACGCCGAGACGGTGCTCGACGAGATCGTCAAGCGGGTCAACCCCGCCGTCGAGGTGCCGCTGCCGACGACCTGGGACGGCCCGATGGAGGCTGGCGACGTCAGCGCGTACGCCGACCGGACCGTGGCCGCCTTCGCGGACACGCCCGTCCCCGGGCCGGCCGACTGACAGTCAACTCCGCTCCTGACGGGGGAGCACCACCTCGCGCAGGATCAGTTGCAGCGCGGCCACCGTGGGGATGGCGATCAGCGCGCCCACCACGCCCAGCAGCGCCACCCCGAGCAGCGCGGCCAGCAGGGCGGCCACCTCGTTGACCTCCACCGATCGCCGCATCACCTTCGGGTAGATGAGGTAGTTCTCGACCTGCTGGTAGATCAGGAAGAAGACCGCGCAGGCGATGCCGGTGGGCAGGTCGGCGGCGAAACCGACAAGGCTCACGATCACCGCGCCCAGGGTTGCGCCGATCTGCGGGATCAGGTCGGTCACCGCGACGACCACGGCCAGCGCGAACGGGTACGGCAGATCGACGATCAACGCGAAGACGAAGGTGGTCGCGCCGGCCAGCACGGCGATGCTCAACGCGCCGACCATGTAGGCGCCGACCTTCGCCAGGATCTCGTCGCCGATCAGCTGCACCCGCTCCCGCCGCGACCGGGGCACCAACGAGTAGCCCAGCGAGCGCAGCCGGTTGAAGTAGGCCAGGAAGTAGATGGTCAGCACCAGCACGGTCAACGTCCGGAACACCGTGCCGAAGATCAGTTGGGCGCCGCCGAGCACCCCGCCGAGCGCCCGGCCGATGGTGTCCGCGTTGGCCGCGCCCTGCACCCGCTCCACCACGTCGTACCGCTCCACCAGGTCATTGACCGTCGGATTCCGGCGCAACTCGTCGAGCAGGCTCGGGATCTGGTCGATGAACTGACCGGACTGCGTCACGATCGGCGGGACCAGCGCCACCACGCCCCCGCAGAGCAGCAGCACCACTGTCAACGCCACGACCGTCACCGCCAGGCCGTGGGGCACGCCCCAGGCGCGCAGCCGCACCACCGCCGGGTTGAGGCCCACCGCGAGAAAGAGCGCGATCACCACCAGCACGAGGATGCCGCCGGCATTGCGGATCCCCAGATAGAGGGTGTACGCCAGCAGCACACCCAGCGCGCCCGTGAAGCCGATCAGGAAGCTGCTGCGTCGCAGTGGCCGACCTGGCGTACCGAACTTGCCCGACGGCACGGCCGGCGGCTCCTCCGGGTCGATCCCCGGTGCCGGCACCGGTACGGGAGGCGGCGTCCCGACCGGTGGCGTTGCGGGCTCGGTCAATCTCGTCTCGGCCGCAGTGGGTGTCGTCGCGGCGTCCGCTCGCGAGGGTGCGGCGGCGTCAGCTCGCGGGGGCGCGGCGTCCGGGTCGTCGGCCGACGGGTCATGCTGCGGCACCAGAACCTCCGGGTCAGTCCGTGGGACGCCAGGAGCGTAGCCACCCCACACTCGCAGTCCACCACGAGCCCGTCATCCGCCACCAGCCCCCGCACCGCCCGGTCCACCCGCAGATCTTGGACAGTTTCCGTTAGCTGCTAACGGAAACTGTCCAAGATCTCGAAGCTCGGGGACGTACCGTCAGTCCTTTTCGATCGTGACCTTGCTGGGCTTGGCGCTGCGCTCGTCGGTGGTCGGCTTGCTGGGACGCTTGCCGTTCTCGCCGGTGCTGGTGATCTTCGTCGGCTTGGCTCCCCGGCCACCCTCGCCCGGAACGGCCGCCACGGTCGGTTCGCCGTCCACCCCGGCGCTGGCCGCGCCGCCGTCGACAGTGGTCACCGGCTCGGCCACCGGACGGGTCGTGGACTGCCCGGACTCGCCGCCCGCGGCGGCGTTCGCCGGCTGCCGGGCGTCGTCGGGCTCGGGCTTGAGGCCGTTGGCCGTGCCGGCGGCGACGGGTGCCCCGGCGTCGTCGGGCTCGGGCTTGAGACCGTTCGCCGTGCTGGCGGCGACGGGTGCGCCGGCGTCGTCGGGCTCGGGCTTGAGGCCGTTCGCGGTGCCGGCGGCGACCGGCGCCCCGGCGTCGTCGGCACCCGACCCGGTCACGGCCGTCGCGACGGGGCTGTCGTCCGTGGCGGGTGCGGTCGGGCCGTCGATCGGGCCGGTGGTGCTGCGCAGCCGCACCTCAGCCATCTGCCGCTCAAGCTCGTCGGACTCCTGCCGCGCCTTCCAGGTCTCCTGCCGCAGGTCGGCGAGCTGCTGCTGGGCCTGCGCGATCTCCAACATCACCTGGGCGAGCTGCTGCCGGCCCGCGGCGGCCTCCTGCTGCGTCGCCGCCAGGTGCTGCTGCGTGGTCGCCAGGTGCTGCTGGGTCGTGGCCGCGTACTCCTCGAACTGGCGGCGCGAGGCCGCGACGTGCTCGTCGGCCTTGCGGCGCTTGTCGCCCGCCTCGGTCTCGGCGCGGCTCAACAGCTCGGCCGCCTCCGTCTCGGCGCGCTGGCGCAGGGTCGACGCGTCCTGCTCGGCCGCCAGGCGGATCGCATCGGCGCCCTGCTCGATCTCGTTCTTGCGGGTCGTGTACTCGGTCTCCAGCTCGTCGCGGCGGGTCGTGTACCCGGTCTCCAGCTCGTCGCGGCGTGCCGTGTACTCGGTCTCCAGCTCGGCGCTGCGCGCGGCCCAACCCGACTCCAGCTCCTGCTGGCGGGACTCGTGCTGCTTGTCCAGCTCGTCGCGTCGCTTGGCGAACTCCTGCTCGGCGGTGGACCGTCGCTGGGCCAGCTCGCGATCGGCAGCTTCGCGCCGCGAGTTGACCTCCTGCTCCACGCCGGCCCGCCAGGCGCCCAGCTCCTGCTGGGTCTGCGCCCGGGACTGCTGGACGTACGCCTCGGTCTCGCTGCGCATCCGCTGCACGTACGCCTCGGTCTCGGCCCGGCTGCGCTTGGCCGACTCGGACGCCTGCGTGGTGAGCCGCTCGGCCTCCTGCTGTGCCTTGGCGCGGGTGGCCCGACCGGCCATCGACGCGTCGTCGATGATCTGCTTGGCCTCCTGCTGTGCCTTGGCGTGGGTCGCCCGGCCCGCCTCGGTCGCCGTGTCGGTGAGCCGCTTGGCCTCCTGCTGGGCCTTGGCGTGTACCTCCTTGGCAGCCTCACGCAGCTCGCCGGCCTCCTGCCGGGCCGTGGTCAGCGCCTCGCGGGCCGCCTCGCGCAGCTTGGTGGCCTCCTGCTGCGCCCGGGTGTGGATCTCCTTGGCGGTGTCCCGCAGCTGGGTGGCCTCCTGCTGGGCCTTGGCCAACTCGTCCTGCGCCGCCTTGCGCAGCTTCGCCGACTCGTCCTTGGCCGACCGCAGGGTCGCGTCCGCCTCCGCGCGGCGAGAAGCGCTGTGCCGCTCCTCCTCCTGGCGTCGGGCGGCGAGCGCGATCTCGAAGTCCTTCAACGCCCGCGCGGCCTGCTCGCGGGCCTCCTCGATGATGTGCTCGGCGGTGGCGCGACGGGCGTCGATCTCCTCGTTGGCCGCCGACAGGATCTGCTCGGCCTGCTCCTCGGCGAGGGTGAGGATCGACTCGACGCGGGGGCCCAGGTGCCGGAAGGAGGCCCGGTCCACCACGTTCATCTGCTTGCGGACCTGGGTCAGATCCCGTTGCAGAACCTCGACCTGGCCGGCGAGCTTGTGGATCTGTGTATAGGCCTGTTCCCGTTCGGCGGCGAGGGTCGCGATCTCGTGCTCGGCACGCGCGACGTACCGGTCAACCTGCTTCTTCTCGTACCCCCGCAGAGCGGACTCGAAGCTGGGCTCCGTGGTCACGTCCCCGCCGAGAGCGAACAGTTCCTCGCCGTGCGACATGCCCCCATCCTCACACGCATCGCCCCCTGCTGGGGCGATACGGACGCCGCTTGTGGGACCTACTTCACTCCGTGGCGAGGGCACCACACCGAGGGTTGGGAAACGCACACGGCGCGAGGTCACACCGGTCACCCGGTGTCACCTCGCGCCGTCGATGCCCCAACCTGACGCCTCGGGTCAGCCGGCGGTCTCCGCGGTCACCCGCTCCTGTCCGCCGTCGGTCTTCTTCGCCTCCGGCTTGGCCGCCGGGGCAGCCGCCGCCGGCACGCCGGGCACGATGCCGGCGAGCCCGGAGAGCATCTGACCGAGCTGCGAGGTGACCGCGTCCTTCTGCCGGGTGAGGTCCTCGACCTCGCGGCGGGCGGCCTGCGTGGTCAGCTCGGCCTCGGTGCGCGCCTCGGTGAGCAGGCGCTGCGACTCGGCCTTGGCCTCGTTGAGCGTCTTCTCGGAGTGCGCCTTGGCCTTATCGATCGTCTCGTTGGCGTGGCGCTCCGACTCGACCCGGCGGGCCTCGGCGCGCTGCTCGATCTCCTTGGCGCGCTCCTGCGCGGCCCGGGCACGCTGCTCGGCCTCGCTGACCAGCTTCTGGGTCTGCGCGACCTGGGCGGCGTGCCGCTCGGACTCCTCGCGCTCGGCCTTCTCGCGCCGCTCGGCCAGCTGCAGCTCCAGGGCCTGGAGGTCCTTGTCGCGCTTGTCCCGTGCGTCGGTGAGCAGCTTGGTGGCCTCGGCGCGCTTCTCCTCGGCCTCGCGGGCGGCCTTGGCCCGCTGCTGGGTGATCTCCCGCTCGGCGGTGGCCCGGAGGGTGGCCACCTCACGCTCGACAGTCGACTTCAGCTCGGCCACCTCGTGCGCGGTCACCGTACGCAGCTGCTTGGTCTCGCGGTCGGCGTCGGCGCGCAGCGTGTCGGCCTCGCGGCGGGCCTGCACCCGGACCTCGGCGGCCTCACGCTCGGCGGCGGTGCGCAGGTTGCCGGCCTCGCGCTCGGCGCTGGCCTTCATCGCGGCGGCCTCGGCGCGGGCCTTGTCCGTGATCTCCCGGGCCTCGAGGCGGGCGGCGGAGAGGATGCCCTCCGACTCGCGCTTGGCCTCGTTGCGGTGGTCGTTGGCCTGCTCCTCGGCGAGCCGGAGGATCTGCTCAACGCGGGTGCCGAGCCCCGAGAGGGTGGGCCGGCTGTTCTCTTCGAGCTGCTTGTTCGTGTCGGTGAGCTTCTGCTCCAGCGCACTCATGCGCTGCTCGGCCTGGCGGAGGCGACGCTGGGCGTCGTTCATCCGCTGCTCAGCCTCGGCACGGGCCTGCTCGGACTGGGTCAGCGCGGCGGTCATCCGGCCGATGAAGTCATCGACCTGGTGAGTGTTGTATCCGCGCAGGCCAACGGTGAAATCTGGCTGCGAGTTCGCGTTATCGAAGAACGCGAGAGGGGAGGACTGCTGCTGGGGCATTGGGACATACTGGCAGACGCCCCAGGGTGCTTCGCAAGAGCGGTACGGAGCTTTCGTGTCCTCATTACATGGTCAACTGACCTGGCCGACGAGGCCGGACCAATCGGCGATCTTGGCAGGTCCCGGGCGGGACGGACGCCACGCAGCGTAACGCGAAAAAGGGCCACGGGTGCGACCCGTGGCCCTTTGTTCGATCCGGTTGGGTTCCAGCTAATGGGGTTGGAAGAACAATGGCCGATCACCGCATTGGCCATCGGCCGCTCATCCGTCCGGCCGGTGGCCCGCTCAGTGCCCCCGGAACCGGTTGATCGCTTCCTCGTGCCGGGCCCGCAACTCCCCGTCACGGACGCCCAACGCGTCGGCCGGCGCGAGGCAGCGCACCCCGACCTTGCCCTGGTGCGCGTTGCGGTGCACCTCGTACGCGGCCTGACCGGTCTGCTCCAACGGGTAGGTACGCGACACCGTGGGGTGCACCTTGCCGAGCGCGACCAGACGGTTGGCCTGCCACGCCTCGTGGTAGTTGGCGAAGTGGCTGCCCACGATCCGCTTCAGGTGCATCCACAGGTAGCGGTTGTCGTACTGGTGCTGGAACCCGCTCGTGGACGCGCAGGTGACGATGGTGCCGCCACGGCGGGCCACGTAGACGCTCGCGCCGAACGTCTCCCGGCCCGGGTGCTCGAAGACGATGTCCGGGTCCTCGCCACCGGTCAGCTCACGGATCCGCTCGCCGAAGCGCCGCCACTCGCTCTGGTCCTGGGTCTCCTCGTCCTTCCAGAACCGGAAGCCCTCGGCTGCCCGGTCGATGACCAGGTCCGCGCCCATCCGGCGGCACAGCTCGGCCTTCTCCGGCGACGAGACGACGCAGACGGGGATCGCGCCGCCGTTGAGGGCCATCTGGGTGGCGTACCCGCCGAGGCCGCCGGAGGCGCCCCAGATCAGCACCACGTCGCCCTGCTTCATGTTGGCGCCGTGGTGCGAGACGAGCTGCCGGTACGCGGTGGAGTTGACCAGCCCCGGGCTGGCCGCCTCCTCCCAGCTCAGGTGCCGCGGCTTGGGCATCAGCTGGTTGGCCTTGACCACGGCCAGCTCGGCCAGGCCGCCGAAGTTGGTCTCGAAGCCCCAGATCCGCTGCTGCGGGTCGAGCATGGTGTCGTCGTGGCCGGCGGCGTCCTCCAGCTCGACCGAGAGGCAGTGCGCGACGACCTCGTCGCCGGCCGCCCACCGGGTCACCCCCGGGCCGGTACGCAGCACCACGCCTGCCGCGTCCGAGCCGACCACGTGGTACGGCAGGTCGTGCCGGCGGGTCAGCTCGGAGACCCGGCCGTAGCGTTCGAGGAACTTGAAGGTGGACACCGGCTCGAAGATGCTGGTCCACACGGTGTTGTAGTTGATCGCGCTGGCCATCACCGCGATCAACGCCTCGCCCGGCGCCAGCTCCGGCGTCGGCACCTCCTGCACGTGCAGCGCCTTGCGGGGGTCCTTGTCCCGGGTGGCCATGCCGTCGAACATCCGGGACTCCTCGGCGCGGACGACCACGCCTCGGTAACTCTCCGGCACGGGCAGTCCGGCAACACCCGCCAGCTCGCGGTCCGGGTCGTTCGATTCCTCCGCCGCCATGATCGCTTCGAGGATGTCCTGCACGGTGACCTCCGGTTCGTCCCCGCACCCGCACGGGCCCGGGTGCTGCCATCGTCGGCGCCGGTGAGCACGACCACCATGTCGGCATTCGACACATCCGGCCCCGGTCGCGCTCCTGTGGGCCGGGACGTTACTGAACGGTAGCTAGGGCGGGAAGTCCTCTGTGAAAAACTGCATCGACCGATGCGTGAAGGTGCCCGGCCACCCCGCGAACCACGCACAGAAGTGCGCGCCGACCCCCGGCCGACTCCCACGCCCGCCCCCCGGCCGACCCCCATGCCTCACCCCCGGCCGGCCCCCGGCCGCTCCCGGTGATCAAGAGGTTTGCGTCATCTGCTGGGCGCGGATTGACGCAAACCTCTTGATCACCGGGAGCCGGGCGCGGGAGCCGGGAGCGGGCGCGAGGCCGGGAGCGGGCGCGGGGCCGGGCGCGAGAGCGGGCGCCGGGCGCGGGGAGCGGGGCCGGGAGTGCGTGCGGGGTCGGGCTGGGTGGGGTTAGTGGGTGGGGGCGGGTTCGACCAGTTCGATCAGGACGCCTCCGGCGTCCTTGGGGTGGACGAAGTTGATGCGGCTGTCGGCGGTGCCGCGGCGCGGGGCGTCGTACAGCAGTCGCACCCCCCGCTCGCGCAGCGCCGCGCAGGCCACGTCGATGTCCGCCACCGTGTACGCGACCTGCTGCACGCCCGGCCCGTTGCGGTCGAGGAACTTCGCGATCGTCGACTCCGGGGTGAGCGGGGCCAGCAGTTGCACGCAGCCGCCCTCGGCGGTCGGCCCGACGGCCAGCATCGCTTCCCGTACGCCCTGCTCGGCGTTGGTCTCGACGTGTACGCAGCGCATCCCGAAGGTCCGCTGGTAGAAGTCGATCGCGGCATCCAGGTCGGCGACGGCGATGCCGACGTGGTCAATCTTGCGAAGCCCGATGTCTGTGACGTAGTCCGCACCGGGCTCGACGGGGGAGTTCTCAGCCATGGCGCTAGTCTGGCCGAACAATCGTTAAGGCGTACAGCTCGGCACCCCCCTCGGAGGCAGGCATGGCTTCGGTGATCGTCAGCGGCGCGCGGACCCCGATGGGGCGGCTGCTGGGCAACCTCAAGGACCTTCCGGCCACCAAGCTCGGCGGGATCGCCATCAAGGCAGCCCTGGAGCGGGCCGGGGTCAGCCCGGACCAGGTCCAGTACGTGATCATGGGCCAGGTGCTCCAGGCAGGCGCCGGGCAGATCCCGGCCCGGCAGGCGGCCGTCGAGGCCGGCGTGCCGATGTCGGTTCCGGCGCTGACGATCAACAAGGTCTGCCTCTCCGGGCTGGACGCGATCGCCCTGGCCGACCAGCTCATCCGGGCCGGCGAGTTCGACATCGTGGTGGCCGGTGGCATGGAGTCGATGACCAACGCCCCGCACCTGCTGATGGGCCAGCGCTCCGGCTACAAGTACGGCGACGTGGTGGTCAAGGACCACATGGCGCACGACGGGCTCAGCGACGCCTGGGACTGCTGCTCGATGGGCGAGTCGACCGAGCGTCTCGGCACGAAGCACGGCATCTCCCGCGAGGAGCAGGACGCGTTCGCCGCGGCCAGTCACCAGCGGGCCGCCGCCGCGCAGAAGAACGGCCACTTCGCCGAGGAGATCACCCCGGTGCTGATCCCGCAGCGCAAGGGTGACCCGCTGGTGATCAGCGACGACGAGGGCATCCGCCCGGACACGACCGCCGAGTCGCTGGCCAAGCTGCGCCCCGCGTTCACCAAGGACGGCACCATCACGGCCGGCAGCTCCTCGCCGATCTCCGACGGCGCGGCGGCAGTTGTCGTCATGAGCAAGGCCAAGGCCAACGAGCTGGGCCTGACCTGGCTGGCCGAGATCGGTGCGCACGGCAACGTGGCGGGCCCGGACAACTCCCTGCACTCGCAGCCGTCCAACGCGATCAACCACGCCCTGAAGAAGGGCGGCCTGAGCGTGGAGGACCTGGACCTCATCGAGATCAACGAGGCGTTCGCGCAGGTCGGCATCCAGTCCGCCCGCGACCTGGGCGTCAGCTCCGACAAGGTCAACGTCAACGGCGGCGCGATCGCGCTGGGTCACCCGATCGGCATGTCCGGTGCTCGTCTCGTCCTCACCCTCGCCCTTGAGTTGAAGCGGCGCGGCGGCGGCACGGGCGCGGCGGCTCTCTGCGGCGGTGGCGGCCAGGGCGACGCGCTGATCATCCACGTGCCGGGAAGCGCAGCGGCTGCACAGTGAGCGATGCGATCGAGGGCGTCCCGGCGGCGGCCACCACGTCCGTGCGCCGCAGCCGGGACGTACCCCTGCTGGTCGAGCGGGCCCGCGCGGGTGACCCCCGCGCGGTGGCCCGGCTGATCACGCTGGTGGAGAACGGCGACGAACTGCTGCCGGCAGTCGCCGCCGCGTTGGCGCCGTACGCCGGGCAGGCCCAGGTCGTCGGCCTCACCGGCTCGCCGGGGGTGGGCAAGTCCACCACCACCAACGAGCTGGTCCGTGCGCTGCGGGAACGTGGGCACCGGGTCGGCGTGCTGGCGGTCGACCCGTCCAGCCCGTTCACCGGCGGCGCGATCCTCGGCGACCGGGTGCGCATGCAGGACCACGCCACCGATCCGGGCGTCTACATCCGGTCCATGTCCAGCCGGGGGCACCTCGGCGGGCTGGCGGCGGCGACACCGCAGGCGGTCCGCGTGCTGGAGGGCGCCGGCTGTGACGTGGTGCTGGTGGAGACCGTCGGCGTCGGGCAGGCCGAGGTGGAGGTCGCCTCGCTTGCCGACACCACGCTCGTGCTGCTCGCCCCCGGCATGGGCGACGCGATCCAGGCGGTCAAGGCCGGCATCCTGGAGATCGCCGACGTGTTCGTGGTCAACAAGGCCGACCGGGACGGCGTCGACGCCACAGTCCGCGACATCCAGGGCATGATCGCCCTCGGTGAGCGCGGGCCGGGGCAGTGGCGACCGCAGGTGGTCCGGGCTGTCGCGGCCCGGGGCGAGGGCATCGACGACATCGCCGCCGCCATCGACAAGCACCGGGGCTGGCTGGTCGAGCACGGCGAGTTGCGCCGCCGCCAGGAGGCGCGGGCCGCCGCCGAGATCGAGGCCATCGCGCTCGGCGCCCTCCGCGCCAAGATCGGCTCACTGCGCGACGGTACGCAGCTGAGCACGCTCGCCGCCTCGGTGGCCGAGGGTGCCCTCGACCCGTACGCGGCGGCCGACGAGCTGCTCGATCAGCTCGGCTCCTGAGCCGCCCGCTCGACAGCCCACCCCAGCGGTGGGTCAGGCACCCGTGAGGGCGTCGCGCGCACATCTGGTGAGCAGCCACGGAAGGTGCGGCGTCCCGAGCCGCCCGCTGCCGAGCGCGGTGAGCACCAGCGTGCTGTCGCCGACGCGCAGCACCACCTTGTTGCCGCTGGCGTACGCCTCGTCGCCGACGCCCGGTAGCGGGGTGGCGACGCCACGCGCGTTGGCCCGCCACGCGATCTGTCCCGCCGTACCGTCCGCCCAGGCGGCGCGCAGCACGGTGCTGTCGTCGCGCTCGGAGCGGAAGTCGACGCGCCGCGGCCCGCGTGCCACGCGTACGGGATGGCCGACGACCCGCGCGACGTCCTCGACGGAGATCGGGAGCGGCCCGGCCGGCACCTGACGTACCTCGCCGAAGACGTCCGTGACCAGCGGCTCGGTCCGCTGGGTGTCCGGGCGTGCCGGCGAGCGTCGGGTGAGGGTGTCGACCCGGCGGCTCCACGGCCGGGCGGTGATCGTCACGACGTCGCCCGGCCGGCAGCGGTCGGCCCGGCCGCCGGGCGTCGCCCAGGCGGTGGTCCGGTCGGCGGTCCCGTCGTCGAGCACCAGGTGGACCAGGTGGCGGCTGGCCCGCTGGTGCGGGCGCAGCGCCAGCACCTGCCCGGTGACGGTCACCGACCGCACCCGGTCCACCAGCGCGCCGACCAGCAGGTAGGTGCCGCCGACGAGCAGCGGATACGCCGGCAGCGAGTACCAGCTGGTGTAGCCGGTGACGGCCAGCACCAGTCGTCCCGACACCACCGCCAGCACCGCCTGCCAGAGCAGGGTGGGCGTGGAGCTGCCGTACCCGGGTCGGCCGCGCGGATAGCGCACCCGGATCCGGTGCCAGCCGCCCCGGTAGGACGACCAGAGGTCGCGCTGGCTGCCGACGTCGAGGCCGAGCAGGTAACTGGCGCGGCGGGTCACGCCCAGCGCGGCGCCGTATGCCAGGTAACGGTCCCAGATCGCCACCGCCGAGGGTGGCAGCTCGGCGAACTGCTCGTGGCTGCGCAACCAGGCACCCACCGCGAGCCACCGGGAGGTGGCTTCCAGCCCCGCCGGGGTCGCTCGCTCGCCGACGCGCTGCACCAGGCCCGCGAGCACCAGGGCGACGGTGAGGGAGAACAGGAACGTCCACCTCAGGTGCGTGCGGTGCACCGCCACGAGGCCGCAGACCACGCCCACCGCGGCCGCGCCGACGTAGAGCGCGGTCATCATCGTCTGCCCGAATCGGCGCCGGGACAGCCCGGCCGCCCGGGCGTCGGCGACCACGGCGGCGCGCAGCTGGCTGTTCCAGTTCTTGGCCTCGTCCTCGTCGCGCAGGGCCAGCGCGGTCGGCGGCACCACCCCGTCGACGGCGAGCCCCCGAACCCGCGCCAGGACCTGCCGCTCGTACGGCCGCAGGCCGCTGTCGTCCGGACGGCCCCCGGCGAGATGGATGGTGGTGCGATAGGGGTCGGCGTCCGGCTGCCGCAGCTCGTAGTAGCCGGCTGCGGCGAGGTCGAGCAGGATCGACTCGGCCGCACCCGCGCGCGTCGACCCGCCGTTGACCAGCATGCTTACCACGGCGGGTGGTTCCGAGCCGAGGTCCATGGTGGCCGGTCGGGCCGCCGGTGGCGCCGGTCGGGTGGCGACCCGGCAGGCTCCGTACGCGAGGAGCCAGAGCCCGACGGCGGCGCCGGCGAGGAGGAGGTCCGTCACCGCTCAGAGACCGACCGCGATCACGCCACGGTCGGAGTCCGTGGCGGCGAACAGTCCGCGCCGCTGGAAGCCGAGCGGGCCGGCGACCAGGTTCGCCGGAAAGCTCTGGATCGCCGTGTTGTACTGCTGTACCGCGTACGTCAGGAACTGCCGGGAGTAGGCGATCTTGTCCTCGGTGGTGGCCAGGTCGCCCTGCAACGCCGCGAAGTTCTCGCTCGCCCGCAACTGCGGGTACGCCTCGGCGAGCGCGACGAGCCGACCCAGAGCCTGACTCAGCGCGTTCTCGGCTTCGGCCCTCCCCGGGTCGCCGGCGGTGTGCGTGCTGGCCTCGCCGCGCGCGGCCAGCACGGCGGCCAGGGTGTCGCGCTCGTGCGACGCGTACCCCTTGACGGTCTCCACCAGGTTCGGGATCAGGTCGTGGCGTCGCTTGAGCTGCACGTCGATCTGGGACCAGGACGCATCCACCTGGTTACGCATCCGGACCAGCCTGTTGTAGAGCCGAACCAGCCACACCGCGACCAGGAGGACGACCGCCGAGCCCGCCAGCGCGGCGGCAAGAATCCATGCCATGGGGGGCAAGATAGCGAACCGGCGCCGGCGGTGCCCCCTCGCGTTCACAGCGGACGGTGTGCGGGCTCCGGGAGGCAGTAGGCTCGCGCTCGCGCGGGCACCGCTCGCGCGGGCCCCGGGCGGGGTCGGTGCGGGACGACGGCAGGGGAGCGGGACGTGAGTGACGAGGCGACGCGCGAGCTGGGCACGGTGCCGGCGGTGGCCGGCGGGACGACGAAGGTCTCCGACGAGGTGATCGAGAAGATCGCCGTCGCGGCCGCCAGCTCGGTGCCCGGTGTGGCCGAGATGGGCGGGGACGTCGCGCGGTTCTTCAACGCGGTCCTCGATCGCGTCGGGCTGGACCAGGTCGGCGACGCCCGGCGGGGTTGTTCGGCCCACGTCACCGGGGACGCGGCCGTGGTCAACCTGGTGTTGGTGATCCAGGCCGGTCAGCCGGTCCCGGAGATCACCGGGCAGGTGCGGGCCCGGGTCACCGAGGCGGTCGAGGCGTACGGGCTGCGGGTCGACGAGGTCAACATCCGGGTCGACGACGTGGCGATGGGCGGACCCGCGACTCCCACGGTCTGACCTCGACGAGCCGGATCGGCCGGCGGCCTGGTCGGCTGCAGGCATGTCGGGCCGTCGCTTCGACGATCTTGGATGCCACTAGGCTCCTGGCGTCAGGGACCTTGATGGACCAACTCGTCAGGAATGGACTGTAGATGGCGAAAATCTCGCGCCGCCCCCGCTCTCGTAACGTCATCGCCGCTGTCGCTCTGGCTGGCGGTCTGGTGCTGGGCACTGCTTCGCCGGCTCTGGCGGATTACAGCAGTCCGATGTACCCGACGATGGCGGCGTGCAAGGCGGCACGGCCGACCTACGTCTCCACGTGGACGTCGCCGCAGCAGTGCTACCCGATGTACAACTGGAACGGCACCACGGTGGTCGGCTACGCGTTCCTGGTGAAGACCCGCAACTACTAGATCAGCGATCTGGCTCGGCTGCGGGCGCGGGTGGTCGTTGACCACCCGCGCCCGTCGCGTGGTCGACACCTCGGCCCGCCTCCCGACCTGGGATTCCCGCACCTCACGTTACCCACGGGTACGACGTGACTTAGCGATCGTTCAGGCCGGGGCTCTACACTCGATGTGCAATCGAGGAACCGAGGAGGAGCCCTGCGCATGGACGCCGACGAGATCGACGCCGGACGGGCGCGCTGGCAGGCCCGGTACGACTCCGCGCGCAAGCGGGACGCCGACTTCACCACGCTCTCCGGGATGCCTGTGGAGCCGGTCTACGGGCCGCCGGAGGGCAGCGCGTACCCGGGCTTCGAGCGGATCGGCTGGCCGGGCGAGTACCCGTACACCCGGGGTCTTCATCCGACCGGCTACCGCGGGCGGACCTGGACGATCCGGCAGTTCGCGGGCTTCGGCAACGCGCAGCAGACCAACGAGCGGTACAAGATGATCCTCGGCGCCGGCGGCGGCGGGCTCTCGGTCGCGTTCGACATGCCGACGCTGATGGGCCGCGACTCGGACGACCCGCAGGCGCTCGGCGAGGTCGGCCACTGCGGGGTCGCCATCGACACCGCCACCGACATGCAGGCGCTCTTCGACGGCATCGACCTGGCCGACGTCACCACCTCGATGACCATCTCCGGTCCGGCCGTGCCGGTGTTCTGCATGTACCTGGTCGCCGCGGAGCGGCAGGGCGCCGACCTGTCCAAGCTGGACGGCACGCTGCAGACCGACATCTTCAAGGAGTACATCGCGCAGAAGGAGTGGCTCTTCGACCCCGAGCCGCACTTGCGCCTGATCGGCGACCTGATGGAGTACTGCGCGGCGGAAATCCCGCGCTACAAGCCGCTGTCGGTCTCCGGCTACCACATCCGCGAGGCCGGTTCGACCGCCGCGCAGGAGCTGGCGTACACCCTGGCCGACGGCTTCGGCTACGTGGAGCTGGGCCTCTCGCGTGGGCTGGACGTGAACGTCTTCGCGCCGGGGCTGAGCTTCTTCTTCGACTCGCACCTCGACTTCTTCGAGGAGATCGCCAAGTTCCGGGCCGCCCGTCGGATCTGGGCCCGCTGGCTGCGTGACGTCTACGGCGCGACCAGCGAGAAGGCCCTGTGGCTGCGGTTCCACACGCAGACCGCCGGAGTGTCGCTGACCGCTCAGCAGCCGGTCAACAACGTCGTACGCACCGCCGTCGAGGCGCTCGCGGCGGTGCTGGGCGGCACGAACTCGCTGCACACCAACGCACTGGACGAGACCCTGGCGCTGCCCACCGACGAGTCCGCCGAGATCGCCCTGCGTACCCAGCAGGTGCTGATGGAGGAGACCGGTGTGGTCAACGTGGCCGACCCACTCGGCGGCTCCTGGTACGTCGAGGCGCTGACCGACAAGATCGAGGCCGAGGCGGAGGAGATCTTCGCTCGCATCCGGCAACTCGGCGGGGACGGGCCGCACCAGATCGGCCCGATGACCTCCGGCATCCTGCGTGGCATCGAGGACGGCTGGTTCACCGGGCACATCGCCGAGTCGGCCTTCGTCTACCAGCAGGCCCTGGAGAAGGGCGACAAGAAGATCGTCGGGGTCAACTGCCACACCGGCACGGTGGCCAAGGAGCTGGAGATCCTGCGCATCTCGCACGAGGTGGAGCTGGAGCAGCGCCGGGTGCTCGCCGAGCGCAAGACCGGACGCGACGAGCCGGCGGTCCGCGCGGCTGTCGCCCGGATGGTCGACGCCAGCCGCACCGACGAGAACATGATCCCCGCCATGCTCGACGCGGTCCGCGCCGAAGCGACCCTTGGTGAGATCTGCGACGCCCTCCGGGCCGAGTGGGGCACCTACCGCGAACCCGCCCGCTTCTAACCCCGTCGATCTTGCACTTTCTGTCCCGACGAACGGGGTCAATGCCCCGTTTCGGCGACAGAAAGTGCAAGATCGCGGAGGTGGGATTGGGGCGTGAGAGTTGCAACGTCGGAGTTGTGGGTGAGCCGGGAATCCGGGCTCGCGTGCGAGACTAGGTAACCATGAGCGACCCACGGATCACCTCGTCGATCTTCACCCGCGGCGCGGTCGACCTCAGCACGCTGCGCGGCCCCGCACCAGCCAGTACCCGCCCCGGCACACCCCCGCAGGGCGGCCCGTCCGCCGGCGTGCCCGGCGCGCAGACCGCCGACGGCAACGCCGCCATCGTCGACGTCACCGAGGCCACCATCCAGGCCGATGTGCTCGAACGGTCGATGGCCATGCCCGTCATCGTCTTCTTCGGTGCGGCCGGCTTCCCGGAGAGCGACGAGTTCGCCCCGGTGCTGGAGCGGCTGGCCGCCGAGGGCGCCGGCGCCTGGGTGCTCGCCCGGGTCGACGTGCAGGAAAACCCGCGGATCGCCCAGATGTTCCGGGTCCAGGGCATCCCCATGGTCTACGCGGTCGTCGGCGGTCAGCCGATCGACGCCTTCTCCGGCGTGGTGCCCGAGGCCCAGCTCCGCCAGTGGATCCAGGCGGTGCTCAAGGCCGGTGGCGTGGCCGTCGCCGAACCGGAGGACCCGCGCCTCGACGAGGCGGACGACGCGCTCATGAGCGGCGACCTGGACGCCGCCGAGCAGGCGTACCGCAAGATCCTCGCGGACGCACCGGCGGACGCCGCCGCCACTGCGGGTCTGGCCCAGGTCGGCGTGGCCCGCCGGGTCGCGGGCGCCGACCCGGCCGCCGCGCTGGCCGCCGCCGAGAGCGCCCCCGACGACGTCGCGGCCCAGCTGCTGGCCGCCGACATCGAGGTGCTCAGCGGCCTGGCCGAGCAGGCGTACGCCCGGCTCGTCGGCCTGGTCCGACGCACCGCCGGTGAGGACCGCGAGACGGTCCGCCAGCACCTGGTGTCGCTGTTCTCCATCGCCGGCCCGGACGACCCGGCGGTCGCCTCGGCCCGGCGGGCCCTGGCCAGCGCCCTGTTCTGAGTCAGCCGCACGGATCGTGAGTTCGTAGTACGCCAGCGCGGGCCGGCGTTTCGCCGGCCCGCCCGACCACCGAGGACGGGAGCTCATGATGCGCCGGATCGCCGTCCTCGACGCGCCGACAAATCTCGGCCTGCGACCGCCGACGTCCACCTCCGTACCGGGCTGCGCCAAGGCGCCCGGCGCGTTGCGTGACCACGACCTGCTGGCCCGGCTGCGGGCCCGCGACGCCGGCTGCGTCACCCCACCCCGGTACGACCCGGGCGACTGGCGGCCCGGTGACGGCGTGTGCCACGCCCGGGAGATCGCCGACTACTCCCTCGCCCTCGCCGAGCGGATCGGCTCGATCATCGACCGGGGTGAGTTCCCGGTGGTGCTGGGCGGTGACTGCTCCGTGCTGCTCGGCTCCGCCCTGGCCATGCACCGCCTCGGTGAGGCGGTAGGCGGGCGGATCGGGCTGGTCTTCGTCGACGGGCACTCCGACTTCCGGCACCCCGGCAACGCCTCCTACGTCGGCGCGGCCGCCGGCGAGGACCTGGCCCTCGTCACCGGGCGCGGGCAGGCCGACCTGGCCGCGCTGGAGGGCCGTCGGCCCTACTTCCGCGACATCGACGTGGTGGTGCTCGGCATCCGGGCGCAGGACGAGTACCGCCTCGACCTCCAGGCCGCGGGCATCACCACCCGGCCGGTGCCGGCGCTGCGCGCCGAAGGCGCCGCCCGGACGGCCCAGTGGGCGCACGAGCAGCTCGCCGACTGCGCGGGCTACTGGGTGCACATCGACGTCGACGTGCTCGACCCGGCGGTGATGCCGGCCGTGGACGCCCCCGACCCCGGTGGCATCGCCTTCGCCGAGCTGGAGATCCTGCTCGCCGGCCTGGTCGACACCCCGCACTGCCTCGGCGTCGAGCTGACCGTCTTCGACCCCGACTACGACCCGGACGGCTCGTACGCCGCCGAGATCGTCAACACGGTGGTCGCCGGCCTGGCCCCGGTCACCGCCCCGGAGGCGGTGCCACCCCGACTGCTGTCGCCCCGGCCCACGCCCTCCCCACGGCGCGGCAACGGGCGGGGCGCGACAGCCGCCGAGCGCCTCGCGGGGCGTGACGGGCTCGATCGTGCCGCGCGCCTCGCCGGGCGCGACGGCCCCGATCGGGTCGATGAGCGTGGCGGCGACGACCTCCCCGAGAGTGGCGTCTCCGATGACCAGCCCGCAGGCGTCCGTTCGTCGGTCGGCGCGGTGGCTGACGACGAGGTGGCTGACGCCGTCGCGCCCGCGGCGGAGCCGAACGGCGCGGGCGAGTGGCCCCCAGCCGAGCCAACCGGCCTCGCGGCCACTGTCGATCGCGAACCGGTCGGCCCGCCTGCCTCGGCCGGCCCAGGTCTGCTCCGACGGCCCGCGCCGCCGGCCGAGACCCCGCCGGACCGGCACGAGGCCGACTCCGCCTGACCCGGTCCACCGCGCCGCGCTCCACCCCGCAATGAGCGGAACCGGGGTGCCCGGACGGCCCGGACACCCCGGTTCGCCGCACCACCGGGTGGATCACCGCTGGCGCGGGTGGCGACCAGCGGCGTACGGCGGGTCAGGTGGCGGGCACGGCCCGGAGGAAGCGCTCGGCGATCGGGACGGCCGAGGCGGTGCTGGCCCCGCCCTTCTCCACGAACACGGCGAACGCGACGTCACCCCGCCAGCCGACGAACCAGGCGTGGGTGTGGGCCGGGTTGTCGTCGTACTCGGCGGTGCCGGTCTTGCCGTACACCTCGCCGCCCGGAACGTCCTTGAGGGCGCTGCCGGTGCCGGCGGTGACGACCTCGCGCATCATCGTGCGCAGCGGCTCGATCGACTGCGGCTTGAGCGGTCCGTCGGTCACGGCCGGCTTGGCCGGCGCAGGGTCGACCAGCAGCTTCGGCTGGATGAACGCGCCCCGGGCGACGGCCGCCGTGGCGCCGGCCATGGCCAGGGGGCTGACCAGCGTGGTGCCCTGGCCGAACGACGCGGCGGCCTGCTCGGCCGGGCTGCCGCCGGTCGACACCTTGCCGGTGAAGGCGTCCACACCGAGATCCCACTGCCCCTCCAGGCCCAGCGAGCGGCCGGCGGCGGCCAGCCCGTCACCGCCGAGCTTCGGCGCCAGCGAGGCGAAAGCCGTGTTGCAGGACTTGGCGAATTCGGTGCGGAACGGCACCGAGCCCAACTCGAAGTTGTCCGAGTTCTTGAAGGACCGGCCGTCGACGGTGAAGGTCTTCTTGCACTCCACCGGCCCGTCCAGGGTGACCGCACCCCGATCCAGCAGGCCCAGCGCGCTGACCATCTTGAACGTGGAGCCCGGCGGCACCTGGGCGGTGAAGGCCAGGTTCTCGCCGGCCGGCCCGGGACCGTTGGCGGCGGCGAGCACCGCGCCGTCGCTGACGCGTACCGCCACCAGGGCGGACCGGTGCGGCTCGGCGCGCAGGGCGGCGTCGGCCGCGTTCTGGGTGGCCACGTCCAGGGTGGTCTTCAGCGCCTGACCGGGCTGCGGCTCGCGGCGGAACAGCTCGGCGCCGGTGGGTGCCAGCTTGCCGTCCTCGGCGGGTCGCTCGACCACTACCGTCAGGCCGGGGGCGCCGCGCAGCCGCTCGTCGTAGCGGCCCTGCAACCCGCCGTGCCCGACCAGGTCACCGACGACGTACCGGTCCGGGTGGGCGGCGAGGTCGTCGGCCTGCGCCTGGTCGACCGAGCCGAGCAGGGCGCGGGCGAACTCCCGGGTCGGCGCCAGGTCGAGCTTGTCGGAGACGAACTTGGTGCCGGGCAGGTCGTAGATCCGAGGCTTGATCTGCCGGTACGCGTCCTCGCGCAGGGTCACCACCTCGACGAGCGCACCCGGGTCGGCCTCGGCCACCCGCTTGGGCAGGTCGCCCAGGTCGACGGCGGGGACCAGGGCCGGACGGATCGCCTTGAAGGCGGCGTCAAGATCCTTGACCAGCTTCTTGATGTCGGTGACCTGGTTCGGCTGCACACCCACCCGCACCACCGGACGGGGCGCGACGATCGGCGTGCCGGCCGCGTCCAGCAGCCCCGCCCGGGGGCCGGTGTCGCGGCGCAGCCCCAGCCGGTCGCCCTTGGTGAGCTGCTCGTGGAGCACCCGCGGCTCCCACATCACCTGCCACTGGTCGTCGTCGCCCTTGACGAGCCGCAGCTCCCGGTCGTACGTCCAGTGCGCCTGGCCCGGCAGGGACCAGTCGACCCGGATCGTCGTGGTCGCGATGTTCTTGGTGATCTTCGGCTCACCCTGGCGGGCCAGGGCGGGCGGGGTGGCCGCCAACTCGCCGGACAGCTCCTTGATCTCCTTGGTCACCTCGGCCGCCGGCACCTTGGCGCCGGTCGTGTCGACCATCGCGACCGCCTGCAGGTCGCCGCTGCGCCAGCCGGCGAGGAAGGCGTCGGCGCTGCGCTCCGGCCCGTCGTCGCCGGAACACGCCGACAGGACGCCAGCGGTGAGCAGAGTCGCCGTGAGAGCGGCGATCCGCCGGGTGCGGTTCGGCCGGTGGGGCCGGGGGTAGGACAAGGTCATGAAGCGGTCCTTCCGGTCTCGGGCTGCTCTGCACGGTAGTACGCGAAGGGTGTCCCCAACGTCCCGTGTGGGGCTCGACGTGCGGAAAGACGGGCCGGGCCGGTGTGATGAACATCGCGGGGCGGGGTATCCCGCAACCGGCCAACCTCGGACCCGCAACGGGTGAAAGGACAAAGTCCCGATCCGGACGTCCGGCCAGTGGTCCGCCGACCAAGGCGGGAAACGACAGGCTTACGCTGGGCGGCAGAGTGACCCACAACGCGGTGGGTCGAGGGGAGTGGCACCGATGGACCGGCGTCCGGCGATCAAACCGGAACCCGACCTCCGGCAGGATGACTCCGGCCGGGACGATGACAGCTTCGATTCGGCGACCGACGGGGACGGCTACGGCCGGCTCGACACGGGCGTCACGGGGCTGACCGGGTCGAGCATCGACACCATCTACGATCTGGGCCTGCCGACCGAGGCGTTGGCCGACGACGTGGAGGACGCCGAGCTCGACGAACCGGTCCCCAACGCGGAGCGTCTGGTGGCCCAGGCTGTCGCGCTCGCAGGGGACGACCACGACGCGGCGACCCTGGTCGGCCGCTTCTGGCGGTTCGCCCCGGACGAGGAACTGGTCGGTTTCACGGCGGAGGAGATGCTCGACGCGGCCCGGGCACACCGGGACCTCGCGCAGCAGCGGGTGCCCGGCGAGTTGAAGCTGCGCATCCACGAGCCGCACGCCGACCAGCACCACACCGTCGTCGAGATCGTCACCGACGACATGCCGTTCCTGGTCGACTCCGTGACCGCGCTGCTCAACTCGTACCACCTGGACGTGCACCTGCTGGTGCACCCGCTCGTGGTGGTCCGGCGCGAGCCGCTGGGCCGCCTCACCGAGGTCTCGGCGGACGTGGAGCCGGACGACGCGATCGCCGGCGACATCATCGAGAGCTGGATGCGGATCGAGATCGACCCGGTCCGGGACGCCGCCGAACGCGACCGGCTGCGCCGTGAGCTGCAACGGGTGCTCACCGACGTGCGGGAGGCAGTGGAGGACTGGCCGAAGATGCGTCAGCGTGCGCTCGCGCTCGCCGACGAACTGGCCTCGGCCCGCACCTCGGACAACCGTCCGCCGGTGCCGGAGAAGGACATCACCGACTCGGTGGAGCTGCTGCGCTGGCTGGCGCACGACCACTTCACGTTCCTCGGCTACCGCGAGTACCGCCTGGTGGACGCCCCGGACGGGAACACCGCCGACCCGGTCGACGGCAAGGCGCTGGAGGCGGTGCTCGGCACCGGCCTGGGCATCCTGCGCTCGGACTCCCCGGAGGCCCGGTCGCTGTCGTCGATGACGCACGAGGCACACGAGAAGGTGCTGGAGAAGCGCCTGCTCATCATCACCAAGGCCAACTCGCGGGCCACCGTGCACCGCTCGGCGTACCTGGACTACATCGGCTTCAAGATCTTCAACTCCGACGGCGAGGTCATCGGGGAGCGGCGCTTCCTGGGCCTGTTCTCCACCGCCGCGTACCGGACCAGCGTCCGGGAGCTGCCGGTGGTGCGTCGTAAGGTCGCGGAGGTGCTCGACCGCTCCGGCCTGAGCCGGCGCAGCCACTCCGGCAAGGATCTGCTCCAGATCCTGGAGACCTACCCGCGCGACGAGTTGTTCCAGATCAAGACCGACGACCTGTACCACGCGGTGATCGGTGTGCTGCGGATGGCGGGCCGCCGGCAGCTGCGGGTGTTCCTGCGCCGGGACGCGTACGGGCGGTTCATCTCCTGCCTGATCTACCTTCCCCGGGACCGGTTCACCACCCAGAACCGGCTGCGCATGCAGGACATCCTGCTGCGTGAGCTGAACGGCGTCGGGGTGGACTACACGACCCGGGTCACCGAGTCGATGCTCGCCCGGATCCACTTCATCGTCCGCACCGACCCGACCCGGCCACCCGGCGACATCGACGCCGACCTGCTGGCCGAGGAGCTGGCCGACGCGACACGGCTCTGGGACGACGACTACCGGCTGGTGTTGGAACGCAAGCTCGGCGACGAGCAGGCCAAGCACCTGTTCACCAGGTACGCCGACGCGTTCCCGGAGGGCTACAAGGACGGGCACACGCCGTACGAGGCGATGAAGGACCTGGCCAAGCTGGAGCTGCTGGAGGAGCCCGGCCAGCTGGAGATGCACCTGTTCCGCAAGCAGCTCGCACCCCGGCCGGGCACCCGGGTGCCCGGTGCGGACCTCGCCGACACGACGAACGTGCGGTTCAAGGTCTACCGGTACGGCGAGCCGATGATGCTCTCCGCGGTGCTGCCGGTGCTGCACTCGCTCGGCGTCCGCGTGGTCGACGAGCACCCGTACGAGGTGGACCGGATCGACGGTCGCGTCTACCTGTACGACTTCGGCCTCATGCTGCCCGAGGGGCATCACGAGCTGTCCGAGGTACGCCCGCACGTGGAGAACGCGTTCGCGGCGGCGTGGCGCGGCGAGGCCGAGGTGGACCGGTTCAACGAGCTGGTGCTGCGCGCCGGGCTGACCTGGCGGCAGGTGGTGGTGCTGCGGGCGTACGCGAAGTACCTGCGGCAGGCCGGCACGGTCTTCTCGCAGGACTACATGGAGCAGACCTTCATCGCGTACCCGAAGCTCGCCAGCCTGTTGGTGGAGCTGTTCGAGACCCGGTTCGCGCCGGGCGAGTTCACCGCCGAGCAGCGGCAGCAGCGCAGCGGCGAGCTGGTGGAGACGATCCGGGGCGCGCTGGACGACGTGGCGAGCCTCGACCAGGACCGGATCCTGCGCTCGTACCTCACGCTCATCGAGGCGACGCTGCGGACCAGCTTCTACCAGAAGCCGGTCGGCGGGCGGCCGAAGGCGTACGTGGCGTTCAAGCTCGACCCGCAGGCCATCCCGGACCTGCCGGCGCCCCGGCCGAAGTTCGAGATCTTCGTGTACTCGCCGCGGTTCGAGGGCGTGCACCTGCGGTTCGGGCCGGTGGCCCGGGGCGGGTTGCGCTGGTCCGACCGTCGCGAGGACTTCCGCACCGAGGTGCTGGGCCTGGTCAAGGCGCAGATGGTGAAGAACACCGTGATCGTGCCGGTGGGCGCCAAGGGCGGCTTCGTGCTGAAGCAGAAGCCGGGCGACCGGGACGAGGCGGTCGCCTGCTACCAGGAGTTCGTCGGCGCGATGCTGGACGTCACCGACAACATCGTCAGCGGGCAGATCGTGCCGCCCGACGACGTGGTCCGGCACGACGGCGACGACCCGTACCTGGTGGTGGCGGCGGACAAGGGAACCGCCACGTTCTCCGACATCGCCAACGAGATCTCCCAGGCGCACAACTTCTGGATGGGCGACGCCTTCGCCTCCGGCGGTTCGGCCGGGTACGACCACAAGAAGATGGGCATCACCGCCCGCGGGGCGTGGGAGTCGGTCAAGCGGCACTTCCGCGAGCTGGGCCTGGACACCCAGACCCAGGACTTCACGGTGGTGGGCGTCGGCGACATGTCCGGCGACGTCTTCGGCAACGGGATGCTGCTCTCCGAGCACATCCGGCTGGTGGCCGCGTTCGACCACCGGCACATCTTCCTCGACCCCGACCCGGACGCCGCCACCTCGTACGCGGAGCGTCGGCGGCTGTTCGAGCTGCCCCGCTCCTCCTGGGAGGACTACAACCCCGAGCTGATCTCGGCCGGGGGCGGCATCTTCCCGCGTACCGCGAAGTCGATCCCGCTCACGCCGCAGGTCCGGGCGGCGATCGGCCTAGACGACGACGTCACGCAGCTGTCGCCGCAGGAGCTGATGAAGGCGATCGTCACCGCTCCGGTGGATCTGTTCTGGAACGGCGGCATCGGCACGTACGTCAAGGCGTCCACCCAGACCAACGCGGAGGTGGGCGACAAGTCCAACGACGCGATCCGGGTGGACGGGCGCAGCCTGCGCTGCCGGGTGGCGGGCGAGGGCGGCAACCTGGGCTGGACCCAGCTCGGCCGGATCGAGTACGCGCTGACCGGTGGCCGGATCTACACCGACTTCATCGACAACGCGGCAGGTGTGGACACCTCCGACCACGAGGTGAACATCAAGATCCTGCTCAACACTGCTGTCGCCGACGGCGAACTGACCACTGCCGAGCGGGACGAGCTGCTGGCCGGGATGACCAACGAGGTCGCCGAGCTGGTGCTGCGGGACAACTACGACCAGGCCCGGGCGATCAACAACGCCCAGGCCCAGGCCGCCTCGCTGCTCCCGGTGCACCGCCGGATGATCAATGAGCTGGAGCGCTCCGGCGCGCTCGACAGGTCGCTGGAGGCGCTGCCGCCGGACGAGGAACTGGCGGTGCGCAGCGAGTCCGGGCTGACCGCGCCGGAGTTCGCGGTGCTGCTCGCGTACGTGAAGATCGTCCTGGAACGGGAGATCCTCACCGAGGGGTTGGCCGACGAGGAGTGGACGACCGACGTGCTGGTCAACTACTTCCCGACGCCGATGCGTGAGCGGTTCGCCGACCGGATGGGCCGGCACCGGCTCCGTCGGGACATCGTCACCACAGTGCTGGTCAACGAGGCGATCAACCGGGGCGGCATCTCGTTCGTCTTCCGGGTCGTCGAGGAGACGGCGGCCAGCGCCGCCGACGTGATCCGGGCGTACGTGGTGGTCCGCGAGGTCTTCGGGCTGCGTGAGCTGTGGGACACGGTGGAGGCGCTGGACAACAAGGTCTCCCCGGAGCTGCAGACGAGCGTCTACCTCGACACCCGTCGGCTGCTCGACCGCGCGGTGCGCTGGCTGGTCACCAACCGGCGCTCGCCGATCGACGTACCGACCGAGATCAACCGGCTGCGGGACGGGGTGGCCCGGCTGCTGCCCGGGCTCGAGGAACTGTTCTACGGCGGCGAGCGGCAGGCCATCGAGGCGCACATCGACTCGATGACTGAGCGGGGGCTGCCCCGCGAGCTGGCCGAGCGGGCGACGCGGCTGATGTACAGCTTCGGCCTGCTGGACGTGGTGGAGACCGCGACCCGCAGCGGACGGGACGTCAGCGAGGTGGCCTCGGTCTACTTCGTGCTCTCCGACCTGTTCCGGGTGGACTCGCTGCTGTCGAAGATCTCCCTGCTGCCGCGCGAGGACCGCTGGCAGACCCTCGCACGGATGGCGCTGCGCTACGACCTGTACGCCGCGCTGGCCGCGCTCACGGCGGAGGTGCTCGACTCCACCCCGGAGGATCAGCCGCCGCACGAGCGGGTGCAGCAGTGGGAGCAGTCGAACGCCACGTCGATCCACCGGGCCCGCCGGGCGATGGGGGAGTTCGACGAGTCGCGGGCGGACCTCGCAGCCCTGTCCGTGCTGCTGCGACAGATCCGCACGCTCGTGCGGACCTCTGGCGCGGCCTGATTCGCTACGCCGGACGCGGTCCGGCCGGTCGGGGTGACCCGACCGGCCGGACCGCTTTTGTGTACGTCCGCCTCACGCCGCCAGGGTGGCGAAGACGACCACGTTGTCCCGGTAGCTGCGCACCGCCTCGTCGAACTGGCCGCCGCAGGTGACCACCCGCAGACCGGGCCGGTCGTTCGGTCCGTACACCAGCTCGGTGGGAAACGACGTCTTCGGGTACGACTTCACCGAGTCGACCCGGAACGTCGCCGGCTGGCCGTCCGCCCGCTGCACCGTGATCGTGTCGCCGGGCACGAGAGAACCGAGGTTGAAGAACACGGCCGGGCCGAGCTTCGCCGAATCCACGTGCCCGACGATTACCGCGTTGCCGGTCTCACCCGGGCTCGCGCCCGGCTCGTACCAGCCAGCCTGGTCGGCCTGCTCCAACGGGGGGACCTGGACGGTGCCGTCCGGGTTGGTGCCGAGCGACATGATCGTCGCGTTGACGCCGATGCGGGGGATCTCGATGGTGGTCGGGGCGGCCCGGTCCAGCCCGACGGGAACGTCGCCCTGCGCGGCGTGCTCGCCGTCGCCCGGATTCGTGGCGTCGTCCCCGGTGGCCGTCGGCCCGGGGACCTCGGGGCCGGCCTGGGCTTGCGGCTGCGGAGGGCGGGGAGCGGGCCCGGTCTGCAACGAGGCGCCGATCATGCCGGCGCCGATCATGGCCAGGGTGACGACGACGGCCGCGCCGGCGGCACGCCACGGTCTCCCGTGACGGCCGCCGGCCCGTGTCGCCGTCACGTCAGACGAGGGAACCATCGGTCCGCCGACGACGCATCAGAACGATCCCGCCCAGCGCGGCAGCGCCGAGCAGGCTCGCGCCACCGGTGGCCAGGCCACGGTCGGTGCCGGCGCTGACGCCACCGTCACCACCGTCGACCCCACCGTGGGGCAGCACGACCAGTTCGCCCTCGCCGCACGAGCCCTTGAGCTCGTAACGGCCCGGCTTGGCGTCCTTGTCGACCTTGGCCTCGCCGTAGTACACGAACTCGCGCTCGTGCTCCCGGCCGTTCTCGCCCTTGCCGTGGTCGCCGTACTCGTCCGAGCCGTACTCCTTGTCCGAGCCGTACTCGTCGTCGGAGCCGTACTCGTGGCCCTTGGACTCCCAGCCCTTGTCCGAGCCGTACTCCTTGTCCGAGCCGTACTCCTTGTCCGAGCCGTACTCCTTGTCCGAGCCGTACTCGTCGTCGGAGCCGTACTCGTGGCCCTTGGAGTCCCAGTCCTTCTTGTCCTCGTCCTTGGACTCCCAGTCCTTCTTGTCCTCGTCCTTGGACTCCCAGTCCTTCTTGCCTTCGTCCTTGGACTCCCAGTCCTTCTTGCCTTCGTCCTTGGACTCCCAGTCCTTCTTGCCTTCGTCCTTGGACTCCCAGTCCTTCTTGCCCTCGTCCTTGGAGTCCCAGTCCTTCTGGTCGCGGCTGTCGTCCGCGTCCTGGCCGTGCTCCTCGCCCTTCCAGTCCTTGCTGTCCTCGTCGCCGTAGGCGTCGGCGGCAGCGCCGCCGCCCTGGCCACCAGGCTGGGCGTCGTCGGCGGGCGGCTGCGACTCGTCGTCGCCGTTCTCGCCCTTGCCGTTCTCGTCCTTGCCCTCGTGGCCCTTGCCCTGCTCGTCCTTGCCCTTGTCGTCCTTGCCGTGCTCGTCCTTGCCCTTGTCGTCCTTGCCGTGCTCGTCCTTGCCGTGCTCGTCCTTGCCCTGTTCGTCCTTGCCCTTGTCGTCCTTGCCCTGTTCGTCCTTGCCCTTGTCGTCGTGGTCGTAGGAGTCCTCCTCCTCGCTCCACTCGCCGCGGTCCTCGCCCCGGTCTTCCCGCGCCGGCTTGAGCTTGACCTTGCCGGTGACCTTGGACCACACGTACGCGTGCTCCTGCCGATCCGGGCAGATCTCGAGGAGCTTGACCTCGTCGCCGGCCTTCACGACGTGCGGCTTGGCGTAGACCTTGCCGTCATCGTCGTGGTGCCCGTCGGCGAACGCGATCCCCGGCGCGAACACCAGGAGCGACGCGCCGCCGAGCGCGGCGCCCGCAACGACCTTCCCGAGCATCTTCTTAGCCATGACCTGCGTCACTCCATCCCTGTTGTCCTGAGCTCGGCGACAACCGAGCTAAGACCGACGTTAGACCGTTTCATGACTTATGAAGTGAAAGATTCGCGTTTTGACCTTTGCTGGTGGTAAGCGGCTAAGGAGTGCTACGCGGCTTTCCCTGCTCGCAGGGCCGTCTCGGGACCCGCGCGGCCTTGCGTGCGGCCCGCGCTGTTACCGCCCCCCAGTGCGCGACCCGCAGTGGTCATCCCGGTAAGAGGCGACAGGTGCCGCTCGCGCTGCTCGGGGGTATCGTCCGAGTTGAGGGCAGGCCGCGCATCGAGCCATTGCCATGGAAGCGCTCCCATGCAAGAATCGGCGCACGCGGTTCGGGGAGCCACACCGCGCAGGCAGGTCGTCGAGGGCATCCGGTTCGCCGGGCGACAACCGGCCGCCGAACGGTCGGCCTCGCGCCGGCCAATCACCACCACCACCGCCCGTCCGGGTCGGGCACCCCCAATGAATCCCGTGGCGCCGGAGGCCGTCCGTGCAGGACGCCCACCGGGCCGTCTCGCCGGGCCGAACGCGCGCCCGGTCTCGCCCAAGGAGATCAGTGGCATGAATGTGTGGAGAAGGCTGTCCGGCCCACGCCGGACCCTCGCGCTCGCCGGCGCGGGCGTTCTGGTCGCCGGCGGGCTGGTGACGATCCCGGTCACCGCGGCGCAGGCCGCGACGCAGTGCGACATCGCGTACACGACCAATGACTGGCAGGGCGGCTTCACCGCCAACATCACCATCAAGAACCTCGGCGACCCGGTCAACGGTTGGACGCTCGGCTGGACCTTCCCCAACTCGAGCCAGCGGGTGCAGCAGGGCTGGTCGGCGGAGTTCACCCAGTCCGGCAGCCAGGTCACCGCCCGCAGCATGTCCTACAACGGCACGCTGGCGACCGGCGCCTCGACGACCCTCGGGTTCAACGGCGCGTGGAGCGGCAGCAACCCGAAGCCGACCTCGTTCACCCTGAACGGTGTGGTCTGCAACGGTGGCACCGGTAACCCGACCACCCCGCCGCCCACCACGCCCCCGCCGACCACGCCCCCGCCCACCACGCCTCCGCCCACGACCCCTCCGCCCACGACGCCGCCGCCGACCACCCCGCCCCCCGGGACCAAGGTCGACAACCCGTACGCCGGTGTGCGCGGATACGTGAACCCGGAGTGGAAGGCCAAGGCGGACGCCGAGCCGGGCGGAAGCCGGGTCTCGAACAACCCCACCGCCGTCTGGCTGGACCGGATCGCCGCCATCAACGGCACTCCGAACAGCAGCTCGAACGGCGCGTTCGGGGTGCGGGAGCACCTGGACGAGGCGCTGCGTCAGGGCGCCGGCTACATCCAGTTCGTGATCTACAACCTGCCCGGCCGGGACTGCTCGGCGCTCGCCTCCAACGGTGAGCTGGGCCCGAACGAACTGCCCCGGTACAAGGCCGAGTACATCGACCCGATCGCCGCGATCCAGAGCGACTCGAAGTACCGGAACATCCGGATCATCAACGTCATCGAGATCGACTCGCTGCCGAACCTGGTGACCAACACGTCCGGCCAGGCCGGCGGCACGGTCATGTGTGACACGGTCAAGGCCAACGGCGCGTACGTGAACGGTGTCGGCTACGCCCTCGCCAAGCTGGGCGCGATCGGCAACGTCTACAACTACATCGACGCCGGGCACCACGGCTGGCTCGGTTGGGACAGCAACTTCGGCCCGACCGCCGACATCCTGAAGACCGCAGCTGTCGCCTCCGGCAGCACTGTCAACAACGTGCACGGCTTCATCACCAACACCGCCAACTACTCCGCGCTCACGGAGCCGTACTTCAAGGTCACCGACAACGTGAACGGCCAGACGGTGCGGCAGTCCAAGTGGGTCGACTGGAACTTCTACGTCGACGAGCTGTCCTTCGCCCAGGCGTTCCGTACCAAGCTGATCTCGGTCGGCTTCAACTCCAACATCGGCATGCTGATCGACACGTCCCGCAACGGCTGGGGCGGTGCCAACCGGCCCACCGGACCGGGCGCGACCACCAGCGTGGACACGTACGTCAACGGTGGCCGGATCGACCGTCGGGCCCACGCCGGCAACTGGTGCAACCAGGCCGGTGCCGGTCTCGGCGAGCGACCGCAGGCGAACCCGGCGCCGGGCATCGACGCCTACGTCTGGGTGAAGCCCCCGGGTGAGTCGGACGGCTCCAGCTCGGAGATCCCGAACAACGAGGGCAAGGGCTTCGACCGGATGTGCGACCCGACGTACGGCGGCAACGCCCGCAACGGCAACAACCCGACCGGTGCCCTGCCGAACGCGCCGATCTCCGGTGCGTGGTTCTCCGCCCAGTTCCGGGAGCTGATGCAGAACGCGTACCCGGCTCTCTGATCGGGTAGCTCACGCGCCAACCCGCTGCCGGCAGTAGGTGAGGCACTGCCGGCGGCAGGTTTCCCCGGGGTCCCCGGTCCGACCAGTACGGTCGGGCCGGGGACCCCCTTGTCCGCCCACGTCAGGGCACGGTGCGCTCGATCGCCGCGCGCCCGTGTTCGGCCAGGTCGCGACGGGCCTTCTCCAGGTTCTCCGGGGTGAGGTCCTGCCCGCGGGCCATCACCAGGTCCTCCGGTTCCCAGGGCTGCTCGGCCCCGGTACGGATGTTGTCGCCGCCCGCGCCGGTGCCCGTTCCGGTGGCGCCGGTGCCGGCGGCGTACGGATCGCCGATGAGGTCGTCGATGTCCGGAGCGAGGTCCTCCGGCCGGTCGCGGGGCTCGGTGAAGGTCGGCGTGTCACGGTCGGGCCCGCCTCCGGTCCGCAGCTGCCCGACGGTGCTGTCGTCGTCCACGGCAGCTGCCGTTTCCGGGCTCTCCTCCAGCGGGGGTCGGCGGTCGCGATCGGTCATGGTGCCCTCCTGTGTCCGACACGGTGCCTGATCCCCCCTCGCGTACCCGGTGCGGGGAAGCCCATGCGCGACGCCGGCGCCGTCCGTGTGGACGGCGCCGGCGCGGCGGGCATGAGGTCAGCTGTCGGGCTGCTGCTCGTTCGGGGACGGCGCCTCCGCCGGGCGCAGCCACTGCCAGAGCAGCATGAGCAGGCCGAACGCGAGCATCACGAGCCCGGCCCACAGGTTGATGCGGACACCCTCGGCCTTGTCGATCTCGGCCCGGCTGTCGAAGACGCCGATCAGCGTCACGATGATCCCGTACGCCACGAAGAGGCCACCGATCACCCGACGGATGTCGAACAGTCGGGCGGCGGCGGAGCGGCGCTCCTCGGCCTGCGTCTCGTCGATCAACGGGTCCTGCGCCGGCTGGCCGTCGTTGCTCATCTGGCCGACTCCTTTCCTAGAAGACCGGGATGTAGAAGAGGGCGGCGAGCGCGACCGCGATCACGCCCAGCAGCACGGGGGAGCGGTACCAGACGGCGTCCCCGGCGAGCACGTCGCCCTTCAGGTCGACGCCGCCCATGCCGTAGACCAGCCCGCGCAGTTCCTCGTCGCGCTTGGCCGCCGTGAGCGGGGTGAGGATCGCGGCGACCACCGCCACGGTGACGAACGCGATGCCGGCGCCCCAGAAGCTCTCCTCCAGGTCGGAGTTGAAGTCGATCACGCCGCCCTTGTAGAGCAGGTAGGTCGCCAGCGACGCCAGCGTGCCGAGCAGCAGCGACCAGAAACCGGCAAGCGCGCTCATCCGCTTCCAGAACATGCCGATGATGAACGTGGCGAACAACGGCGCGTTGAACAGCGAGAAGAGCGCCTGGATGTAGTTCATGATGTTGCTGAACCCGGACGCGATGAACGCCGTCCCGATGCCGATCACCACGGCGCCGACAGTCGCCCACCGACCGATGCGCAGGTAGTACTCGTCGGACCGGCCGCGGCGCACGTACGCCTGCCAGATGTCGTAGGTGAAGACGGTGTTGAAGCCGCTCACGTTGGCCGCCATGCCGGCCATGAACGACGCGAGCAGGCCGGTGACCGCCACCCCGAGCACGCCGTTGGGCAGCAGGTCCCGCATGAGCAGCGGAATCGCGTTGTTGTACTGCAGGTCACCGCTGTCCGCGCCGAGCCCCTTCACCGTCACGAGGGCCACCAGGCCGGGGATGATCGTGACCAGGGGAATGAACAGCTTCGGGTACGCGGCGATGATCGGCGTACGCCGGGCGGCGCTCATGTTCTTCGCCGAAAGCGCGCGCTGCACCTCGGCGAAGTTCGTCGTCCAGTAGCCGAACGAGAGCACGAAACCGAGGCCGAACACGATGCCGATCCACTGCGCGCCGAGCGGGTTGTCGGTGCTGGCGGTGTCCTGCCACGCGTGCAGACCCGCCTCGCCGAGCTTCGAGTCGCGGACCGCGTCCATCAGCCCGCTCACTCCGCCGACCTTGACCAGGCCGATCACGGTGACCGGGATGAGGCCCGCCAGGATGACGAAGAACTGGAGCACCTCGTTGTAGATCGCCCCGGACAGGCCGCCGATGGTGATGTACGCGAGCACGATCGCCGCGCCGACCACGATCGCCGTCCAGAGCGGCCAGCCGAGCAGCGCCTGCATGACCAGGGCCAGCGCGTAGAGGTTCACCCCGGCGATCAGCACCTGGGCGACGGCGAAGCTGAGCGCGTTCAGCAGGTGGGTCGGTCGGTTGAAGCGCAGCCGCAGGTACTCGGGCACGCTGCGGACCTTGGACCCGTAGTAGAAGGGCATCATCACGATGCCCAGGAAGACCATCGCCGGCACGGCGCCGATCCAGTAGTAGTGGACCGTCATGACGCCGTACTGGGCGCCGTTCGCCGCCATACCGATGATCTCCAGCGCGCCCAGGTTCGCGGAGACGAACGCGAGGCCGGTCACCCAGGCCGGCAGGGAACGACCGGAGAGGAAGAAGTCGACGCTGGTCCGGATCGCCCGCCGGGCGGCGAAGCCCACTCCGAGGACGGTGACGAAGTACAGCGCAAGAATCAGGTAGTCCAGCCCGTTCATGTTGAGCCGCAGACCGCCGCCGTCCATCCCGTCACCCCTCGTCCCGACGTTGGCACCGGATTTGATGCGCGCGCCCTATTACCCACTACGCGAGGTTTCACGCCTGCGCGTCCGCTCCGGTGCTTTCTCGCCCGCTCGGGCGGCTCGCCCTTCGACGGGTGGGGCGCACGCAGCGCCCCCAGGACGCGAAAGGGGCGCCCCGGCCGGCCGGCCGGAGCGCCCCTTTTCGATCGAGTCGCCTCAGCGACCCAGTACGCGGTCCAGGAAGTCCCGGTAGTTGCGGACGGCCATCCGCAGCTGCTCGGTGTCCGCCGAGCCGGCGTCCTGCCACCCGCCGAGGGTGTTCTTCTGCGCGGCCAGTGCCGAGGCGAGAGCCTGGATGGCCTCCTCCACCAGGGCCTGAGCCTCGCCGGCGGCGGCGTGCGGATCGTCGACGAAACGCAGCTGCACGTCCCGCCAGCGGTCCCGGAATCCCTGCGCGGTGTCCCCGTCGAGGAGCGTGGCCGGTTCGGCGGCGACTGTCGAGCCGGCGGGCCGCGACGTCCCGGCGGATTCCAGGGAGCCGCCGGCCGCCACGGCGGTGACCGGTTCGGCGTCGGCGTCCGGGTCCACCATCTCCGGAGACGCGCTGCCGTAGCCGGCCGCGCCCGCCGCGTCGGGATCGCCGGCCCAGTCGGTCAGGTCGCCGCGCCGCTCGGCCGCGCCGTCCGTGCTGTCGGCCGCGACGACGGTGCGGGTGGAGGTGTCGGTGTCCGAGCGCCGGCCCTCGGCGTCCAGGTCGGCGTCCTCGTCGGTCGTCGCTGCGGCGTCCAGGTCGGTCTCCGGGACGCCGTCGCGGCGGTGCAGCTCGGCGGTGGGGTCGGCGCGCAGACCCTCCCGCTCGCCGTCCTCGGCGCCGTCGCCCGGTTGGGCGGTTCGCTCGGCCCGCGGGTCCGGCTGGTCCTGCGGGTACGGGCTCGCCAGTGCGGACGCCGCCACCGCGTCGGCCACCGTGGTGGCGCCGAAGGCGGTCGGCAGCGGCCCCGGCTCGTGGAAGCCACCCTCGTCGTCGGGCCGGCTCCGGCGGTCGGTGTCCTCGGCCCGCTGGTCGTCGGCCCACTCGTCGGTCCGGTCGGTGGTCAGGTCGTCGTCGGTCCGGTCGTCGTCGGTCCGGTCCCGGAAGGCTCCCGGGTCGGTGCCGTTGGCCCGCTCGTGCTCGTCCGCCGGGTCGGGGTCGATGGTCGGGTCGTGGTCGGTGGCCCGGTCGTGGTCGGTGGTCGGATCGTCGAAGGTGCCCCGGTCGTCCAGGGCGTCCTCGGGTACGTCCGAGCGGGCGGCCCGGTCGTCGGTCGGCGGCACCGGCACCGGTGCGGACCGGACGGCCTCCGGATGGTCGTTGCTCACCTGCTGCTCTTCGTGGCGCATCGGTGGCCTCCTCAGCGGCTCGTGGCGTCGTGCGGAGTGTCCGGGTGGGAACCCTGTTCGGGCGTGCGCTGACCGACCGGCTCCTCGCCGAGCAGGTCGGCGAAGAGGGCCCGGTAGTGCACGACCGCCTGGCGCAGCTCCTCGGTGCTCGCCTCGCCCCGCGAGTTGCGGAGGTGGATCTCGTGCGCGTCCCGGTAGTTGGTCAGCGTGCGGGCGTGCTCGACGGAGAGGTGGGCGATCTGGTCGGAGAAGTCCCCGGTCGGATAGCCCTGCTCCTCGATGAGCCGGGTGACCAGTTCGTCGGCGTCACCCACGGTCTCGCCCGGCGAGTCGATGAAGCGGATCTGGAGCTCTTCCCAGGCGGCGGCGTAACGGGCCCGCGACTCCGGGCTGAGCGGGGTGAGCGTGAGCTCGGAGTGCCGGCGTTCCCGGTCGCGCAGCTCGCGCTCCGCGGCGGACCGGCTGTCCTGCTCCTGCACCACCCGGTCGTACTCCGGCCCGAACCGGCTGCGCAGCGCGCGGCGACGGCCGACCGTCCGGACGGCCACGGCGATCGCCGCGACGATCACCAGCACGACGAGCACGATGACGATTATCTGCGTGGGCGACATGGGCTCCTCCTTCGTCCTCTGGTATTCCCTCCGCGTACTGATCGCCAATCCCGATCCGAGGCACTTTCCTCGCTGGTCTCGGCCGGGGTCGCCACATTTCGGCGCAAAAACTTGACTCATTCCAGATAACGCGCTTGGGTGGGTGGTGCCCGCCGTACGCCCGCGAGCGACCCGCCCGACCGACCCGGGACCGGTCAGGCACGCCGCACCACGCATCCGGAGGAGACCGATGAGCGACCCGCAGGCCGACAGGCCGACCCTCACCACCCGCCAGGGTCACCCCGTGCACAACAACCAGCAGCAGCGGACGGTCGGCTCACGCGGGCCTGCCACGCTGGAGAACTACCACTTCCTGGAGAAGATCAGCCACTTCGACCGGGAGCGCATCCCGGAGCGGGTGGTGCACGCGCGCGGCTTCGTCGCGCACGGCGAGTTCGAGGCGTACGGGACGATCGGCGACAAGCCGGCCGCCACGTACACCCGGGCCAAGCTGTTCCAGACCAGGGGCGCGAAGACCCCGGTCACCATCCGCTTCTCCACGGTCATCGGCGGCCGGGACTCCTCCGAGGCCGCCCGCGACCCGCGCGGCTTCGCGGTGAAGTTCCGCACCCAGGACGGCAACTGGGACCTGGTCGGCAACAACCTGCAGGTCTTCTTCATCCGCGACGCGATCAAGTTCCCCGACGTGATCCACTCGCTGAAGCCCGATCCGGTGACCTTCCGACAGGAGCCGAACCGCATCTTCGACTTCATGTCCAACACGCCCGAGTCGATGCACATGCTGACCTGGCTCTTCTCCCCGTACGGCATTCCGCGCAACTACCGCACCATGCGCGGGTCCGGCGTGAACACCTACCGCCTCGTGAACGCGCAGGGCGAGGGCGTGCTGGTCAAGTTCCACTGGCTGACCCAGCAGGGCGAGCACAACCTGACCCAGGCCGAGGCGGACGCCATCCAGGCCACCGAGCTGGGCCACGCCTCGAAGGACCTGTACGAGGCGATCGAGCGCGGTGAGTACCCGCAGTGGGAGCTCAACGTGCAGATCATGAGCGACGACGAGCACCCCGAGCTGGACTTCGACCCGCTCGACGACACCAAGATCTGGCCGGAGGAGCAGTTCCCCTACCTGCCGGTCGGCATGATGACGCTCAACCGCAACATCACCGACCACCACAACGAGAACGAGCAGATCGCCTTCGGCACCGGCGTGCTCGTCGACGGGATCGACTTCTCCGACGACAAGATGCTCGTCGGGCGGACGTTCTCCTACTCGGACACCCAGCGCTACCGGGTCGGCCCGAACTACCTGCAACTCCCGGTGAACCGGCCGCGCGAGGACGTCCAGGTCAACACCAACCAGGGCGGCGGTCAGATGTCGTACGGGGTGGACGACCGCGGCGGCAACCCGCACATCAACTTCGAGCCGTCCTCGGTGGCCGGTCTCCAGGAGGCCGACGAGTCCTACCGGGAGTACCGGCCCTTCGTCTCCGGGCACGTCATGAAGGCCCCGATCGAGCGGCAGAACAACTACGCGCAGGCCGGCCGCCGCTTCCGCGAGATGACCGACGCCGAGCGCGACGACCTGGTGCACAACCTGACCACGCTGCTGGCCCAGTGTGACAAGCACATCCAGGAGAAGATGGTCTGGCACTTCAGCCAGTGCGACGCCAGCTACGGCCGCCGCGTCGCCGAAGGGCTCGGCCTCGCCGACAACGTCTGATCCGTACCGCGCCGGCACGAGCGCCCCACCGGTCACCGGTGGGGCGCTCGTCGTACCGGGAGGCAGGCGCGTTCCGCAGCGTCGATGTCGGTGCGACGGGCGGTAGTGCAACCGGGCGCGATTACGTATCCTGCCCAAGGCGCCCGCGCCGGTGCCCGGCCTGACGACCGGGTGCGCGACCGGCGAGCGCGTTGCCCGGCGGTGCCGGCGCCCCTCCTGCCACCCCTTGACGGGCGAGGTCTGATGAGAACCCGCGACTGGCCGATCCGCTCGAAGCTGACCGCGTTGGTCGTCGCTCCGGTGACCGCGCTCCTCGCGCTGTGGATCTTCGCGACGACGTTGACGTTCGGCCCCGCCCTCAACCTGCTCTCCGCGCGCACCCTCCTGTACGACCTGGGCCGTCCCGGCGAGGCGGTCGTCACCGAGCTGCAACGCGAGCGTCGACTGTCGGTGGTGCAGCTCGCCGGCACCACCGAGCTGCCCGCCCTGGCCGAGCAGCGCCAGCGTACGGATCGGGCGATCGCCGAGCTGCGCCGCCGGGTCGACGGGGAGGCGTTGCGCGACGCCGCCGACGAGCTGTTGGAGGACCGGGTCGACCGGCTGGTCACCGCGCTGGCGGCGTTGCCGACCGGACGCGACTTCATCGACGACGGCATGATGGACCGCGCCGGGGCTCTCGGCCTCTACAGCGGCATGGTCACGGCAGCCTTCCAGGCGTTCTCCGCGATGGCGAATCTGAGCGATCCGGCAATCAACCGACAGGCGCTCGCCCTCACCTCGCTGGGCCGTTCCCGGGAGCTGCTCGGCCAGACCGACGCCATGCTGGCCGGCGTGCTGACCGCCGGCACGTTCGCCGAGGGGGAGCACGCCCTGCTCGTGCAGGCCATCGGCAACCAGCGGTGGCTCACCGAGAGCGCAGTGGCCGACCTGCCCGAGGCCGGGCGCACCGCGTACCAGCGACTGACCGAGAGCCCGGAGTTCACCAGCCTGCGCGCGATGCAGGACGCGTTGATCGGGGCCAACCGGTCCGGGCGGCCACCTGTGGACGCGGCGTCGTGGCAGACCAGCCACGACGCCGTACAGCAGCAGTTGCGTGACTTCGAACTGTCCGAGGCCGACGCGCTCACCGACCGTTCGGTGCCGATGGCCGTCTGGATCCTGGTCCGGCTGGCAGCCGCCGGTGTGCTCGGACTCGCCGCCGTGGTGGTCTCGGTGCTGGTGTCGCTGCGGGTCGGCCGCACGCTGGTCCGGCGACTCAGCGGGGTCCGTACCGCCGCCCTGGAGCTGGCCGAGCACCGACTGCCGGACGTGGTGACCCGACTGCGCCGCGGCGAGCAGGTCGACGTCGCCCGGGAGGCGCCACCCCTGGAGTACGGCAACGACGAGATCGGCGAGGTCGGGCGGGCCTTCACCGAGGTGCAGCGCACCGCCGTCCAGGCCGCCGTGGACGAGGTCACCCTGCGCCGGGGGCTCAACGAGGTGTTCCTCAACATCGCCCGACGCAGCCAGGGCCTGGTGCACCGGCAGCTGCACCTGCTGGACCGGATGGAACGTCGCGCCGAGGACCCGGACGAGCTCGCCGAACTGTTCCAGGTGGACCACCTGGCCACCCGACTCCGCCGGCACGCCGAGGACCTGGTCATTCTCGCCGGCTCCGCGCCGGGCCGAGGGTGGCGCAACCCGGTCGCGATGGTCGACCTGGTCCGCGGCGCGATCAGCGAGGTCGAGGCGTACGACCGGGTGGACATCACCACCGTGCAGCCGGTCGGCGTGCTGGGTCGGGCGGTCGGCGACATCATCCACCTGCTCGCCGAGCTGGTCGAGAACGCCACCGCCTTCTCACCGCCGGACACCCGGGTGACCATCAGCGGGGAGCAGGTCGCCAACGGGTACGTCCTGGAGGTCACCGACCAGGGGCTGGGAATGTCCGCTGCCGCGCTGGAGAGCGCCAACACCCGGCTGGCCAGCTCGCCCGAGTTCGACCCGGCGCAGAGTGCCCGACTCGGCCTGTTCGTGGTGGCCCGGCTGGCGGCCCGGCACGCTGTCCGCGTACAGCTGCGGTCCTCCGCGGCGAGCGGCGTCACCGCCGTGGTGCTGGTCCCCGCCGACCTGATCACCACCGAGCCGCCGGCCGGCCCCGACCCCGCCACGCTGCCCGCCACGGCGGGCGACCGGCGGCTGGCCCGACCGGTGCGCCGAGGCGCGGTGCCCCGGCCCCGCGCCGGCCGTGGCAGCACGGCCGTGGCCGCGACCGCCACCGACGACCTGCCCACCCTGGCCCTTCCCACCGGCCCGACGCCCGACCGCCCGTCCGCCGACGGATCGGGCGCCAGCGCCGACGTCCCTGGCGCCGACGGCGGGTCGTCCTCCGACGGGACGGCTGACGACCTGGAGGGGCTGCCCCGCCGGGTGCGCCGGCGTACCCCCACCGCCCAGCCCCGGTCCACCGTCGCCGACGCGCCGTCGCCACGTTCGCCGGAGGAGGTACGCCGGGTCATGGCGGCCCTCCAGGCCGGTACCGCACGCGGCCGGGCCACAGTCGTCGCCCCGGGCTCGACCGCTCGGGGCGGTGCGCCCGGCACCACCGCTCCGGCGAACCGCGCGGATGCGACCCCGGCTGCGGCAGGCCCGACACCGGCGCCTCCGACGGCCTCCGAACCTCCGACCGCGACTGAGAGGGACGCCTAGTGCGGCAGACGACGAAGCAGAGCGCCAGCCTCGACTGGTTGCTCGACGAGTTGGTGCAACGGGTGCCGGCCGCCCGCGAGGCGGTGGTGCTCTCCGCCGACGGGCTGCTGCTCGGCGCCTCGGCCGAGCTGGAGCGCTCCGACGCCGAGCACCTCTGCGCGCTCGCCGCCGGGTTCTCCAGCCTGGCCCGGGGCGCGAGCCGGCACGTGGACGGCGGTCCGGTCCGGCAGACGGTGGTCGAGATGGAGTCGGCGTACCTCTTCGTCACCGCCGCCGGGCAGGGTGCCTGCCTGGCCGTGGTGAGCGACGCCGACGCGGACATCGGCCTGGTCGCGTACGAGATGGCGATGCTCGTCATCCGCGTGGGGGAGAACCTCACCGCCGCCGCCCGAGGATCGACGGATGCCGGTGATGCGGGCTGAGCCGCCCGGCCCCCAGCACGAGTGGCTGGACGGCGACGCGGGCCCGGTGGTCCGCCCGTACACGCTCACCGGCGGCCGGGTGCGCTCGGCCGTCGACGGGTTCGACCTGGTCGCGTTCGTGCTGGCCGCCTCGGACCTCGACCTGGCGGCCCACCCGCAGCTGCCGCCGGAGCACCGGCGGCTGGTCACGTTGGCCGGACGTCCGGTGTCGGTGGCCGAGCTGGCGGCCGAGCTGGACCTCGCGGTCGGGGTGATCCGGGTGCTGCTCGGTGACCTCCTCGCTCAGGGGCTGGTCGCGGTGCACGAGCCGCCGGCCGGCAGCGACCTTCCCGACGACGACATCCTCAAGGCGGTGGTCAGTGGACTCCGTGCGCTATGACCAGGCGGGCACCTCGGTCACCGTCCCGCTGGCACTGAAGATCCTCATCGCCGGGGGCTTCGGTGCCGGCAAGACGACGCTGGTGAGCGCGTTGAGCGAGGTTCGACCGTTGCAGACCGAGGAGGTGCTGACCGACGCCGGCGTCGGCACCGACGACATCTCCGGGGTGGAGGGCAAGTCGACCACCACGGTGGCGATGGACTTCGGCCGGATCACCATCAACGACGACCTTCAGGTGTACCTGTTCGGCACCCCCGGCCAGGACCGGTTCTGGTTCCTCTGGGACGAGCTGGCCTTCGGCGCCCTCGGCGCGGTGGTGCTCGCCGACACGCGGCGGCTGGCCGACTGCTTCCCCTCGATCGACTACTTCGAGCAGCGTGGCATCCCGTTCGTGGTGGGCGTGAACTGCTTCGAGGACACCCGTCGGTTCGAGCTGGAGACCGTACGCCGGGCGCTCGACCTGGATCCGGACGTGCCGATGGTGCTCTGCGACGCCCGGGACCGGCAGTCCGGCAAGCTGGTGTTGATCTCCCTGGTCGAGCACGTCGCCCGGCAGCGCGGTGAGCCGGTGCCGGCCGCCTGACCCGACCCCGCCGTGCGGGCGGGCGACCTGGCACCGGCCCGCCGACGCGGGATCGGCGGGCCGATCCGGTCCCCGGAAAGCCGGTTAGCGGGTCGGCTCCGTGGGCAGCTCTGGTTGGATCTACTCCAGGATGCCGGCAAAGGGGTGCAGCGTGACTGGTCAGGGCGGGATCGTCCACATCGGGGGTTACACCGCGCAGAGCGGAGGGCGGGGCAGCGGCATCGTCGCCGCTCACCGGGACCCGGCAACCGGGGTGCTGACCTCCCTCGGCACGGTGGCGGTCACGCCGTCGCCGTCGTTCCTCGTGCGGCACCCCACCCGTCCGGTGCTCTACGCGGTCAACGAGCTGACCGACGGGGCGATCAGCGCCTGGCAGGTCGGTCCGGACGGCGCGCTGGACGCGCTCGGCAGCTTCTCGACCGGCGGCGCCGAGCCCTGTCACCTGGCGGTGCTGCCCGACGGTGACCATTTGGCGGCGGCCAACTACGGCGGCGGCAGCGTCGCGGTCTTCCCGCTCGACGCGCAGGGCGTTCCCGGCGAGCGCACCGATCTGGTGGTGCACGAGGGGCACGGCCCCGACCCGGAACGCCAGGACCGGGCGCACGCCCACATGGTCTCCCCGGGCCGGGGTCGAGGGCCGCTGCTGGCGGTGGATCTCGGCACCGACTCGGTCTACCGGTACGACCTGGACGGGGCGAGCGGGCGGCTGGTCCCGCGCGGTCCGCGGATGCGGACGGCGCCCGGCACCGGGCCCCGGCACCTGGCCCGCCATCCCGACGGCCGGCGCTGCTATCTGGTCGGCGAGCTGGACGCCTCGGTCACCGCGTACGAGTTGACCGACGACGGGGCGCTGCACCAGCGTGGCCGGGTCGAGGCGAGTGAGCGGGCGGGCCACGTCCAGCCGTCGGAGGTCGCGGTCGACCCGGACGGCCGTTTCCTCTACGTCGCCAACCGCGGGGTCGGCACCATCGCCGTCTTCGACCTGGCCGGTGAGCTGCCCGAGCTGGTGGCCGAAGTGGACACCGGCGGTGAGTGGCCGCGGCACTTCGCCCTCATCGGCGAGCACCTGTACGTCGCCGACGAGCGGGCGGACATGGTGCGGGCCTTCCGGCGGGACGCGAGCACCGGCATCCCGGCACCGGTCGGCGAGCCCGTCGCGGTGGCGAGCCCGACCTGCGTGCTGCCGTGAGTCGGTCGGGCGGCGGGACCGGACGTGAGAGAGAAACCGGTTTGGCAACGGCGTGGGGCCATCTCGTCACACTCTGTTGCTAAAAAGTGATCAACTGTTTCTCCTGCGTAACTTTAGTCCGAACGGATGTGGCAGAGACGGCACCTAATACGCAAGATGGTCAGCGTGTCAGCAGGCCGCCATCGCATGCGTTCGAAACTCCATCTAGCAGCCGCCGCCGCGACGGCGACGGTTCTCGTCGTCACCACCGGCGTCTGGTTCGGCTATAAGGAGCTGATCCAGCCCAGCTGTTCAGGAGAGATTCGACTCGCCGTCGCGGTCGCCTCCGAGCTGGCGCCCGCGGTGGACGCCGCCGCGTCCCAGTGGGTCAAGGACGGCGCCGCGGTCGGCCCCACCTGCATCCGGGTGGACGTCTCGGCGTCCGACCCGGTCGACGTGGCCGCCGTGGTGGCCGCGAAGCACGGTGCCGTGCTGGCCGGCGTCGGTCAGGCCAGCGGAACGGCCGTCACCCCGGACGTCTGGGTGCCGGACTCGTCGACCTGGCTGCTGCGTCTGAAGAAGGACGCCACCGCGTTCGCGCCGACCAACGGCGCCTCCATCGCGCGCAGCCCCGTGGTCGTGGCGATGCCCGAGCCGGTGGCCACGCGGCTGGGGTGGCCCAACGCCAAGTTCACCTGGACCGATCTGCTCAAGCAGGTCAACAGCAGCAAGCCGCTGCGTACCGGCATCGTCGAGCCGACCCGGGACGCGGCCGGCCTGTCCGGCCTGCTCTCGCTGACCACGGCCGCCAGCGGCTCCGGCGGGGACGCGCAGCGCAAAACCGTCGGCGCGCTGCGGGCGCTGGCCACGGGTCGCTCCTCGCTCCGCAACGACCTGCTGGCCCGCTTCCCGACCGCCACGGACCCGACGTCCATCGCGAGCGCGCTCGGAGCGGCGGCGCTCTCCGAAGAAGACGTGATCGCCTACAACAGCAAGAAGCCCCCGGTGCCGCTCGCCGCGCTCTACATGGAGCCGGCCCCGATGCCGCTGGACTACCCGTACGCGGTGCTGCCCGGCATCGAGCCGACCAAGGCGGCCGCGGCGAAGGTGCTGTTCGAGCTGCTCACCGCCCCGAAGTTCCGGGACCGGCTGGCGGCGCAGTCGCTGCGCGGTCCGGACGGCAACTGGGGTGCCGGCTTCAACGCGCCGCAGGGCGCCCCGAGCCCGGCCGGCGGCGCGTCGACCGCCCCGGCGGCCGGCGGCACCGCGGCGGGCGGCCTGGACCCGGCCGCGATACAGCGTGTCGTCTCCAGCTGGTCGATCGCCACCCAGTCCGGCCGGATGCTCGCCGTCATCGACGTCTCCGGCTCGATGAAGGACCAGGTGCCCAGCGCCAACAACCGCAGCCGCGAGGAGGTCACCGTGGACGCGGCCCGCCGCGGCCTGGGCCTCTTCGACGACTCCTGGTCCATCGGCCTGTGGACCTTCTCCACGAAGTTGGTCGGCAACCGGGACTACCGGGAACTGGTCCCGATCGGGCCGCTCTCCGGCCAGCGGACGCAGTTGGAGGGGGCGCTGGCCACGATCAAGCCGTCCAGCGGTGACACCGGCCTCTACGACACCATGCTGGCCGCGTACCAGGCGGTGCAGGAGGACTGGCAGCCTGGCCGGGTCAACTCGATCGTGCTGTTCACCGACGGCAAGAACGAGGACGACAACGGTCTCAACCAGGCGCAACTGCTCGCCAAGCTCAAGCAGATCGCCGACCCGGAGCGGCCCGTGCAGGTCATCATGATCGGTATCGGCGAGGGCGTCAGCAAGACCGAGTTGGAGTCGATCACCAAGGTGACCGGCGGCGACGTGTTCGTCACCAAGGACCCGAACGAGATCGGCAGCATCTTCCTCACCGCCATCGCGCGCCGCCCCCCGGCGCCGCGCTGACCGGCCGCACAGCAGGAGAAACCCGCCGTACCGCGTCAGCGGTGCGGCGGGTTCCTTTTATGGCCGCAGGGTTGAAGAAAAGTGACGGCAATACGTCGGAAGCAATCGGCAGTCATAGTTATCAGGGCAGGATGTCGACGTGTCCCGGCATCGTCCGTCCGCCTCCGGTCCGACTCGTCGGCCGGGGCCGTCCTGAGCAGAGTGGGAGGGCCGGTGACCGCGGCGACCCTGTTGACCCCTGCCAGCACCTCGGCGACTCCGGAAGGCCCGCCGAACGGGCTGGTGGCCCGCGCCGACGAACGGTCCTACGTCCGGGTCCTGGTCGTGCTGGACACCACCATCCTCATCATCGCGCTGCTCGTCGGGTACGTCGGCCGGTTCGGGGACGAGGAGCCGGTCGGCTCCAAGATCCCGTACGTGCTGGTGGCGCCGGGGTTGGTCCTGGCCTGGCTGATCTCCCTCAAGGCGCTCGGCTGCTACGACGACCGGGTCGTCGGCTACGGGGCGGACGAGTACCGGCGGGTCAGCTCGGCGAGCCTGCGGCTGGCCGGCGCGATCGCCATCGCCGGCTACATCGCCGACGTCGGCGTCTCCCGGGGTTTCCTCGGCATCTCGTTCGCGGTCGGCACCCTCGGGCTGGAGGTGACCCGGTTCGTCGCGCGCAAACGCCTGCACCGGGCCCGCTCGAAGGGCGCCGGCTGGTCGCGCAAGGTGCTCGTGGTCGGCGACACCGCACACGTCCTGGAGTTGGTGCACACCCTGCGCCGGGAGCCGTACGCCGGCTATCAGGTGGTCGGCGCGTGCATCCCCGACGCGCTGCTCGCTCCGGTGGCCCAGCGACTCGGTGACGTGCCGGTGGTGGGTTCGTTCCGGGGCATCCCGGAGGCCGCCACCGCGATCGGGGCGGACACGGTCGCGGTGACCGCCTCCGGTGAGCTGACGGCGGCCCGACTGCGTCGGCTCGGTTGGCAGTTGGAGGGGACCGGCGTCGACCTCGTCGTGGCACCCGCGCTTACCGACGTGGCCGGCCCGCGCATCCACACCCGTCCGGTCGCCGGGCTCCCGCTGATCCACGTCGAGGCGCCCGAGTTCCGCGGTGCCCGCAAGCTGGTCAAGGGGTTCGTCGACAGGTCCGCGTCGTCGCTGGCGTTGGCGTTGCTGCTGCCGCTGATCGCGGTCATCGCGGTGGCCATCAAACTGGACAGCCGGGGGCCGGTGCTCTTCCGCCAAGTCCGGGTGGGCCGGGGCGGGCAGGAGTTCGGCGTGTTCAAGTTCCGGACGATGGTGGTCAACGCCGACGCGCTGCTCGCCGAGCTGGCGACCCGCAACGAGACCGACGGCCTGATGTTCAAGATGCGCGACGACCCCCGGGTGACCCGGGTCGGCCGGCTGCTGCGCAAGTGGTCGCTCGACGAGCTGCCGCAGCTGGTCAACGTGCTGCTGGGCCAGATGAGCCTGGTCGGGCCGCGTCCGCCGCTGCCCTCGGAGGTCGCCCGCTACGACGGTGACGTGGCCCGGCGGCTGCTGGTCAAGCCCGGCATGACCGGGCTGTGGCAGGTCAGCGGCCGGTCCGACCTGAGCTGGGAGGACGGCATCCGACTCGATCTCTACTACGTGGAGAACTGGTCGCTCGCCGCCGACCTCACCATCCTCTGGAAGACCGCCGGCGCGGTGCTGAACAGCCGCGGCGCGTACTGACCGCCGCCGTTCACTCCTGCGGGCCGGTCCAGTCCAGGCAGACCACCACGGCGTCGTCGACGAGGTCGCCGGCCACGAACGCGCGCAGGTCGCCGATCAGCGACCGTACGGCGTCCAGCGGCTCCATCGGGCCCGTCCGGCGCAGGAACCGGTCCAGTGCCGTCTCGCCGTAGCGCACGCTCTGCCCGGTGGCCTCCACCACGCCGTCGCTGACCACGAAGAGCCGGTCGCCGCGTTCCAGCGTGAACGTCTGCTCGTGGTAGTCGGTCGCCTCGAACATGCCGAGCGGGAACTGCGCCTCCAGCGGTTGCTCGGTGACCTCCCCGTGCCGCAGCAGGACGAGCCGTGGCGAGCCGGCGTCCACCACTGTCATCGTCCCGGAGCGCAGGTCCAGCTCCATCAACAGCACGGAGAGGTGCCGCTTGCCCCGGTACTCGTCGTAGATGGCCTGGTCGGCGAGGGCTGCCTGATCACCCAGACCGAGGCCGGCCCGGCGGGCGTTGCGCAGCGCGTGGGTGGCCAGCGACGTGAGCAGGGAAGCCGCGACGCCCTCACCGGTTCCGTTGACCGTGGAGAGCCAGAGCTTCTGCCCGTCGTCGGACCAGTCGAAGCTGTCCCCCCGCACGGCGTACGCCGGCTCCAGCTGCCCGGCCAGGCTGAACGAGGGGCGGATCCGGCTGCGGCCGGGGAGCAGGTCCCACTGCATCTCGGCGGCCAGCGTGAGCCGCTGGCTGCGCCGCGCGACGCTGTAGACGTCGGTGCCGGGGGAGACGGCCGCCAGCTCGTGCGCGAGCGCGGTGGCGATGTCGGCCAGCTCACCGAGCACGGCCGGGTCGTCGGCCACCGGCGCCAGGCGCAGGACGCCCCGCCGTTCGCCGCGCATGCTGACCGGCACCCAGGCGGTGCCGTCGACCAGCAGAGGCGACTGGTGGTCGAAGGCACGCCAGGCGGGGTGTCCGGCGCCCCGCAGGGAGTCACCCTCGGTGAGTGGCAGCAGCTCCGAGAGGCGGTAGTCGACCTGGTACAACTCCGCTTCGGTGATCCCGTACGCCTCGTCGAGGATCCCCCCGATGCCGCCCACGAGACGGTCGGCGGGTGTCTCGTTCAGGGTACGTCGTGCCCGATTGACCGGTTCGCTCATCAGGCCTCCTTGATCAAAGCTCGACGACCAGTGGCTTCGGAGTACTCTCGGGCCACCATGGCCGAAGAACACGGTCCACCGGACCCTGCGACGAGTATGGCTGCCGCATTGGACGCGGCGGCGGGTGCCCTGTTGGGCGTATGGGATTCCGCCCGGGAGGCGACCGCCAGCCGGGTCTCCGGAGCCCAACTACGGGCTGTGATGGTGGTCGAGCAACACGACGGGATCAACCTACGCCGGCTCGCCACCCGCCTGGACATGTTGCTCAGTTCCGCCAGCCGGCTCTGCGACCGCCTGGTGGCGGCCGGCATGCTGGAGCGCGAGCCGGGCCGCTTCGACCGGCGGGAGATCTCCCTGCATCTCACCCCGGAGGCCCGTCGACTCCTCACGGAGCTGCGCGCGGACCGCCAGAAGCGGATTTCCGCCGTGCTGGCGGCGATGACGCCGGCAGGCCGGGCCGCCCTGGTGAGCGGGATGCGGGAGTTCGACGACGCCGCCCGTCGGCAGCAGGCCCGAAGCGGCTCGGCGCCGGATGACGGGGACCGGCCGCCGGGGCGGGACGACTGGCCGGACGACGCGGACCCGCGGGACCCGGACCGGCCCACCAGGCCGGCGAGGGACTCGTCGGAGCACCCGGAGCCGTCGACCCGAGCGGTGTGGCAGAGCGGCCCCGAGCGGGCGGTGGGCCCGGCCCGCGAATGGCCCAGCGGTGAACCGCCGGTGGCCCGGACCGCCTGACTCAGGCCGGCGTCGACGCGCACACCGCCAACATGGCGATGTCGTCGTGCGCCTGCCCGCCCAGCCATTCGTCCACCACCTGGAGCAGCCTGTCGACAAGCGCGGCCGGAGGCAGCCCGGCAGCGGCGGCGAGCGCGGCGCGCAGCCGCTGCGCACCGAACTTCTCGGCGTGGATCGGCCCGCCGTTCGCCTCGGTCACCCCGTCGGTGTACGCGAGGAGCAGGTCGCCCGGGTCGAGGTGCACCCGGGCCTCGGCGAACCGGGCGTCGGCCAGCGCGCCGACCGGCATTCCACCCACCGGAACCGGGACCACCGAACCGGCGGCGGTGACCAGCAGCGGCGCGGGGTGGCCGCCGCCGGCGATCCGGATGTCCACCCCCGCCGGCCCGCGCTCCAGTGACCCGAGCAGCAGGGTGGTGAGCTGGCTGCGCCGTGCGGCGTCGGGCGCGTCGAACAGGGTGCGGTTGAGCAGGTGGATCAGCTCCAGCGGTCGCTGCTCGACCAGTCGCAGGGTCTGCAGCGACTGGCGGACCCGGCCGGTGAGCACTGCCGCCCCGACGCCCTTGCCGGACACGTCGCCCAACGCGAACAGCGCGCCCCGCGCGTGCGGGAAGACCTCGTAGAAGTCGCCGCCGATGCGCAGCGTGTCCCCGGCGGCCCGGTAGCCACCGGCCATGCGCACACCGGGCACCGCCGGCAGCTCCGGCGGGAGCAGGCTGGTCTGCAACACCCGGGCCAGGTGGGCCTGCTCGCCGTACAGCTCGGCGGCGGCCAGCGCCGCGCCGGCCCGCGCGGCGAACTCGCGGGCCAGCTCGACGTCGCGTGGATCGAAGCCGGCCCGCCCGGCACGGCGGACCAGCACCAGCGCGCCGGCCGACCCCCCGGAACCGGGCATCGGGCTGACCAGCACCGCGCCCGGCGGGCCGAACCCGGCCGGAAGCACCGCGCTCAGGTCCGCGGCCTCGGCGTCCCGCCGAGGGCTCGGCTCGGTGGCTACGCCGTCGAGCGCCTCGCTGAGGCCGGGGACGGCGTCGGCCAGCTCCGGGCCGGCGACCCCGGTGACCGGCGCGGGGTCACCGTCGGCGTACCGCGTCCAGCGCGGGTGCGGCTCGGCCGGCGCGGGCGGCCGGAGCACCGCCACGGCCGCGTCGGCCAGGTACGGCACGGCGAGGGTGGCGGTGGAGCGGAGCGTCTGGTCCCGGTGCAGGGACAGCCCGAGCCGGCTGCCGGCCTGGGCGAGGAACGCCGTACGGGAGCGTTCGGCCAGCAGGGCGTCGGTGCGGGCGTGTTCCTCGGTGACGTCCCGGACGTACCAGGCGTACCGGCTGCCGGCGAGCTGCCGTCGACCACCCCGCAGGTGCCGGCCGTGGTGCTCGGCGTCGAAGCTCTCGGCGCCGTCCCGGACGGCCCGGGCCAGTGCCGCCACCTGACACTCGGACAGCTCGACGCCCGCGACGATCTCCGGGAGCAGGTGGGCGGCCCGGGCGTTGACGAGGGTGACCCGGCCGGTCTCGTCGGTCGTCAGCACGGCCTCGGCGAGCCCGTCGAGCAGTTCGCGGGCCAGCGGCGAGTCGGCCGGCAGCGCACCGCCGCCGGATTGGCGGGTCGGTCGGCGCGACGCCTGCCCGTCGCCGTCGACCGGACCGGCGATGCCGCCCCGTCGGGTCGTGGTCACGGCCCGACGCCGCCGGGTGTCCGACGACCTGTACGCATGCTGCTCCCGGCTCCTCGCCTGCCGATCGTTGCTCGACGGCAAGCGTACCGAGCCGTACCGACGCACGCCCAGAGCGCGTCAGGCGGAGCGGTTCAGCCAGCCTGCGGGGCGGGCGACGATCCGCCGTACCACCGAGCCGGCCGCGCCCACGGCTGCGGCCTCCGGACCGAGGGTCGAGGGCCGGACCGTTACGGGTGACCAGGCGGCGGTGAGCACCCGGGCCGCGATCTCGGCGAGCACCGGCGGGCACAGCCAGGGCGCCAACGGGGCGTACCCGCCGCCGAGCACGACGGTGTCCAGGTCCAGCAGGTTGACCACGCCGGCCACCGCCACCCCGAGTGCCGTACCGGCGTCGTGCAGCGCCCGCAGCGCGGCCGGGTCACCGGCCTCGGCCAACTCGGCCAGCCGCGCCGTCGCGGTGTCCGCGGGAAGCTCCGCGCGTACCAGCCCGGCGCCGGCCACGATCGCCTCCTGGCCGGCGTACTGCTCCAGGCAACCCTGCCCTCCGCAGCGGCACGGACGGCCCTCGGGGTGGACCGGGAGGTGGCCGATCTCGCCGCTCCAGCCGCGTACGCCGCGGAACAGCGCGCCGTCCAGGACGATCCCCGCGCCGATGCCGACCTCGCCGGAGATGTGCAGGAAGCTCGCCGGGCCGGGCGGGCGGGAGTGCAGCTCGCCGAGCGCCGCGAGGTTGGCCTCGTTGTCCACCACCAGGGCCGGTACGCCGGGCACCTGATCGGTCAGGGGCGGGTGCCCGCTGAGCAGTTCGGGAACCGCGACGTCGCGCCAGCCGAGGTTCGGCGCGAGCCGGACCAGGCCGGCGTCGTCCACCAGGCCGGGTACGGCGAGCGCGGCTCCGGCCAGGGTGAGGCCCTGGCGGGCCGCGTCGGCGCGGGCCTCCCCGGCCAGGTGGACGAGGCGGGCCAGCGCGTCGGCGGGGGCGACCGGGCGCAGGTCGGCCCGGTGCACGGTGCGGTGCCGGACCTGGCCGGCGAGGTCGACGACGCATACCGTCAGGTAGTCGACGTTGACCTCCAGGCCGAGCCCGGCCGGGCCCTGGTCGGCCAGGACCAGCCCCCGGGCCGGCCGTCCGGCGCCCGCCCGGGGCGCCGGGTCGGCCTCGCTGACCAGTTGGCCCGCGAGCAGGTCCTCGACCACCGCCGAGACGGTGGCTCGGGTCAGGCCGGTGGCGGTGGCCAGGTCGGCCCGGGACGGGGGACGGTCGGCGGCGGCGATCCGGCCGAGAACCAGGGCGAGGTTGAGCTCGCGGAGGCTGCCCTGACGGGCTGCGCCGGCCGGGGCGTGGGTGGGGCTCACCCCTTGACAGTGCCATAGGGCGGGCAAATAATTCAATCGCTGAACAAATACCTGACATCACCACCCCGGAGGTCCCTCATGGCACCCCGTCCCACCCCCGCCGACAAGTTCTCCTTCGGGCTCTGGACCGTGGGCTGGCAGGCCCGCGACCCGTTCGGCGACGCGACCCGTCCCGAGCTCGACGCGGTCGAGGCAGTGCACCGGCTCGCCGAGCTGGGCGCGTACGGCATCACCTTCCACGACGACGACCTGATCCCGTTCGGGGCCGACGCCGCGACCCGCGATCAGCACATCGCGCGGTTCCGCAAGGCGCTCGACGAGACCGGCCTCGTGGTGCCGATGGTGACCACCAACCTCTTCACCCACCCGATCTTCAAGGACGGCGGCTTCACCAGCAACGACCGCGACGTTCGCCGCTACGCGCTGCGCAAGGTGCTGCGCCAGCTCGACCTGGCCGCCGAGCTGGGCGCGAGCACCTTCGTCATGTGGGGTGGCCGGGAGGGCTCCGAGTACGACCTCGCCAAGGACGTCCAGGCCGCCCTGGACCGCTACCGCGAGGCCGTCAACCTGCTCACCCAGTACTCGATCGACAAGGGCTACAACCTGCGGTTCGCCCTGGAGCCCAAGCCCAACGAGCCGCGCGGCGACATCCTGCTGCCCACCATCGGCCACGCGCTCGGCTTCATCTCCCAGTTGGAGCACCCGGAGCTGGTCGGCCTCAACCCGGAGGTCGGGCACGAGCAGATGGCCGGGCTCAACTACGCGCACGGCATCGCCCAGGCGCTCTGGCAGGGCAAGCTGTTCCACCTGGACCTCAACGGCCAGCGGGGCATCAAGTACGACCAGGACCTGGTCTTCGGCCACGGTGACCTGATGAACGCGTTCGCCCTGGTGGACCTCCTGGAGAACGGCGGTCCGAACGGCGGGCCGGCCTACGACGGGCCCCGGCACTTCGACTACAAGCCGTCGCGCACCGAGGACATGGACGGGGTGTGGGCGTCGGCCGCGGCCAACATGAGCACCTACCTGCTGCTCAAGGAGCGCGCCGCGGCGTTCCGTGCCGACCCCGAGGTCATCGAGGCGCTCGCCGCCAGCAAGGTCGGCGAGCTGAGCACGCCGACGCTCGGCGACGGCGAGGGCTACGAGGAGTTCCTGGCCGACCGGTCCGCGTTCGAGGACGTCGACGTGGACGCGGTGGCCGCGCGGGGCTTCGCCTTCGTCCGGCTCAACCAGCTCGCCGTCGAGCACCTGCTCGGCGCTCGCTGAGGCCCCGCCATGCCGTTGGTCGCAGGCGTCGACTCGTCCACCCAGTCGTGCAAGGTGGTCATCCGGGATGCGGAGACCGGCGCTCTGCTCCGGCAGGGCCGGGCACCGCACCCGGACGGCACCGAGGTCGACCCGGAAGCCTGGTGGCAGGCGCTGCGCAGCGCCGCCGACGAGGCCGGCGGGCTGACCGACGTCGCGGCGGTCTCCGTCGGCGGCCAGCAGCACGGCATGGTCTGCCTCGACGAGGCGGGCCGGGTGGTCCGCCCGGCCCTGCTGTGGAACGACACCCGCTCCGCCGACGCCGCCGCCGACCTCATCGAGGAGGCCGGCGGCGGCTCGGCCGGGCGGCGGTTCTGGGCCGAGGCCACCGGCAGCGTGCCGGTGGCGAGCTTCACCATCACCAAGCTGCGCTGGCTGGCCCGGCACGAGCCGGATCTGGCTGCCCGGGTGGCGGCCGTCTGCCTGCCGCACGACTGGTTGACCTGGCGGCTCGCGGGTGCGCCGGGGCTGGCGGGGCTGCGGACCGACCGGGGTGACGCCAGCGGCACCGGCTACTGGTCTCCGTCCACCGGTTCCTACCGTCTGGACCTGCTGGAACGGGCCTTCGGCCGGCAGCTCGTCGTGCCCGAGGTGCTGGGCCCGGCGGAGTCGGCCGGCACGCTGGCCGACGAGCTGGGTGGGGGTGGCGCGCTGCTCGGCGCGGGCACCGGCGACAACGCCGCCGCCGCGTTCGGCGTCGGCGCGGGCCCCGGTGACGTGGTCGTCTCGATCGGCACCTCCGGCACGGTGTTCAGCGTGGCCGACGTGCCGGCCGCCGACGAGAGCGGCGCGGTGGCCGGCTTCGCCGACGCGTCGGGCCGCTTCCTGCCGCTGGTCTGCACGCTCAACGCCGCCCGGGTGCTGGACGCGGCCGCCACGATGCTGGGCGTCGGCCTGGACGAGCTGGCCGAGCTGGCGCTCTCCGCGCCGGCCGGCGCGGACGGGCTGGTCATGGTGCCCTACCTGGAGGGTGAGCGGACGCCCAACCGACCGCTCGCCACCGGCGCGGTGCACGGGCTGACCCTGCGCACGTCGACCCCCGCGCACCTGGCCCGGGCCGCGGTGGAGGGCATGCTCTGCGCGCTCGCCGACGGCCTGGACGCGCTGACCGCGCAGGGTGCCACCGTCCGCCGGGTCATCCTCGTCGGCGGCGGGGCACGCTCGGCCGCGGTCCGCCGGATCGCACCGCAGGTCTTCGGCTGCCCGGTGGTCGTCCCGCCCGCGGGGGAGTACGTGGCCGACGGTGCCGCCCGCCAGGCCGCCTGGGTGGCCCTCGGCGGTCCGACGCCGCCGCAGTGGGAGATCAAGGGCACCGAGGAGTACGCGGCGGAGCCCGTCCCCGCCGTCCGCGACCAGTACGCAGCGGCCCGCGGACTGGTCCTCGATCGCCGCTGATCCGTCGGAGTCGACGCGGGTGGGAGCCGACCGGCAGCCACCCGCGTCGCGACGTGCGTGCCGGAGTCTGGTTGGCTGCCCGTCATGAGCGTGACCAGTGGCGGGCCCGGCCAGCGCCGGCGGGGCCGGGGCGGCGGCCGGGCGCACCGGCTGTACAGCGTCGCGGTGTTCGTGCTGCTCGCCTCGCTCGACAACGTGGCGATCGGGCTCGTCCCACCGCTCTACAAGCCGATCGCCGGCGCGTTCGACGTGTCGGGGCGGCTGCTCGGGCTGGTCACCGCCGTCAGCTTCCTGGTCAGCGCGGTGGCCGCGGTCGGCTGGGCGTACGTCGGGGACCGGAGCAACCGCAAACCGCTGCTCATGGTGGGCACACTGCTCTGGGCGGCGGGCACCGGCGGCAGCGCGTTCGCCGGCGGGTACCTCACGTTCCTGGCCGCCCAACTCGTCGCGGCGGTAGGTCTCGGCGCGGTCGGCTCGGTGGGCTTCTCGGTGGTCACCGACCTGATCTCGCCGGCCCGGCGCGGGCTGGTGATGAGCTTCTGGGGGCTCTCCCAGGGCGTCGGCACGCTCGCCGGCACGCTGGTCGGCGGCCTGCTCGGCGCGGCGGACTGGCGGCGGCCGTTCCTGCTGCTGACCGGGGTGGGCCTGGCCGCCACCGTGGCGTACCTGTTCACCTACGACGTTCGGCGCGGCCAGAGCGAGCCGGAGTTGGCCGACGCGCTGGACGCCGGCGCGGACTACGACTACCGGATCAGCCGGGCCGACGTGCCGAGAATCCTGGCCCGGCGGACCAACCGGTGGCTGATCCTGCAGGGCCTGACCGCGCAGGCGGCGTTCGGCTCGCTGGTCTGGCTGCCGGTGCTGTTCGCCGAACGGGCCGAGGCCCAGGGCTACTCGGAGTCGACAGCAGTGGTGGTGGGGAGCGTCTTCGCCACGCTGTTCCAGCTCGGTGGCGTGCTCTCCATCGTGGGTGGGCTGGTCGGTGACGCGGTGCAGCGGCGGACCCCCCGGGGGCGGGCCCTGGTCGCGGCGGTCGGCATCCTCGCGGCGCTGCCGTTCTACCTGGTGTTGTTCTTCGTGCCGGTGACCATCGACGTGCCCGACGGTGGCAGCGCCGGCGCGGTGATCGGCGCGGTGCTGTCCAGCGTGGTCACCGAGCCGTCGGTGGGCCTCAGCCTGCTCACCGCCGTGGTGGCGCTCGCGCTGACCTCGGCCAACTCGCCGAACTGGTTCGCGCTGATCGCCGACGTGAACCCACCCGAGCACCGGGGGACCGTCTACAGCCTCGGCAACCTGGTCAACGGGGTCGGCCGGGCGGCCGGCAACGGGCTGGTCGGCGTGGCGTTCCAGGGACTGCGCGCGGCCTTCCCGCCACCGCTGAACTTCGCCGTCGGGCTGGCCGCGTTCCAGCTCTTCTTCATTCCCACCGGCGTCATGTACTGGCTCGCCTCGCGAACCTCACCACGGGACATCGACAACGTCCACAACCTGCTCCACACCCGCGCCAACCGCCTCTAACCCCGTCACCCACCCATCCCGCGATCTTGCACTTTCTGTCCCGACAATATGGGCGAAGTGCCTCATACCATCGACCGAAAGTGCAAGATCGGCGCGGGGTAGGTAGGTCAGGCGTGGAGCCAGACCGTCACGTCGGTCGGGATCGCGGACTGGTCGTCCAGGGGTGCGCTGGAGGCGAGCACCTCGGCGTTGGCCGGAACCGGCACCGGCGTGTCGCCGAAGTTGGTCAGGACCGTCAGCTCGCCGTTGCGGAAGGCCAGCACCTCGTCGTTGGAGGACAGCCACTCCAGCGTGCCCCGGCCCAGGCCGTGCGCGCGGCGCAGCCGCAGGGCCGAGCGGTACAGCTCGTACGTCGAGCCGGGCACGTCGCGCTGCCGGTCCAGCGCGTACTCCGCCCAGGACGGCGGTTGCGGCAGCCAGCTGGCGTCGGTGGGCCCGAAGCCGTACGACGGGGCATCGGCCTCCCACGGGATCGGCACCCGGCAGCCGTCCCGGCCCCGCTGGGTGTGCCCGCTGCGCGCCCAGGTCGGGTCCTGCCGGGCCTCGTCGGGCATCGTGGTGTGCTCGGGCAGGCCCAGCTCCTCGCCCTGATAGAGGTACGCCGAGCCGGGCAGGGCGAGCATCAGCAGGGTGGCCGCTCGGGCCCGGCGCAGGCCGAGCGCGGCGTCCGGCTGCGGGTCGCCGATGCCGATGCCGTTGGGCCGGCCGCCGCCGATGGCCAGTCCGAGCCGCGAGGCGTGGCGTACCACGTCGTGGTTGGACAGCACCCAGGTCGTCGGCGCCCCCACCGAGTCGGTCGCCTCCAGGGAGCGGGTGATCACCGCGTACTGGGCCGGCGCGGTCCAGGAGGCGAGCAGGTACTCGAAGTTGAAAGCCTGGTGCATCTCGTCCGGGCGGACGTAGCGGGCCAGCCGCTCGGCCGGCTCCACCCACGCCTCCGCGACCAGCACCCGCTCGCCGGGGTAGCTGTCCAGGACCCGCCGCCACTGGCGGTAGATCTCGTGGACGCCCTCCTGGTCCCACATCGGCGGGCGCGGCTTGTCCACCTCGTTGCCGGAGAGGATCTCCTGGGGCTCCTGCCAGTCGGCCAGGTCGGCCTGCTTGACGAGGCCGTGGGCCACGTCGACGCGGAAGCCGTCCACCCCGCGGTCCAGCCAGAACCGCAGCACGTCCAGGAACTCCTGGTGCACCTCCGGGTTGTCCCAGTTGAGGTCCGGCTGGCCGGTGTCGAACAGGTGCAGGTACCACTGGCCGGGTCGGCCGTCCGGGTCGACCGTCCGGGTCCAGGCCGGCCCGCCGAAGACGCTCTGCCAGTCGTTCGGCGGCTGGTCACCGGCCGGGCCGAGGCCGTCGCGGAAGATGTACCGGGACCGTTCCGGGCTGCCCGGCGCGGCGGTCAGCGCGGCCTGGAACCAGCGGTGCGCCGACGAGGTGTGGTTCGGCACCAGGTCGACGATCACCCGCAGGCCGCGGGAGCGGGCCTCGGTGATCAGCTTGTCCGCGTCGGCGAGCGTGCCGAACAGCGGGTCGACGTCCCGGTAGTCGGCCACGTCGTAACCGGCGTCGGCCTGCGGCGACGGATAGAACGGGGAGAGCCACACCGCGTCCACGCCCAGCTCGACGAGGTGGTCGAGGCGGGCGGTGATGCCCGGCAGGTCACCGATGCCGTCGCCGTCGGAGTCGGCGAACGAGCGTGGGTAGATCTGGTAGATGGCGGCCTCGGTCCACCAGCCGGTGGTGGTCTGCTGAGTCGGGTCGGTGTTCAGGGTCGTCTCCTGTGTCGTGCTGCGGTTGATGTGTCAGTGTGCCCGCGGCGGCGCGGTGGACTCGCGGACCACCAGCCGAGTGGGCAGGATCACCGGCGTGTCGCCGTCGGCGGTCCGTTGACCGATGATCGGGCTCAGGTTGCGGGCGCCGAGCGGGTCGAGCAGCATCCGGGCGGCCAGCCGGCCCTGTTCGGCGGCGGGCTGGGCGACGGTGCTGAGCCCGAGCACGCCGGCGAGGTCGTGGTCGTCGATGCCGACCACGCTGACGTCCTGCGGTACGCGCAGCCCGGCGTCGCGCAGGGCCGTCATCGCGCCCATCGCCATCTCGTCGCAGGCGGCGACGATCGCGGTCGGCGGAACACCGCGGGCCAGCAGTTCGGCGGCGGCCCGGTTGCCGCCGTCGATGGTGAACGACGATTCGACGTCCAGGCTCGGGTCGGGTCGCAGGCCGGCGGCCCGCAGCTCCGCCTGGTAGCCCCGGCGCCGGTCGAGGTGGGTGGTGAAGGCCAGCTCGTCGTCGGGGTCCCCGGAGATGTGCGCGATCCGCCGGTGGCCGAGGTCGAGCAGGTGGCGGGTGGCCATCCGCGCGGCGGCCACGTCGTCGATCCGTACGCACGGCCAGTTGGGCACCCGGCTACCCGAGCTGATGGTCACGCCGGGCAGGTCCAGGGTGGCCAGCGCGGTCAGGTCCGCCGGGCGCAGCGGTGTGGCGACAAGCATCATGGCGTCGACCCGCTTGTGCAGGTTGGCGGTGCGCAGCACCCGCTGGCGGATCTGCTCCCGACCGCCCAGGTTGTAGAGCAGCAGGTCGTAGCCGGAGTGGTGCAGATACTCCTCGACGGCCTCGACGACCGTGCTGAAGAACCAGCGGGTGATCCGGGGTACGACCACCGCGACCGTGCCGGTGCGGCCACCGGCGAGCCGGGACGCGCTCGGCGACACCGCGTAGTCGAGCTGCTCGGCGGCGGCGAGGACTCGGCGTCGGGTGGCGGCCGAGACCGTCGGCAGCCCGCGTAGGGCCCGCGAGACGGTTGCCGTGGAGACCCCGGCCAACCGAGCCACATCATCAATCTTCGTCACGGTTCCCCCGCTCGATACCCCTCGCCCGCCGCCGCCTTCAGGGGCCGGGCGGCGGCGGGCAGACGGGTCAGCCCTTGACGCTGCCGGCGAGCAGACCTCGCACGAAGAAGCGCTGCAGGGACAGGAATACGACGAGCGGAACAACGATCGAGACGAACGCTCCGGCGGTCAGTCGCTGCCACTCGTTGCCCCGCGTACCGGCCATCTCGGCCAGACGGACCGTGAGCGGGGCGGTCTCGTTGCCGCCACCGGCGAAGATCAGCGCGACCAGCAGGTCGTTCCAGACCCAGAGGAACTGGAAGATGCCGAACGCGGCCAGGGCCGGGGTGATCAGCGGCAGCACGATGGTCCGGAAGATCTTCGGGTGGGTGGCCCCGTCGACCCGGGCCGCCTCCATCAGGTCTCCGGGGAGTTGCGAAATGAAGTTGTGCAGCAGGAAGACCGCGAACGGAAGCGCGAAGCAGGTGTGCGCGAACCACACCTGGGCGAACTTCTGTTCGTCGACCAGGTCCCAGGCCGGCATCAGGGTGACGCCGCCGAGGGTGACGCCTGTGGAGAAGAACTTCAGCAACGGCACCAGGGCCATCTGCAGCGGGACGATCTGCAACGCGAAGATCCCGATGTAGAGCCAGTCCCGTCCGCGGAAGTTGATCCACGCCAGCGCGTACGCGGCCAGGGATGCGAAGGCCAGGGGGAACAGCACGGACGGGATGGTGATCGCCAGCGAGTTGATGAAGTAGCTGGCGAGCTGCCCCGACGACGAGGACCGCCCGAACAGGACCTGCTGGTAGTTCTCGAACGTGAACTGCGGGTTGGTGAACGCCGTCCACCAGCCGGTCGTCTTGATCTCGTCCTCCGGGCGGAGGGAGGAGACGAACAGACCGAAGGTCGGAATGGTCCAGACCAGCGCGATGACGATCGAGACGAGCGTCGCGGTGCGGCTGTTCAGGCGCTTGCGGACCCGGCCGGCAGTGGTGGTCGGAGTGCCCTCGGTCTGCTGTGCGCCGACGGCGACGGTGGGCGTTGCGGTGGTCATCTGCCCTCCCGCTGTTGACGGAGGTTACGGATCTGGTAGATCACGACCGGGATGACCAGGATGAAGAGGAAGACCGCGAGCGCGGAACCCCGCCCGTTCTCGCCGTACCGGAACGCCTGGTTGTACATCTCGTTGGCGATCACACTCGTGTCGTAGTTGCCGTTCGTCGAGGTCCGGACGATGTCGAAGACCTTGAGCGTGGCGATCGTGAGGGTCACCACCACGACGATCAGCGCCGGCCGGATGCTCGGCAGGGTGATCTGCCAGAACATCTGCCACGGGCTGACACCGTCCAGCCGGGCGGCTTCGACGATGTCACCGGGGATGGCCTTGATCGCGGCGGAGAGCACCACCATGGCGAAGCCGGCCTGGATCCAGATCATGATGACGATCAGCAGCAGCGTGTTCAGGGGTGATTCGAGCAGCCACTGCTTGGGCTCACCACCGAGGCTGACGACGATCTGGTTGAGCAGGCCGATCTGGTCGCCGTCGCCGCGGTACGCGTAGATGAACTTCCAGATGATGCTCGCGCCGACGAAGGAGATGGCCATCGGCAGGAAGATCAGCGACTTGGCCACTGCCTCGAACCGGGCCTTGTCCACCAGCACGGCGTAGATCAGGCCGAACCCGGTCGCCACCAGGGGGACCAGGAGCACCCAGACCAGGGTGTTGATCAGGACTCGGACGATCGAGTCGTCGGAGAACATCCAGCCGAAGTTGTCCAGCCCCACCCACTCCGTGCTGGTCCTGTTCATCAGGGAGAGCAGCAGAGTGCGGATGGCCGGCACGACCAGGCCGATGGCGAGCAGCAACAGCGTGGGCAGCAGGAAGAAGAACGCGAAGATTCCCTCCCGTGGCCGCGTTCGGCGGGGGAGGGGAGCTCCACTCGCCGAGGCGGCGACGAGCTGCGCCTCCCGTCGCCGGGCGAACCAGGCCGGCACCGCGTCGAGCAGCAGGAGTAGACCACCCACCACCAGCACGAAGGCGACCAGCCCGTACATCAGCATGAGGAGCTTCGGCTGCTCGTCGGCGAAGTCGAACTCCATCAACCCTCCCTTCCGGGTCCACCTCGGCCGGTGGCCCGGTCCGCGCTCGCGGACCGGGCCACCGCCGGGATCACTTAGGCCAGCTGCTCTCGATGCCCTGGAGCACCGGGGCGGTCGCCTTGCCGTTCAGCCAGTCGACCATGCCCTTCCAGAACGTTCCCGCGCCGACGGCGGCCGGCATCAGGTCGGATCCGTCGAAGCGGAAGACGCCGGTCTTGTCCTGCAGGAGCTGGACGGAGAGCTTGTCGATCGGGCTGGCGACGTTGGCGATGTCCAGCTTGTTGTTCGCCGTGACCCAGTTGCCGAGCTTCGCGCGGCTGTTCACGTACTCGGCGGAGGCCAGGTAGGTCTGCACCGCCTGCACCTCGGGACGGTCGGCGTAGGCGACGACGAACTCGCCCGCGCCCAGCACCGGCTTGCCCTTGGCCGCGTCGATGGCCGGGAAGTAGAAGGCGAACGCGTCGCCGTCCTCGGCCACCTTGGTGCCCTCGGGGAACTGGTTGGCGTAGAACGACGCCTGTCGGTGCATGGCGCACTTGCCGGTGGTCACCGGCAGGCCCGCCTCCTGGAAGGCGGTGGTGGTGATGCTCTTGACGCCGCCGAAGCCGCCGTTGACGTACTTCTCGTTCTTGAGGATGCTGCCGGCGCGGTCGACCGCGTCGACGATCTTCGGGTCGTTGAACGGGATCTGGTGGGTGGTCCACTGGTCGTAGACCTCGGCGCCCGCCGTACGCAGGAGGACGTCCTCGATCCAGTCGGTGGCCGGCCAGCCGGTGGCGTCACCGGACTCGACGCCCGCGCACCACGGCTTCATGCCACTGGCGGCGATCTTGTCGCTCAGGGCGATGAGCTGGTCCCAGGTGGTCGGAACCTCCCAGCCCTTCTCCTTGAACGTCTTGGGCGAGTACCAGACGAAGGACTTGACGTTGGCGCCGAGCGGCACGCCGTAGAGCGTCCCGTTCACGGTGCCGTACTTCAGCCAGTCGGCCGGCATGTTCTGCTCGGCCAGGGCCTTGGTGTCGGCGCCGAGGGACTTCAGCTTGCCGGCGTCCGCGAACCGCTTCACGAGGCCCGGCTGGGGCACGAAGGCGATGTCGGGCGCGTTGCCGCCGTCGACCCGCACGGGGAGCTGGGCCTCGAACTCGCCGCTGCCCTCGTACGCGATCTCGATGCCGGTGCAGTCGGTGAACTGCGACCACGAGCGCTCGAGCAGGTCGGCCTCGGCGTCACGGATGGACGCGTAGATGGAGACCTTCTTGCCGTCGTTGCCCTGGTACTTCTCGTATGGGGCGCACTCCGCGGAGCCCGCCTTGTCGCTCTTCTTGTCGTCACCGGTACCGCAAGCGGTGGCGCTGAGCGCCAGCCCGAGCACACCGGCGATCACGAAGGCCTGGCGTGGTCTGGTAAAGACCGCCATGCCGTCCTCCTTCCTAGCCGGCGTGGTCTCCGCTGGTGACCCTCGCCGGTCCGATTGGGCGTGCACACATGTAAGCGCTTGCATCCGGTCTGGTCCACCCCCTGTCAGACACGAGCGAGTAACAATCCCGAAACCTCGTGGCCGCTGGTTGGGCGCGCTCCCAGTCGGGAATCCCGCCTCTTTCGAAGATTGGCGATATCTGTCAGGCTGAGGCCACCTCATCGAAGGTTTTGAACATAGGAGGAGCTGGATGCGTAAGCGGTGGATCAGCCTGCTGGTGACGGGCCTGCTCGTCGGGGGAGTCCTCGCGCCGGCGAGCCCGGCGCTGGCCGCGCCGACCTTCAAGGTGCCGTTCCCGTGCGGCCAGTCCTGGTCGGGGCAGACCCGGTCGGATCACAGCCCGGCGAACGCGGTCGACTTCAACCGCACCGACGACGTCGGCGACCCGGTGGTGGCCAGCGCCCCCGGTACGGTCGACCGGGTGACCGACCTCGGTGGCACCAGTTACGGCAAGTACGTCCGGATCGACCACGGTGGCGGCTACACGACCTACTACGCCCACCTCCAGGGCTTCAACGTCTCGGTGGGGCAGACCGTCGGCTACGGCAAGGTGATCGGCTGGGTGGGCAGCACCGGCGGATCCACCGGCCCGCACCTGCACTACGAGCAGCGCCTCAACGGCAGCGACATCAAGGTCAGGTTCAACGGCACTTTGGCCCTGTACTGGGGCACCAAGACCTACACCAGCAACAACGGCTGCTCGTCGGGCACCGGCAACGCCACGGTCGACACCAGTGGCACGCCGCTGACCGTCCGCTCCGGCCCGGGCACGGGCTACGCCTCGGTCGGCACCGTCGCCGACGGCACCCGGGTGACAATCGCCTGCCAGATCAGCGGCACCACGGTCACCGGCACGTACGGCACCAGCTCGATCTGGGACCGCATCGGCAGCGGGCGCTTCATCGCCGACGCGTACGTCTACACCGGTTACGACGGCTACATCCCGGGCATCCCCCGCTGCTGAACGCAGGCGCACGGTGGTCCCCGGTAGGCGAGCGCCTGCCGGGGGCCTCGCCGGTCAGGTGTTCAGCCGCCAGATCGCCAGGTTGAGCGCGGCGGCGAACGTGACCCACGCCCAGTACGGCAGCAGCAGCGCGGTCGCGACCCGGGACACCCGGGCGAAGAGCGCCACGGTGAGGCCGATCGCCAGCCACATCACCACGATCTCGGCGAACGCCAGCCCGTACCGCCCCGCGCCGAAGAACAGCGGCGTCCAGATGGCGTTCAGGACGAGTTGCGCGGTCCACGCCCAGAGCGCGGGGGAGAAGCCGACCCGACGCCACACCAGCCAGCCGGCCAGGGCGATCAGCGCGTAGAGCACCGTCCAGACCGGGCCGAAGAGCCAGGACGGCGGTGCCCAGCCCGGCTGTCGCAGGCTCGCGTACTCGTCGGTGGTGCCCTGCACACCCAGTCCGCCGATCGCGGCCGCGACGAAGACCGCCGCCGCGAAGCCGGCGAGCGCCCAGCGCGACCGTCGGCCGGACGTGGGCCGTGCCTCGCGAGATGTCTCCATGGTCGAGATATTGCCGCTCGACCGTCGGGTCAAACCCACACAGCAGCGCCGGGGCCGCCGCGGCCGGTGCTTCTGTCGGGAGGACGAAGCTCCGGTCGCGGCGACCCCGACGGGTCCCGGTGTTCCGATGAGTTGTCAGAGGGTGCGAACGTCAATTGAAGATGCTGACACCACCCGGGCCGACCAACAGCCCGACGACGATGAGGACGATGCCCCACAGGATCTGCCGGCGGAACAGCGCGAGGATGCCGGCGACCACGAGTACGACTGCGAGAATCCAGAGAATCAGCTCCATGACCTCTGACTACCCGACCCTCCGATCGGGGAAACCTGGTCGGTGTCGAGTTGATCCCCGACATGAAAGACGCTGTACGCCTGCTTGATCACCGGGTGCGCCACATTGCGGACGCGGACGCCTCCAGGGGTGGTGCCGCGCTCGGTGCCGGCGTGGGCGTGCCCGTGCACGGCCAGCGCCGTGGGCGCCGAGTCGATCGCCTGCCCGAGCTGGTACGACCCCAGGAACGGGTAGATCTCCAGCGGCTCACCGACCAACGTGTCCGGGACTGGCGAATAGTGGGTCAGCGCGACGAGCATGTCGCAGTCCAGGGAGCGCAGGGCCGCACCGAGGCGCTCCGCGCTCTCGTTGGTGGTCCGGACGAACGACTTCATCTCCGGCTCGCCGAAGTCGCTCGCGCACCGGCCGGCGAACCCTCCGCCGAAGCCCTTCACGCCGGCGATGCCGAGCCGGCCGCCCGCGCAGTCCAGCACCACGCCGTCGCCCTCCAGCACGGTGATGCCCGCGTCCTCAAGCACCTTCACGACCTGCGGCACCTGGTCACACTGGTGGTCGTGGTTGCCCAGCACGGTCACCACCGGCACGGCCAACCCGCCGAACTCCTGCGCCACGCAGCGCGCCTCGGCCTCGGTGCCGTGCCGGGTCAGGTCGCCGGCCAGCAGCAGCACGTCGGCGCACTCCGGCAGCTCCTCCAGTGCCGGGCGGAACCGGCCGACCACGTCCTCGTCCAGATGCACGTCGCCCACGGCGGCGATCCGGATCACCATGAAACCTCCCTCAGGGCAGTTGCTCGATCTCCGTGGGCGCCTGGGCGCGGATCACACCGATGTCGCTGGAGATCGGCACGTCCGGGAAGCGCTCCGCCACCCGGCGCAGGATCTCCTCCCGCCGGTGCGCACTCTCCACCTCGCCGTACAGCACGAGGGTGTCCTCCCGGCGGATGACGGTGATCCCCTGTTCGGCGACAGCCGGATCCTCGGTGAGCAGCCGTTGGATCTCCGCTTCGACGTACTCGTCGGGTGGCGCCGCGCCACCGGCCTGATCGCTCGTCACGGTGTCTCCTCTCCTGCCGTGGTGCCGGGCTCCGGCACCACCTCCAGCCGGTCCAGCAGCACCAGGAACGCCTCGGCGTACGGCGAGTGCTGCGTCTCCTTGCGTACCCGTTCCCAGTCGATCTGCTCCCGCAGCGACCGGGCCAGTGGCAGGCCGCGGGCGAAGTCGCAGTAGTGCTGGGAGAAGCTCAGCAGCTTGTGCACCATGAGCTGGGTGGCGGAGAGGACCGGCATGTGGATGGCGTCCACCGGCCGCACGACGGTGTCGGCGAACGTCTCCTCGGTCACCGGCGTCTCGATCGGCCGGTGGATCAGATCCACCATCCGCCCGTCGTCGAAGACCTTGACCAGCCAGTCCTCCGGCGGCCGCTCGGCGCGGAAGCCCGCTGCCACGAGCGCCTCCAGGGACCGCTCGACGTCGGCCTCGCGGATCAGGAAGTCGACGTCGTGGTCGCTCGAGTGGCCGCCGTGGGCGTAGACGGCGAAGCTGCCGCCCAGGGCGAACGGGATCTCGGACTGCTTGAGCACGGCGGCGACCTTCTTGAGGGTGTGCACCAGACTCTCGTCCCCGCGCTCAGCCATCTGGATCTCCCGTCGGTCGTGTTGGTGGACAGGCGGTTGGATTCGAACTCCCGTACCCGGCATTCCGGTCGCCCACACCTGCTGTCGTCGCGCTCGGGTGCCAACGGGGACAAACGGCCACAAACAGCGCGGCGCGCAAGCATCGGTCGGATATTCTGTCGAGGGTGGCCAGATCATCGGGGATGCGACGCGGCCGAGCCCGATTGCGCACCGTCGCCCTGATCGGCATCGACGGCTCGGGCAAGACCACGCAGGCACACCGGCTCGCCGACGCGCTGACCGCCGCCGGCCGCCCCGCGACGTACCGCCGCAACGCCAGCGGGCGTCGCTGGCTCGGCCGCGTCGCGCACCGGCTCGGCCTCCCGGACGCCCAGCGGCTCGTCGGGCGCGACGGCGTGCTCGCGGTGGAGTCCGTGCTGCGCTGGCTCGCCATCGCCGTGGCCCTGCTCAGTTGCCTGCTCACCGGCCGCACGGCGGTGATGGACCGCTACTCGGCCTGCCAGTACGCCAGCATCCGCGCGCACGGCGGGCACCGCTGGGAGCGTCTGGCCCGGGCCGGCTACCGGCTGTTTCCGATGCCCCAGGTGACCTTCCTGCTCGCCGTCGACCCGGCCGTGGCGTACCAGCGCATCGAGGAGCGCGGCACCGACCACGAGTCGATGGGTTGGCTCACGGCGGCGGACACCGCCTATCGGACCCTGCCCGAGTTCCCGAGCTTCGTCCTCGTCGACGCGGGCCGCTCGACCGAGGAGGTGACCGAGCAGATCCAGGCGCACCTGGCGACCTGGCTGCGCTCGGACGTCCGCCCGGATCCCACAGGTGCAGCGGCGGAGGGACCGCCGCCCCCCGACGAGCCGCACCCGGCGTCCCCGCCCGCGTCGGCGCAGCCGGCGCCCCCGCCCGCCGCGCCGCCGCAGGAGCGCACCGGGCGCGGCGAGGTCGCGTCCCTGCTCGTTCAGGCGCGTCCGTAGACCGGAACGCTGGCCCCGGTGGTCGGCGCGGAGTCCGTCGAGGCGAGGAAGCGGATCACCGGCGCGATCTCGGCAGGCGTGACCCAGCGGGAGTGGTCGGCGTCGGGCTGCGCGGCCCGGTTCGCCGGGGTGTCGATGACGCTGGGCAGCACGGTGTTGCAGCGCACGTTGCGGGAGCGGTATTCGACCGCCACCGCGTTGGCGAACGCCAACACCGCAGCCTTGGCCGTGACGTAGCCGGCCGCTCCGGCGAACGGGGTGAGGGCCGCACGGGCCGAGACGCACACCACCGCGCCGCCACCGGCCGCGACCAGGTGCGGCAGCGCGGCCTGGGTGACCAGGTAGGTGGGTCGCAGGTTGACGGTGAGCATCCGCTCGAACTCCTCGACAGGTGTCTCGTGCACCAGGCCACCGCTCGCGTACCCGCCGACGAGGTTGACCACCGCCCGCAGCGGCGCCGCGGGGTCGCCGACGGCGGCCTCGACGACGCGGGCCGCGCCGGCCGGATCGGTCAGGTCCGCGACGAGCGGGACCACCCCGTCCGCCGCCGGCTCCGAGCCGGGCCGGGCGGCCCGCTGCGGTACGACCACCCGCCAGCCCGCCTCGACGAACGAGGCGACGACCGCCCCGCCGAGCCCACCCGTGCCTCCGGTCACCACCACGCTGCGCTCCGCCATGCGCCACACGCTAACGCGTCCACCGAGCGGGGTGCTGTCTGCCGAGAGCAGAGGGATTCGTCTTTCTGGTCGGCCTCGGCGCAGGATCGGCGGATGCGGATCCTGATTCTCGGTGGCACCCGGTTTCTCGGCCGGGCGGTGGCCCGGCTCGCCGTGGCGCAGGGCCACGACGTGACCTGCGCGGCTCGGGGCGTGTCAGGTGTCGTGCCGACCGGTGCGCGGTTCGTGCCGGTCGACCGCGACGACCCCGAGGCGCTGGTGCCGCTCGCCGGCGCCGGGTTCGACGCGGTGGTGGACGTGACCCGCCAGGTCAGCCATGCCCGGCACGCGCTCGCCGCGCTTGCCGACCACGTCGGCCACTGGTCGTTCGTGTCCACGATCTCGGTGTACGCGGACAACACCACCCCGGGTCAGACCGCTGCGGACGCGCCGCTGCTGTCGCCCGCCCCGCCGGACGTGGACGCTCCGGTCGGCCCGGACCACCGCTGGTACGGCGAGTGCAAGGTCAGCATCGAGCGGCTGGTCCGCGAACTGAGGGGCGCGCGGCCGTCGTTCATCTGCCGGGCGGGGCTGATCGTCGGCGCGGAGGACCCGAGCGACCGCTTCCCGTACTGGGTGCGCCGGTTGGCGCGCGGCGGGGAGGTTCTCGCGCCCGGACGGCCGACCGACCGGGTGCAGTTCGTGGACGTCGCCGACCTGGCCGGCTGGCTGCTGCACGCCGCCGACTCCCGCCTCGCCGGCACGTACGACGGCATCGGCCCGGCGATGTCCCGCGCCGATCTGCTGACCGGTGTGGCGGCCGGTCTGGGTGCCACCGACGCGCGCCTCACCTGGATCGATCAGGACTTCCTGTCGGCCCACGACGTACGCGAATGGTCGGGGGAGCGGGCGTTGCCGCTCTGGGTGCGGCTGCCGGAGTCGGCTGGCCTGATGGACCGGGACGCCCGGCCGGCACTGGACGCGGGTCTGACGGTCCGTCAGTTGTCCGACACCGTTCGGGCGACAGTGTCCTGGATGACAGCGCGGCCCGACGCCGTACGGCAAGGTGGACTCGACCCGGCGGATGAGGCGGCGATTCTCCAGGAGTGGCAGGCTGGGCGGAACGCGTGATCCCGGTCGTCGACACTTTTCCCACTACATGTGGTCATGGTTGACGCTCACGCCTCGTGAAAGTAAGTTTCATCCGTGGCGAAGAGTCCGAAGATTTCTGCGAGTCACGAGCCTGGTGGGCTGATCGTCCACATCAGCGGGCTGTTGCCATCGCTGTCGCCCGCCGAGCAGCGGGTCGCCCGGCTGGTCGTGTCCGATCCGGCCGCTGCCGCCCGGCGGACCATCACCGACCTCGCCACCGCAGCGGAGACGTCGGAGGCGACAGTCATCCGGTTCTGCCGATCGGTAGGCATGGACGGCTATCCACAGCTGCGGATCCGGCTGGCAGCCGAGGCCGCCCGCCGCATCGAGCCGCCGGACGCCCGGGTCGTCGGCGGCGACATCCCGCCCGGCGCGGACCTCGCCCAGATCATCGCCACCATCGCGTTCAATGACGCCCGAGCCGTCGAGGAGACCGCCGAGCAGCTCGACCCGGCCGTCTGCGAGCAGGTGGTCGAGGCGATCGCGGGCGCGGGCCGGATCGACATCTACGGCGCCGGCGCCAGCGGCTTCGTCGCCTCCGACTTTCAGCAGAAGCTGCACCGCATCGGGCGGATCGCCTTCTACTTCCCGGACGTGCACACCGCGTTGACGTCGGCCGCCCTGCTCGGCCGCGGTGACGTCGCGGTCGGCATCTCGCACACCGGCAGCACCTCCGACGTCATCGAGGTGCTGGAGCAGGCCCGGACGCGGGGCGCGGTCACCGTGGCGCTGACCAACTTCCCGCGCTCGCCGATCACCGAGGTCGCGGACTTCGTGCTGACGACCGCGGCCCGCGAGACCACCTACCGCTCCGGAGCGACGGCCAGCCGGCTCGCCCAGCTCACCGTCGTCGACTGCCTCTTCGTCGGGGTGGCCGCCCGCAACCGGTCCCGGGCCCGCAAGGCCCTGGAGGCGACCGCCGAGGCGGTTCAGTCGCACCGGGTGGGTGCCAGTCGGAGGCGGGCATGACGCCCGGTTCGGTGGAGCCGGACGAAGACATGTCAGCACCGCCAGCCCGCCCGACGGTCCGGGTGGGCGCACCCACCGAACGGCGCAACCCCCTCAGCGCGGACCTCGACCTGATGTCGACCCGGGACGTGCTCACCGTGATCAACGAGGCCGACCGGCGGGTGCCGGCGGCTGTCGCCGCGGTGCTCGACGAGATCGCCACCACAGTCGACCTGGCGGTGGCGGCGTTGCGCGGCGGGCACCGGGTGCACTACTTCGGGGCCGGCACCTCCGGCCGGCTGGGCGTGCTCGACGCGGCCGAGCTGGCTCCCACCTTCAACTCGCCCCGGCACTGGTTCTGCGCCCATCTGGCCGGCGGCCCGGACGCCATGTGGCGGGCCGTGGAGGACGCCGAGGACGACGACCGGAACGGGGCGGACGAGGCTGCCGGTTGTGTGCGCGCCGGTGACCTGGTGGTCGGTCTGGCGGCCAGCGGACGCACCCCGTACGTCCTCGGGGCGCTCGCCGCGTCCCGCGCCGCGGGCGCCTCGACGGTGCTGCTGTGCGCCAATCCGGAGGCGGAGGCCGCCCGGTCGGTCGACGTGTTCATCGGGGTGGACACCGGACCCGAGGTGGTCACCGGGTCGACCCGGATGAAGGCGGGCACCGCGCAGAAACTGGTGCTGAACACGTTCTCGACCGCCGTCATGGTGCGCCTGGGTCGGGTCTACTCGAACCTCATGATCGATATGGTGGCCACCAACGCGAAGCTCCGGGGACGAATGATCTCGATCCTGGTCGAGGCGACCGGCTGCTCGGAGGAGGTCTCCCGGCGGGCCCTCAACGAGGCCGACGGCGACCTGAAGACGGCGCTGGTCTCACTGGTCTCCGGAGCCGAGGTGGCGGCCGCCCGAGCCGCCCTGGCGCGCTCCGCCGACCAGGTTCGCGGGGCTCTCGCCCTGCTCGCCTCCTAGCCCGTACCGCCCGGGAAGCGAACGGGGCTCCGGATTGTTCATCGGGGCGGGGGGTAATAACACCCCCGTGGATGAACCGACGGCTCCATCGCTGCGTATCTGGCAGTGACCAGGATCGCAGCACGGAGGTGACCCGGGTCGCTGTGCCGGCACAGCGGGCGGTGTTGCCATGGTGCGGGCGATCAGCGATTCGTCGACCCACCAACCCGTTCGAGGTGCCCAGCGGCGAGCCACCCGACGGGTGCTGACAGCAAACATGGACCGTGCTCTCAGCAACTACTCAGGCATTCGTGACACTTTCGACTCACGACATGGAATCCCCGACACGTCTCATCTGTTGTGTAGGTGTCAGCGACGGTGGGCACAGCAGAAGTTACCAGGGGCTGACCGGACGTGGGGAATGGCAAGGAACCGGGCAACCGGCGCGAGCGAGGGGACCGTGGGCAACGTGGACAAGAACATCGGCATGCGCACCGACGAGGTTGCCGAGGAGCGCGACCTGGTCGGCGTCTACCTGCACGAGATCTCCCGGACGCCACTGCTGGACGCCGCCAAGGAGGTCGATCTCTCCAAGGCGATCGAGGCCGGCCTCTACGCGGAGCACCTGCTCGGCGAGGACGCCGTCCCCGACGGTGTCGACCGGGCCGACCTGGAGCGGCTGGTCGTCGAGGGTGAGCGCGCGAAGGACCTCTTCATCCGCGCCAACCTGCGACTGGTCGTGTCGATCGCGCGTCGTTACGTGCGCTCGGGCATGCCCATGCTGGACCTGATCCAGGAGGGCAACACCGGCCTCGTCCGGGCGGTCGAGAAGTTCGACTACGAGCGTGGCTACAAGTTCTCCACCTACGCCACCTGGTGGATCCGCCAGGCCATCAGCCGGGCGATCGCCCAGCAGGAGCGCACCGTCCGTCTGCCGGTGCACCTGGTGGAGGACGTCAACCGGATGCGCAACGTGACCCGGCAGCTCACCCGTGAGCTGGGCAGCGACCCGGAGCCGGAGCAGATCGCGGCGTCGCTCGGCGTCACCGTCGAGCGGGTCAACGAGTTGCGCCGCTGGTCGCAGGACACCGTCTCGCTGGACACCCCGGTGGGCGACGACGGCGACACGAACCTCGGCGACCTGGTCGCCGACAGCGACGCGCCGTCGCCGGAGGACATCGTCCTCAGCGGGCTGGAGCGGCAGCGCATCGAGGGGTTGCTCAACCACCTCGACGACCGGTCCGCGGGCATCATGCGGGCCCGCTACGGGCTGGAGGACGGCCGCGAGCACTCGCTGACCGAGGTCGCGTCCCGCTTCTCGCTGTCCCGCGAGCGGATCCGGCAGCTGGAGATCCAGGCCCTCGGCCGGCTCCGCGAGCTGGCCCGGGCAGAGGGGCTGCAGGCAGCCTGACCTGGTAGTAATGACGGCGAACGGCCGGCGTCCGATAGGGGGACGCCGGCCGTTCGCCGTCACTGGGTCGGGCTAGCGGACCCGGCCGTAGCCGTGGATGGACATCATGTTCATGCCGCGTTTGAGCACGTTGCGACCGGCGCTCGGCGCGTCGATGACCTGACCGTCGCCCACGTACAGAGCGACGTGCCCGAGCCCGCTGTAGAAGATCAGGTCTCCCGGCCGCAGGTCACCCCGACCGATGTGGGCGACCGCTCCCCACTGCAGCCGTGCGCTGTGCGGCAGCGACCTGCCGGCCGCCCGCCAGGCCGCGAGGGTCAGTCCGGAACAGTCGTAGCCGTTCGGCCCGTCGCCGGCCCAGACGTATGGCTTGCCGATCGCCCCGAAGGCGTAGCGCACCGCCGCGCCGGCGTCCCCGGCCACTGCCGGCACGTTCCTGGCCTCGGCCTCCGCCGCCTTGGGCGCGGGTCGCTCGGTGGCGGCCCCGTACGCCTGCCGGCGCAGCTCGTACAGGTCGGCCAGGTCACTCTCGATGCGCTTCTTGCCCGCCGCCAGCTCGCGGGCCTGGGCGGCCTGCCGGGCCAGCGTGGCGTCCAGGCGTGTCTTCTCGTCGAGCAGCCGCCGCTGGTTCGCGGTGAAGCCGGAGATGCGCTCCTGGCGCTGGCGGGTCAGCTGATCGAGGGTGCCGAGCCGGTCGAGCAGAGCGACGGAGCCGCCGGGACGCAGCAGCGCGTCCGCCGTACTCAGGCCACCGCTCTTGTACGCGGTGTTGGCGAGTGCCGCGACGTCGGCGCGGCTCTGCTCGGCCTGCTGTTCCAGAGGGCCGATGCGGGCCTGTAATCGGGCCACCGCGGTCTTGTTGACTTTGATGTCCTCGGTGAGCTTGTTGTAGGACTCCACGATCCGTTCCAACTCGGCCGAGGAGGTCTCGATCCGGTGGGTCAGGTCGGCGGGGGACGGCTCGGCGTGGGCCACCGCCGTCGGGGCGATCAGTGCGGCCGACATGCCGGCCAGCACCGCGGTACGCAGCAGGGTTCTCAGGGATGACAAGAGCGAAGGGCCCCTCTCCCACGGTCGCCGACGGGGCTGCTGACGCCCTCGGCGACACCGGCCGGGGCCACCCGGGTGGACGGCACTGGGCCGGACCGGCTCGCCCAACCTAACCCGGGACGGTTGTGCCGCGCAGTTGAAGCAGGGGCGAATGTTGGCGAAGTGGCGGGAAGTGCCGCTGCTGTCGGTGACACCAGCGGGGCTGCTGACGCGGAACGGGGGATCGTCGTGAGTCCCTTTTCGCATTCACTGACCGATATCTGACTTTCGTCGTTCCGGGCGTATGCCGTCGGATGACCTCCGCCAATATCCGATAAAAGCTGAAATGGATGCTGTTTCGCGACGATGTCCCCCGGTCGGGTGAGCAGGTCGGAATCGTAAATGCCCAGGTGGAGTGGCGGTGCCCCAACACAATGGAGCCGCAGCCGGGAATCCCGTCCCCGGGCAGCGATGCCCGGCCACGGACCGAACCCGGCAGACCGCCCCACGGGAGGAACCGTGAATCGTGAAGGCGCAAAGACGCGACCGCAACGAACGGTGCCCGGAGCCAGGTCCACGCTGCTGTACGCGCGGCCCGGCATCATCGTCACCGTCGACCGGTTCACCGTCGGCCGCACCAGCTATCGCATCGTCGACCTGACCCACCTACGCACCACCCGGGGCCCGCACGACCGCATCGCCGTCCGGGCCGTCGTGATCACCGCATCCATGATCGGCGTGGTCGGCCTGCTCCTCGGCTTCAGCGGCGGCCTGCAACGGTTGACCGCCGAGGCGTACCTCATCCTCGGGGCGGTGCTCCTGCTGCCGGCGGCACTCGCCCTGGTCGGGGACCGCTGGCGCCCGCCGCCGTACGAGCTGTGGGGATGGCATCGGGGCGCCGAGGTGCTGCTGTTCACCGCCGACGACGAGAGGCAGTTCGGCCAGGTCACCCGGGCGCTGCTGCGTGCCCGGGAGGTCAACCGGTACGGCGGCTGGGTCGACCCGCTGGCCTCAACCGACCCCTGGCGGCCGAACCGCTGACCAGACCCGCCGGTGGTGTGGTGGCCCCGGCCCTGCTCGGCTCCCGCCGGCCGGTCAGCTGGCGACCGGCTCCGGCGTACGGGTCGCGGGCCGGTCCAGCCAGGCGGTGACGCGACGCTCGGCGTAGAACGAGACGAACGGCACGGTGCCGGCGAGCATCACCAGGAGCATCCGCTTCAGCGGCCAGTCGGCCCGGCGGCTCAGGTCGAACGCGGCCACCAGGTAGATCATGTAGAGGAAGCCGTGCGCCGGCCCGACCGTCTCCACCACCACCGGGTTGTCGAACGCGTACTTCAGTGGCATGCCGACAACTACCAGCAGGATCAGCACCACGCCCACGATCCAGGCGATCACGCGGTACCGGGTAAGGGCTGCGCCCACCTTCGTCCGTCCTTCCGAGCCCCGGCTCAGCCGGGATAGTCACCGGGCCGGGCGCCCGGATTGGCGTTCAACCATGACAGATAGTCGTTGTAGGCGGCCAGGTCGGCGTCGTCGCCGCGCGTCGCGTCGACCGGCACCCGGGCCACCCGCACCGGTCGGCGTACCGCCGGACGGGAGCCGACGGTCGCGGCCGGCGGCGGCTCGACGGCGGGGTCCGCCGGTGGCTCGGCGGCCCCGTGCGCGCTGCGGCGGGCCAGCCGCACCTCGCGCCACCAGACGTACACCACGAAGCCGGCGAAGATCGGCCACTCGACGGCGTACCCCCAGCTGAGGTTGTTGCCGGCCGTGGCCCGGCTGATCTGCCACCAGCCCAGCCCGAGGAAGCCCACGACCAGCACGACCATGGCCACGTGACGTGCGATCCACGCCGGGGTCCAGAGCCTCCTCATGGCGTCGAGGGTACCGGGAACGGCTGCGGTCTCCGACACCGTGTCGTAGGTGCCACGTGGGTCCGATGGTTTGGCGTCACCCGGTGTGGGCATCCGTCTAGACGCCAGCCCAAACGAGACCAGGGGGGCGATGATGACCGGATCGGTACGCGAGGACGGCTTTGGGTCCAGCGGCAGCACGGAGATGAGCCCGGAGCAGCGGGTGCCCGAGTGGGGCGGCGACCACCTCGCCGACTCCGGTGGTGCCGATCTCGACGGCGACGCGCTCGGCGTCGACCCGACGGAGCTGACCGACGACGATCTGATCCGCGAGATGCACAGCCTGCACCGCACCCGACTGGACACCCTCCGGCACGCGGCGGACTCCGCGCTCGCCAACCACCTGCGGCGCACTGCCGAACTGGAGACCGAGTACCTCGCCCGTCACCCGGGCCGGGAGGTCGACCCGAGCCGCCTGCGGGACGCCTGATGCCGGCGCGAGCCGTGCGCGGCGTGTCCGCGCCACCCGAGGTGGTCTTCAACACGGCCACCGACCCGGCTCGGGCGTCGGCCTGGTTGCCGGCGCCACTGCGCTCCGACGGGAGCCCACCCGCCGAGATCAGCGGCGAGGAGTTGCGGGCCCGCTGGGGCGACGCCGACTGGGCCGCCGAGATCCGGGTGGCTCCGGCCGACTCCGGTGGCGCCCGGGTCCAGCTCGACCTGACCGACGGCTCGGACACCGACCCGGACCAGTTGGCCGACGAGGCGCTGACCAACCTCGCCCGCGAGGTCGCCGACAACCTCCAGGCCGGCTGACACCGGCACCGACGGCCGCTTTCGCACCACGACGACATGTGAGGAGAACGGTGAGCGACACTGGCCTGCGACAGAAGGCGGCGCGGCTGCGCCGGGCGTACGCGCCGCACGAGCACCGGCCGCTCGGCGGCTACCTGGTGGCGATGGGCACCTACGCCGGGGTGACCGGGGCGCTGGCCGGTCTGGTCAAGGTGACCGGCCGCCCGGTGCCCGAACGTCCCGCAGCCGCCGACGTCGTGTTGCTCTCCATCGCCACGCACAAGCTCAGCCGGCTGCTGTCCAAGGACGCGGTCACCAGCCCGTTGCGGGCACCGTTCACCCGCTATGACCGGCCGATCGGCAGCGGTGAGGTGATGGAGCAGGTCCGCGACTCGGGCAGCTCCACCCGGCACGCCATCGGCGAGCTGCTCAGCTGCCCGTTCTGCCTGGCGGTCTGGGTCGCCACGGGGCTGACCGGGGGCCTGGTGCTCGCCCCCCGCCTCACGCGTCTGGTGGCCACCGCGCTGACGGCGGTGGCCGTGTCCGACTTCCTCCAGATGGCGTACGCCACGGCGCAGCAGGCCGCCGAGGGTGGGCACGACGACGAGGACTGAAGCGACCTGACGAGCGCAGCACAGCGGGGGCCGGCGGATTCGCCGGCCCCCGCTGTCGTACGCGTCAGCGCTGCATGCCGGACCAGCCGTGCGGCGACTCCGGCTCCCGTTCGTCCTCGTCCTCGCCGGTGATGATGTCCCGGTCCACCGCCGTGCGGTCGTGCTCGTTGGCGAAGTCCGGCTCGGGCGTCGTGTCCCGGCCCTTCGGCGGCTGACCCAGCGCCGGGACCTTCTCGTCATGGTCCTCGTGGTGCGTCATGGTGGTGTCCCTTCGGGTCGCTGGCTTCGCTTGTTGCGTTGGCGCGGCTCAGGCGACGGTGCCGCCCAGCAGGTCGCTGGCCTCGTCCACCGCGTACTCGCCCTCGGGCAGCGCGTCGATGCGCGCGAGCAGCTCCGCGGGAAGGTCGGCCGCCACCGCCCGGCGATAGATGTCCGCCTGGGTGACCCGCTCCTGACCTCGGAAGATGTCGTCGAGCAGGTCGTCGAGGGCGCGGGTGTCCGGCTCGTCGGCCACAGATGCGTCGTCGGTCACGCCGATCAGCTACCCGGGGCGGAATCGGTCAAACGTCGCGCCGGTGGCCCGCGTTCCGGGCAGCGGCACAGCCCGCGTTCCGGGCAGCGGCACCGCAGCAGACAGCGCCGCCCCCGAGCCTTGTGGGCCGGGGGCGGCGCTGGTGTCGGTGTGTAGGTCGCCTCTCGGCGAGTGGCGCGACGCGGCTCCAGCCGAACGGTATTCCGCGAGGGCTATTTAGGTGAGGCCCGGGGACACTGAGCACACCGACACCTCAGTTAACCAGGCCCCACCGTCGCATGTTCCGCGCACCGCAGTGCCGGCCGTCACACAGTCACGCCCGGGTCGGCAGCGTGGCCCGGCGGGCCCGTACGGCGGTGGCCAGGTGGTCGAGCACCTCGGCGGTGTCGTCCCAACCGAGGCAGGCGTCGGTGACCGAACGGCCGTACACCAGCTCACGGGTCGGGTCGAGGTCCTGCCGGCCGGGCAGCAGGAACGACTCCAGCATCACACCGGTGATCCCGCGCTGGCCGGCGGCCATCTGCGCCGCCACGTCCGCGGCGACCAGCGGCTGGTTGCGGTGGTCCTTGCCGCTGTTGGCGTGGCTGGCGTCGATCACCAGGCGCTCCGGCAACCCGGCCGCCCGGAGCAGGTCCAGCGCGCCCGCCACCGACTCCGCGTCGTAGTTGGGCCGACCGCCACCGCCGCGCAGCACCAGGTGCCCGTCGGTGTTGCCGCGGGTGTGCATGATCGCCGGCGTGCCGGAGAAGTCGATGCCCGGGAAGACGTGCGGCACTCCGGCGGCGCGGATCGCGTCCACGGCGGTGCCGATGCTGCCGTCGGGGCGGTTCTTCATGCCGATCGGCATCGACAGGCCGGAGGCGAGCTGCCGGTGCACCTGGCTCTCCACGGTGCGGGCGCCGATCGCACCCCAGGCCACCGTGTCCGCGATGTACTGCGGGGTGATCGGGTCGAGGAACTCGCAGCCCACCGGGAGGCCGAGGCGCAGGACGTCGAGCAGCAGCGCCCGTGCCCGGCGCAGGCCGGTGTTGACGTCGCCGCTGCCGTCCAGCCCCGGGTCGTTGATCAGGCCCTTCCACCCCACGGTGGAGCGCGGCTTCTCGAAGTAGACCCGCATGACGATCAGCAGGTCGTCGGCGACCCGGTCGGCGGCGGCGCGCAGACGCTCGGCGTAGTCGAGGGCGGCGGCCGGGTCGTGCACCGAGCACGGGCCGACCACCACCAGCAGGCGGTCGTCCTCGCGGTCCAGCACGCGGCCCACCGCGCGTCGGCCGGTCAGCACGGCGGCGGCGAGCGGGGCGTCCAGGGGCAGCTCGTGGTGCAGGAGGGCGGGTGTGGTCAGCGGCACGACACGGTCGATCCGCTGATCGCTGACCCGATCGGTCTCCGGGGTCGTCACGGTGGGCATCCTTCCGCCGACCGTGCCCGGGGCCGGTGCCCGGGACGAGCCGGCTGCTCGTACGCAAAAGGGCAGGAACGACAGCTCCTGCCCAGCCGGCTCGGTCCGTGGTGACGTCAGTTCATGGTGAAGTCACCGGCGTGGGAGCCGGCTGCCTAAACCATCGATAGGAACGCGTCACGGGGGCCAGCGTACCCGACCGGGCGGGGATGCCCGGGGCATCGTCCCAAGATGCGGGGTGAACATCGCGTGCCGAGGCCGGGCCCGGGGTAACAGCTGTGCCATGAGTGACGAGCAGAGCGATCAGGAGCGGGTGGAGTCCCGCGCGCACCACCTCCTCCCCGAGGAGGCGGCCGTAGGCAGCGATGACCCCCAGGCGCAGGCGGAGGCCATCCTCGCCGAGTCGGACATCCGCGAGGAGGACCAGAACGCGGCCCCGGACACGGTGCTGGAACGCCGTACCTCGGATCAGACGGTCGCCGCCGTCGAACCGCCGGACTGAGCCCGCGCGCCGCGGGCCCGGCGTGACCCCCGGTAGGTCTGCTCGCGCAGCCAGGTGAGTGGGCCGGCCGCCCGCAGCTCGGGTGGCAGGTTGCCCACCGGGTCGAACGCGAGCGCGGCGTCCTCCCCGGCATCGAGCGGGGCACCGATGCTGACCTGGCCGACCGGCCGCCACGGCCCGACGGCGGACGCGACCGCGAGCACCACGCGCGGCGCGTCCGCCCGGGCCGCGGCGGCGACGGAGGCCAGCGTGCGGCCGAGGTCCACCGAGTCCGGGTCGGCCAACGCGGCCAACCAGAGGCGACGCCGGCCCACGCGGTAACACATGATCGTGCTGTACGTCCCGGTGAAGCCGCGGCGGGGCAGCGGCAGGTTCCGCAGCACCGGAGCGGCGCCGCTGGAGCTGACCAGCAGGTCGAACGGGCGGCCGGTCCGGGAGTGCACGCGCACCGCCAGGCCCAGCACGTCCGGCCAACCGCCCGGCGTGGGCGTACCCCTGGAGAGCCGGACCGTGGCCGCGTACCGGCCGGGGTCGTCCAGCAGGGCGACCCCGGTGGGCGGTCCGGGCGTACCCCAGATCGTCACCTCGCCGGCGAACGACAGCCCGGCCGGATGCAGCAGCCGCCGGCCGTGGCGCAGCCGGCCGAGCGCGGCGGTGGCGCGTTCGACGGCTCGGGCGGCCGGTCCGACGGTGCGGCGCGCGGGCGGGGTGGGGGTCGGTGGGGTCATTGCTCTGCGGTACCCCGACCGGCGGAGTCGATGCCGGCTCGCCGACCGGCGGCACGTCACCTTTCCGCCCGCGAGATCGGATAGCGTCGTGCCATGCCCGACAGTGGTTACCCCTGGCCCATCGAGACGTCCCGACTGGACAACGGCCTGCGTGTGGTGGTGAGCGAGGACCGCACCGCACCCGCGGTGGCCGTCAATCTCTGGTACGACGTCGGATCCCGGCACGAGCCGGCCGGGCAGACGGGTTTCGCCCACCTCTTCGAGCACCTGATGTTCGAGGGCTCGGTGAACGTGGCGAAGACCGAGCACATGAAGCTGATCCAGGGCTCCGGCGGCTCGCTCAACGCCACCACCAACCCGGACCGGACGAACTACTTCGAGACGGTCCCGGCCGAGCACCTGGAGCTGGCACTCTGGCTGGAGGCCGACCGGATGGGTGGGCTGGTCCCGGCGCTCACCCAGGAGACGCTCGACAACCAGCGCGACGTGGTGAAGAACGAGCGGCGGCAGCGGTACGAGAACGTCCCGTACGGGGACGCCTGGCTGCGGTTGCTCCCGCTGCTCTACCCGCCGGGGCACCCGTACCACCACTCGACGATCGGCTCGATGGCCGACCTGAACGCCGCCGACCTCGCCACCTTCCAGGCGTTCCACGAGACGTACTACGCGCCGAACAACGCGGTGCTCACCGTCGTCGGCGACGCCCCGGCCGCCGAGGTGTTCGCGCTGGCCGAGAAGTACTTCGGGGCGTTGCCCGCCCGCGACGACATCCCGCCAGCGCCCGACGGCCGCAGCGTCCCGGCGACCGGTGAGCCCGCCGTGGAGATCGTGACCGCCGACGTGCCGGCGCCCCGCGTCTACATCGCCCATCGGGGCCACCCGTTCGGCAGCCCCGGCTACGACGTGCTCACCGTCCTCGCCACAGTCCTCGGCAGCGGCCGGGGCAGCCGGCTCTACCAGCGGCTCGCCGACGGTGAGCGGATCGCGCAACCCGACCTGGTCGGCGCGTACGGGGTGGACCTCGCGCACGCCCCGGCGCCGCTGATCGCCACCGCCACCGCCCGCCCCGGCATCAGCGGCGAGCGGCTGGCCGAAGGGCTGGCCGAGGTCGTCGACGAACTGGCCACCGTGCCGGTGACCGCCGCCGAGCTGGACCGGGCGAAGGCGTTGCTGAGCACCGCGTGGTGGCGGCAGATGTCGACAGTGGACGGCCGCGCGGACACGCTCGGCCGGTACACGACCCAGTTCGGCGACCCGGCCCGGGCCGCCGACCGGCTGCCCGCCTGGCTCGCGGTGACCGCCGAGCAGATCGCCGAGACCGCCGCCGAGGTGCTCGGCGCCGCCGACCGGGTGACCCTGACCTACCTGCCCGAGGAGACCGCATGACGCTGATCGCCGACCGTCCCGGCCCGGGCGCCGCTCGCCCGTACCGGTTCCCGCCGGTGGTCCGCCGCGCGGCGGGTGGCGGCCAGGTGGTCGCCGCGCACCTGCCCGGGCAGAACCTCGCCGTCGCGCTGCTGCTGCTCGACGCCGGCGCCGGCCGGGAGCTGACCGGCAAGGAAGGGCTGGGCGGCGTGCTCGCCAAGGCCCTGGAGGAGGGCACCGCGCAGCGGGACGCCACGGCGTACGCGCTGGCCATCGAGGCGCTGGGCACCGAGCTGGTGACCGGGCTGGACTGGGACTCGTTCCAGATCAGCGTCCAGGTCCCGGTGGACCGGCTGACCGCCGCGGTGCAGCTCCTCGCCGAGGCCGTCCGGACGCCCCGGCTGGACCCGGCCGACGTCCGGCGCGTCCGCGACGACGAGGCCACCGCGTTGCGGATGGACTGGGCCAACCCCGGCCCGCGCGCCGACGCCGCGCTGCGCGCCGACCTGTTCGGCGCCGACACCCGCTGGGGCCGACCGATGTACGGCGATCCGGACTCGGTGGCCGCCCTGGACGTGGAGGACATCACCGTCTTTCACTCCGAGTGGTTCCTGCGCCCCGGCACGCTGATTGTCGCCGGTGACCTGGACCGGATCGACCTGGACGCGTTGGCCGGCGCGGCGTTCGCCGGCACCGGCGGCGGTCCGGCCGAGCGGGGCGGCCCGATCGAGGTCCCGCTGCACACCAACCGCCGGATCATCCTGGTGGACCGGCCCGGCTCGGTGCAGTCCACGCTGCGGCTGGGCCACCCGTCGCCGCACCGGGCGCACCCCGACCACGTGCCGATGACGCTCGCGGGCACGGTGCTCGGTGGGGCGTTCACCTCCCGGCTCAACCACCTGATCCGTGAGGTGCGCGGCTACACGTACGGCATCCGGGGCGAATTCGCCTCGTCCCGCCGGTTCGGGCGGTTCGCGGTCAGCTCGGGCGTGCAGACCGCCGTCACCGCGCCGGCCCTGGTCGAGGCGGTGGGCGAGATCACCCGTACGCAGGCGGGCGGCGTGACCGAGGACGAGCTGGCGGTGGCCCGTTCCTGGCGGGCCGGGCAGCTGTCGGTCGAGTTGCAGAGCCCCCGGGCGATCGCGTCCGCGCTGACCACGCTCGTGGTGCACGACCTGCCGGACGACTACCACGCCCGGCTGCGCGAGGAACTGCTCACCGCCGACGTGGACCAGGTCTCGGCGGCGGCGGCCACCCACCTGCACCCGGAAGCGCTGACCCTGGTCATCGAAGGCGACGCCGCAGTAATCCGCAACGACCTGGAATCGGCCGCCCTGGGAGACCTCCTCCCCTGACCCACGGTCCCTGTTGATCATGAAGTTGTTGTCACTCGTCACGGCGTGTCGCGGCAACAACTTCATGATCGACGGGGGAGGGGGTCGGGTGTGAGGTGGGACCCGGGGGGTGGGAAAGGGGTCCCGGTTTCGGCTGTGGGGTGGGTAGCCTCCGGGCATGAGGATCGGCATTGTGGGGGCCACCGGCCAGGTCGGTGGCGTGATGCGGCAGGTGCTGGCGGAGCGGGAGTTCCCGGCGGAGCAGGTGCGGTTGTTCGCCTCGGCGCGGTCCGCCGGGCGGACGCTGCCGTGGCGCGACGGCGAGGTGACAGTCGAGGACGCCGCGAGCGCTGACTACTCCGGGCTGGACATCGTGCTCTTCTCGGCGGGTAAGGGCACCGCCCGGGAGTTGGCGCCCCGGGTCGCCGAGGCCGGCGCCGTGGTGATCGACAACTCGTCGGCGTTCCGGATGGACCCGCTGGTGCCGCTGGTGGTCGCCGAGGTCAACCCGCACGCCGCCGCCGACCGCCCGAAGGGCATCATCGCCAACCCCAACTGCACCACGATGGCCGCGATGCCGGTGCTGCGTCCGCTGCATGCCGAGGCTGGGCTGGTCGGCCTGGTCGTCTCGACGTACCAGGCGGTCTCCGGCGCCGGCCTGGCCGGCGTCGCCGAGCTGGACGAGCAGGTCCGCAAGGTCGCCGAGCACGCCGCCGGCCTCGCCTTCGACGGGTCGGCCGTGGAGTTCCCCGCGCCGCGCTCGTTCGCCGAGCCGATCGCCTTCAACGTGCTGCCGCTGGCCGGCTCGATCGTCGACGACGGCTCGTTCGAGACCGACGAGGAGCAGAAGCTCCGCAACGAGAGCCGCAAGATCCTGGAGATCCCCGACCTCAAGGTCTCCGGCACCTGCGTCCGGGTGCCGGTCTTCACCGGCCACTCGCTCCAGATCAACGCCCGCTTCGCCCGTCCGCTCACCCCGCAGCGGGCCCACGAGCTGCTCGCCGACGCGCCCGGTGTCGCGCTTACCGCAGTGCCGACGCCGCTGCAGGCCGCCGGGCAGGACCCGACCTACGTGGGCCGCATCCGCGCCGACGAGACCGTCGAGTACGGGCTGGCGCTCTTCTGCTCCAACGACAACCTGCGCAAGGGCGCCGCCCTCAACGCCGTACAGCTCGCCGAGCTGGTGGCCGCCGAGCGACGCTGACAGTTGCGACAACTGCGGGCTCCCGGCCGGTCTCGGTGGGGGGCCCGCAGTCCGTGGCGGGCGGCGGCTCATCGGGGGCGGGAGCACGCCGGTCATGTTTGGATGGACGTAGCCAACCGTGCCACCTGGAGGAAGCCGTGCCGGAGGACCCCACCCAGCAGGCGTTGACCGACCTGATCGCCAGCCGCTCGATGGGCGTGCTGGCCACAGTCAAACGCGACGGGCGACCCCAGCTGTCCACAGTGGTCTACTCGTTCGACCGGGCGGCCGGCCTGATCCGGGTGTCCGTCACCGAGGGCCGGGCCAAGACCGCCAACCTTCGCCGGGACCCGCGGGCCAGCTTCCACGTCAGCAGCGAGGATGGTTGGGCGTACGCGGTGGTCGAGGCTCGGGCCGAGCTGACCGCTCCGGCAGCCGGCGTCGACGACGCCACGGTCGAGGAGCTGGTGGGGCTCTACCGGGCGCTTCGGGGCGAGCACCCGGACTGGGCCGAATACCGCAACGCGATGGTCGCCGAACGGCGGCTGGTGCTGCGCCTGCACGTGGAGCGCGTCTACGGGATCGCGCCCCGCGCCTGAGAGGGTCGGGAACCACGCCCGTGCCTGAGCGGCCGCAGACCGCGCTTCGCGACTGACGACCGCCCCCGCCCGGCTCAGCCGGGCTCGATCACTGTCACGCCGGGCCAGCGTTGCGCGGGCCGGTGGCGAGCCAGTCGCTGCCGGGACAGCGGGACGCCGACCCGGGCCGGGTTGTGCCGCCACACTCCGCCCAGCAGATCCGCCAGGCCGTACGGGGCGCACACCTCCAGCCCACCGCTCGGGCGTAGCCGCACGGCCACGGCTGTCGCGTACTCCGGCCAGGTGGCCACCGCCTCGGCGACGCTGCGGTACGGGGCGATCGGATCGCCGCCGAACGTCGACGCGTACCAGGTGTGCACCGCCGCCTGGTTGCGTGCCTCCCACGGCGGCGCCGCCCACGCCGCGGCGAGTCGGGCGGTGGCCCGGCGGTCGTCGTCGCGGGACAGTCTCGTCGGGTCGAAGAAGACCACGTCCACGTCGCGGACCGTCGCCGGGTCGAACCCGTCGCCGTACCGCTCGCCCCACACCAGGTCGCGGAGGGCGCCCGCGCCGATCCAGGCGTCCGGCAGTCCGGAGTCGCGGACCACGGTCAGCGCTCGGGTCAGCCAGGCGTTGCCGCCGACGAGGTCCCTCAGCTCCCGCTCGCCCGTCAGCACCCCACCACGCTAGGCGGTGCCGCCCTCGGCGAGTTGGTGGGGTCTGTGCCATTAACTCGCCCGGCGTCACAACGGTTGTCGATCAGGCGGTGTCGCGGGGTTTCTTCCCGCCGCCCCACGCGAATGGCGGCCCGCACCGCACCGCCGCCGGCGTTACCCCCTCCCGGGCGGCGGGTAGACGGGGCGTGCCGACACCGAGAGGGGAGCACCATGACAACGGTCGGAGAGTTCATGACGACCCGGTTGGTGACGATGGACGGCAACGACACGCTCATCGCCGCCGCGCAGGAGATGCGCGACAGCGCGATAGGTGACGTGGTGGTGACCGATGGCGACAGTGTCGTCGGTATCGTCACGGACCGGGACATCACGGTCCGTGGTGTCGCGGAGAACATGGACCCGGGCTCGACCCGGCTGAACGAGATCACCAGCCGCGACGTGATCACCGTGAGCCAGTACGACGACGCGGTGTCCGCCGCGGACCTGATGCGCACGTACGCCGTACGCCGGCTGCCGGTGATCGACGACGGGCGCCTGGTCGGCCTCGTCTCGATGGGCGACCTCGCGGTCGAGCGCGAACCGCAGTCGGTGCTGGCCGACATCAGCGCGGACGATCCGAACAACTGACGACCCGCAGCCAACGCGCCGGCCCTCTCCCTTCGGGGGGAGGGCCGGCGCCGCCCTGCCCCCACCCCGCCCTCGGCGCCCCGCCCGGCCCTGCCCCACCTCGCCTTGCCTCGGTGATCAAGAGGTTCGCGTCACGACACGCCGGAAGCGGTGACGCAAACCTCTTGATCACCGGAACGGGGCGGGGCCGGGCGGGGCGGGGCCGGGCGGGGCGGGGGGTGGTGGGTGGGGGTGGGGTCACCCGATGTGGGCGAGGTTGGGCGTGCGCGGCTCGGGGACCCGTGCGGGGACGTGCAACGCCGGCCGTGCGCGCGACGCGAGCGCGCCGGGTGGGATCCCGGGCCCGGCCAACTGGGAGGAGTGACCCGATGGTGGACGCGACCACGAGGTTCTTTGAGGACCTGGACCGGCGGGGGTACGAGCCTCTGCTGGCGAAGACCTCCGGGACACTGCGGATCGACCTGCACGAGGGGGCGCAGACCCGGCACTGGCTGCTCGCGATCGACCACGGGCGACTCAACGTCAGTCAGGAGGACCGGGAGGCCGACACGGTGATCGGCGCCAGCCCAATGCTGTTCGACGAGATCGCGGCCGGCCGTGAGCACGGCCTGGCCGCCCTGTTGCGCGGGGACATGACGGTGTCCGGCGACGCTCGGCTGGTGGTGCTGGTGGAGCGGATCTTCCCCGGGTCGCCGGACGCCCGTGGGCCGCGTCGCCGTTTCGCGGGGGAGGTGCGCTGATGGGCCAGAGCAACACGATCCGGATCCTGGACGGCAACACGTTCGTCGTCTGCGAGGACACCGGTGACATCGAGGCGACACCGAGTGAGCCGACCGGCCTCTTCTCCATCGACACCCGGTTCCTGTCCACGTGGGTCCTGAGCGTGAACGGTGAACGACTCAACTCGCTGTCGTACGACGACCTGCAGTACTTCGAGTCGCGGTTCTTCCTGGTGCCGGGAATGGCCACGCACTACGTCGACGCGAAGTTGTCGATCATCCGGGAGCGTGCGGTCGGCGGCAGCTTCCGGGAGCAGCTCACCATCCTGAACCACGACGAGAAGGCTGTCGACCTGGAAATACGGATGGACGCGGCGTCCGACTTCGCTGACCTGTTCCAGGTCAAGGACGAGATCCTGAACAAGAAGGGCGAGATCTACACCGAGGTCGAGGCCGACAAACTGCGTCTGGGCTACCGCCGGGGCAACTTCCGGCGCGAGACGATCATTTCCTCGTCGATGGCGGCCCGGTACGACAGTCAGGGCTTCGCGTACACCGTGCACCTGGAGCCGAACGAGCAGTGGGAGGCGGCGATCGACGTGCAGACGCGCGCGGTCGGGCCCGGCGACCGGGACCTGCGGATGGGGCTGCGGGTGCACGGCGGTGAGCGGCTGGCCCTGCAACATGACCTGGAGCAGTGGATCGCGGACGCCCCGAAGGTCAACAGCGAGCACGGCCGGGTGGCCAGCACGTACCGGCGCAGCCTGATCGACCTGGCGGCGCTGCGCTTCTCGCCCCTCTCGCTCGGTGGCGCCACGCTGCCCGCCGCCGGCCTGCCCTGGTTCATGACCATGTTCGGCCGGGACAGCATCCTCACCTGCCTGCAGACGCTGCCGTTCACCCCGCAGTTGTCGAAGACGACCCTGCGCATCCTGGCGTCGCTGCAGGGCAGCCGGTTCGACGACTTCCGGGACGAGGACCCGGGGCGGATTCTGCATGAGATGCGCTACGGCGAGACCGCCGCGTTCGAGGAGCAGCCGCACTCGCCGTACTACGGGTCGGTGGACGCCACGCCGCTGTTCGTCGTGCTGCTCGACGAGTACGAGCGGTGGACCGGGGACGTCGCGCTGGTCAAGGAGTTGGAGCAGGAGTCCCGGGCCGCGCTGAAGTGGATCGACAGCTATGCCGACCTGGTCGGCAACGGCTACATCTGGTACGAGCGGCGCAACACCGAGACCGGCCTGGAGAACCAGTGCTGGAAGGACTCCTGGGACTCGATCTCCTACTCCGACGGCACCCTGCCGCCCTTCCCGCGGGCGACCTGCGAGGTGCAGGGCTACGCGTACGACGCGAAGGTCCGCGCGGCGCGGATGGCCCGCGAGTTCTGGGGTGACCCGGAGTTCGCGGACCAGTTGGAGCGGGAGGCGGCGGAGCTGAAGGAGCGGTTCAACCGGGACTGGTGGGTTGCCGATGGCGAGTACTACGCCCTGGCCCTCGACCCGGACGGCCGTCAGTGCGACGTTCTCAGCTCCAACATCGGCCACCTGCTCTGGAGCGGGATCGTCCTGCCCGAGCGCGCGGAGAAGCTGGCGGCGCACCTGGTCGGGCCGCGACTGTTCTCCGGCTGGGGGGTGCGGACCCTCGCCGAGGGGGAGACGCGGTACAACCCGATCGGCTACCACAACGGCACGATCTGGCCGTTCGACAACTCCTTCATCGCCTGGGGCCTGCGCCGGTACGGCTTCGCCGAGGAGGCCGCCACCCTCGCCAACGGCATCCTGGACGCGGCCACCTACTTCGACGGGCGGCTACCTGAGGCGTTCGGCGGCTACCCGCGGGAGCTGACGAAGTTCCCGGTGGAGTATCCGACGGCGTGCAGCCCGCAGGCCTGGTCGACGGGCACGCCCCTGCTGTTGCTGCGCACCATGCTCGGCCTCGAACCGCACGAGGGGCACCTGGCGGTGGAACCGCGGTTGCCGGTCGGGATGGGCCGGATCGAGGTGCTGGACATCCCGGGCCGCTGGGGTCGGGTGGACGCCTTCGCCCGGGGTCGGCTCGATCTGAACAGTCTCGCCGACTGAGGCATTGCCGGCGTACCGGCGGCGGGGCGCCACCCGCGTCGCCGCCGGGCCGCCACCCAGGCGATCCCCAGCCGGGCAGGGTAGATTCTGCGGATGCCGGAGCTCGTGTACCCGCCCGTTATCGCCGCCGCCAAGACGATGTTCCGGGTCCTCGACCTGAAGATCACCATCGAGGGCGCCCACCACGTACCCCGCACCGGCGGGGCGGTGTTGGCCAGCAACCACGTCAGCTACCTCGACTTCATCTTCGCCGGCCTGGGTGCCAACGCGTCGGGTCGGCTGGTGCGGTTCATGGCCAAGCAGTCGGTCTTCACGCACCGGATCTCCGGCCCGCTGATGCGCGGCATGCGCCACATCCCGGTGGACCGGGAGGCCGGTGCCGCCTCGTTCCGCTCGGCAGTCGCCGCGCTCAAGCGCGGCGAGGTGGTGGGCGTCTTCCCGGAGGCCACGATCAGCCGGTCGTTCACGGTCAAGGAGCTCAAGAGCGGCACCGTCCGGATGGCGCGTTCGGCGAAGGTGCCGGTGCTGCCGGTCGCGCTCTGGGGCACGCAGCGGCTCTGGACCAAGGGCCGGCCCCGCACCCTCACCCGTCGGCACACCCCCATCACCATCCTGATCGGCGAGCCGATCCAGCCGGCGGACTTCCCGGACCCGAACCTGCTGGCCGCCGAGCTGACCACCCGGTTGAGCGCGCTCGTCGAGCGGGCCCAGCGCGACTACCCGGACGCGCCGGCCGGCCCGGAGGACAGCTGGTGGCTCCCGGCGCACCTCGGTGGCACCGCGCCGACGCCGGAGGAGGCCGCCACGCTGGACGCCGTCGGCGAGGAGCGCACCCCGAGCGTCTGAGAACGATCAGACCTGTCGCGCGGCGCGGCCTCACCAACGCCCGGACGCCGCGCCGCCTGCGAAACCGTCCCAGGAGGTCGGCTCCGGTCCCGAGCGGTAGTAGTCGTCGCGGGAGCGGAACTCCACCGGCAGCGAGCCGGGCAGGGTGATCCGGGTTTCCCCGGCGGGCAGCGCGGGACCGGCCCGCAGCAGCAGAACGTCGCGCTCCTGCGCGGAGAGGTCCACGAGTTGCGGGCGGGTGAGCCGGAACATGGCCACCGCCCGGCGCACCTGCCGGGCCAGGGCGATGATTTCACCAGGTGACCCGCCGAGGGCCAGCGCCGGCTGCTGAATGGTCCGCAACGCGTCGCAGACGATCATCAGCTGTGCCGGATCGGTGGGGGGAAGCTCCAGCCGGGACGGCCACTGCCAGCGGATCTGGCCGGTCATCAGCCCGGTCAGCCGCCCCGCCGGCCGGGGCCGCGGCGCGTCGTCGGCGACCAGGGACAGCTGCGAGCCGGTGCCCACCCAGCAGATCCGCTGGTCGGTGACGGTCACCGAGACCGGCCCCGGAAGCTGCCAGCCGCGTCGTGTCTCGGTCGGCCCGAGCAGGTAGCCCGCGACGAGCAGCCGGTGCCTGCCGAGCACCTTCTCGCCGGGCAGCGGGCGCATGTCGTAACGCCGGTCGAGGGTCGGGCCCACATCGTCGTCCGGCGCGTCGAACCGGTGTGGGCCGATGAAAAAGGGGGACGCGTCGGCGTGCATCGTCACGACCTCCCGGTCAGCTGGCTGTGGGTTGAGCCTCGCCGATCCGCCGGCCACTGTCATGACGCCCGTTAGGGGGTCGGCCGGTCGTGCGTCGCCTGTGACCGGTAGATGCCGATCTCCTCCGGGCGGACGAGCCCGTCCTCGATCGCACGGGCGAGCAGCGCCGCCTTTGTGGCTGCCGGCCGCCCCGCCCGGGTGTACTTGATCCGCGCACGGTCCACATACTGCTTCACCGTGTGCTCGCTGATCCGCATGCGACGGGCCACCGACGCCTTGGACATCGACTGGAACCACAGCAGCAGCGCCTCACGCTCCTTGTCGGACAGCATCGGCCGGTCCGGCCTCGGATCGCCGACCATCGCGCCGGCCAGCGCCGGTGGCACGTACGGGCGGTCGCTCGCCGCCGCCAACACGGTCGCCACGCAGTGCTCCCGACCTTCGTGCTTGGCCAGGAAGGCAACGGCTCCGGCGTCCAGCGCGGCGAGCATCGTCCCCGGGTCGGTGTGCTCCGAGTAGACCACCACCCGTCGCCCGGTGGCGCTCAACTCGGCCAGCTTGTCCAGCGCCATCCGGCCGTGCAGCCGCAGGTCGAGCAGGACGACGTCGGCGTCCGGTGCCGCGCGCAGCACCTCGTCCGGGTCGTCCCCGGTGGCCAGCACGGTCAGTCGCGGCTCGCTGGCGAGCCAGGCGCGCACCCCCTCGACGACCACCGGGTGGTCGTCGACGATCGCCACCCCGACCAGCCGGTCACCGGTCACCCCAACCACCGGGTCTGCGCCCATCTGATGTCCCCGTCCCGTTCGTAGAGGTGCTGCACCGGCCCGTCGTCGTGCTCCCCGGGTGGAGGGCCGGTCGCGTCCGGTCCCTCCCGGTCCGGCGTGACCAGACTGACCACCACCTCGTCGGGGCCGGACACCACGGTCAGACGCGCCCACCCCCGGGCGTCGGCGAGCAGGCCGGTGAGCGGGTCGGCCAGCCGGCGGCGGATCTGGACCGGCAGCGGCGGTGGGGTGCCGATGGCGATCAGGTCGATCGGCAGTCCGTTGCGTTCGGCCAGGTCGGCGGCGGCCCGCAGCTCGTGCAGCAACGGGTCGGGCACGTCGTCGGACTCGGCGATCAGGCGACGCAGCCGGGCCGCGGCCAGCACGCAACGGCGCTGCGCCTCCGGGTCGTCCGGGTCGACCTCGCCGGCGGCCAGCTCGCCGAGCACCCGTCCGGCCGCCGCGCCGACCAGGGCGAGCCGGTCCCGGCGTTCCTGCCGGCTCCGCTCGGCGGCCGCCCGCTCGGCGGCGAGCGTGTGCATCGCGGCAGCTGCGGCGGCCCGCTCCCGGGCCAGGCCGACGATCACCGCGCTGCCGACGAAGACCGCCACCGGCAGCGAGAAGGTGCCGTAGACGTACATGGTGTAGCGGGCCAGGTCGGCCGCGCCGGGGCCGTGCGCGAGGACGGCGGCGAGTGCGATCAGCGCGTGCGTGGTCAGCAGCGCGACCAGACCGCTGACCCGCCGACCCCACAGCGCCAGCACGAAGAACCAGCCGAGCGTGCCCCACACCCAGTTCGCGGCGGCGAAGAGCTGCCGTTCGCCGACCGCCGCGAAGACGGCCGCGTCGACGGCGAGCAGCAGCCCGGCGAGCGGCCAGGGCGGCAGCGGCGCTCCCCGCAGCAGCCGGACGCCCGCCACCGCGCCGGTCACGGCGACCAGGATCCAACCGCCGAGCACCACCGTCGGCGCGGTGAACTGCGTCCGCATCGCCAGCACCGCCGGAAGTCCGATCGCGACATGCCAGGCCAGCGCGATGGCGACGGCGACGATCCGGGCCCCCCGGTCGGAGGCGTGCGCCACCGCGGCCGGCGCGGCGAGCACCGCGGGCTCGGGCGGAATGGGCCCGTCGGCGGGGCCGGGCGACGGCCTCGGAACGCGTGCCTCGCGGATGCGCGTGCGCTCCGCCGAGGCGCCGAGGTCAGCCGACACCGGGCCACTCCAGTCGGATCCGGGTGCCCGCACCGGGCGCGGAGCGCACCTCGGCCCGCCCGCCGACCGCAGCCATCCGACCGCGGATCGACTCCCGCAGCCCGTACCGGTGCGCCGGGACGGTGCCCGGGTCGAACCCGGGGCCGTCGTCGACCACCTCGACCACGACGGCGACCGCGTCGCGGGTCAGCCGCAGGGTGGCCTGCGCGCCCGGCGCGTGCCGGACCACGTTGGACAGTGCCGCGTAGGCGCTCTCGGTGATCGCGTCGGCCACCCCGGCGGGCACCGCGCACGAGGCCAGCTCCAGGCCGACCGACAGTTCGGGCAGCCGGTCGGGCACCGTCCGCAACCGAGCGTCGAGGGGGACCGGGCCGTCGCCGGGCGCCGGACCCAGGTCGGTCAGCGCGACGAGAGTACGCAGGTCGGTGGCGCAGCGGTCGCGGAACGCGGCCGACGGGCCAGCCACCGCGCCGAGCCCCACCATGGTCAGGGTGCCGAGCACTGTGTCGTGCAGGTCCCGATTCTGCTGGCGCTCCGCCTCGCGGGCGGCGCGGGCGACCAACGCCTCCCGGGTCAACCGCTGGTGCTCGGCGAACGCCCGGTCGGCCCGCCCGATCCGGCGGCGCATCACCCCCGTCATCATCGCCGTGCAGGCCGTCTGCACCAGCAGGGTGGCGGCGTGCGCCCGGGACTCGGCGGGGTTGCCGGCCGCCTGCGCGCCGACCACGTACGTCGCGGTGACCAGCAGCCCGGCCGGGACCGACCAGCGGGCCGGGGCGGTGGCCTGCGCGTTGATCACCGTGGTGCTGGCGAGCACCGCGATCCAACTGCCCTCGCCGGGCAGCACCTCGGGCGCCACCAGGCGAGGGATGAGCAGGCAGGCCAGCGCGGTGATCCCGACGTCACCGGCGACCAGTGCCGGGGTGATCCCGTGGCGCAGCGCGCGGCCGGCATACCAGAGCGACCATCCGGTGAGCGCGGCCACGCCGGGCCACAGCAGGGCCTCATCGACCGGCGGGGTACGCACCGACAGCGCCACCGCGGCGCCGACCAGCCCGCACGTCAGCCGCAGCAGCGCCGGCAGCGTGGTGAAGATGAGGCTGAACGCCCCGCCGGCCGGACTGTCCAGGACGGGCGGTGGCACGGTCGGGGCGGCAGTCGCCGGCATCGGGAGCTGTCCTTCCGACAACGACCCGGTCCGGGTCCGCGCTGCAGAGATCGACATCGGAGAATAGCATGGCGTACGGTGAGCGTTCACCCACCGTACGCATGGTGTCGCCTTGTCGTCACTCTGCGCTGCGAGGCTGGATCAGGTCCCACCGATTGCCGTACAGGTCGACGAATACCGCCACCGAACCGTACGCCTCGTGCCGGGGCTCCTCCAGGAACCGCACCCCGGCCGCGACCATCCGGGCGTGGTCCCGGGCGAAGTCCTCGGTGTGCAGGAACAGGCCGACCCGGCCGCCGGTCTGGTCACCCACCCGGGCCTGCTGCTCGGCGCTGCTCGGCCGGGCCAGCAGCAACGCCGTCTCCCGAGCCCCCGCGGGCCGCACCACCACCCAGCGCGAGCCGTCCGGGCGGGCCGTGTCCTCCACCAGCTCGAAGCCGAGGCCGCCCACGTAGAAGTCGATCGCCTCGTCGTACTCGCGTACCAGTACCGAGACCAGTCCCAGATGTGCCATCGGGCCATCATGCCGACGGGCGAGGTGGTCCGACCGGCGGCGCCGCCCGGCGTCGGCGACATCACCCTTGGCCAGCGGCTGGCTCGTCTACTGGAAGGCGACCGGGTGGGACTGGACTGACCAACTCAGCTGACGATTGTCTCGGCCCGGCTCGGTCCAGTAGCTGAGCACGGCGTACCGGCGTCCCTGCTCGGGCACGGTGAGCCGCTGGTGTGTCTCGGCGCCCGTCGGCGAGGTGGCGGTCACCTCGTGGCTGCCCGGCGGGAGCTTGATGGGGAACAGGATCCAGTTGTGCTGGCTCTGCACGTCGAAGGGCTGATCGACGAGCCGGGTGCCGTCGATGCTGACCACGACGGTGACCCGGTCGTCCTCGAACGACTGATTGCTCACCCACAGGTGCAGGTCGGCCGAGTCCTCGTCGACGAGGCGGATGGCGGCTGGTGTCGCGCTGGGAGGCGGGTGCGAGACCACGGACCCTGGCGTTGCGTCGCGCGATACCGGGGGAGGCGGGTTCGTTGACGTGGCGAACCCTGCGCAGCCTGCCGCGGCCAGCAGCGGCGCAACGGCGAGAGTGGCCATCCGGGCGAGGGTCTTCGCATCCATTCCCATGCGACGCGGCAGGACCGGCACGCGTTCCCGCAGGGGTCGGATTCGCCAGTCGGGGTGAGCATCGCGCCGGCCGTCTCGACGGCCGGAACCGGGGAGCGGCACCGGCCGTCTCATCTCCTGGCGAGAGGTGGTGAGCCGGATGCGCTCGGGCGGAACGACACTTGCGGTGGCGCTGCTCGGCATGGGGCTGTGCGGCCTGGTACTGAGCGGCTGCGCGGGGCCGGCCAACACGCCCAACGATCCCGGTCCGGCCGAGATCGTCGGGAAGTGGACCTCCTGCGCCGAGGTCGCGCCGCAGGCCGGCGTCGTGCTGCCCGTACCGCCGGGGTCGGACGGGCCCGCGGCGCCGACGCCCGCCGGGACCGAGCCGACGATCGGGCGGATCGACCCCGCGTTCGTTCCGGTCGCCGCAGTGCTCTGCGGCCGCGAGGTCCGGCCACGGGCCGGTGGCGGCCGGGAACAGGTGGCCACCGAGCGCCGCGCCGACGAGATCGCAGCGCTGCTGGCCGCGTTGCGCCTGCCCGACCAGGGCCGGGGTCGAGGGGAGGTCGCCTGCACCCTGGACCTGCTCGTCCCACCCTGGCTGGCGCTGCTCGACGACCGGGGCCGCTGGCTGCGGCCGTACCTGCCGACGGACTCGTGCGGCAAGCCGCGCCCGGAGGTGCGTGCGGCGTTGGACGGGCTGCGCCTGACCACTGTCGACACCCGCACGGTCGGGCTTGTCGAATCGTCGGCGGCCGAGACCGCCGGCTGCGAGCAGCGGTGGTCCGACATGGTGTGGGTGGAGACCCACCTCGGACGTCCCGGACGTGTCGTGCCCGGCGCGAGTCCGAAGGCCGGGCCGCTGCGCCTCTGCGTCTACGAGGTGCCCCCGTCCGAGCGCGGCGGCGGCAAACCGGCAGGCGACTTCGTGTACGGCGGGCCGCTGCCACCGCAGCGGCAGGCGAAGGCGCTCCAAGCGCTGGCCACGACTCGACCGGCGGCCGACTGTGCCACCCCGGCGTCCCGCTTCGCGGTGCTCCGGTCCCTGGACGGGGGTGGGCCCGAGTGGTACGTCGAGCTGGACGCCTGCCGACGCTTCCTGGTCGTGGCCTCACCCGGTGGAACGCAACTCGGGCAGGGTGACGCCGCGTTGGCGGCGCTGCTGGGACCGATCTGACCCGCCTCAGCGGATCGGCAGCGCCTTCGTGCCGCCGCCAGCGATCGAACGCTTGATCATGGGGCCGCCGGACCAGTAGTAGCAGCGCACGCCACGATCACCGCGTTCCCACAGCAGGCGGTTCGGGAAGCGGTACGAGGTCCCGGTGCGGTATTGCAGGTTGCTGTCCACGGGCACCTTCGCGTACCGGGCGATGACCGTCCGGCAGGCCGAGTGGATGGAGGCCTCGTCCCGGGTCGCGTCCGCCCAGGAGCGATCCGGCGCGGTCCAGGCGCCGGCGTACTCGAACTGATGCCCGGCAGTGCACGCGACCGGACGCAGCATCCCCCACTTGTCCTCGTTCATGCACCCGTAGTGCAGCGGGGAACTGCTGGCCAGGGCGTTGCGTAGCGAGCCGGACCGCTGGATCGCCGCATCGCTCTCGCCGTTCGGGCCGTTGATCTCGTCCAACTCGAAGATGTCGCACCGGTACCAGCGCGCGCCACCCGCCCAGGCGGCTGGCGACGTCGGCGCGACCTGCACCGATAGTCGGGCATCGCGCCATTCGCCGCCCACGAACTTCTTGGCGCGGCTGTCACAGTCGGCAAAGGTCGACCGCATCGACGCCGACTCCGTCTTGGGCGGCGCGGTCCGGGCGGCCAGAGCTCCGGTGAAGGTGCCGACGTAGAAGGTCTCCACCTTGTGGGTCTGGACGCAGTTGACGGGGGAGTAGCTGCTCAGGTACGACGTGGCCTCGTCGATCACGTGGCACTCGTCGGCCTTCGGGGTGAACTGCTGCGCCGCAGCCATCGGTCGCCAGTCGTCGGACAGGTCACCGTCCGTGCCGGCAGGCGTGCCGCAGCCCGCCAGCGCCACAGTGAGGAACGCAGCCGCGAGCGCTGCCCTGCCGTACCGTCGCATGTGATTCTCCCCGTGGCCCCCGTGTGGACGCGCGCAGCATATGGCACCGGCGCGACGGGTCGGCACCGGCTTCCGGTGGGGCTGAGCCGGCCTTACCGCCACTGTTCGTCCCTCGTGCGGACGACAAGCACCAGCAGGATGGTGCCGACGGCGGCGAGGAGGAGCCCGACGGGAGGGATCGTCCAGGACATCAGGAACGACAGCGAGCCATCGGTGTGCCCGTTTGCCGCCACGAACGTGCCAGGTGCGTCCGGGTCCACCCACACGTCCATCGTCGGACCGGGAGTCTGGCGGCAGCCGGTCTCGCCAGCGCAGGGGATCCAGGTGCTGTACGACCTCGACTCGTAGAGGTAGGAGACCTCGATCCGGTCGACACCGCTGCCCCGTCCCTGGCCCCCGGCCCGATCGGAGACGTAGGCCGTGACCCGAACGCCCTCGGCCCGCAGACGGTCCGCCTCCGACGACACGCGCCAGCGGTAGGCGACCGCGCCGACAACGAGGCCCACACCTAGCAGCAGCATGGGCAGCGCGGTCAGCAGCACGCGCGTGCGCGGACGCAGACCGGTCGGAGCGGGTGGCGGCGACTGACGCCGTCGTCTGGTCATCCGGCCATCGTCCATCGCACGCGCAACAGTCGACGTCACCAGGAGTCGGGGTGGTCGACGTCGCCTGTCGGCCGTTGCTACAGGCAGATCCAGCAGTAGATGTGCTCCCCGTTCGTGCTTGCTCGTCGGGCCAGTCCAACGAACTCCCGCAAGCGCGACAGCATGACCTCCGGTCCCGTGTCGCTGTAGTGGGACAGCTCCTCGATGCGTGACCACTGCTCGGCCAGGCTCGGCAAGCGGTCATCCGGGATCTCCGCAAGCACGTCCCGGGTGCGATCGCTCAACGCGACGACCCACGGTCCTTCGTACTCACGGTCCTCGGCAGCACCGTCCGGCCAGATAAGCCGCTCCCCGACAAGGTTGGGCTCCCACGGCACGTCGAGGGCGAACGAGACGACCTGGCCGAGGACGACGGGCGGATCGATCCCCTTGCCGTCCACCGCATCCTCGACGGAAGAATCTCCCTCGCACACCACCGGGCCGCCGTCGGTGACGGCCATCAGCTTCGCGACGGCCTCGTCGTCAGAAGCGCGGAAGTAGTCGTACAGCACACCCACGAAAGCCTCCCGATCGGCTGACACGTCACCATCTGTGGGGCGACCGGGAGAACGTACACGCGGGCTACGCCAATGTGCCGACTGACCGAGTCGACGCTGCCGCCCCGCGCTGAAGACCACGTCGCTCGCCGGACGTGACCTGAACGGCCCATCGTCCGAACCCACCAAGACCACGGGCAGCACGATGGCTCGGGTGCGCCCGGCAGGATTCGAACCTGCGGCGTTGTCATGAGAAGGACATCGCGGATGGTGGTGGCGGCATGCAGGAGGGGCGGCAATGACCGAGGACGACAACCGCCCGCTGAAGCGGGTCGACAGCCTGGACGACCTGGTTACCTGGCTGCGGTGGATAGCTGACGATGTCGCTCGCGATCCGGACACGGTCGAGAACATGACCACAGACCGCTACCTGGAGGCGTGCGCCGCGTACCTCCAGGACCGTAGCCGCCTGCAGAAGCGTGCCGGCCAACCTCTCCCGGCGCAACCGACCTGGCAACTCCTCGCGGACGCCCTGCGCGCCGGATGCTTCTACGAGTAGGCGCTACGCCTTTCGCCGCAGACGATTGAAGTCGTTAGAGCTGCTGGACGATCTGGATCGGGTTGCCGTCCGGGTCGGCCGTCCACGCGATCAGCAGGCGGTCGAGCCACCGGTGCGGTGCGGCCAGGGCCGGGGCGCCGTTCGCCGTGAGGGCCGCGTACGCGCCAGCGGTGTCGTCGGTCCAGAGGATCACCGCGGCCCGCTGCCCCTGCGGTACGGGGTCGAGTCCGTGATCGTCGCGAGTGGAGGCCACCGAGGCGATACCGATCTTGTAGCCGTCGAGCGCCAGGTCGATGTGGATCGGCTCGCCCTCGGTCGGCACCCGGAAGGTCTCGGTGAAACCGAGGCCGGCGTAGAACTCGGCGGCGCGAGGGACGTCCTCGCTGAAGAGGATCACCTGCGGAGTCCGGAACATCGACACGCGACGACGCTATCAGCGTGGGTTTCGGCCGATCCGCGTCAGCGCCCGGTCCTGGTCGGGTCGAGCAGATCAGCCAGTCGGTACCGCGACGCCGCAGGGTGGTGGATCGCATATCGGAAGGTGAAACCGCTGCATTCGTGATTTCACCCCGTCGTTCTCGGTGGCAGCGCCGTGCGTCCTCAGCGCGTCCTGTGCGGACGCCGTGCGCGAAGGAACGCCGTGGCCATCGTGCGCCGCGTTGGTGTGCCGGCCGCAGCCAGAGCGGTCATGTACGTGTCGAGACGCTCGCGTTCGTCGTCGGTCAGGGCGGCGGCGATCGCTTCGCCGTACGTGGGGACCAGCGGGTTGGGCGCCACGCGCTTGAGTGTTTCCCAGTCCCCGACCGGGTCGGCGGGCACGTCGATCTGGGCGCGATAGTCCAGTTCCACCGCCTCGAAGCCGGCGGCCAACGCCCAGTCGACGAGATTCCGCTCGTCGAAGTCCATCATCGGTCGGGTGGTTTCCGCGGTGGTGCTCCGGTGGAAATCGCTGACCTTGGCGACCACGTCGTTGACGGGCGAGTCGCCCAAGCCGAACAGATCATCGGGCCGGAGCCGCTCCGCGAAGCCGTTGATCGGCTCGAACAGGGAGATCCGTCCGCCCGGCCGCAGGACCCGGAAGAACTCCGCGAAGGCGGCGGCCTTGCGCTCAGAGTAGATGAGCACCGACCGAAGGGTCACGACGTTGACAGAGGCGTCAGCGATTCCGACGAGATCATCGGCCGACGCGACCACGAAGCTGCACCGCCCGTCGCCATCGGCGGTACGCCGGCACTCGTCGAGCACATCCGGTGAGACATCGCTGAAGATGACTCGGCCGTCCGGGCCGAGCCGATCCAGCGCGCCGAAACCGATCAGCCCCGTCCCGCAGCCCACGTCGAGGACCACGTCGTCGGCCGCCAGGCCAGCTCCCTCAAGGACGCCGTCCCGGAACGCCGCCAGATCCAGGGCGTTGCGGGCGCGCAGGCCTGCGCTGTCGCCGTCCCGGCGGGTCAAGAGCCACTGGGCCCACTTGTCCCTCGCCACCGGGTCAGCGTAACCCCCGATGCATTGTGGCCCGATCGGCGCAGGCGAGCCGCTGACCTGTGGTGGTAAGGGTGCGCCCGGCAGGATTCGAACCTGCGGCCTTGGGATTAGAAGTCCCCTGCTCTATCCGCTGAGCTACGGGCGCGCGGTGTGGATGTCGCGCCCAGAGGGTACCGCCGTCCGGCTGCCCGACGACGAAAAGGGTGCCCGCGTCCACGTTGCCGAGCAGGGTCTCACGGAGCCTCCCCGCCTGGCATCCGGGTTCCCGCCGAATGGCCGTGCGTCGGCCCGTACCCTCGGCTGGTGTTGCTGGACCCCGACGCCGAGAGCGGCGTCGCCTACGAGCTGTGCCAGGTCGTCGGCCGCGCCATCCTGCCGTACCGGACGGCCGACGCCTACGGCACCGCCTTCTTCTTTCAGGACGGCGACGACCCGGTGGGGGAGGCGCTGTTGACGGCCGCCGACCTCGTCGGCCCTGCGGGCGGGGAGCTGGGCCTGCGGGAGAGCGTCACCGAGCCGGCCGGCGTCGCCCCGGACGTCATCGCGGAGGGCGAGATCGTGCCCGGTTGGGCGCGCTTTGCGAGCGATGGCGTCGCGGTGCTGCCGACCGCTGGCCTGCACCGGTACGCCGGCGACGGCGGCTGGCGGTGGCGCGTGCAGCCGGTGCCGGCGGGGATCGCCGCCGGGCCCGAGGCCGTCGCCCGCCTCGGCGCCGACGGCAGTTCCGCTTTCGTGCTGGCCCATGGGGTACGCGAGGACGCCTCGCGCCCCCTGGAGGTGGGGATCGAGCGCGTGGTCCGCGACGGGGACGACGTGCGGATCACCACGGAACTGCCGTCGGGGTACGTCGGTGCGCCCGTCTTCGTCGTGCAGGCCGACGCCACCGGCGACGTCTCGCTGTACTGCCTGGGCCTGGTGCTGCCCGGCGTCGACGGTCACCCGGTGGCGACCTTCGACCGGATCCGGGCCGTCCTCCCGGCCACGCCCGGCGACGCCTGAACCCGGCTCGACTGACCTGTCACCGAGCGCCGGCGCTCCGGCGTGCGGTCGCCTGAGCTGCGGCGGGGTCAGCGGCCGTCGAGCGCCGTCGCTTCGCCGGGGCCGGTCGTTCGAGCCGGGGCGGGTCAGTCGCCGAACGTCGTGGCTTCGCCGCGGCTGGTCGTTCGAGCTGCGGCGGGGCGGCGGGGCGGCGGTCAGGTCGGCAGCGGGGGCGTCGCGCTGCGCGGCCGTGGCGGTCAGCTCGTCAGTCGCCGATCGCCGTCGTCTCGGCGTGGCCGGTCGACGGGCGTCGGCTCTGCGGCAGCGTGGGTGCATCGGCGGGATCGTCGGCGGTGGGGTCGGCGGCCGGGGCGGTGGGGCCGGCGGCCAGGAACGCCTCGGCCCAGCGGCCGACCTCGTCGAAGACCTTGGCGCGTACGGCGGGGCCGGAGAGCGTGAGATCGTGCAACCCGCCGTCGAAGCGGGCGACTGTGACGTGCCGGCCGAGGCGGGGCGCGTACCGCACCATGTGTTCGACGTCCAGCACGGCGTCGGCCACTGTCGCGTTGTCGTGCCATCTGGTGCCCCGGAAGGAGCGGGTCGAGCAGGCCAGCAGCACCGGGACCGGGATGTCCAGGCCGGCGCGCAGCCGGCGTTGACCGGTGCGGATCGCGTTCAGCCAGCCGGCCCGCACGGGGAACCCGGCCAGCGGCTTCCACGCCAGGTCGTAGGTCCACTCGCCGCGGTGGTCGGCGTGCAGGCTCTCGCCGTACACCGTGCCCAGGCCGAACGGCAGGATGCGGTGCGGCGCCCTGCGGCCCAGCCGGGAGACGGCGGCCGCGAGGGGTCGACGGACCGCCCAGGGAGCGTTGATGTCGAAGAAGGGGCTGTTGAGGACCAGGCCGTCAACGGTGCCGGTGTCGCGGCGGGCGTCCGCCCAGAGCGAGATGATCAGGCCGCCGGTGGAGTGGCCCATCACCAGCAGGGTGTCGTGCCCGTCGTCGGAGCGGATGATCTCGGCGGCGGCGTCCAGCTCGGGGAAGTAGTCGCTGATGTCGCGGCAGAAGTTCGGCGTCTGGTGCGCGAGCAGGCTACGACCGTATTTACGCAGGTCGAGCGCGTAGAAGTCCCAACCGCGCTCGGCGAAGAAGTCGGCCAGGTGGGTCTGGAAGAAGTAGTCGACGAAGCCGTGCACATAGAGCACCGCCCGCCCGGTCGGGCGCTCGGCCCGCCGCCGGACCAGTGTCGCGACAACGGGGCCTTCGTCGTCGGTGCCCAGGTCGATCGTCTGCCGCTCGTACGGCGGCCCCAACACGTCCGGTTCCACGAACGCGACGCTACGCCGACCGACCTACCCGGCGGTAGCCCCCGCCCTCTTCCCCGCGATCTTGCACTTTCTGACCCGACAGAACGGGGCAACAGCCTCGATTCGCCGTCCGAAAGTGCAAGATCGCGGGGGTGGGCGTGGGTTATGCCGTTTCCGCGTCGACGCGGGCCGGGTCCGCGGACTCGTCGACCTCGCCCTGCGGCTGGGGGATGTCCCGCAGGTGCTTGTTGTGCCGGGGCTCCTGGCGGGTCTTGGCGTCGTTGAGCCGCCGGCGCAGGTCGTCGCGGACGTCGTTGAGGGCGGCGTGCAGGTCCTCCTCCGAGGAGGTGGTGACGATCTTCTGACGGCCGGCGATCCAGCACTCCAGGGTGACCTTCTGGCCCCGGGCCTCCCGGTCCTTCACCGAAACCTCAAGCTCGGTGGCGTCGGCGTGGAAACCGGCCAGCCGGGCGTCGAGGGTGGCGAACTGCTCGGCGATCCAGTTGCGGTCGCCCTGGGAGAACCCCGCACCCACCCGCAGGCACTCGCCCACGGTCGCCGGGTTCGCCACGGCGCTCATCGCCGCACCTCGGAGACGGTTGCGGAGCCGAAAGTAGTGATCATCATGGCGCTGACCTCTCGTCGACGTGGAGCTTGTCGGTGGTGCGTTGATCAAATCCATACCCAGTTCGGGCGGCTCCGGAACCGTCGGCGCCCGGACAGATGGGTCGGGCGTACCACACCGGTGGTGTGATCAGGGCGTTGTCCACAGGTGGCCTCGTCATCCACAGGTCGGGGTGGTGGCGCTGGCGGCAGCCGACGAGAACGCACAGGCTCGGTGCCGAGTCGACTCGCTGGCAGACCCCGGATCCCCCTGGAGGGACGATGTTCGACACGTACGTCACGATTGTCGGCAACATTCTGACGGCGCCCGAGTGGCGGCGTACGACCCAGAGCAACACCCTGGTGGCCAACTTCAAGGTCGCCTCCACCGCCCGCCGGCTCGACCGCGACAGCGGTCGGTGGGTCGACGGCAACTCACTGCGCGTCCGCGTCAACTGCTGGCGCAAGCTCGCCGAGGGCGTGGCCGCCTCGGTGATGGTCGGCGACCCTGTGGTGGTGTGCGGCCGGCTCTACACCCGCGACTGGACGGACGACGCGGGCAACCACCGCACCCTCTACGAGCTGGAGGCGGTCGCCGTCGGCCACGACCTGTCCCGGGGGCGGGCCCGCTTCCTGCGTAACCGGCCGACCATGACCACCAGCACCGTCGAGGACGCGGCCGCCGAGAGCCGCGTGCAGGGCGAGCCCACCGAACCGGTGCCCGACGAGCAGGCGCCGGTGCTGCGCGACGACCGCCCGCTCGACGACGACTTCGAGTTGCCCGAGTACGGCTCGCCGCGGACCAGTCCGCTGCGCCACGGCGCGCTCGACGACGTCTCCCTCGGCGATGGTGACTCTTTCGACGACGGCTTCCCGGGCGGCGGCGATGGGCACGCGGTCCTCGACGACGAGCTGGCCCTCGCGGTGAGCACGGACGACTCCGACCCGGAGGACGACCCCGACGACGAGTTGGGGCCGGTGCCCGAGGAGGGCCGGCCGGAGGTTCCGCAGTCCGGTCGGGGCCGGCGGGGCCGGGGGCGGGTTCCGCAGCCGGCGTGACGGACCGCGTCCGGCGCCTGAACCGTACGGCCAGGCCGCCTGAGGCCGGTGTCGACGACGGTACGCGCCGGCGGCACGACGGGGGCGGGGTGGCGACGCGATCGGCGTCGTCACCCCGCGTGACGGAAGTGGGGTTCGATGGAGCACGGCGGCCGCGGCTGGCGCACGGCGTGCTCGTCTAGGCTGGCCGGCCGGGGGGTGGTACGCGTGCGACGGACAGCGCCGGTGGCGAACGCGGTGGGCCTGGTGGCCGGTTACGCGCTGGACAGGCTGTTCGGCGACCCTCGCCGGTGGCATCCGGTCGCCGGGTTCGGGCAGGTGGCGGGCGCTCTGGAGAGTCGCCTGCACCGACCGGACCGGACGGCCGGCGCGGTGTTCACGGCACTGGCCGTCGGCGGGCCCGTGGTGCTCGGGGCGGTCGCCGCGGCGGCCACCCGGCACCGGCCGGTGAGCCGCGCGGTGCTCGTCGCCGCCGGCACCTGGACCGTGCTGGGCGGCCGTACGCTCCGACACGAGGCCGCCGTCATGGGCCGAACGCTTCGTGACGGTGACCTGCCCGCCGCCCGACAGCGCCTCGGCAACCTCTGCGGCCGGGACCCCTCGACGCTGGACGAGTCGGAGCTGGCCCGGGCCACAGTCGAGTCGGTCGCGGAGAACACCTCCGACGCGGTGGTGGCCCCGCTGCTCTGGGGCGCGGTCGCCGGCCTGCCCGGGCTGCTGGGCTACCGCGCCGCCAACACCCTCGACGCGATGGTCGGGCACCGATCGGAGCGCTACGCGCGGTTCGGCACCCCGGCCGCCCGGCTGGACGACCTGCTCAACCTGGTGCCGTCCCGGCTGACCGGGCTCCTCACCATCGCCGTCGCGCCGGTCGCGAATGGTGACCGGGAGCGGGCCTGGCGGGTGTGGCGACGGGACCGCAACGATCACCCGAGCCCCAACGCCGGCCAGTGCGAAGCGGCGATGGCCGGCGCGCTCGGCGTCCGCCTCGGTGGCCGCAACATGTACTTCGGGCGCTCCGAGGTCCGCCCGTTCCTGGGCGACGGCCCCCGTCCCGAGGCGCGGCACCTCAAGCGGGCAGCCCGCATCTCCGGCGCCGTCGGCCTGGCCGCACTCGGGCTGGCGGCCGCGTACCCGGTGACCGTCGGCCGCCTGGCCGGCGTGGTCGCTCGTCGGAGCCTGCGAGCCGTCGGAGCCAGGCCCGGGAGCGGCCTGCTGTCCGGCGGGGTCGGGTCGGAGCGCGGCCTGTTTCGCGGCGCGGTGCGGCGGGAGAGCGGGCGGTGAGCGGCGGGTTGCTGGTCGCCGGCACCACCTCGGACGCTGGCAAGAGCGTGCTCACCGCCGGCATCTGCCGATGGCTGCACCGGCAGGGCGTGAAGGTGGCGCCGTTCAAGGCGCAGAACATGTCGAACAACTCGGCCGTCGTGGTCGGGCCGGACGGGCGCGGCGGCGAGATCGGCCGCGCACAGGCCATGCAGGCCGCCGCCTGCGGCCTCGCCCCGGACCTGCGCTTCAACCCCGTTCTGCTCAAGCCCGGTAGCGACCTGGCCAGCCAGGTGGTTCTCCTCGGCACGGCGGTCGACACGATCACCGCCGGCACCTTCCGACAGTTGCGGCCCCGGCTCGCCGAGACCGCGTACGCGGCGCTGACCGAGCTGCGGGCCGCGTACGACGTGGTGATCTGTGAGGGCGCCGGGAGCCCGGCGGAGATCAACCTGCGGGCCGGGGACTACGTGAACATGGGCCTCGCGCGGCACGCCAACCTGCCCGCCATCGTGGTCGGCGACATCGACCGGGGCGGCGTCTTCGCCTCGATGTTCGGCACGGTGGCCCTGCTCGACCCGGCGGACCAGGCGCTCATCGCCGGCTTCGTGATCAACAAGTTCCGTGGCGACCTCGGTCTGCTCCAGCCCGGGCTGGACATGCTGCGTCAGGTGACCGGCCGTCCCACGTACGGGGTGCTGCCCTGGTCGCTCGACCTCTGGCTGGACGCGGAGGATTCACTCGCCTACGGCCGGGTGCTCGGCCGCCCCGCCGCTCCGCACGGCACCGACTGGCTGGACGTGGCAGTCGTCCGGCTACCCCGGATCAGCAACGCCACCGACGTGGAAGCGCTCGCCACCGAACCGGGCGTGCGCGTACGCCTGACCGTCGAACCGGCCGAACTGGCCGCCGCCGACCTGATCGTCCTGCCCGGCTCGAAGTCGACAGTCGCGGACCTCACCTGGCTACGCGAGACCGGCCTCGCCGACGCGGTGACCAGACACGTGGCAGCCGGCAAGCCGCTGCTCGGCCTCTGTGGCGGCTTCCAGATGCTCGGTCGGGCGATCCACGACCCGGTCGAGAGCCGGCAGGGCAGCGTGCCCGGGCTCGGTCTGCTGCCCATCGAGATCACCTTCGATCCGCGCAAGACCGTCCGGCAGTCGGTAGGCACCGGCCCCGGCGACGTGGCGGTCCGCGGCTACGAGATCCACCACGGGTACGTCTCGCAGACCGACCCCGCCCTGACTCCGCTGCTGACCGGAGCCGACGGCAGCGGTGAGGGCGCGGTGCTCGGCGCGGTGCACGGCACGCACTGGCACGGGGCGTTCGAGTCCGACGGATTCCGCCGCTGGTTCCTCACCGAGGCCGCCCGGCTGGCGGGGCGTACCGGGTTCCGGGTCGCGCCGGGCACCAGCTTCGCCGCAGCCCGGGAAGGCTCGCTCGACCTGCTCGGCGACCTCGTCGAGGAGCACCTGGACACCGACGCCCTCTGGCGCCTCATCGAGAGCGGCGCACCCGCCGACCTTCCCTTCATCCCACCCGGCGCCCCGTCGAGCTGAGCCCGACCCAGCGCCGGCCGTGCTGAGACCGACCCGGCGTCGGTCGAGCTGAGCCCGGCCCGGCGTCCCGTCGAGCTGAGCCCGACCCGGCGTCCCGTCGAGCTGAGTCCACCCGGGCGCCGCAAGATCGTGCTCGATCCATGAAGTAGTGGTGTCGACGACGCTGGGATGCCACTACATCCATGTTCCAGCGTGATCTTCAGCGGCGGGGGCGGACGGTGTCGTGCAGGCCCGCGGTTTCAGCGAGGCCTCCAGCGGCGGGGGCGGACGTGTCGTGCAGGCCCGCGGTCCCAGGGCCGCCTCCAGCGTCGGGGCGGGCCGACGCGGCGCGGGCGGGGCCGACGCGGCGCGGGCGCGGTTCAGGGCCGGATGTCGGCGGGGCGGTCAGTGGTGGGCAGCCCGGCGGCGAGCCACGCGTCGACGCCGCCGATCATGTCGGTGGCCCGGCGCAGGCCGAGGGTCTGGAGACTGGCGGCGGCCAGGCTGGAGCTGTAACCCTGGCGGCACACCACCACGATCTCCCGGTCGTACGCGGTGGCCTCCGGGATGCGCCAGGCGCTTGCCGGATCGAGCCGCCACTCCAGCACCGTGCGGTCGATGACGACCGCCCCGGGCAGGTCGCCCTGTTCGCGGCGCTGGGTGTCGGTGCGGGTGTCGACCAGCAGGGCGCCACCGCGGACCGCCTCGACGGTCTGCTGTGGAGTCAATCGGTGCAGCCCGGCGCGGGCCTGTTCGAGCAGGGCGTCAATGCCGGGGCTCATCACGTCTCGGAGCACCACCCGATCATGCCGACTCGGGTACCAAGCCGCGCGCCGAACGGGCCGCCCGTCACCCGTCGCCGCCCCAATTCCCCCGGTCGTGAGAGTGACCGGTCCAGGGCCGTCAGCCGGACGTGTCAGGCTGGCGAAACCGGGGTGATCGACTCGGTTTCCGTGATGTCGGGGTGTCCTGGCCGACGGGATACCCCGACATCAATGATGCCGAGTTGATCTGGGCGGTGAACCGCCGGCGCGGGGGCTTGCGCGAGGCATACTTCGGTCGTGCACGGACCCGTCACCAGGGAGCCTGCCCGCAGGGGCCCACAGCGGCGCAGCCCCGACGGCACGGGCCGGAACGGGGATGAGGGCGTGGGCGAGGGCGGGTCGCAGGACGGTGACGGGGGCGCGGGGAGCGGGAACGAAGGCGTGACCGGGGACAGGGCGGGGAGCGGGAACGAAGGCGTGGGCGAGGGCGGGTCGCAGGGCGGAAACGAGGGCGGGCACGGGGGCGTGGACGTCGGCGGGCCGACCGGGCGATCCGCCGGGCAGGTGCCGCCGGTGGTGGTCGTCGAGGCGTACGCCGAGTTGGCGCGTCGGGTGCTCGCGGGCCCGGCGCGGTTGGGGCGGACCCGGCTCGTCGCGGTCGACGGGCCGAGCGGCGCGGGCAAGAGCCGGTTCGCCGCGCACCTCGCGGACGCCCTGGCGGCGCTGCCCGGCGGGCGTCCGCCGGTGGTGCACACCGACGACCTGCTCGACGGCTGGGACGATCAGCTCACCTTCTGGCCTCGTCTCGACAGCGAGGTGCTGACCCCGCTGCGCCAGGGGGAGCCGGGGTCCTACCGGCGCTACAGCTGGGTGCGGCGGTGCTTCCTGCCCCGCCCGGTGCCGGTGCCGGTGACGCCGGTGCTGATCGTGGAGGGGGTCAGCGCGGCACGTGCCGTCGTCCGGCCGGAGCTGACCCTCGCCGTCTTCGTCACCGCGCCCGCGCCGCTGCGGCTGGCCCGGGCGGTCGAGCGGGACGGGCCGGAGATCCTGCCCGAGCTGCGCCGCTGGCATGCCGGGGAGCGGGCGCACTTCGCCGCCGACGACACCGCCACGCGCGCCGACCTGGTGGTCGACGGTGCGCCGACGGTGCCGCTGGACGCGTCCCGCTACTACGTGCGGGTTCGCTGACCGGGCATGGACGTTGGCCACCCGCTGGGGCACGATGCGAGGACTCACGGCGAACGGGGACCCATCATGACGGCAGCGGACGCGCCAGCGCGGCGCCGGATCACCCTCACCGGCATCAGCTCGCGGGCCTGGGAGCATCCGGCCGACCGGGGCGCCCTGGTCGCGTTGCGCGAGTTGCGTGGTTTCGACGACGTGGTGCGGGCGTTCTTCGGCATGTGGAACGAGCGGGGTTTCCGGCTGTCCGTGCTGGCGTCCGGCATCCGCGTCGATCACCGGCAGTATCCGGCGGTGTGGCAGCGCTACACCGAGGCCGCGGCGGCGCTGGACGTCGCCGAGCTGCCCGAGCTGTACGTGACGCAGTCGCCCTGGCTGGGCGCCGAGGCGGTCGGTCTGGACCGGCCGTTCATCGTGCTGAACTCGGCGTGCGTGCAGCAGCTCGACGAGGACGAGCTGCGCTGCCTGCTCGGCCACGAGTTGGGGCACGTGGGCAGCGGGCACGCGGTCTACAAGACCATGCTCATGATCCTCACCCGGTGGGCGGCGAACCTGAGCTGGTTGCCGGTGGGCGCGTTCGCGCTGCGGGCGATCATCGCGGCGATGCTGGAGTGGTGGCGCAAGGCGGAGCTGTCCGCCGACCGGGCCGGCCTGCTCGCCGGGCAGGACCCGGCCGCCGCGCTGCGGCTGCTGATGAAGCTCGCGGGCGGCGGCGACCTGTCGCAGATCGACACGACAGCCTTCCTGGAGCAGGCCGCCGAGTACGCCGGCGGCGGCGACCTGCGCGACAGCCTGCACAAGATCCGGATGACGGCGTGGAGCACCCACCCCGCGCCCGTGGCGCGGGCCGCGCAGGTGCGGCAGTGGATCGACTCCGGGGCGTACGGGCGGGTGCTGGCCGGGGACTATCCGCGCCGCGACGACGACGCCTCGACAAGCGTCTCGGAGGAGATCAAGGCTGCCGCCGAGTCGTACCGGGAGGAGTTCAGCAGTTCCACCGACCCGCTGGTCGGGTTGCTGCGCCGCCTCGGCGACGGGGCCAGCGACGTCGGCGAGTGGGTGGGCGGCACGGCCGGCCGGGCCCGCTCCTGGATGGATGCCGCCACCGACGCGGCCGCCCGCGCGCACCGCGCCGGCCGGGCCGCCCCGGGCGCGCGGGCGGGCTCCGGCCCAGCGAGCGGCGGTGACGGTACGGGCTCGGCCCGCATGCCTGAGTAAGGCCAGCATACGATTCCGGTCATGACCTCACCGATCATGTCCGAGTCCGAGGTGCGGGCCGCCGTCGAGCGGGAGATGCCCGGCGTCCGCGCTGACCTGGAACGCCTCGTCCGCATCCCCGGCATCGCCTTCGAGGGCTTCGACCACTCACACGTGGAGCGTTCCGCCGAGGCGGTCGCCGAACTGCTGCGCGGCTGCGGCCTGGACGTCGACATCGTGCGCTCCGGCGGGCAGCCCGCCGTGATCGGCCGTCGGGCGGCCCCACCCGGTGCGCCCACCGTGCTGCTCTACGCCCACCACGACGTGCAGCCGGTCGGTGACCGGTCGCTGTGGGAGTCCGACCCGTTCGAGCCGGTCGAGCGCGACGGCCGCCTGTACGCCCGGGGCGCGGCCGACGACAAGGCCGGCATCATGGCGCACGTCGCGGCCCTGCGGGCGTACGGGGACGCGTTGCCGGTCGGTGTGGTGCTGTTCATCGAGGGCGAGGAGGAGTACGGCTCCGACTCGCTGGAGCGGCTGCTCGTCGAGCACCGCGACGAGATCGCCTCGGATGTCATCGTGATCGCCGACTCCGCGAACTGGGACATCGGCGTACCGGCGTTGACGACCTCGCTGCGCGGCATCGTGAACTGCTTCGTCGAGGTGCGCACGCTGGACCACGCCGTGCACAGCGGCATGTTCGGCGGGGCGGTCCCGGACGCGCTCACCACGCTGGTGCGGCTGCTGGCCACGCTGCACGACGACGCCGGTGACGTGGCGGTCGACGGGCTGATTGGCCGGGTGGGCGCCACCGTCGACTACCCGGAGGACCGGTTCCGGGCCGAGGCAGGGCTGGCCGAGGGCGTGCGGTTGATCGGCACCGGCCGGATCACCGACCGGATCTGGACCAAGCCGGCGCTGGCCGTGCTCGGCGTGGACGCGCCGTCCACCGGCGAGGCGCCGAACGCCCTGGTCCCGGCCGCGAAGGCGAAGCTCAGCGTCCGCCTGGCCCCGGGTGACGACCCCAAGCGGGCGTACGAGGCGGTGCGCGCGCACCTGGAGAAGCACGCGCCGTGGGGCGCGCAGGTGACGGTCAGCTTCGAGCACGACGGCGACCCGTGTGTGATCGACGCGTCCGGGCCGATGTTCGACGCCGCGCGGTCGGCGTTCCGGGCCGCCTGGGACGGCACCGATCCGGTGGACGTCGGCATCGGCGGGTCGATCCCGTTCATCGCCACGTTCCAGGAGATGTTCCCGCAGGCGGCGATCCTGGTGACCGGCGTCGAGGATCCGCACGCCCGCGCGCACGGCCCGAACGAGAGCCTGCACCTCGGGGAGTTCGCCCGGGTGTGCCTCGCCGAGGCGCTGCTGCTGGGCAAGGTGGCGGCTGCCGCCGCCTGACAACGGAGAGTTTGCGTCTGATCTGCCCGTATGCGGCGTGTCGCCGATGGGATTGCTATAGGCTTTCGAACATGAGTACGAACGAGGTGATGGCCCGGTTGGGGGCCGCCGTCAGCGCACTGGGGGACGTCGACGTCTCCGCGTGGTCCGAGGACACGCTCAACGACCAGCTCGGTGAGCTGTCCGCCGCCCTGGTCGCCCTCGACTCGGTGCTCTCCCGGGTCGCCGGCGAGGTCCGCGCCCGAGGGTTGCGCATCGAGGAACCCGTCTCCGCCTGATTCCCGCCGCCCTCCGTGGGCTGCGGCACCGCGCCGACACCGCCCGGGCACGGCAATGCCCGGGCGGTGTCGGAGGTGGCTGGCAGGATGGGCTTCGTGCGGTTCATCGACCTGGCGGCCACCTCCGCCGCCGTGGGCGCCACCAACGGCCGGCGGGCCAAGGTGGAGCTGCTCGCCGACGCGCTGCGCCGGCTCGACCCGGCCGAGGTGGAGCCCGGCGCCGGCTATCTCGCCGGTGAGCTGCGCCAGCGACAGACCGGCGTGGGCTACGCGAGTCTGCGTGACCTGCCGCCACCGGCCACCGAGCCGACGCTGACCGTGGCAGCCGTCGACGCGGCCATCGCGCAGATCGCCGCCGTGCAGGGCGCCGGGTCGCAGGCCCGCCGCCGGGCTCTGCTCGGCAGCCTCTACGCGGCGGCCACCGCCGACGAGCAACGGCTGCTCACCGGCCTGTTCGGCGGTGAGCTGCGCCAGGGCGCCCAGGCCGGGCTGCTCGCCGACGCCGTGGCCCGGGCCGCCGACGTACCGGTGGCCACCGTCCGTCGGGCCCTGCTGCTCGCCGGTGACCTGCGTGCCGTGGCGGTGGCCGCGCTGGCCGGCGGCGAGGCCGAGCTGGCCGGGTTCGGCCTGCAGGTCGGCCGGCCGCTGGCGCCGATGCTCGCGCAGAGCGCCCCCTCGGTCGACGAGGCGCTGGCCGCGACCGGCACGCCGGCGGTGGTGGACGTGAAGCTCGACGGCATCCGCATCCAGGTGCACCGCTCCGGCGCCGACATCGCCGTGTTCACCCGCAGCCTCGACGAGATCACCCGCCGGGTGCCCGAGGTGGTCGCGGCGGTCCGCGCCCTGCCCGGCCGGGAGTTGGTGCTCGACGGCGAGGCGATCGGCCTGGACGAGACGGGCCGCCCGTTGCCGTTCCAGCAGACCTCCAGCCGGGCTGCCCGGCGCACCACCCCGAGCACCACCGGGCGCACTCCGGTCGCCCCGGCGGTGCTCGCGGCCGCAGCCAGCACCGGCGCGACGGTGCTCACCCCGTACTTCTTCGACCTGCTGCACCTCGACGGTGAGGATCTGATCGACCTGCCCGGTCGGGAGCGGTGGGCCGCGCTCGCCGGCGCGGTGGACGCGTCACTGCTGGTGGGGCGCATGGAGGTTGACGGGCCGGAGCAGGCCGGCGCGGCGTTCGCCGCCGCGCTCGACGCCGGCCAGGAGGGCGTGGTGGTCAAGGACCCGGACGCCCCCTACGACGCCGGCCGGCGCGGGGCCGCCTGGGTCAAGGTCAAACCGCGGCACACCCTCGACCTGGTGGTGCTCGCCGTCGAGTGGGGCAGCGGCCGGCGCAAGGGCTGGTTGTCCAACCTGCATCTGGGTGCCCGCGACCCGCGCACCGGCGACTTCGTGATGCTCGGCAAGACGTTCAAGGGGCTCACCGACGAGCTGCTGCGCTGGCAGACCGAGCGGTTCCTCGACCTTGCCGTGGAACGCGGCGACTGGGTGGTCCGGGTCCGCCCGGAGCAGGTGGTGGAGATCGCTTTCGACGGGGTGCAGACGAGCACCCGTTATCCGGGTGGGATGGCCCTGCGCTTCGCTCGGGTGGTGCGCTACCGGGACGACAAGTCCGCCGCCGAGGCGGACACGATCGACGCGGTCCGCGCCATCCACGCCGGCCGCCCCGGCGGGTGACGGGCCCCGCCGACCCGGGCGGGCCGCCCGGTCAGGCGGACGCGCTCGGCGTCGGCTCGGCCGCCCGGTCCAGCGGGGTGCTCGGGCGGTCGAGCCCGGCGGCCCGCCGTGCCTCGCGTCGGGCCACCCAGCCGTAGCCGAAGATCGCCATGGCGGCGAAGAGCCACCACTGCACGACGTAACCGAAGTTCTGCCAGTTGTTGGTGTGCCCGACCGGCACGGCCTTGAACACCGGGTCGGCGGCCGGGGTCTGGTCGTCCAGCAGCAGGTAGCCGCCGTAGACCGGGTAGGGCAGCTCGCGGGCCAGCCGCGGTACGGCGATCCGCCGCGTCTCCAGCCGGCCGTCGCGGCGGTCCACCGCGCCGCCGCCGCTCTCGGTCTCGTGCACCCGACCGCTGACCGTCACGTCGCCGCCCGGCGGGGTGGGCACCGACGGCTGGGCGGTCGCCCCGCCCGGCGCGGGCGGGATCCAGCCCCGGTCCACCAGCAGCGCGCTGCCGTCGGCGAGCACCAGCGGGGTGAGCACCTCGAAGCCGACCCGGCTGTCGACAGTCCGACCGCGGACCAGGACGGTGTTCGACGTGTCGTACCGGCCGGTGGCGGTGATCCGGGTCCAGACCTTGTCCTTCGCGGGGGCCGGGCCGGCGGTCCCCGGACCGCCGGTGGGCGTGCGGAACGCGTCGGCCAGGGGCCCGGGGGCCATCCGCTCGCCCGCGTCGATCCGCTCGTTGATCTCGGTGCGGCCCCGGTAGCGGTCCAGCTGCCAGTTGCCCAGCCACACCATGACGGCGGCGGCGACCAGGGTCAGCGCGAGGGCGCCCAACCAGCGTGGGCTCAGCAGGAACCGGTACACGGCACCGAGGCTACCCGTATGACCGGGGCCACTCACCGCGACCGGGCCGGGACGGTCCGCCGACCCCCGGTTGGCGGTGCTCGCCCGTCGGATCGGACGGGTATCGTCACGCCGACGGATCGACCTTTTCGGTTGTCCGTCGCGTACCCGCCGCCGCCCGCGAGGAGTCGATGATGACCGTCGTGCCGCGCCTGGTGCTCAGCGCACCGTCCTCCGGGCACGGAAAGAACGCGCTGGCGATCGGGCTGCTCGCCGCACTGGCCGAGCGGGGTGTCGACGTCGCCGGGTTCAAGCTCGGCCCGGACCATGTCGACGCCGCGTACCTCGGTCTCGCCGCCGGTCGGCCCGGTCGGGTGATCGATCCCCGGCTGGTCGGCGTCGACCGGCTCGCCCCGCTCGTCGCACACGGCGCCGCGGGCGCCGCGCTCGCCGTGGTGCAGGGCAGCATGGGCCTGTACGACTCCGTCGGTGGCCGCCCGGAGCAGGAGTCCACGGCCGCCGCGGCCACCGCGCTGCGCAGTCCGGTGGTGCTGGTGGTCGACGTGGCCGCGATGGGCCAGTCGGTGGCCGCCCTGGTGCACGGTTTCCGCTCGTACGACGAGCAGTTGTGGCTGGGCGGGGTGATCCTCAACCGGGTGGCGTCGTCGCGGCACGAGGCGATGCTGCGGGAGGCGCTGGACGACGTCGGCGTGCCGGTCTACGGCGCGTTGCGTCGCCAGGACCTGCCGGCCGTGCTGCCGTCACGCCGGCACGGGGTGGCGCCGGTGGTCGACTCCTCGGCCGACGCGGGCCGTGCGGTGCGCCGGCTGGGCGAGGCGGTCGCCGCCACTGTCGACCTGGAGCGGCTGCTCGGCCTGGCCCGTTCCGCCCCGCCGCTGCCGGCGGCGGCGTGGTCGCCGCAGGAGGCGCTCGGTGAGCTGGTCGTCCCGGCGCAGCGTCCGCTGGTGGCGCTGGCCGGCGGGCCGGGTGGCAGCTTCAGCCACCCGGAGACCGCGGAGCTGCTGACCGCCGCCGGCGCCGAGGTGGTCACTGTCGATCCGCTGCGCGACGAGGCGCTGCCGGTGGGCACCCGCGCGCTTGTCGTCGGGGGTGCGCTGCCCGAGTCGTACGCCGAGCAGTTGTCGGCCAACCGGCGGCTCTGCATCGCGGTGGCTGAGCTGGCCCGCACCGGGCGGCCGGTGGTCGCCGAGGGCGCCGGCCTGCTGTGGCTGGCCCGGGAGCTGGACGGGCTGCCGATGTGCGGTGTGCTGGACGCGGTGGGCGTGAGCCGCGACGGCCTCGTGGTGGGCTACCGGGAGGCGACCGCCCAGACCGACAGCGTGGTCGCCGCGAGCGGCACTGTTGTCGTCGGGCACAAGGAGCACCGGGCGGTGCTCACCCCGCGCGCCGGTCAGCGGCCGGCCTGGAGCTGGGACGGCGGCACGCCGGAGGGTTTCGTGTGGCGCAACGTGCACGCCTCGCAGCTCACCCTGCACTGGGCGGGGCACCCGGCGACCGCCGCCCGGGTGGTTGCGGCGGCGGCCAGCGAGCCAACTGTCGAGGCGGTGCCCGCGCAGACTCCCGTGGTGCCCGCGTGATCGGTGAGTTGGCGGTCCGCCGGTTTCCGGCGTTGACCGTCTCCACCCCGCGCACCGAGGTGCGTCGGCTCACGGCGGCGGACGCGTCGGCGGCCGGGGAGATCTTCGCCGACAAGCTGACCCGCAGGTGGCTGCCGCTTGCCGACGACTCCGGCCCGATCGACGGGCACGCCTGGTGCACGGATCTGGCCCGGCAGCGACGCGACAGCGGCGAGGGCGACCACTACGCGGTGGTCCGCCGGGAGGACGACCAGGTGGTCGGCTCCCTCTGGACGCGGCGCACCGACTGGGGCGCCCGGCTCACCGAGATCTCCTATGCGATGGCCCCCCACGCGCGGGGCTTCGGCCTGGCCGCCGAGGCGGTGGACGCGGTGGCCATCGCGTTGATCCTGGAGCACGGCTTCCAGCGGGTCGAGCTGCGGGTGGCGCCGGGAAACCTGGCGTCCCGCCGGGTCGCCGAGAAGGCCGGCTTCAGCTACGAGGGGCTGCTGCGCAACGCCGGTTTCGTCGGCGGTGGACGGGTCGACCTCGAACTGTGGTCGTTCGTGGCGGCGGATCTGCGCTGATCCGCGTCGTCATCCGACGATGGCGTCCGACGGTGGCGTGAACTGTCGGGTCGGTGTGCCCTTCAGGCCGTCGCGCAGTGTCTCGGCCACCGCCGCGATCGGGATCTGGGACTGCCCGTCACCGACGGCGTTGAACGGGTTGTCCGGGTCGGAGATGAAGCTCGCCGCGGCCAGCTCCGGGGTGTAGCCGACGAACCAGGCGGACCGGGTGCTGTCGGTGGTGCCGGTCTTGCCGGCGACCGGGCGGCCGACCGTGCCCCGGACGCTGTCGGCGGTTGACCAGCCGCCGCAGCCGCCGCGTGCCGGAGTGTCCCCGGTCGGGCAGCGGGCGGCGTCGGTGGCCGCCCTCGCCGCGTCGGCGCTGACCACCTGCCGGCAGCGCGGCTTGGCGACCTCGCGGTGCAGACCGCCCGGGGTGGCGTACGTGGCCGGGGTGCCGTCCCGGTTCATGATCGCCTGTACCGGGATCGCCTCGCAGTAGCGGCCGTCGGCCGCCACTGCGGCGTAGGCGTTCGCCATCTCCAGCGGTGTGGCGTCGGAGACGCCCAGGGTGAACGCGCCCCACTTCTTGGCCTTGCCCGGGGACGCCTGTTCCCGGTCGACGTCGGTGCGCCAGCGCAGCCCGAGCTGTTCGGCCAGCCGGACCGCCCGGTCTGCGCCGACCTTTTCCTCCAGCCACACGAAGTACGTGTTGACGGACTTGCCGAAGCCGGACCACATGGTCTGCTGTCCGGTCATCGCGCCGCTGGCGTTGGAGGGCGCCCAGCCGTCGTAGACCGACGACTTGTAGCGGTACGGGGCGTTGAACGAGGTGGACAGCGTCATCCCCGAGTCCAGCGCGGCCAGCATCGGGAACATCTTGAACGTCGACCCGGCCTGGTAGCCCGGCAGGTCGCCGCCGCCGAGCAGCGGCGCCACGGTGTTCGGATAGTTGGCCTTCACCTTGGGTCCGGCCTCGGGGTTGGAGCTGGGTGGGTTGTCGGCCAGGTCCAGGGAGTAGTTCCGGTTCACCGCCATCGCCTTCACGCGCCCGGTCCCCGGCTCGGAGACCACGATCCCGTTGGCGAACGGGCTGCCGGTGCCCTCCTTGGCGCCGACGTTCTTCTCGGCCGCCTCCTGGATCTTGGGGTCGAGGCTGAGCACGATGCGGTAGCCGCCCCGACGCAGCTTGTCCATCCGTTCCAGCCGGTTGGCCCCGAACGCGGGCTGCGAGCTCCACCAGTTCTTCAGGTAGTCGCAGGCGAAGCCCCAGCTCCGGTACTTCTCGATGAGCGAGGCGCAGTCACTCGGCGGGGTGGTGAGCTTCAGCCGGATCGGCTCGGTCTTCGCGGCGGCGGCCGAGTCGGGGGAGAGGTAGCCGAGCTGACTCATCCGGTCCAGTACGTAGTTGCGCCGCCCGGTGGCGTCCTTCTGGTCGGTGTCGGCCGGGTCGTACTCGGAGGGGGACTTGACCAGCCCGGCGAGGGTGGCCGCCTCGACCGGGGTGAGGTCCTTCGGGGTCTTGGAGAAGAAGATCTCGCTGGCGGCGTAGATGCCGTACGCCCGGTGGCCGAAGTACGCGGAGTTCAGGTAGCGCTCGAGGATCTGCTCCTTGCTCATCTCCTTCTCCAGGTCCAGCGCCATGCGCATCTCCTTGACCTTGCGCAGGCTGGTCTGCTGGGTGGCCTCCTGGACCTCCTTGGGGGTGGTCGCGCTGTCCCGCAGGGCCATCCGGACGTACTGCATGGTCAGCGTCGAGGCGCCCTGGGAGCCGCCGGAGCGGGCGTTGGACACGAAGGCGCGGGCGACGCCCTTCGGGTCGACGCCGTGGTGCTGGTAGAAGCGGTTGTCCTCGGCGGCGACGATCGCCTGCTGGATGTTCGGCGACATGTCCGACAGCTTCGTGTACTGCCGGTACTCCTCGTAGAACATGGTCAGCACGGTCTTGCCGTCCGGGGCGTAGAGGTAGGAGGTCTCGGCGGGCAGGGCGGTGGTCAGCAGTCTGGTCTTCTGCTCCGTGGCGTGCGCGGTGGCCTTCGCGCCGAGCCCGGTGAAGGCGACCACCGGGTACGCGACGGCGGCGATCACGATGCCGGCGATGAGCCCGGCGCGGAGAAGAGGGACGAGTCGACCAGCGGCAGCAAGGGGTCGGGTGCTCACGTGGCCAAGTTATGACATTTCCGATTCGTACATGAGAAGAACTCATAAACCCGTGAGGTGGTGACATGGCTTACGCCGACAGTGACTGTCCCGCCGGCCACCTTCCCGGCAGGATCGCGGACATGCGTGATCAGTTCGAGGCCGTCGCCCCGCCCACCGGGGCCGAGCCGGACCTCGCGCACCACGGGGACGCCGAGGTGGGCGCCGGTCTGATCGACCTCGCCGTCAACGTCCGCCAGGCGCCGCCGCCGGCCTGGCTGGCTGATCCGATCGCCGCCACCCTCACCGACCTGGCCCGCTACCCCGACCCGGCGCCGGCCCGCGCCGCCGTCGCCGCCCGGCACCGGCGTCACCCGGACGAGGTACTGCTCACCGCCGGCGCCGCCGAGGGCTTCGTGCTGATCGCCCAGGCGTTGCGGGGCATTCGCCGACCCGTGGTGGTGCACCCGCAGTTCACCGAGCCGGAGGCGGCGCTACGGGCCGCCGGTCATCCGGTCGAGCGGGTGTTGCTGGACCCGGCCGACGGGTTCCAGCTCGATCCGTCAGTGGTGCCCGACGACGCCGACCTGGTGATGATCGGCAACCCGACGAATCCCACCTCGGTGCTGCACCCCGCGCGGACGGTGGCCGCGCTGGCCCGCCCGGGTCGGGTGCTGGTGGTCGACGAGGCGTTCGCGGACACCACCGGCGGTGCGCACTCCGGCGAGCCGGAGTCGCTGGCCCAGCGGCGGGATCTGCCCGGCCTGCTCGTCCTGCGCAGCCTCACCAAGACGTGGGGCCTGGCCGGCCTGCGGATCGGCTACCTGCTCGGCGCCCCGGAGCTGCTGGCCCGCCTGGCCGCCGTGCAGCCGCTGTGGGCCGTCTCCACGCCCGCGCTGGCCGCCGCCGCGGCCTGCGCCACCGCAGTCGCGGTCGAGGCCGAACGCGCGATCGCCGCCGACCTCGCCGCCGACCGCGACCACCTGGTCGCGCGCCTGGCCGACCTGCCGGGCGTACGCGTCGCGGGGCGTCCGGCCAGCGCGTTCGTCCTGCTGCACCTGCCCGACGCGAACCGGGTCCGGGAGGGCCTGCGCGATCGGGGCTGGGCGGTACGCCGGGGCGACACCTTCCCCGGGCTCGGCCCGGACTGGCTGCGCGTCGCGGTACGCGACCGAAACACCACCGACGCGTTCATCGAGGTGCTGCGCGAGACCATGGAGGCATGATGCTGGAGACCACGATTTCGGCCATCCGGCCACTCGACGAGGCGGCGATGGCCGCCGCCCGCGAGCTGCACGGCCGGCTGACCAAGCCGGCGGGCTCGCTGGGCCTGCTGGAGGATCTGTCGGTACGCCTCGCCGGGCTGGCCGGGGTCTGCCCACCGCCGGTGCCCGAGCCGGCGGCCGTGGCGATCTTCGCGGGCGACCACGGGGTGCACGCCCAGGGGGTCAGCCCGTGGCCGCAGGAGGTCACCGCGCAGATGATCGGCAACTTCCTGGCCGGCGGCGCGGTCGTCAACGCGTTCGCCCGCCAGGCCGGCGCCTCGGTCACGGTTGTCGACGTCGGGGTGGCCAACCCGCTGCCCGTCCCCGAGGCTTCCGGGCCGGTCGACGCGTCCGCGCCCCGACTGGTCGCCGCCTCCGTGCGCCGGGGCACCCGGGATCTCACGGTGACCGCCGCGCTCACCCGGGACGAGGCGTTGGCCGCGGTGTCGACAGGCATCCGGATCGCCGACGAGCTGATCGACGCCGGGGCGGGCATCCTGCTCACCGGGGACATGGGCATCGGCAACACCACCCCGGCCGCCGCGCTGATCGCCGCGTTCACCGGCGTCGACGCGCTCGACTCCACCGGCCGGGGCACCGGGATCGACGACCCGACGTACGCCCACAAGGTTGCAGTCGTGCGGGCCGCGCTGGCCCGGCACACGCCCGATCCGGCCGACCCCCTGGGCGTGCTCGCCGCCGTCGGTGGCCTGGAGCACGCCGCGCTGGCCGGGCTGATCCTGGGCGCCGCGGCCCGCCGTACGCCGGTCCTGCTGGATGGTGTGATCGCGGTGTCGGCGGCGCTCGCCGCCGCCGCGTTCGCACCGGACGCGGTCGGGGCCATGGTCGCCGGGCACCGCTCGGCCGAGCCGGGCGCGACTGTGGCGCTGCGCCACCTCGGCCTCGACCCGCTGATCGACCTGGGACTGCGCCTCGGCGAGGGCACCGGCGCGCTGCTGGCGCTGCCCGTGGTCACCGGGGCGGTCCGCGTGCTGCACGACGTGGCCACCTTCGACTCCGCCGGGGTGGCCGAGAAGTGACCACGTTCGGCGGTCGGTCGGGTGGCGCCGGATGAGCGCCAGCCCGTACCCCCTTGGTCTGCGGCTCGACGGCCGGCGGGTGGTCGTGGTGGGCGGGGGCGCGGTCGCCACCCGGCGGGTGCCGGCGCTGCTGGATGCCGGCGCGGACGTCCTGCTGGTGGCCCCGGAGCTGACCCCGGCGCTACGGGCCCGGGTGGACGCGGGCCGGCTGCACTGGGTGCCGCGCCGGTTCGTGCCCGAGGACCTGGACGGGGCCTGGCTGGTCCAGGTGGCCATCGACGATCCGATGGCGGCGGCTGCGGTGAGCGCCGTCGCCGCCGAGCGGCGGATCTTCTGCGTCCGGGCTGACGACCGGACCGCCGCCACAGCCTGGACGCCGGCGGTGACCCGACACGGCCCGGTCACCGTGGCGGTGCTCGGAGGCGGAGACCCCCGCCGCGCGATGACCGTCCGCGATGCCATCCGCGACCTGCTCGCCGTGCGCGACACCGCGCCCACCCGGGCCCGCCCCGACGTCGAGGCCACTACCGGTGCGACAGCCGGGCGGGTGGCGCTGGTCGGGGCGGGGCCGGGAGACCCGGAGCTGATCACCGTACGGGGCTGGCGGTTGCTCACCGAGGCCGACGTGGTGGTCGCCGACCGGTTGGTGCCCGGTCTGCTCCTGGACGAACTCCGCGCCGACGTCGAGCTGGTGGACGCCTCGAAGATCCCCTACGGCCCGTCCCGGGCCCAGGAGGAGATCAACCGGATCCTGGTCGACCGTGCCCTGGCCGGCGCGGTGGTGGTCCGGCTCAAGGGCGGCGACCCGTACGTCTTCGGCCGCGGCGGCGAGGAGTTGCTCGCGTGTGCGGAGGCCGGCGTGCCGGTGACCGTCGTTCCGGGAGTGACCAGCTCGATCGCTGCGCCCGCGGCGGCCGGGATCCCGGTCACCCATCGGGGGGTGGCGCACGAGTTCACCGTCGTCTCCGGGCACGTGGCACCCGACTCGCCGGCCTCGCTGGTGCGCTGGGACGCCCTCGCGGGCCTGCGCGGCACCCTGGTGATCCTGATGGGGCTGAAGAACCTGGCCGCCATCACGGCCACCCTGATCGCGCACGGCCGGCCGCCGCAGACACCGGCCGCCGTCGTCCAGGAGGGCACGACGGGCGCCCAGCGCGTGCTCCGCGCGACCCTCGCGACGGTCGCCGCCGACACGCTGGCGGCCGACCTCCGTCCGCCGGCCGTCGTGGTGGTCGGCGACGTGGTGGGTGCCCTCGACCGGTGACCGGCGGCACGCTCCACGCAGGTGCTTCGCGGCCCCGGGTGGAGCGGACCCTTCGGATGCTGCGGACGGCAGGGACCGACTGGTCCGCAGGGGGTGGCGGGCGCGAGGGTGGTGACGGCGGCGCTCGGGTGACCGGCGCCGTCGACGCGGTCAGACCGTGGCGCGGCACCGGCCACTACGACGACGGGCCGGAGCAGCGCTGCTCCGGCCCGTCGTCGTAGTGAAGAACAGTTACTGCTTGAGCATGTTGTCCAGCAGCAGGGCGCAGCGGATCAGCCCGAGGTGGCTGTACGCCTGCGGGTGGTTGCCCAGACCGCGCTCGGCGAGCGGGTCGTACTGCTCGGGGAGCAGGCCGGTCGGGCCGGCGGTGAGCACCATCTGCGCGAACAGTTCCTCGGCGTCGGTGCGGCGGCCGGTGCGCAGATACGCCTCGATCAGCCACGCCGTGCAGATGTGGAAACCGCCCTCACGCCCGGGCAGGCCGTCGTCCCAGTGGTAGCGGTAGACGACCGGGCCGCTGCGCAGGTCCGCCTCGATCTTCAGGACGGTGGACAGGAAGCGCGGGTCGTCACCCGGGAGCAGGCCGGAGAGGCCGATCCAGAGCGACGAGGCGTCCATGTCCTCGTCCCCGTACGCGACGCTGTACGCCTCGACGTCGTCGTGCCAGCCGTGCTCCAGCACGTTGGCGCCGATCCGGTCGCGCAGGTCCTTCCACTCCGGCCGGTCCTCGCCGCCGTGCTGGCGCATCACGTGCAGCGCCCGGTCGACTGTCATCCAGCACATCACCTTGGAGAAGACGTGGTGCCGGGGTGGCAGCCGCGCCTCCCAGATGCCGTGGTCGGGCTCGTGCCAACGGCGGCGGACCGCCTCGACCATGTTCTCCAGGACCCGCCACTCGTCGTCGCGGACCGAGCCGCGCGCGTCGGCGACCGCCGCGATCAGGTCGGCGATCGGGCCGAACACGTCGAGTTGGAGCTGGTGGTTGGCGAGGTTGCCGACCCGGACCGGCCGGGAGCCGGCGTACCCGGGCAGCGTGTCGATGACCGCCTCGGCGCCCAGCTCGTAACCGTCGATCGTGTAGAGCGGGTGCAGCCGCTCCGGGTGACCGCCGGTGCGCTCGATGCAGCCGTCGACCCAGCGCAGGAACGCCTCGGCCTCGTCGATGGACCCGAGGTCGACAAGCGCGCGGGCGGTCAGCGCTGCGTCGCGCAGCCAGCAGTAGCGGTAGTCCCAGTTGCGGACGCCGCCCAGCTCCTCGGGGAGAGAGGTGGTCGCCGCGGCCAGGATCGAGCCGGTCGTCTCGTGGCAGAGGCCGCGCAGGGTGAGCGCGCTGCGGGCCACCAGGTCGCGGGAGGTGGACGGCAGCCGCAGCGAGGCCACCCAGTCCTTCCACGGCTGCTCGGCCGCGGCCTGCCGCTCGTGGATCGGCACCCGGTGGTGCTCCAGGCTGTGCGTGCCGAAGCGCAGCTCCAACACGACCTGCCCGCCGGCGGCCGACAGGTCGACGATCGCCTTGGCGGTCTCGTATCCGCCGTCGTTGTTGACCTGCCACTCGACCCCGGGGGAGTAGAGGGCGACCGGCTCGTTGGAGCCGAGCACCAGCAGGCCGTCGCCGAGCGGCTGCAACTGCACGGCGACCTGACCGAACTCGGGGCGCGGGGCGAACTCCACCCGGACCCGACCGCTGCCGGTGAGCACCCGGACCAGGGTCGAGTCGCCGGTGACCACCGCCGGGCCGTCGGGGGTCGTCTCGCGGGCCGGCTTGTCCAGCCAGTCGGTGACGGTGAGCCCCGACCACCGGGTCTCGACGGTCATCGTGCCCGAGCGGTAGCGCTGGCCCAGCGGGATGCCTCCACGCTCCGGGGCGACGCTGAAGTGGCCGGCGGGGCTGCCGCCGACCAGGTCGGCGAAGATCGCCGCCGAGTCCGGCTTGGGGTGGCAGAGCCAGCTGACCTTCGCCTCGGGCGTGAGCAGCGCGACCGTACGACCGTTGGCGAGCATGGAGTGCCGCTCGATAGGCACCGCCCGCTCGCCGAAGAGCCAGTGGCGGCGGGTCTCCAGCAGCAGCCCGAGCGCGCGGGCGGCCTCGATGGGCTCGGCCACCCGGAAGCCGGCCTTGGTCTCGCCGGGGCCGATCTTGATGCCCAGGTCCGGCCCGTGCAGGTTGCCGAAGGCGTTCTCGTCGGTGACGTCGTCGCCGATGAAGAGCACCGCGCTGGCCGAGAGCTGAGTCCGGAGCTGGTCGACTGCGGTGCCCTTGTGGGTGGCCACCACGGACAGCTCGATGACCTCCTTGCCCTGCGTCACCGTGACGCCGTCGAAGGTGGCCGGGCCGTTGCGGACCGCCTCGATGGCCGCGGCGGCGACCTGCGGGTCGACGCCCCGGGTGTGCACCGCAACGCTGGCCGGCTTGCGTTCCAGCCGGATGCCGGGGTGGTCGGCGGCGATCTCCCGCAGCGCGTTGCGCACCTGCTGACGCACCGCGACCAGCTCGGGGGAGAGGCGCTCGACGAAGCCGATGTCGAACTCGGAGCCGTGACTGCCGACGAGGTGCACCTCGCTGGGCAGCCGGGAGAGCGCGGCCAGGTCCCGTAGGGCCCGGCCGGAGACCACTGCCACGCTCGTCTGCGGCAGCGCGGCGAGCGCGCGGATCGCCGCCACCGACTCGGGCAGCGGTACGGCGGTGCTCGGGTCCTCCACGATCGGCGCGAGCGTGCCGTCGTAGTCGCAGGCGATCAGGAGCTGCGGAACCCGGGCGATCCGGCCGATGGCGGAGCGCAACTCGGGGTCCATCACCCCGGTGGTGATCGCCGCTCCGTCGTTGACGGACGTGTTCACTCGGCCTCCGCCTCGGGAACTCCGAGTTCGGAGAGGAAAGACTTGGCCCAGTGCCCCACGTCGTGGGTACGCAGGTGACGTTGCATTGTCCGCATCCGGCGGCGTGCCTCGGTTTTCTCCACGTGCACGGCCCGGAGCAGGGCGTCCTTGACCGCGTCCGGGTCGTGCGGGTTACACAGGAAAGCCTGGCGCAGCTCCGTTGCGGCGCCAGCGAACTCGCTGAGCACGAGCGCACCGCCCTGGTCGGCGCGTGATGCGACGTACTCCTTGGCTACCAGATTCATACCGTCTCGCAGCGGGGTCACCATCATCACGTCCGCAGCAACGTACATCGCGGCCAGTTCACTGCGACTGTACGACTGATGGAGGTAATGCACGGCCGGCACGCCGACTCGGCCGAATTCGCCATTAATCCGACCAACTTCGCGCTCTACCTTGACCCGTAGTGCCTGGTAGTGCTCGACGCGCTCGCGGCTCGGCGTGGCCACCTGCACCATAACGGCGTCCGGAACTGTCAACTTTCCGTCAGCGAGCAACTCGCGGAAGGCCTTGAGCCGCAACTCGATGCCCTTGGTGTAATCCAGCCGGTCCACGCCCAGGATGATCGTCTTCGGGTCGCCCAGCTCGGCGCGGATCTGCTTGGCCCGCGCCTGGATCGCCGGGTCGGCGGCCATCCGTTCCATCTCCTGCGTGTCGATGGAGATCGGGAAGGCGCCGGCCTTCACCTGCCGACCGTCGACCTGGATCATCTGCCCCTCGTAGCGCAGCCCGAGCAGGTGCCGGGCCAGCCGAACGAAGTTCTGCGCGGCCAGCCGCTGCTGGAAGCCCACCAGGTCAGCGCCGAGCAGACCCCGCAGGATCTCGGTGCGGAACGGCATCTGCATGAACAACTCGATCGGCGGGAACGGGATGTGCAGGAAGAAACCGATCCGCAGGTCCGGACGCAGCTCGCGGAGCATCGCCGGGACCAGCTGAAGCTGGTAGTCCTGCACCCAGACCGTCGCGCCCTCGGCCGCCACGTCCGCGGCGGCCTCCGCGAACCGGGCGTTGACCAGGCGGTACGCCTCCCGCCAGCGCCGCTTGTACGCGGGTGTCTCCACCGCGTCGTGGTAGAGCGGCCAGATCGTCGCGTTCGACTGGCCCTCGTAGTAGCGCTCCAACTCCTCGGCGCTGAGCGGGACCGGGTGCAGCCGGATGCCCTCCAGGTCGAACGGCTCGGGGGCGGCGCCGGTGCCGCCGGCCCAGCCGACCCAGGTGCCCTGGTGTTCGGCGAGCACGGGATGCAGCGCGGTGACCAGCCCGCCGGGGCTGCGTCGCCACTGCCGTCCCTCGGGTGTGCTCACCTCGTCGACCGGCAGACGGTTCGCCACTACGACAAAGGAGCTACGGACGGTCACGATCGGCCACCTCCGGGTGCTGACGGGTCCACCGCGATGAGCGTACTGAGCGTAGCTGCGGCGTCTTGTGCCCCGTGCCGGAGTCTCCTACCCGCCTCGCCAGCGCCGAATCCTAACGGTGATCTTGTCGACAGCCGCCGCCGTCGTACTCCTCGGGCGGGGTGATGTGGGCGAAGCGCGCCGTACCTGTCAGGATTGACGATGGCGTGCGCGCGGCCGGCTCCCGGCCGGCGGCGGCGGGTGCAGGTCCCAGCCCGCGCCGCGCCGCCGACTCAGGCGACAGCAAACCGACGGAGGTAGCCCGCACCGTGGCCCAGTACATCTACGTCCTGGAAAAGGCGCGCAAGGCGCACGGCGACAAGGTCGTGCTCGACAACGTGACGCTGAGCTTCCTGCCGGGCGCCAAGATCGGTGTGGTCGGCCCGAACGGCGCCGGTAAGTCCAGCCTCCTCAAGATCATGGCAGGGCTGGACAAGCCGAGCAACGGCGAGGCCCGGCTGATGCCCGGCTACACCGTCGGCATGCTCGCCCAGGAACCCCCGCTCAACGACGCCAAGACCGTCCTCGGCAACGTCGAGGAGGCGGTCGCCGAGACCAAGGCCAAGCTGGAGCGGTTCAACAAGATCGCCGAGCAGATGGCTACCGACTACTCCGACGAGCTGATGGAGGAGATGGGCCGGCTCCAGGAGGAGCTGGACCACGCCGACGCGTGGGACATCGACTCCAAGCTCGAACTCGCCATGGACGCCCTGCGCTGCCCGCCGCCGGACGCCGACGTGACCCAGCTCTCCGGTGGCGAGCGCCGCCGCGTCGCGCTCTGCAAGCTGCTGCTGGAGGCGCCCGACCTGCTGCTGCTCGACGAGCCCACCAACCACCTGGACGCGGAGAGCGTCTCCTGGCTGGAGCAGCACCTGGCCAAGTACGCCGGCACCGTCATGGCGATCACCCACGACCGGTACTTCCTGGACAAGGTCGCCGGTTGGATCCTGGAGCTGGACCGCGGCCGGGCCATCGGGTACGAGGGCAACTACTCCACCTACCTGGAGAAGAAGGCCGCCCGGCTCGCCGTCGAGGGTCGCCGCGACGCCAAGATGAAGAAGCGCCTCACCGAGGAACTGGAGTGGGTCCGCTCCAACGCCAAGGCCCGCCAGACCAAGTCCAAGGCCCGCCTGGACCGGTACGACGAGATGGCCACCGAGGCGGAGAAGACCCGCAAGCTGGACTTCGAGGAGATCCAGATCCCGCCGGGCCCGCGCCTGGGCAGCACGGTGATCGAGGCGAACGGCCTCAGCAAGGGCTTCGGCGACCGGCTGCTGATCGACAACCTGTCGTTCTCGCTGCCCCGCAACGGCATCGTCGGCATCATCGGCCCGAACGGCGTCGGCAAGACCACGCTGTTCAAGACCATCGTCGGGCTCGAGGAGCCGACCGGCGGCGAGGTCCGGGTCGGCCCCACCGTCTCGCTGTCGTACGTCGACCAGAACCGGCAGGGCCTCGACGGCGACAAGACCGTCTGGGAGGTCGTCTCCGACGGGCTGGACTACCTGATGGTGGGCAAGGTCGAGATGCCGTCGCGGGCGTACATCGCCGCGTTCGGCTTCAAGGGCCCGGACCAGCAGAAGCCGACAAAGGTGCTCTCCGGCGGCGAGCGCAACCGGCTCAACCTGGCGCTGACCCTGAAGATCGGCGGCAACGTCATCCTGCTCGACGAGCCGACCAACGACCTGGACGTGGAGACGCTCTCCAGCCTGGAGAACGCCCTGCTGGAGTTCCCCGGCTGCGCCGTGGTCATCTCCCACGACCGGATGTTCCTGGACCGGGTCGCCACGCACATCCTGGCCTGGGAGGGCGACGACCAGGACCCGGCCAAGTGGTTCTGGTTCGAGGGCAACTTCGAGGCGTACGAGAAGAACAAGATCGACCGCCTCGGCGCGGAGGCTGCCCGGCCGCACCGGGTGACCTACCGCAAGCTGACCCGCGACTGATGTCCGACCGGTTCGTCTACCACTGCACGTTGCGCTGGTCCGACCTGGACGCGTACGGCCACGTCAACAACTCGCGTTTCCTCACGCTCTACGAGGAGGCGCGGGTGGCGTTGATGTTCGCCGGCGGCCGGGCCTGGGGAGTGGGCTCGTTCGCCGACGGCGTCGTGATCCGTCGGCACGAGGTCGACTACCTGCGCCCGGTCGACTACGCGCTGGGTCGGGCCACCGCGGAGGCCGCGCCCACCGTCCGCATCGAGCTGTGGGTGGAGGAGATCAAGGCATCGCGGTTCACCGTCGCGTACGAGCTGTACGACGGCGACGTGCTCGCCAGCCGGGCCCGCTCGGTGCTGGTGCCGTTCGACCTGACCCGCCAGGTGCCCCGGCGGATCACCACCGAGGAGCGGGACTTCCTGCTCACGTACGCCCCGCAGGGCGGCGGCGCGTGACTCGGCCGGGCACCGCCGGCCCGGACCGCGTCGCGGCGTCACCGTCCGGGCACGGCCTGACCGGCGTGGCCGACGCGGGTGCGTTCCTGGCCCGGCTGGTCCGGCTGGACCCGAGGGCGCCGGTCCGGCTGCGGCCGGCCGGCGCTTCCGGCCGGGTCGCGCTGTTCGCCCGGCTGCCCTGGCAGGTGCTGGTGGCCCGGACGGTCGCCGGAGCGGCCGCCGGTGACGTCACAGTGGGCGCCGCCGACCTGCTTGCCGAACTGGAACGCGGTGGGGCGACGCTGCCGGCCCGCCGCGACGCGCAGTGGCGCTGGCCGCTGCCACCGGTGCGCAGCGAGCCGGTGGAGGTGCTGCCGGCCGTCGAGGTGCGGCGGATCGCCGACGCGGCGGCGGGCACCCTGCGCACCGCGAGCGAGCAGGGGGTGGCGGGCCGCGCGGTGGGTCAGCGCGCGCTTCGCGACGCGCTGCTCGACCACGTGGCCGTCCTGGTCACGCCGGACGATCCGCCGGGCCCCGCCGTCGAGGTGTCGCAGCGGCTCGTGCAGGGGCTGGTCCGGATGGGCTTCCTCGGCGCGGTCGACGAGCCGGCCGGGCCTGGCGGTCGCTCCGAGGTCCAGGTGCGGGTGGCGGGCCGTTGGGTGGGCCTGGTGGGACCATACGGAGCGGCCTGGTTGCAGAAGGCCACCGACCTTGCCGTGACACCCCTCGCTACTCGTCCGAACGGCTGACCCCTGCTCATTCTTCTGGGCCGGTGCGGTCGTTGGGGGGGTGCTTCAACCCGGCTGTCCGGGTACCGTCCATCCTCGGATCCAACGCACCGTAGGCGGCTGGATCCGCTGGGGAGTGAGGTGCGACGAGCGATGCCGTGGTGGTCATGGCGCCCCGGTCCCGCCGACGGCGGCGATCCGGAAACCCGAAGCGGGATCACAGTGGAGAGCGCGGTCCGGGTCGGCCCGCCGAGTCCTCGCCAACCGGGGGACGACTGCCCCGGCAGCGACCGTCCCGTCCTGACCGAGATGCCGGCGACAATCGAGCCGGTGAGCCTGCGCCGTGTCTGTGACGCACTCGACCTGCTCGACGTGCGCTACCTGGCCGACGGCGACGGCAACCTGCTGGCCATGTGGGAGCGGCACGCCGTGCTGGTGACCCTCGAAGGCCCCGAGGACGAGATCCTGGTGATGCGGGCCCGCCCGCACGCCACGGTTCCGCCGGACTGGGCCGACCGGGCCTATCGGGTGGTCAACGAGTGGAACCACACCCGCCGCTTCTGCAAGGCGTACATCGGCGACCCGACCGAGCGCGGGCAGCTGCCGATCTACGCCGAGTTGCAGGTTCCGCTGGGTGCCGGCACCCACGACGCTCTGCTGGTCGAGATGCTCGACTGCGGCGCGGCGGTGGCCGCCAGCTTCGTGGACTGGCTGCACGACGAGGGCGCCCTGCTCTGAGGCGCCCCGCGGCGTCCGTGCCGGAACGCGCCGTCAGGCGCGCTCGGCCGGGTCCTCCATGACGTTGACCATGAAGAACGCGGCCCGCTCCAGATAGTCCCAGAGGGCGGCGGCGAGCTGCGGCTCCAGGTCGAGCCGGTCGACCGCCTGGCGCATGTGCCGCAGCCAGGCGTCCCGCTCGGCAACGCCGATCCGGAACGGCGCGTGCCGCATGCGCAGCCGGGGGTGCCCGCGCTGCGCGGAGTACGTGTTCGGCCCGCCCCAGTACTGCATCAGGAACAGGGTCAGCCGGTCGGCCGCCGGGCCCAGGTCCTCCTCCGGATACATGGGTCGCAGCAGCGGATCGGTGGCGACGCCGACATAGAACTCGTCCACCAGCCGGCGGAAGGTGGGTTCGCCGCCGACCGCCTCGAAGAGGGTCATCGACGCTTCGGGACTGTCGGATTCACCTGCGGGGTTCACCGTTCCATCCTGCCAGGTGCCTCGGCCGCCGACCCGACCCGGAGGCCGTGCGCCGGCTCACGCCGTGGATCAGGTGACCGCGTGCCGGCGGTGGCCGTCGGCGGGCCGGCGGCCGGCGCCGGCCGGCGTGCCGTCGGCGACGGTGGCGCCCCGACCGGGGCTCGGGTCGGCGTTGGCCGCGGCGGCTTTGGCTATGGCGTCGTCCACCGTCTGCCTGTCCGGCCAGCGCAGGGCGACGATCGTCATCAGCACCACTCCAGCGGCGCTCCAGACCCCGACCACCACCGGGATGGAGAACCGCTCGGCGAGCAGCCCGGTGACCAGCACCGCGAAACCCTGGATGACCTGGACGCCGGTGGCCATCACACCGAACGCGCGGGCCCGGAACCCGTCCGGCAGCGCCTGGACGAAGAGCCCGTTGGCCATCGGCATCATCCCGGCGACCGCGAACCCGCACAGGGCGGCCAGCAACGCCACCACCAGCGGTGGCGGATCGAACAGCGCCGGCACCAGCACCAGCGGGGAGAACACCGCGAGGGGTCGCATCAGGCTCAGGCGGCGGGTCGGGCCGAACAGCCGGCTCACCAGCAGCCCACCCAGGACGTAGCCCACCGGGTTGGCGACCATGATCACCGCCTGCGCGGTGCCCGCGTCCATGCCACCGTGGGAGCCCTTGTTGGCCCAGGCGGCGGCCAGCCCCTCCGGGATGATCGAGAACAGCAGCGCGCTGAACACCAGCACCGCGATGGCCCGCAGCACCGGGGTGCCGAACACGATCTGGAACCCCTGAGCGGTCTCCCGGAGCAGGTGGGAGCGGTGCGCGATGGTCATCGTCGCCGGCCGGTTCCGCACGCCGACGCGGACCAGCAGCGCCGAGAGGCCGAACGTGGCCGCGTTGAACAGCAGTGCGACCGTCGGGTTGATCGAGGCGACGGCGGCACCGAGCAGGTAGCCGACGACCTGGGCCGCCTGACCGATGCTGGCGTTCAGCGACAACCCGACCACCAGCCGGTCCCCGGCGAGGATCTGCGGCATCAGCGCGGACTTCGCGGCCTGGCTCGGCGGATTGGCCAACGTGGCGGCGAAGATGAGCACCAGCAGCGCCGGAACCGGCAGGTTGGGGACGGCGATGAGCAGCATCAGCGCCATCCGGATCACGTCGCACGCCACCATCACCCGGCGGTACGGATGCCGCTCGGCCAGGGCGGCGAGCAGCGGGCCCCCCAGCAGCCACGGCAGGTAGCTGACCGCGAACGCGGCGGCGGAGAGCGCGACGGACCTGGTCTGCTGATAGACGAGCAGGGTGACGGCGGCCTTGGCGACGTAGTCACCGACCCAGGACAGAGCCCCGGCCGTGAAGACAACCCGGAACTCGCGCTGGGCGAACACTTCGCGAAAAGTGGCCGGGCCTTCCGCGGAAGGTCGCTCGTCAGGCACCGTCGCCTCCATCGGCCCCCGGAACGACAGCTCGTGGCGGCCGGGCCGGGAACACTCGTCAGATCTCCGGATCAGCGAGGATGTGACCACGCTCCGGCGGGAACGCGTGCTCCGGATTCTGCCCGATCGTCTGACAACTAGCTAGGGCGAACGGATCGTTCGTCGCATCCCCGACTGAACGAACGGACGATACTCCAGGGGCCGGGCGGCTCGCGACCCCTGTATTGCCGGCCAGTCTCGCCGGGGTCAGGTGGCGCCGCCCTGGCCGGTCTCACCCTCGGGCAACGGCCGGCTCGACAGACCGGGATAGATGCGGGCGGCGGCGATCTGCGCGGTGATCCCCGAGTTCTCCAGCGCCTCCGCCAGCCTGCGGCGCAGCTCCCGGCTCACCGCGAACTGGCCGTCGGCAGTCGTCTTCACCACCGTACGGATCACGGCGCCATCCACAGTCACCTGCTCGACGCCCAGCACCTCCGGGGCCTCCACGATCTCCGGCGACAGCTCCGGGTCCAGCGCCACCGAGGCGGCGGCCGTCCGCAGCACGGCGCTGGCCTCCTCCGTGCCGCTGAAGCCGATCGGCAGGTCCACGACCACCAACGCCCAGCCCTGGCTCTTGTTGCCCACCCGGATGATCTCGCCATTGCGGATGTACCAGAGCACGCCGCGTCCGTCCCGGACCGTGGTGACCCGCAGCCCGACCGACTCCACGACACCTGTCGCCTCGCCCAGGTCGACGTTGTCGCCCACGCCGTACTGGTCCTCGATGAGCATGAAGAGCCCGGCGATCAGGTCCTTGACCAGGCTCTGCGCGCCGAAGCCCAGGGCGACGCCGGCGATCCCGGCGCTGGCCAGCAACGGGGCGAGGTCGAAGCTGAACTCGCGCAGGATCATCAGCAGCGCGATGCCGAAGACGAACGCGGTGGTCAGGCTGCGCAGCACCGAGCCGATCGCCTCGGCCCGTTGCCGGCGGCGCTCGGGCACGAACTCGGCCGGGTCGACAGCTGCCGTGGGCACCCGCTCGCGCAGCGGCCGCAGCATGGTCGGCACCGCGCCGTCGGTGGTCGTGCGGACCAGCCGGTCGATCGTCCGGTGCAGCGCCCAGCGGGCCACCATCGCCAGCGCCACTATCACCAGCACCCGCAGCGGCTTGAGCAGGATCCAGTAGCTGCCCTCCGCGAACCATTCCGACCTGGTGATCCCGTAGATCCACTCGCAGGAGGTGCTGCCCTGACAGTTCACCGACACGGCGTCGGGCAGGGCAAGGGGCGTTCCGCTGGCGGCACTCACCCTGTCTTCGTACCGCAACGCCCCGGACCGGTCGCCGCCGACCCACCGGCCGGGTGAGATGCGCCCGAGCGGCGGGTCGGACCGGGGCGAACCGGCCATCGTGACAGGTGCGGGAAAGAGCTTCATGTCCGACCCCGGATTAGTACGTGCAATCCGGGGTCCGATCAGGGACTATTGGCGCAACGGACGTCGGTGATCGAACGGGCGTCGACGGTGCGGGCCCTCGTGCCCGGCCCCGGTCGGCGGCGTTTCGCAGCAGCCGCTGAACCGGGAGGGTGAGCGCGATGCCTGACATACGACCCACGGTGGGCTCCGGCGCGCTGGTCCTCAACGCCACCTACGAGCCCCTGTGTGTCGTGTCGGTGCGTCGCGCCGCGATCCTCGTCCTCTCCGCCAAGGCCGTCTGCGTCGCCGATGGCGACGGCATCCTGCACAGCGCCCGGGACGCGCTGCCCGTGCCGTCGGTCGTGCGCCTGACCCGCTTCGTCCGGGTGCCCTACCGCACCCACGTGGGGCTGTCCCGCCGAGCGATCTTCGCCCGGGACGGCTGGCGGTGCGCCTACTGCCGAGGGCCGGCCGAGACCATCGACCACGTCTTCCCGCGCAGCCGGGGTGGGCGGCACGCCTGGGAGAACGTGGTCGCCGCGTGCGCCCGGTGCAACCACACCAAGGGCGACAAGACCCCGGCCGAGCTGGGCTGGCGGCTGCACGCGTTGCCGGCCGCCCCGAAGGGCACCGCCTGGCGGGTCCTCGGGCACCGCGCTCCGGACCCGCGCTGGGCCGACTGGCTCGACCTGCGCGAGCCCGAGGCAGCCGCCTGACCGCACCTGCGCGGCCCCGATGCGGCCGCGCGACCTGACCTCCCGCGCTGACCCCGAGGCGGCCGCCCGACCCGACCTACGCTGGCCTGATCCGACCTGCGCTGGGCTGAGGCGGCCGCCTGGCCCGACCCGACCTGCGCTTGGCCTGACTCGACCTGCGCTGACCCCGAGGCGGCCGCCCGACCCGACCTACGCTGGCCTGACCCGACCTGCGCTGGGCTGAGGCGGCCGCCTGGCCCGACCGGGGCCGCGGCGGCCGTCAGCTCGGGAGCGTCGTCGGGCTCAGTCCCGCTGGTCGGTCGCTCGACGGGTCGCGCGCTCGTGCCGGTCCACCGCCCGGGCGTGCGCGATCGCGAGTAGGCGGTCGATCTCGGGCAGCATCTGCGGCCCCGGCATCACGATGCTGGCGAAGCCGTACAGCGCGTACCCCGGATGCGGCGTGACAGTGTCCAGCCGGGCGAAGTCGAAGGCGTCCCGGTGCTCCTCGAACGCCTTCGGTGCGAAGCCGAACATCCTCTCGAACTCGGCCCGGCCCAGGTCCAGGTTGAGGCGGAAGACGCCGGGGCGGTCCAGCTGCCCGGCTTCGTCGAAGCCGGGCACGTCGTGCTCCACGATGGTGGCGAACGGCTGGCGGCGGTCCGGGCCGACGTGGAAGAACCGGTCGCCCCAGGCGCCCTCGGGTGAGCCGTCCTCCTCGCTCGCCACCACCTGCTCGACGTCGGGCAGCGCGCCGATCCGGTCGGCGAGCACTGTCGCGTCGAGGCCGGTCGGGATGTGCAGTACCGCGTCGGCGTGGTCGATGGCGGCCTGGTCCAGCGGGAAGTAGCGGTAGTCGTGCGTCCTCCGCTCGGCCGGCTCGATCTCGGCCGCCCGCACGTACCCGGGGAGGGTGAGCTTCTGTGAGAGCCTGCCCTCGTAGGTCTTCGCGGCGGGTACGTCGATGCCGAGCGCGGGGCTCGCGCCGAGGCTGCCGACGATCACCGCGTACCGCTCGCCCAGCAACGCTCCGACGATCGCGCCGGCCCCGGCCCACGACACCTCCGTCGCGCCGATCGTCATCGTGCTCGGGTGGCGCTGGAGGTGCGTGTTGTGCGCGAAGACCAGCGTGGGTCCACGGTGTGCCTCGACCGCCCGGATCGCGAGCAGGTTCTCGGCCATCAGCGCGTCCCGGACGGCGGCCAGGCGGGCGAAGCGTTCCTCCTGGACCAGTGGCGCCGCGGCCGCCGAGTGGTAGCGCAGCACCGCTACCGCCGACGTGGCGTGGACGAAGGCTGCCTGCCAGCCCTCGGGCCGTAGGTGTGCCCGCAGGTACAACTCGCTCAGCAGGTCGTCGGCGAGCACCCGCAGCCGCTGGGCGTCGGACGAGCGTCCAACCGAGCGGCCCGGCTCCCAGATCGCGGCCGTGTCGCTCCAGCGGGCCTCGTCCCCGACGAGGTCGTCGATCTCGGCCGACCGGTCCAGGTCGAGGAATTCGCACACCCGCACCAGGTGACGCCGGGGGCTCGGGACGCCCTCGATCTCCAGCGGGGCGTCGAAGCCGTGAAAACTCAGGCGCTCGGCGGCGGGCCGTCCGTCGTTCCACTCGCGCATCCGCAGCAGCAGGTCACGGTTGGCCGGCGCGGCGCCGAACCCGTGGCTGAAACCCTCGGCGAGCACGCGGTCGAGCGGCACGGCCGCGCCCTGCACGAACGCGTCGGCGAGCAATCCCGCGGCCCGGTCGCTCTCCAGGGCGATCGACCGGTAGCCGTGCTCGGCCAGCGTCAGGAAGGCGTCGTTGCGGATCTGGAGGAACGCGGATTCACCGTGCGTCGGCTCACCGAGCGCGAGCAGCGCCGGCGAGCCGGCAAGCAGGTCAACAAGAGTGGTCATTGCATCAACCGTATCGTTGCACCAGCGGTGGAGACTTCAGAGCGGGAGCGCGGGTGACAACCACAAAACCCTCAAACCCGGGGGTACGCCGACCGGTCGACCTCGCGCGCCGGCACGGGCTGTCGGCGCAGGCCGTCCGCAACTACGAACGGGACGGCGTGCTGCCACCCGCCGAGCGCACCGCGACCGGGTACCGCCGGTTCACCGAGGTGCACGCAACCGCACTGAGCGCCTACCTCGCGCTCATCGTCGGGCACGGCCACGCGGCCAGCGGCGACATCATGCGGGCCGTCAACCGGGGTGAGATCGACACGGCGTTGCGCACGATCGACAGCGGTCACGCGCTGCTGCAACGCGACCGGGAGACCCTGGACGCGGTCGAGGCGGCCCTCGCGACCCTCACCGCGTCGGAGCCCGCGCCGCAGGGCCGGAAAGCCGTGCCGATCAGTGTGCTCGCCCACCGGCTCGGCGTACGACCCGCGACCCTGCGCAAGTGGGAGTCGGCAGGCATTCTGCGCCCGGAGCGCGATCGGGTGACCCGCCACCGCGTCTACTCGCCCGACGACGTCCGGGACGCCCAACTCGCCCACCTGCTGCGTCGGGGCGGATACCGGCTCGACCACATCGCCGACGTGCTGCGTCGGGTCCGCGACGCCGGTGGCGCAGAACCGCTCGCCGCGTCGCTCGGTCAGTGGCGCCGACGGCTCACCGAGCGCGGCCGGGCCATGCTCACCGGGGCCGCCCGGCTCGCCGAGTACCTCGACGCCGGCGCCGGCGATCAACCACCACGGGCCTTGACCAGCGAGGCGAACACCACCAGGTTGTCCGAGTAGCCCCGCTCGCCGCCCACCCACCGGCCGCCGCAGGTGATCAGCCGCAGGCTGGGGCGGCTGAAGTCGCCGTACACCTCGTCCACCGGCAGTCGGTCCTTGTCGAACCGCTCCACCGAGTCGACCTCGAAGACCGCGACCCGGCCGTCGGAGCGGGTGACCTCGATCTGGTCTCCCGCGCGCAGTTCCCGGAGCTGGTGAAAGACGGCCGGGCCGGTCGTGGTGTCCACGTGTCCCACGATCACCGCCGGCCCGTACTGGCCGGGGGTGGGGCCCTGGTCGTACCAGCCGGCCTCCTGGGCGCGGCCCACGTCGGGAACGGCGATGGTGCCGTCCGGGGCGATGCCCACGTCGTGCAGCGGCGCCCGCAGGTCGATCTTGCTGATCGAGAGAGCGGTCGGGCGGCTGGCCGGCAGCACCGGGAACTTCTTCGGCGGCGGTCGCAGGCCCGCGCTGATCCGGTCCGGCAGCAGACTGACCCCGGTCACCTGCTCGATGCCCAGCATCGCCACGATCAGCACCATCAGCGTGGCCACGGCCAGGACCGGCAGTCCCGGCCCGGTGCCGAGCCGACGCCGGGTCAGCGGCGACCCGACGGGACGGCTCGGCGGCAGCGGGCGGGCGTCCGGATCAGTGGTGGCGACGCTTGCGGACACCGCCTGCCCGGCGACCCGGCGCAGCCGGACCGAGGCCCGGGCCACCAGCCGTCCGGTGGCGCGCAGGGCCGCCGCGGCCCGGACGCGGGCACGGTGGTCCGACCGCGCACGCGCGGATCTGCGGGTCATGGCAGCTCCGGCTCAGGAGCCGGCTCCGGTCCGACGCCGACCGCCCGCCATGCCGAGCGCGACCGCGGCGGCCACCAGGGCCACGCCGCCGAGGACCAGGACCGAGCCGGTGCCCCGGCCGCCCGCGGTGCCGCCGCCGCCCGTCGCCGGTCCCTTGCTGGGCGAGGCCATGTTGAGCACGGTCAGCATCGTCTGGGCCGTCTGGTTGTTCTGGCAGCGCAGGTCGACCTGGTAGTCGCCGGGTTCCTTGTTGCCCGGAACGGTGACCTCCCCCTTGAGGAAGCCGTTGTCCGGTCGGAGCATCACGTGCCCGAACGCGTCGGATTGCACGTTGGCCTGTCGATCGTTGTTGTTGTCGCAGCTCGCGCGGATCGTGACGCGGCTGCCCGCCGGGACGCTGTTCGGCGTCACCTCGACGAAGGTGTTCTCACCGGCACGCGCCGGTGCGACCGACAACAGGACGAACGCCCCGATGAGCCCCACCAGTGTCAGTGCGGACGAGAGTGCGCGGTTGATCGTGCGAAGTCCCTGCATGATTTCCCCCCAACCGGCGACGACCGCCGGAACCCTCCCCTGGGCACGCGCGTTGAGTTCCCGCCACCCCAACGACAAACCCCACCCCCGCGCGCCCCCGCCCCCCGCGCCCGCCCCCCAGCCGGCGTCGATCATGGAGTTGTGGCGCTCCGCAAAAGGTGCATAGCACCCTCATCTACCCACCACGACTCCATGATCGACCCGGGGTGGTGGCAGGGCTCCCGCGATCTTGCACTTACTGTCGCGGCATACGGGGCATTCCTCGCACTTGGGCGACAGGAAGTGCAAGATCGCGCAGGCGGGGGCGGGGGCGGGGGTCTTAGGGGAGGGGCTGGGGGGTTATGGGGTTGTAGGGGAGGGGGGTGGACAGGACCATGGTGCTGGACGGCTGGCCGTACGGGGCTAGGCGGTCGATCACCCGCTCGAAGTCTCCGATCGAGCCGGCGGCCACCTTGAGCATGCTGCACGCGTCACCGGTGATCCGGTGGATCTCCAGGATCTCGGGCCAGTCGGACACGTCGGGGTCGTGCAGGATGCACCGCGCGCCGTAACAGGACATCCGGATCAGGGCGACCACCGTACGGCCGGCTCGGGTCAGGTCCACGTGGGCGTGGTAACCGGTGATCACCCCGGCCTCCTCCAGTCGGCGGACCCGCTCGGCCACCGCTGGTGGGGACAGGTGCACCCGGCGGGACAACTCGCTGAAGGAGAGCCGGGCGTCGGCCTGCAACTCGCGCAGCAGCGCCCAGTCCATGTCGTCCACGCTCGAACCTTACTTTCGTGAACTGGATTCGCCCAGCTGCCTTCGGTTCGTCAACTCAGGCCGGCAAGTGCCGTTGATGCGGCATTCCGCAGGCCGATCCAACCGCGAGATCATGACGTCGGCAGCTTCGGGGGAAGGGAGACGACTGGTGGATCAGACGGACCGGCGGGCGCCGAAGCGCGTCGCCACGGTACGACCGGTGACCCCGCGCCAGCGGGCGGCCCGCGCGGCGCGCAACGGCGGCGAGCCGACGCTGGAGTTCGCCGAGCTGGTGCCCTACGACGCGTACGTGCGGGCCAGCGCCCTGCACCAGTTGCAGCAGCCCCTGAGCGACGACCCCGGCGAGATGTCCTTCCTCATGGTCAGTCAGATCATGGAGTTGTACTTCGGGCTGACCTGTCACGAGCTGCGCGAGACCCAGCGTCTGGTGCGCGCCGACCGGATCTGGGACGCGCTGGCCCCGCTGCGCCGCGCCACCCTGCACCTGGAAGGGCTCAACGCCGCCTGGCAGGGCCTGCGCTGGATGACCCCGGCCGACTTCAACAGGTTCCGCAACCTGCTCGGCGAGGGCTCCGGCTTCCAGTCGGCGATGTACCGGCACCTCGAGTTCCTGCTCGGGCTGCGCGACCCGGCGCTGATCCGGCCGTTCCGCCGGCAGAGCGAGGTGCACGGCGCGCTCAGCGCCGCGCTGGCCGCCCCGAGCCTCTGGGACGACGTGGTCGCGCTGCTCGCCCGGCGCGGCTTCGACATCCCCGCCGACCTGCTGAACCGGGACGTGGCGGTCGAGCACGACCCGCAGCCGGCGGTCGAGGCGGCCTGGGTGCGGATCTACGCCGACGGCGGGCCGGACAACCACCTGCGGCTGCTCGGCGAGGCGCTCAGCGGCGTCGCCGAGGAGTTCGGCGACTGGCGGTGGAACCACGTCAAGGCGGTGCAGCGGACAATGGGCGCCAAGGTCGGCAGCGGCGGCTCCGCCGGGCTGGCGTGGTTGCAGCGCAGCATGGCCCGGGTGGTCTTCCCGGAGCTGTGGTCGGCCCGCACCGCGATGTGACCGGAGAGCGAGACATGCACACCCCAGAGAGCGAGGCCCACCGCCTCGACCAGGCCGACCCGGGCCACCGACACCTCTTCCACGTGCCGCCCGCCGACGGCGGCGACCACCCCGAGTCGGCGTACCTCGCCGGCAACTCGCTCGGCCTGCAACCCCGGGCCACCCGCGACGAACTCCTGGCCGACCTGGACGCCTGGGGGCGGCTCGGCGTCGAGGGGCACCTGGAGGCCGAGCGCGCCTGGCTGCCGTACCACGAGCTGTTGACCGCGCCGGCCGCCCGACTGGTCGGCGCCCTCCCCGCGGAGACCGTGGTGATGAACTCGCTCACGGTCAACCTGCACCTGCTGATGGTCAGCTTCTACCGCCCGGCCGGCGCGCGCACCCGCATCGTCATCGAGGACAGCGCGTTTCCCTCGGACAGCTACGCGGTGCGCAGCCAGGCCCGCTTCCACGGGCTGGACCCGGACGACACGGTGGTCCGGCTGCGCCCGCGTCCCGGCGAGGACGCGCTGCGCACCGAGGACGTCACCGACTACCTGGCCGCCGAGGGTGACCGGGTGGCGCTGGTGCTGCTGGGTGGCGTCAACTACCTCACCGGCGAGCTGCTGGACATTCCGGCGATCACGGCCGCCGGGCGGGCGGCCGGCGCGGTGGTCGGCTGGGACCTGGCCCACGCGGCGGGCAACGTGCCGCTGCGCCTGCACGACTGGGACGTCGACTTCGCCGCCTGGTGCTCCTACAAGTACCTGAACTCGGGGCCGGGCGCGCTGGCCGGCGTCTTCGTGCACGAGCGGCACCTCGGCGATCCCGACCTGCCGCGCTTCGAGGGGTGGTGGAGCACCGCGGCGGCCACCCGGTTCGAGATGACGCCGGTGTCCCGGCCACCGTCCACGGTGGAGGCCTGGCAGATCTCCAACCCGCCGATCTTCGCGATGGGTCCGGTGCGTACCTCGCTGGAGCTGTTCGACACGGTAGGCATGCCGGCGTTGCGCGCCCGCAGCCTCCGACTCACCGGCTGGCTGGAGGCACTGCTCGACGAGGTCACCGCCGACCGGCCGCTGCGCGTGGTCACCCCGCGTGATCCGGCCCGCCGGGGCTGCCAGCTGTCGGTACGCGTCGGCGCCGGCAACGCGGCCGAGCTGACCAAGCGGCTGCGGCACGAGCACGGCGTCATCGCCGACGCCCGGGAGCCGGACATCGTCCGCTTCGCCCCGGTGCCGCTCTACTCGACGTACCTGGACTGCTGGCGGGCCGCCGCCGCGCTCGCCGCGACCGTGGGGCAGGTGAACCCATGACCGCGCGGCGCGACGAGGTCGCGATCATCGGCGCCGGCCTGGCCGGCTGTCTGGCCGCCTGCTTCCTGGCCCGGCGCGGCTATCCGGTGGCCCTCTACGAGCGTCGGCCGGACCCGCGTGCCGGCGCGGCCGAGCGGGGACGCTCGATCAACCTGGCGCTCTCCGAGCGCGGGCTGGACGCGCTGCGCCGGATCGGGCTGGCCGAGCAGGTGATGACCGACGCGCTGCCGATGCGCGGCCGGATGATCCACCCGGTGGAGGGGGAGCAGCAGTTCCAGTCGTACAGCGCGGCCGGTGACCGGGCGATCAACTCGATCAGCCGGGGCGCGCTGAACAACGCCCTGCTGGACGCCGCCGCCGCGCTGCCCGGGGTCCGGATCGTCTTCGACCACCGGCTCGTCGGGCTCGACCCGGCCGACGGCGCCCTGAGCTTCGACACCCCGCAGGGCACGGTCGGCGCGAAGGCGTCGGTCGTGTTGGGCACCGACGGCGCCGGCTCCGCGGTACGCGGACAACTGCTGGCGTACGGGCTGCTGCGCGAGAGCGTGGACTTCCTCGACTACGGCTACAAGGAGCTGACGATTCCGCCGCTCGGCGGCGACTTCGCCCTGGATCCGGACGCGCTGCACATCTGGCCGCGCGGCACCTCGATGATGATCGCGTTGCCGAACCCGGACCGCTCCTTCACCTGCACGCTGTTCTGGCCCAACGAGGGCGTCGGCAGTTTCGCGGCCCTGGACAACCCGGCCGCGATCAGGGCGCACTTCGCCGAGCAGTACCCGGACGTGGTCCCGCTCGCCCCGAACCTGGTCGACGACTACCAGCACAACCCGGTGGGCGTGCTCGGCACGGTGCGCAGCACTCCCTGGCAGGTCAACGGCTCTGTCGGCCTGCTCGGCGACGCGGCCCACGCCATCGTGCCGTTCTACGGCCAGGGCGCCAACTGCGCCTTCGAGGACGTCGTCGAGCTGGACCGCTGTCTCGACGAGTGTGCCGACGACTGGTCGGCGGCGTTGCCGCTGTTCCAGCGCCGCCGGCAGGAGAACGCCGAGGCCATCGCGCAGATGGCGCTTACCAACTTCGTGGAGATGCGCGACAAGGTCGCCTCGCCGGTGTTCCAGACCCGCCGGCGGGTGGAGCACGCACTGGAACGGGCACTGCCCGGCCGGTACGTTTCCCAGTACGAGCTGGTGTCCTTCTCCACCACCCCGTACGCCGAGGTTCGCCGCCGGGTCCGGCGGCAGCACCGGGTGCTCGGTGCGCTCGCCACCGGCGCCGCGCTGCTGCTGCTCGGCGCGGCCGGTGCGGCGCTGAGCCGAGGGAGGCGCTCATGACCGGCACCTGGGATCCGCGACTGATGGCTGGCCACGCGCCCGATGGGCCGCGGCGGTTGCGCAACTTCGTCGGCGGCGAGTTCGTCGACGGCGGGTCGACGTTCACCAAGGTGAGCCCGGTGACCGGCGAGCCGGTCTTCGAGGTCGTCGAGGCGACCCGGTCCACTGTGGACGACGCGGTTGCCGCAGCCCGCGCGGCGCTGCGTGGGCCGTGGGGCCGGATGGGGGAGCGCGAGCGCGCCGAGGTGCTGCGCCGTGTCGCGGACGAGCTGGAACGTCGCTTCGACGATCTGGTCACCGCCGAGGTCGCCGACACCGGCAAGTCCATCGCCCAGGCCCGCACGCTGGACATACCGCGTGGCGCGGCGAACTTCCGGGCGTTCGCGGAGATCGTCGCGACCGCGCCCACCGAGTCGTTCACCACTGTCACCCCGACCGGCGGCCGGGCGCTGAACTACGCCGTCCGCAAGCCGGTCGGCGTGGTCGCGGTCATCGTGCCGTGGAACCTGCCGCTGCTGCTGCTCACCTGGAAGGTCGCCCCGGCGCTCGCCTGCGGCAACGCCGTGGTGGTCAAGCCCAGCGAGGAGACGCCCGCCTCGGCGACGCTGCTCGCCGAGGTGATGGCCGCCGCCGGCGTACCGGACGGGGTGTTCAACCTGGTGCACGGCTTCGGACCGGACTCGGCCGGCGAGTTCCTCACCCGCCACCCGGGCGTCGACGCGATCACCTTCACCGGCGAGTCGGCCACCGGCGGCGCGATCATGCGGGCCGCCGCCGACGGCGTGAAGGCGGTGAGCTTCGAGCTGGGCGGCAAGAACGCCGGCCTGGTCTTCGCCGACGCCGACCTGGACGCGGCGGTGGCCGGCTCGATGCGCTCCAGCTTCACCAACGGCGGCCAGGTGTGCCTGTGCACCGAGCGCATCTACGTGCAGCGGCCGGTCTTCGACGAGTTCACCGCCCGGCTGGCGAAGCGGGCCGGCGAGCTGGCGTACGGCTGGCCGACCGACGAGGCCACCGCCACCATGCCGCTGATCTCCCCGCAGCACCGGGCGAAGGTGCTCGGCGCGTACGAGCTGGCCCGCGCCGAGGGCGCCGAGGTGCTCACCGGCGGCGGCACGCCCACTTTCGGTGACGCCCGCGACGGCGGGTCGTACGTGCAGCCGACGGTGCTCACCGGCCTCGGCCCGGACGCCCGCACCAACCGGGAGGAGATCTTCGGCCCGGTCGTGCACGTGGCGCCGTTCGACACCGAGGACGAGGCGTACGCCCTGGCCAACGGCACCGAGTACGGCCTGGCGGCGACGGTGTGGACCCGGGACGTGGGCGTCGCGCACCGGGCCGGAGTCCGACTGGACGCGGGCATCGTCTGGGTCAACACCTGGTTCCTGCGGGACCTGCGCACGCCGTTCGGTGGGGTGAAGGCGTCCGGGATCGGTCGCGAGGGCGGCGTGCACTCGTTGAACTTCTACTCCGAACTCACCAACGTCTGCGTGGACCTGTCGTGAGCAGTAGCGAGGGAGCGGGCATGGAAGCCGACATCGAGGCCGCCAACCGGGAGCTGGCCGACGCCCGCAGCACCGGCAAGCCCTGCCCGCCGCTGCGCGGTCGGCTGCTGCCGGAGGGCGACGTCGAGTCCGCGTACCGCGTGCAGCAGCTCCAGTCGCGGGCCTGGCAGGGCCGCGGCGAGCGCCGCGTGGGCGCGAAGATCGGGTTGACCTCGCGGGCGGTGCAGGAGACCTTCGGGGTGTTCCAACCGGACTTCGGGATGCTCACCGACGCCATGGCGGTCGGCGACGGGGTCGAGGTGCCGATCGACCGGCTGCTCCAGCCGCGGGTCGAGGCGGAGATCGCGTTCGTGCTCGACAAGGATCTCGCGGATCCGCAGATCACGACTGTCGACCTGATCCGCGCCGTCGACCACGTGCTGCCGGCGATCGAGATCGTCGACTCGCGCATCGCCGGCTGGGACATCTCCATCGTGGACACCGTCGCCGACAACGCCTCCAGCGGGCTCTTCGTGCTCGGCACCACGCCGCGCCGCCTCGCCGACGTCGACCTGCGGCTGTGCGGAATGGTGCTGGAGCACGCTGGCGAGCCGGTCTCGGTCGGCGCGGGCGCGGCCTGCCTGGGCAACCCGCTGCACGCCCTGCACTGGCTGGCCGGCACCCTCGCCCGCGCCGGTGACCCGCTGCGCGCCGGGGACGTGGTCCTCTCCGGGGCGCTCGGCCCGATGGTGCCGGTCACCCCGGGGGCCGCGTACGAGGCACGGATCTCCGGGCTCGGCTCGGTGCGTACGGCCTTCACCCGAGGGGAGTCAGCGTGAGCGTCGGCGTGGCGGTGCTCGGTTCCGGAAACATCGGCACCGACCTGATGATCAAAGTTCTCCGGCTCAGTGACAGCCTGCGGATGGTGGCGATGGCCGGCATCGACCCGGCCTCCGACGGCCTGGCCCGGGCCCGCCGACTCGGCGTGGCCACCACCGCCGACGGCGTGGACGGGCTGGTCGCGATGCCCGAGTTCGCCGACGTCGAGCTGGTCTTCGACGCGACCTCGGCGGGCGCGCACCGACGGCACGACGAGGTGCTGCGCGCGCACGGCAGGACGCTTGTCGACCTGACCCCGGCCGCGCTCGGCCCGTACGTGGTGCCGCCGGTCAACCTCGACGAGCACCTGCACGAGCCGAACGTCAACATGGTGACCTGCGGCGGGCAGGCGACAGTGCCGATCGTCGCCGCCGTCCGCCGGATCACCCCGGTGGCGTACGGGGAGATCGTCGCGTCGATCGCGTCGAAGTCGGCCGGGCCGGGCACCCGGGCCAACATCGACGAGTTCACCGAGACCACCGCTCGCGCCATCGAGGTGGTCGGCGGGGCGGAGCGGGGCAAGGCGATCATCGTGCTGAACCCGGCGGACCCGCCGCTGCTCATGCGCGACACCGTCTACTGCCTCTGCCCGGACGTCGACGCCGACACCGCAGCCATCGCCGCCTCGGTCGCCGAGATGGTGGCGACGGTCCAGGAGTACGTCCCCGGCTACCGGCTCAAGCAGGACGTGCAGTTCGACCGCGTCGAGGCGTACGTGCCGACGCTCGGGCGGCAGCTCACCGCGTTGCAGGTGTCGGTCTACCTGGAGGTCTCCGGGGCGGGCCACTACCTGCCCGCGTACGCCGGGAACCTGGACATCATGACCTCCGCCGCGCTGCGCACCGCGGAGCGGCTGGTCGCCAGGCGTTCGACGGGAGCGGTGGCATGACCGACCTGTACATCCAGGACGTGACGCTGCGCGACGGCATGCACGCCATCGCCCACCGGTACACGGTCGACCAGGTACGCACCATCGCCGCCGCCCTGGACGCCGCCGGGGTGGCCGCGATCGAGGTGGCGCACGGCGACGGGCTCGCCGGGTCGAGCGTCAACTACGGCCACGGCGCGGCCAGCGACGCCGAGTGGATCTCCGCCGCCGCCGAGGTGATGACGAACGCGAAGCTCACCACCCTGCTGCTGCCCGGCATCGGCACGATCGCCGACCTGAAGGCGGCGAAGGCGCTCGGGGTGACGAGCGTCCGCATCGCCACCCACTGCACCGAGGCCGACATCTCCGCCCAGCACATCTCCTGGGCGCGGGAGAACGGCATGGACGTGTCGGGCTTCCTGATGATGTCGCACATGAACGATCCGGCCGGGCTCGCCGGGCAGGCCAAGCTCATGGAGTCGTACGGGGCGCACTGCGTCTACGTCACCGACTCCGGCGGCCGGCTGCTGATGTCCGACGTGGCGCAGCGGGTCGACGCGTACCGGCAGGTCCTCGACCCGGCGACGCAGATCGGCATCCATGCCCACCACAACCTGTCGCTCGGCGTGGCCAACAGCGTGCTGGCGGTCGAGCACGGCCGGATCACCGGGTCCGCGCCGGCCGGTCCCGACGCACCCCACGGCCGGACGGTCCGCGTGGACGCCTCCCTCGCCGGAATGGGCGCGGGCGCCGGAAACGCACCGCTGGAGGTCTTCGTGGCGGTCGCCGAGCTGCACGGCTGGAAGCACGGCTGCGACGTGTTCGCGCTGATGGACGCCGCCGACGACATCGTCCGCCCGCTGCAGGACCGGCCGGTCCAGGTGGACCGGGAGACGCTCTCCCTGGGGTACGCGGGCGTCTACTCCAGCTTCCTGCGGCACGCCGAGCGGGCCTCGGACCGCTACGGCGTCGACGTCCGGTCGATCCTGGTTGAGCTGGGCCGCCGTCGGATGGTCGGCGGCCAGGAGGACATGATCGTCGACGTGGCACTCGACCTGGCCGGCAAGGAACAGGCTGTGAGCGCGAGGAGTGAGCCGGGTTTGCGAGCCCCGCAGTCGCGAACGGAAGGTGACGCAGCATGATCGGCGTGGACATCACCGGGATCGCCGACAAGCTCGGCGCGGCGGCCGACACGGCCACCGCGATCGGTCAGCTCGCCGCCGAGACCGGTCTCGACGTGGACACCGCGTACGGCGTCCAGGCCGCCCTGGTGCAGCGCCGACTGGAACGCGGCGAGCGGCTGGTCGGGCTGAAGATGGGGCTGACCAGCCGGGCGAAGATGGCCCAGGTCGGCGTGGACGAGGTGATCTGGGGGCGGCTCACCGACGCGATGCGGGTGCCCGACGGCGGCACGGTCGACCCGGCCGCGTACATCCATCCCCGGGTCGAGCCGGAGGTGGCGTTCCTGCTGGATCGGCTGCCGGAGCCGGGCGAGCCGGTCGGCGACTTCACCACTGCGGTCCGCGCGGTCGCCCCGGCCATCGAGCTGATCGACTCCCGGTACGCGGATTTCCGCTTCTCGCTGCCGGACGTCGTCGCCGACAACACCTCGGCCGCCGCGTTCGTGATCGGTCCGTGGTCGCCGGTGCCGTCGGGGCTGGACAACCTGGGCGTGCTGCTGGAGGTCGACGGTCGGGTGGCCCAGGTCGGTTCGACGGCGGCGATCCTCGGCGATCCGCGTCGGGCGCTCGACGAGGGCATCCGGCTGGCCGGCCGGCACGGGGTGCGGTTGCAGTCCGGCTGGGTCTTCCTGGCCGGTGCGGCCACCGCCGCGGTGCCGCTGCGTCCCGGCGCGCACATCCGCGCGGTCGTCGAGAAGCTCGGCACGGCGTTCCTGCGGGCGTCGTCATGAGCGGGGTCGTCGTCGCCGGCAAGGCCGTCCCTCGGGGAGCATTTCCGCACGTCAAGGTCGCCGGTGGGTTCGTCTTCGTCTCCGGTACGTCGTCGCGACGCCCCGACAACAGCTTCGCCGGTGTCGAGGTCGACGAGTTCGGCACGACGAACCTCGACATCCGGGTGCAGACGCGGGCCGTGATCGACAACATCGGCGATCTGCTGCGCTCGGTCGGCGCGGACCTCACCGACCTCGTCCAGGTGACCACGTATCTGGTCAACATGAACGACTTCGGCGGTTACAACGAGGTGTGGGCGGAGTTCTTCGACGCGTCCGGGCCGACCCGCACCACTGTGGCGGTGCACCAGCTGCCGCACCCGCACCTGCTCATCGAGATCCAGGCCGTGGCCCTTCTTCCCTCGGGAGGTCAGTCGTGAGTGAGATCGCCGAGCCGTTCAGCTTTCCGGGCTGGATCGCCGACAACCAGCACCTGTTGAAGCCGCCGGTGGGCAACAAGGAGATGTTCCCCGGCGGGGACGACTTCATCGTGATGGTGGTGGGCGGGCCCAACCAGCGCACCGACTTCCACGTGGACCCGTACGAGGAGTTCTTCTACCAGGTCAAGGGCAACATGCACATCAACCTGATGACCCCGGAGGGTCCGCGTACGGTGCACGTGCGCGAGGGTCAGATGTGGATGCTGCCGCGCAACACCCCGCACTCGCCGCAGCGCCCCGAGGCCGGCTCGATCGGCGTGGTCGTCGAGCGGGTCCGCGAGGAGGGCACCCTGGAGACGTTCCAGTGGTACTGCCCCGGGTGCGGCAACAAGGTGCACGAGGTGGAGTTGCAGGTCCGCGACATCGCGGCCGACCTGCCACCGGTGTTCCAGGCGTTCTACGCGGACGAGAAGGCACGCACCTGCGCCAACTGCGGCACCCTGCACCCGGGCAAGGGCTGATGCCCGCAGGTGTCGTCGACGTGCACACGCACGTCGTACCCAAGGGGTGGCCGGATCTCGGCGCGGCGTGCGGCGGGTCCGGCTGGCCCTGGTTGCGGGTCGACTCCGAGCGCGCCGCCATGATCATGGTGGGGGAGACGGAGTTCCGTCCGGTCGGCGCCGAGTGCTGGGACGCCTCGACGCGGCTGGCCGACATGGACGCCGACGGCGTGGCCGTGCAGGTGGTGTCGCCGACGCCCGTCTTCTTCAGCTACGACCGTCCGGCCGACCAGGCGGTGAAGGTCGCCCGGATCTTCAACGACCTCACCCTGAAGGTCACCGCTGCCGGTGGCGACCGGCTGGTGCCGTTCTGTCAGGTGCCCCTTCAGGACCCGGACGCGGCCTGCGCCGAGTTGGACCGCAGTCTGGCCGCCGGGCACGTCGGCGTGGAGATCGGCAACCACGTCGGCGACCGGGACCTGGACGACGCCGGGGTGGTCACGTTCCTCACGCACTGCGCCGAGGTGGGTGCGCCCGTCTTCGTCCACCCGTGGGACATGCCGAACGGCCCGCGCCTGGACCGCTGGATGGCCCGCTGGCTCACCGGGATGCCCGCCGAGACGCACCTGTCGGTGCTGGCGATGATCCTGGGCGGCGTCTTCGACCGGGTACCCGAGACGCTGCGGATCTGCTTCGCGCACGGCGGCGGCAGCTTCCCGTTCTGGCTCGGTCGCGCCGACAACGCCTGGCACCGCCGTGGGGACCTGGTCCGTGGCGCGTCCGTCGCCCCGCCCAGCAGCTACGTCGACCGGTTCAGCGTCGACTCGGTGGTCTTCGCGCCGCCCGCGCTGCGGCTGCTTGTCGACACGATGGGGGAGGACCGGGTGCTGGTCGGCAGCGACTACCCGTACCCGCTGGGCGAGCGGCCGGCCGGTGCGGTCGTCGACGCGGCCGACTCCCTCACCGACGCCCAGCGCGACAAGCTCCGATCCACCAACGCCCTGCGCTTCCTGTACGGGCAGCGCTGACGGCGTACCCCTGGTAGCGCCCCTCGGACGACGGACGGCTGCGACGGGCCGACGGACCTGTTCCGTTGCCTTTGCTCTGCTTCAATCCAGGCAACACCACGTGTCCGATAATCGGACATCGGCTGTTTCCTCTGTTGAAGCAGAGCAAAGGACGCCGGCAGGGTGGTGCGGTCGACCGCAGTCCGACGCCGACGCCGTGTCGGTCCGCTGGCAGCCGCTCCCAGCGGGCAGGATGAGGGCATGGCCGAGCCGCACGACCTGACGGCGCTGGAGCAGGCCGCCGCCATCGCCCGCGGCGAGCTGTCCAGCGTCGAGCTGGTCGAGCACTCCCTGAGCCGGGTGGCGGCGCTCGGCGATACCGTGGGCGCGTTCGTCACCGTCACCGAGGACCTCGCCCGGCAGGCCGCCCGCGCCGCCGACGCCGCCCCGAGCGAGGCGCGTGGCCCGCTGCACGGCGTGCCGACCGCCATCAAGGACCTCACGCTCACCGCGGGGGTGCGCACCACCTTCGGCTCGGCGGCGTTCGCCGACTTCGTCCCGCCCGTCGACGCCGACGTGGTCCGGTTCATCAAGGCCGCCGGCCTCGTCAGCCTCGGCAAGACGACCACCTCCGAGCTGGGCTGCTCGCTCTACTCGGAGGGCCGCGTCGCGCCGCCGGCCCGCAACCCGTGGCAGCTCGCGTACACCGCCGGTGGTTCCAGTGGCGGCGCGGCGGCGGCGGTCGCGGCCGGTCTCGTGCCGATCGCCCAGGGGTCCGACGGCGGCGGCTCCCTCCGCATCCCGGCGTCGCTCTGCGGCCTGATCGGCTACAAGCCCAGTCGCGGCCTGGTCTCCGGCGGGCCGCTCGGCTCGGGCGCTTTCGGGCTGCCCACCAGCGGCCCGCTCGGGCGGACCGTCGCCGACATCGCCGCACTGCTCGACGTCATGGCCGTGCCGGTGCCGGGCGAGCCCTACCTGCCGCCGCCTGCGCCGCCCGGTGGATACCTGGCCGCGGCCCGCCGGGCCGAGCCCGGCCGGTTGCGGATCGGCCGGTTCACCACACCGATGCTCGCCGACGAGCCGGTGCATCCCGACTGCGTGGCCGCCGTCGACCGGGCCGCCGCGCTGCTCACCAGCGCCGGCCACGAGGTGGTCGAGGTGCCGCCGCCGCTCACGCCCGCGGTGTGGCCACTGTTCGAGATCCTCTGGTACGTGTTGGCGCTCGCCCCGGTGCCGCCGCAACGGGAGGCGGAACTGCTGCCGTTGACCCGGCTGATGCGTGCCCGGGGTGCCGAGATCAGCGCCGGCACGCTCGCCGCCACCCTGGGGGAGTTGCAGTCGCAGGTACGTCTCGGCGCCGCCCGTACCGCCGGCTGTGACCTGCTGCTCTGCCCCACCCTGGCCGCGCCGCAGGCACCCGTCGGCTGGTTCACCGCCGACGGCGACCCGGCGGCCGATTTCGACAGGCAACGCCGCTTCTCGCCCTACTGCGCGATCTTCAACGTGACAGGCGATCCCTCGGTGTCCCTGCCGGTGGGCGCCACGGCCGACGGCCTGCCCGTCGGGGTGCTCCTCACCGGCCGGTACGGCGACGACGCGCGGCTCATCGCGACCGCTGCGCAACTGGAGCACGCCAGTGACGGATGGGATCGGCACCCCGCAATCTGGCGGGCCGTCGACTCCGCTAACGTGAATGGCGACGGAGTTGGCCGGTCGCCATCATGATCGTCCATCCGACCCGATTGTTCGAGGTCCTTCTTCCGCCTGGGGGCGTTGGGATTGTCTGTTACCGAGACGTTGCTGGTCTTCGTCGGCATCCCGTTGGCCGCGGTGCTGGTCATCGCCGGCCTGTCGTACGCCGGTAGCCGTGGTGGTGCCACCGGCGGTGGCGGTGGCGCCAAGCGCTACCGGCCGGGCCGGCCCTTCGACTTCACTCCGGTCTGGTTCCTGGGCCGCCCGGAGCAGCTGGCCGACTCGGCCGGCACCGCGCTGACCGCGGGGGCGCAGGCGCCCGCGCTGACCAGCCACAAGCTAGAGCAGGCCAGCGTCGAGGCGCCGGCCGGTGGAACCGGAGGCGCAAGTGACCGTTGGTGAGAAGCAGGCCGGGACGGACAACCCGCCCGAGGTGCTGGACGGGCCGTTCTCGACCCGCCAGCTGCTGCGCATCGACGAGGCCCTGCGCCTGGCCGACAGGGGCACCGGCCTGGTCTTCTCGGTGTTCGTCGGCGGCCTGGACGAGCCGATCCGTGAGCACGCCCAGCGGCTGCACCGCCAGCTCGCCGAGCCCGACAAGTCGGTGCTGATCGCCGTGTCGCCCAACCAGCGCCAGTTGGAGATCGTCACCGGGCGGCACGCCCGCAAGCGCATCCCCGACACGTACGCCAAGCTGGCCGCGCTCTCCATGGTCGGCGCGTTCAGCGGCGGCGACCTGGCCGGCGGCATCATCAACGGCCTCGACCAGTTGGCCAGCCACGCCGGCAAGGGCTGAGCCCTTCTCGTACGTCGAAGCCCGACCCGCCGCACGGCAGGTCGGGCTTCGTCGCGTTACGCCGCGCCAGGTCAGCGCGCTGCCCCTGCTTCAGGTCAGCGACATGGGGGTGCCCGCGCGGGCGGCCACCCCCATGTCGGCGATGTCAGTGCTGCTGGGCGTCCTTCGCGCGGGCCTTGAGGGCCCGCACCACACCGTCGCGGCCCTCGGCGACCAGTCGACGCAGCGGACCGGGGTTGCCCTCACCGGCCAGCCACGTGTCGGTCGCCGCCACCGTGTCGTCGTCCACCAGGTAGGTCGGGTACGCCAACTGGGCGAACTCCTGCGCCGGCTCGCTGTCCCGCGTGGCCCACACCTGGCCGATCGCCGCGAAGTACTTCTCCCGGTACGGGGCGACCAGTTCCACCTGCGCCGGGTGGGCGAAGCCCTGCAACAGCGCCCGGTGCCGCCAGTTCGGCAGCGCGTCCGGGCCGGTCAGCAGCGCCCACACGGCCGCCTTGTTCTCCGCCGTCGGCACCAGCGCGTGCGCGTACGCGGCCTCCCGCTCGCCGCTGGCGGTACGGTCGCCGGCCAGCTCGGCCTCGATCTCGGCGGCACCTGCCGCGCCGTTGGCCACCAGCGCCCCGAGCACCGTCCAGCGCAGCTCGGTGTCCACGGTCAGCCCGGCCGGCACGCCGGTGCCGTCCAGCCAGCCCCGTAGCGTGGCCAGGTCCTCTTCGGACCGGGCGGCCGAGGTGTACGCCCGCGCCCAGGCCAGCTGGAAACCGCTGCCCGGCTCGGCGGAGGCCAGCGCGTCCTTCGCCGAGCGAGCCAGCCCCGCCCAGCCGGTGGGCGCCCACTCCGGGTCGGCGTAGAGGGTGAGCGCGGTGGTGGCCTGGCGCAGGGTGGCGGTCACCAGGTTGATGTCGGTCTCCGCGGAGAGCCCGGCCAGCACCAGCGCCACGTAGTCGCGGGTCGCCAGCTCGGCGTCCCGGGTCATGTCCCACGCGGCCGTCCAGCAGAGGGCGCGGGCCAGCGACGAGTCGAAGCCGCCGATGTGCTGCACCACAGTGGCCATCGAGCGGTCGTCGAGACGCAGCTTGGTGTAGCTCAGGTCGTCGTCGTTGAGCAGCAGCACGTCGGCGGCTCGGACGCCGCGCAGGTCGGCGAGGTCGGTCCGCTCGCCGGTCACGTCCACCTCGTGGCGTTCGCGGCGGACCAGCTGCCCGTCGGTCAGGTCGTACAGGCCCACGCCGATCCGGTGGGTGCGCAGCGTCGGGTACGCCGTCGGCGCCTCCTGCCGCACGACCACCTGCTCGTACGTGCCGTCGGCGGCGATCGTCACCTCCGGGCGCAGCGTGTTGACCTGCGCGGTCTCCAGCCACTGCGCGGCGAACTTGCGCAGTTCCCGGCCCGAGGCCGCCTCCAGCTCGGTGAGCAGGTCGTCGAAGGTGGCGTTGCTCCAGGCGTGCTTGCCGAAGTACGCCCGCAGCCCGGCCACGAACGGCTCCTCACCCACGTACGCGACGAGCTGCTTGAGCACGCTCGCGCCCTTGGCGTAGGTGATGCCGTCGAAGTTGACCTCGACGGCCTCCATGTCGGGCATCTCGGTGTAGACCGGGTGGGTGGAGGAGAGCTGGTCCTGCCGGTAGCCCCAGTTCTTGCGGATCGACAGGAACGTCGTCCACGCCTCGGTGAACCGGGTGGCGTGGGTGTTGCACCAGTGGCTGGCCCACTCGGCGAACGACTCGTTGAGCCACAGGTCGTTCCACCAGCGCATGGTGACCAGGTCACCGAACCACATGTGGGCCATCTCGTGCAGGATCGTGTTGGCCCGCTGCTCGTACTCGAAGTCGGTGACCTGCGAGCGGAACAGGTAGTGCGACTCGGCGTGCGTGACGCAGCCGAAGTTCTCCATCGCGCCGGCGTTGAAGTCGGGCACCCACAGCTGGTCGTACTTGGGCAGCGGGTAGCGCACGCCGAACTTCTCGTGGAAGAAGTCGAAGCCCTGCTTGGTGATGAGGAACAGGTTGTCGGAGTCCAGGTACTGAGCCATCGACGCCCGGGAGAACACGCCCAGGTCGATGCCGTCGTGGCTGTCCCGCACCTCGTGGTACGGACCCGCGCACAGCGCCGTGATGTAGGTGCTCATCCGGGCCGACTCGGTGAAGTGGAGGGTCTTGAGCCCCTCGCCGGCCGGCTCCTCGCGCTGCACCGGCATGTTGGACACGACCCGCCAGTGCGCCGGCACTGTTGCGTGCCAGGTGTAGACGCTCTTCAGGTCGGGCTGGTCGAAGCAGGCGAACACCCGCTGCGCGTCGGCAGTCTCGAACTGGCTGTAGAGGTAGGTCTCGCCGTCCACCGGGTCGACCGTGCGGTGCAGACCCTGCCCACTGTTGGAGTAGGCGAAGTCCGCGTCGACGACAAGGGTGTTCTCGGCGGCCAGCCCGGTCAGGGTCAGGCCCTTCTCGGCCGACCAGTCGGACAGGTCCACCGGGGCGCCGTTCAGGGTGGCGGACCGCACCGTCTCGGCGGCCAGCTCGATGAACGTGCTCGCTCCCGGTTCGCCGCAGCGGAACCGGACCTCGGTCGTCGAGGAGAACGTGCGGCCGTCGGCCGCCAGCACGGCGGTCGACAGGTCCAGACTGATGTCGTACCCGGTCACCTCGAGCAGGCGGGCCCGCTCGGTCGCCTCGACCTGCGTCAGGTTACGCACTCCCGGCACTGTTCGTCTCCATCCCACGTCTCGCCGTACGCCCGGCGGCGCCCGTCTGCCGACCGCTCGTGACGTCCGGCCCGATCCGAGTCTTCCACGTACGGGCACCCGGCGGTGGGCGAGGTCACGCTCTCATTCGGGTGCCGGTCGATGCGCCGTGGGGTGAGGATCGAGGTGAGACGCCGGACTGCCGGCGCCACCCGTCGCGAAGGGACCTCACCGTGACCGATCGTGTCACCGCCGACATGTGGTTCGACCCGATTTGCCCATGGGCGTGGATCACGTCCCGCTGGCTGCTGGAGGTCGAGCAGGTCCGTGACGTGGACATCCGCTTCCACGTCATGAGCCTGTCCGTGCTCAACGAGGGCCGGGACGAGCTGCCCGAGGACTACAAGGCTCTGCTGAGCACCGCCTGGGGCCCGGTACGGATCTGCATCGCCGCCGAGCAGCGCTACGGCAACGACGTGCTGGGCAAGCTCTACACGGCGCTCGGCACCCGCATCCACCTCGGTAAGGAGGAGCGGGGTCAGGAGCTCTACGTGGCCGCGCTGACCGAGGCCGGCCTGGACCCGGCGTTGGCCGCCGCCGCCGACAGCACCGAGTACGACGAGGCGCTGCGGGCCAGCCACGAGGCCGGCATGCGCCCGGTCGGGCAGGACGTCGGGACCCCTGTCGTCCACGCGCCCGGCCCGGACGGCAGCCCGGTCGCGTTCTTCGGCCCGGTGATCACGCCGCGCCCCAAGGGCGAGGCCGCCGGACGGCTCTGGGACGGCGTCCTCCTGGTCGCCGGCACCCCGGGCTTCTACGAGCTCAAGCGCACCCGCGAGCAGTCCCCGATCTTCGACTGACCACCACCGCCACGCGCCCCCGTCCGGACTCCGTCGGTTGTCCGGGCGGGGGCGCGTCGTGTCGCACGCGGTCCGGGCGGGGTGTCTCGCGTCGGACCCGGGGTGCGGCTGCGCGGGGTCGGGAACTGTCACAGCGTCACCGCTGGGCGGGCGGCGTCGTTTCCCTCGGTGTCCGCCGCAGCGACCCGCAGGGCCGCACCCCGCAGCTCGTGGAGGCAATCCCGATGGCCAAGCACCGTGCGTCCGGTGACGATCAGCTGACCCGACAGGGGGTGATCGAGACTCCCGGCGCGGCCTACTGGTCGGTCGACGACTCCCGCTGGCCGACGGTCCGCCCCGACCTTCCCGCAGACGTGGTGGACCTGCTCGCGCCGCCCATCGTGGTCGGCGTGGCCCGGGTGCCGGTCACCTCGCGGCTGACGCCCGCACCCGTCACGCCCGCACCTGTCATGCCGGCACCGTCGACGCCCGTCGTGTCGACGCCGGCGGCGCCGGAGCCGGTCGTACCGTCGGCCGTGGAACCGGTGGTGGTGGCGGCCGCGCCGGCCGAGCCCGCCCCACCCCCGCCGGCGCCCACCGCCCCGCGGCCGGTGCCGACGCCGCCGCTGAACCCGCGTCCCGTTCCGGCCCCACCACCGGAACCGCGTCCCGTGCCGGGGCCGCCGGCCGCGCCCCGACGCAACGCCATCACCGGGCCCGTCGCCAACGGCCGGCGCGGCAACGCCGGACCGGTCGTGGCCGGCCGACACCGGCGGCACAACGGCGCGTCCGGCCGCGCCGGCTGACAGTCCGTCCGGGCCCGGCACTTTCATCTGGTGGACGCCGCGCGGGTCCCCGTCGCCGGTGACGTCGCCGCCGGTAGCGTCAGTGGGCATGACGGTCGTACATCCGATCGCCCGGGCCTGGATCACCACTGGCGGCACCGGCGCGCAGAACTACGACGAGTTCGCCGACGACGCGGAGATCACCGCGATCATCGAGGCGAACCCGCACAGTGCCCTCGGCATCGAGATGCCGCATCGGGCTCCCGGCAGCCTGGGCAAGTCGTTCCTCGACGCGCTGCCGGACTCGGTGGCCCGCCTCGCCGAGGCCAAGGCCGACGGCAGCTACACCCCCTCCGAGCAGGTGGTCGTGCTGTACCGGATCAGCGCCCCGGGCGAGGAGACTGCGTACGGGCTGTTCGCGATGGTGGACACCGACCAGATCTCCACCCGCGCCGACGAGCCGGGCCTGGTCATCCGCAACGAGGACGTCTTCATCGCCAAGGTGCGCGAGCGCGTCGCGCTGGCCGAGGCGCTGGGTCACCTGCTCTCGCCCGTACTCCTGCTGCAGACCGGGACCGGCGACGAGCTGCACGCCGCGCTCGCGGCGGCGACCGACGTGGCCGGGGCGCCCGCCGCGACCGACACCGACCAGGCGGGGCGCACCCACGCCATCTGGCTGCTTGGCCCCGGCCCGGAGCAGGACGCGTTGACCGCTCTCGCCGGTGGCGGCGAGCTGGTCGTCGCCGACGGCAACCACCGCAGCCTGGCCGCCCAGACCGGCGGGTTGTCGCGCTTCCTGGCCGTGGTGACCACCCCCGCGTCGGTGGCCATCCAGCCGTACAACCGGCTGGTCAGCGAGCTGACCACCACGCCGGCCGAGCTGCTCGACAGGCTGCGCGCGGCGGGGGCCGAGGTCGAGCCGATCGACGGCCCGGTCGAGGTCCCGGCGGCCGGCGGCACCGTCCATCTCCGGCTCGCCGGCCAGGGGTACGCGGTACGCCTGCCCGCCACCGCCGACGCCCGCCTGGAGAACCTGGACCACGCCCTGGTCGAGCGGCTGCTGCTGCGCGACGCCCTGGGACTGGATCCGGGCGACAAGCGGATCACCTACGTGGGCGGTGACTACCCGGCGAGCTGGCTCACCGGGGAGGTCGACGCCGGGCGGGCCGAGCTGGCCGTCCTCATCGCGCCGGTGACCGTGGCGGACTTCGTCGCGGTGAACCTGGCCCGGGAGAAGATGCCCCGCAAGAGCACCTGGTTCACCCCGAAGGCGCGCGGCGGCCTGGTGGTCGCCGAACTGCCGCGCTGAGTGAGCATCCGCACGACCGTGTGACGAACCCGGCTCTCCGACGCCGCCGCTGCGGCGTCGGAGAGCGCGGCCTGACAGACTGCCCGGTATGCGCGTCTACCTGGGATCCGATCACGCCGGTTTCGAGTTGAAGGTGCACCTGGCCAACCACCTGGCCAAGCAGGGGTACGACGTGGTCGACGTCGGCCCGCACAGCTACGACCCGGACGACGACTACCCGACGTTCTGCCTGCACACGGGTGACCGGGTGGTGGCCGACGAGACCTCCCTGGGGGTGGTCATCGGCGGCTCCGGCAACGGCGAGCAGATCGCCGCGAACAAGGTTGCCGGCGTACGCGCCGCGCTGGCCTGGAGCGTCGAGACGGCTCAGCTCGCCCGCCAGCACAACGACGCGAACGTCGTCGCGGTGGGCGCCCGCCAGCACACCCTGGACGAGGCCACCGGCATCGTCGAGGCGTTCCTGAGCACGCCGTTCTCCGGCAACGAGCGGCACGCCCGCCGGATCATCCAGGTCGCCACGTACGAGCAGACCCGGGAGCTGCCCGACCTGCCCTGACCCGGGGTCACCGCCCTCAGCGCGGCGAGCGGGGCAACTCCTCGCGGGGCACCCAGTTGCGGCGGACGACCACCACCCGGGCTTCTGCCTCGGCGAGGTCGTCGTCGGTGGGCCGGGCGGCGTCCCGGGCCCGCAGCGCGGCGCTCAGCCCCACCTGGGACGAGCCGGAGCCGACCAGCCCCCGTAACCCCCGCTCGCCGTCGCGGTCGTCGCCGCCGGACCCTCGACGTCGCGGCGGCGACTCCACGCCGTCGTGGACGCCGGCCGTGCTGGCCGTCGAACCGTCCGCGCCGCGCCCGGCCGGGTCGGAGTCGGACTGGTGGCGCAGCCGTCGCCTGCGTCGCTCCGGATCACCCATCAGCCGACCGTACCGCGCCGGGTGGGGAATTCGGCGCGTCGTGCCGGGTTCGCGCCGGACGGCGGTCGGCGACCGATTTGCCGGCTGGCTACCCTCGGATTCGGGCGGTGATCGTGCCGCCGGTCGGGTTCGCCGGCTGGCTACCCTCGAATGCGGGGTGCCGCCGGTCAGGGGGAGGACGAGATGGCAGACCAGACGCAGCCGTGGGCGGAGCGAACCGTGGAGGTCCCACCGCAGGCAGGCGTCGGGGTGCCGCCGCAGCGGGACGGGTTCCGCCGGGGCGTGGCGCCGGTGGGCCAGCCGCGCACCCCGCGGACCGAACCGTTCCCGGTCGTGGAGCAGGAGCCGACCGGTACGGGCTGGCCGGGGGAGCCGGCGCCACGCCGACCGTTGAGCTGGCGCCTGGCGCAGTTGCGTCGCGGCGGCGAGTGGAGCGCGGCGGGTGGCCTGTTCGCGTTCGTGTGCTGGGGGATCTGGGCGCTCTCCGGTGGAGGCGATCTGTCCGGCCCGCTGCTGGTGCTCGTGTTGAGCCTGCTGGTGGCGGTCGGCCTGTTCGCGTTGGCCCGGGTGATCGGTCGGTTGGTGCTGGAGCGGCAGCTCGGGCGGGTGCGGCGCAGCGCGTGGGGCGCCCACCTGGCCACCGCGGTCTTCCTCGTCGGCCTCGGCGTGGCCTGGCTGCAGCAGACCGAGTGGGTCGTCTCGGCCTGGAACTGGGTCACCTCGAACTGACCCGGCGCGCACGGGCGGGCCGGCCAGGCCGCCCGCCCGTGCGCGACGTCGCGGGACACCGCGACACCGGTCGTCTCCCCACCAGGCAAGGCCGCTGCTTACCCGGCCGGCCACGGTTCATCCGTGGCCGGCCGGTGCGTCCGTCGTTCGGGTCTGCCCGAACCGCGGGGTTAGCGGTCGTCGCCTCGCCCATCGGCGTCGCCGCGGGGCGAGGCGACCCGGTCGGCTCAGCCGGTGGCCGCCTCGGCGGCGGCGTGGTCGCGGGCCACCCGGACCAGTTCGACCAGGCCGCCCGCGTACTCCTGGGACTCGCCGTGGGCCTCGTCGAACGGCGGCTGGAAGCCGACGCCCTCCCACTCGCCGGTGGTCGGGTTCCACCTGTCGTTGCCGACCTCGAAGTCCCAGGCGAAGATGCCCAGCTCGTAGTAGAGCTGGTCGGCGGAGTTGCCGGCGGCGGAGTAGAGCACGTCGGCGACCGGACCGGTCTGCGACGGCCAGGTGACGGTGCCGCGTTCCTGCGCGATGGCGCCGACGATCCGCCGGGCGCTGTTCAGGAACAGCGTCGACTCGTCGATCGACGGCCGGGGCAGGGTGATCCGCCCATCGGCCCGGTACGCCCCCGGCGGCCACATGAAGTACCCGCCGTAGGAGTGCACGTTCATCGCGAACCTGATGTTCGGGTGGGCCTTGGCCAGCGCGATGACGTTGCCGCTCTCCGCCTCGGACAGCTCTGCCGTGCCGGCGTAGGTGCCGGAGAGGCAGTTGTCGCTGGCACCCACGTACCCGTCGAAGTACGACCCGACCGTGTAGTTGCGGTTGACGTCGACGCCCCACGAGTTGCGGTAGCGCGGGTCGCGGGCCGGCCCGGTGCAGTGGTTGACCAGGTTCTTGCGCTGGAAGTTGTAGTCGTTGAACGAGTAGTTCGCGCCGTCCGGGTTGACCGTCGGGATGACGAAGATGTCGACCTGCTCCAGCAGCTCCCGGGTGGCCGGGTCGGTGCGGGCGTTGGCCAGCATCCGCTCCGCGAACTCCAGGGTCACCAGCGGCGTGGCCCACTCCCGGGCGTGCTCCTGGGAGTACGCCAGCACCCCGACCCGGGAGCCGTCGCGGTGCACGCCGAGGCGCAGCGCCTGGACCGTCCACGGCTTCTCCGGCACCTCGGTGCCCTGCAGGCCGTCGTCGAGGCGGGTCGGCCCGGCGACCGGCATCGGCAGGCCCGCCGAGCCGTCCTCGACGGTGGCCCGGAACCGGTTCGGTTGCCGGGCGTTGATCGCCGCGGCGACCTCGTCGGTGGTGCTCACCGTCTTGCCGGCGGTGTCCGTGGCCAGCGACACCGTGAGAACCCGGTCGCGGTAGCCGACGGTCAACGGCCGGTTTCGCCGGCCCGGGTCGACCGTGCGCACCTGGACGCCGTTCATGCCCTGGTCGCCGAAGCGGACCGACTCGACGACCACGGCGGCGGCCGCCGGATCACCGAGGTACGCGACGGCGGTGCGCCGGTATCCCTGGGTCTTGTTTGGCAGGTCGATGACGTCCACCAGGTCCCGGTACTGGCGGCCGAGCCGCTTGATCCGCGCCTGGATGTCCACCGGCGTCAGGTACGCGTCGATGAAGTCCTTCTGGTAGCCGGCGGGCAGCGGCGGTGGGGTGGCGTTCGGCCACAGCGCCGGGGTGACCACCCGGCTGACTCCGCCGAGGCTGGAGGTGGCGGTCAGCTGGACCGGCCGGCTCGGCACCGGCTGGGGGAGGTTGTAGTGGTACTGGTATTCGCCCGCGTCCTCGAACCGGTAGAGCGGGAACGACCCGGTGGCGCCGTCGGCGGTCCGCCAACTGACGGTGATCTCCACGTCCGGGTCGTCGGTGGCGGTGGTGGCGACCTGCGCCTGCAGGAAGGTCTGCCCACCTGTGGTCCACCAGTACGCCTGCTGCACCGCGAGGGTGTCGACGGCGGCAGCGGTGGTGGTCCGCTGCCCGGCGCCCGGGGCGCGCAGTCCGGCGGCGGTACGGGCCTGCGCCGCGCGGACGCTCTCGGCGAAGTGCCGGCTGCCGTCCCCGGCGCGCTGCACGATCTGCGTCGCGGTGGCGCCCTGGGCGGTCAGGTCGGCGAGTTGGGCGCCGGTCAGCACCAGGTCGGCGAGGATCCTCCCGTCCCGGGCCCGGGGTCGGTTGGCCAGGTCGACGCCGGCGGCGACGAGCCTGTCGAGCTGGGCCTGATCGCGCAGCTGCACCCGGACCAGGGCGGTCTCGGTGGCGGTCAGGGTGATCGGTGTGGCATCGGCGGCGGGTCTCGCCGCCGCCGGACCGGGATGGGACAGCGCCGCGCTGATCAGGATCGCTGTGGTGGCGGCAGCCATCCACCGTCGTCGGACGATCATGTGCCCTCCTGTGACGGACGTTGATGTGCGTGGTCCTTACACCAGTGCACAGATCGACACCTGTCAAGGGATCTCGCTGACGACCGGCACCAGGCTCTGGCGGCTCGACGTGGGGTCGGACGTCACCGGGGAAGCCGTGCGCGGTCGCCGTCACGGGTTGACGCGCAACCGGCCTCGACTCCGGCGAGTTCCTCTTTCGCGATGCAACCCGCTGGGCCGGACCCGGCGTGACTATCTCGAATCGGGGATCGGAGGCCTGAATGAGCGATCGCGACGCGGCGTTCGCCGACTACTTCGCGGCGAGGTCGGACGCGATGCGCGGCACGGCGTACCTGCTGTGCGGTGACTGGCATCGGGCGGAGGACCTGGTCCAGACCGCGTTCGTGAAGCTCTACCTGGTCTGGAACCGGGTCTCCCGGCACGAGGTGCTCGACAACTACGTGCGGCAGATCCTGATCCGGACGTTCCTCGACGAGCGCCGCCGCGGCTGGTGGCGGCGTGAACGCGTGGGCGGCGACAACGCCGAGCAGGCGGCACCGTCGGACTCGCCGGAGACCCGTCTGGTGCTGCTGCGGGCGCTGGCTTCGGTGGCGCCGCGCCAGCGGGCGGTGCTGGTTCTCCGCTACTGGGAGGACCTTTCGATCGAGGACGTCGCGGCGCTGCTGGACTGCTCTCCGGGGACGGTGAAGAGCCAGGCGGCGCGCGGGCTGGACACGCTGCGCGGCCTCTTGGCAACCACACACAGCGGGATCGAGATGGGGCAATGATGAACGGAGAAGACCTGCGCGAGGCGCTGCGCCGCGAGATGGCGGACGCCACCTCGCCACCACCATTGAGTACGGCGGCCGCGCTCGGGGCGGGACGACGCGCCCGTGGTCGCCGCCGTGCCGCCTGGGCGTGCGCCGGGTCGGCGGCGATGGTGCTGGCGGTCGCCGGCCTCGCGGCCGTGGGCACACCCAAGGGCGACATCTACCAGCCGGCGGGCGGTCCGCAGGCCATCCCGAACCCGTCGACGTCAGACACCAAGAAGCCGTGGCCGGCCGGGCCGGACGGTCAACCACAGGAGGACCGGACCGCCCGGGCAGGGTCGAAGTACGACCAGGGGGTACGGCTGCTCGACGAGGTCGTCTCCGTCGTGCCCGCCGGCTACACCGCGCCGGCGGACCCGCCGAACCAGCCCGCCGACCAGAGGACGCTGCGGACCCACCAGGCGCAGTTCGAGGACACGGTGAACGGCGTCGACCTGTGGAGCTATTTGACCTCGGTCGCCGTTGCCCAGGGGCAGGACACCGGGCGTGTGGTCGTCGAGGTGCACGACGCTGGCAACCAGCTACCCGCTGAACCCTGCGCGCTGGCCCGCCAGTTCTGGGGCATGCAGGGCGAGTGTCAGGTCGAGGCCGTCGGGGCGGCGCAGGTCGGCGTGGTGGTCCGGCCGGGCGTCGACGACCGCCTCGACCAGTGGTCCGCCTATCGGCACCCCGACGGCGTGGTGGTGTTCGTCGCGCAGGGCAGGCAACTCACCGAGACCCGGCCGGAGTTGACGAAGCTGCCGTTCTCCGTGCCGCAGTTGGCGGCCCTCGCGGTCGACGAACGGTTCCACCTGAGGTGACACGGTGACCCGGCCCTCCTGGGCCACCCGCCGATAACTCGGAGGCGGGCCCCGCCGCCGGTGCGGCAGCATGATCACATGACGTGGACGCCGGGGCACCGCGGAGAAACCAGCGCGGAGACGAAAGCGGCGCTGGAGGTGGCGATCGCGGCGGCCACCCAGCGTTCCGCCGCCGGCCGGAAGACCGTGGAGCACCTCACCTTCCTGGTGAACGGTGTCGTCGCCAACGCCGACCACGACCTGGGCCGGGCGGCACTGCGGGCGCTGGCTCGTTCCCCGAAAGTGGTGGCCCGGCTCGACGAACACGCCCGCCAGGTGCTGTGGTGCCTGCCGGACCAGTCGCCACCGCTCGTTCGGCTGGTGGCCGGTCTGACCCGACCCACTGTCGACCCGCTCGCCGTGGCGATGGCCAGCACCCACCGCGACGGACGCGTCCGCGAGCGCGCGGTCCGGTCCATGCTGGACGATCCCCGCCCGGATCTGGTGCCGTTTCTGGTGCTGCGCACCGGCGACTGGGTCCAGCAGGTGCGGGACCGGGCCCGCGCTGGCCTCGCGCTGCTGCTGGCCGACGACCCCGCCACGTACCTTCCGGCGGCGATGCCGATGGCACTGCTGGTGGACGCCCGGTCGCGCGGCGGCTTCGCCGCCAACCAGGTCACGGCCACGCTGCTCAGCGCGCCGCCGGCCGTACGCCGGATGGTCGGAACCTCCGGCTCCGCGGCCCAGCGGCGGCTGGTCTTCGAGATGGAGGTGGCGCAGCGCTGGCTGCGGATCGAGGACCTGGTCGCCGCCGCGGAGTCCGAGACCGACGTACGTATCCGCTCGCTGGCTGCCGAGGCCGCCTGTCGGGAGGCGGTGTGGACCGGGCGGCTCCCGATCCTGCGGCGGCTCGCCCGCAGCCGCCGACCGGACGTACGGGCGATCGCCCTCACCGGCCTGCTGCGGGTCGGAGAGCCGGCCGAGGTGGCCACCCGTCTCGATGACCCCGCGTCGCTGGTGCGGGCCATCGCCAGGGAGGCCGCTCGGCGCGTCGGCACCGACGCGCTGGCGCACTACCGGGCGGCGGTCACCGGCCCCGCGCCCACACCGGGTGCTGTCCACGGCTTCAGCGAAAGTGCTTCGGAGGCCGACGCGCCGCTGCTGAACGGGCTCCTCACCCACCCGGCCGCGACGATCCGCGCCGCGGCCGTACGCGGGCTTCGCCAGCTCGACGCCGTCGACAGCGGCCGGGTCCTGCCGTTGCTGACCGATCCCGCACCGTCGGTCGTTCGCGAGGCCACCACGGCCCTCCGACCCGTCGCGGCAACCCTGCCGGCGGAGCTGCCCTGGCAGTTGCTCACCGGCGCGCGGGTGGAACTGCGGCGCGCGGGCTATCGGCTGCTCGGCACGGCACCCGTAGCCGTGCGGTTGCGTGCCGCCCTGCTCCTGGCCGTCGACCCCGATCCGGGGCTCTCCCAACGCGGTCGGGCCGACGTGACCGGGCTCGTCCGAGACGCCAGCCGTACGACCTGGCGCCGCACGCCGCTGCCCACTCTCGATGTGACGACCGACCAGCATGCGGACCTTCTCGTGCTGGCCCGGCGCGCGGCGCCCGCCCTCGGCGAGGAGGTCAGCGACCTGCTCGCCGCCTGGCTCAGGAGGTCTGCCTAGGCGCGCTTCAACCGGCCCAGGATGAGGGGAGGCAGCCTCTGGCCTGGGTCGGAGGTTGTTGGAGCGGGCGACGGGAATCGAACCCGCACCGTCAGTTTGGAAGACTGAAGCTCTGCCATTGAGCTACGCCCGCGCTCCGCCCCGCCGAAACGGGACGCGCCGACAGCGTACCCAATGGCCGTGTCCGATGCGCAGCCGCGCCACCGCCCCGCGGCGTCGCGGGACACGCGCGTCGCGTGTCGACCGCCCAAGATCCGCACCACCTCGGGGAAATGGCGGTGTCCCCGCTCGCGGATACCCCCACATCCCCGAAGTCGTGCGGATCTTGACATCGGGCGCGGGCGCGCGGGGCACAAGGTGCGACTTTCGGGCGATGTGTCCGGGTGGGGGCCGCCCCGGCACCGCCTGAGGCGCGGCGACGGCATAGACTGCACGTCGCCACGGGGTGTGGCGCAGCTTGGTAGCGCACTCGCTTTGGGAGCGAGGGGCCGTGGGTTCAAATCCCGCCACCCCGACTGTCGTCCGCGTCCGGGTCGCCCCGGGCGCTAGCAGCCGGCCGGGCCGGCTCGCCTACACTCGATGGGCCAATCGAAGGCCCAGAGTCAAAACCCAGATCCGTCAAGGAGTACGCCTGTGAAGAGCACCGTCGAGACTCTGAGCCCGACGCGCGTGCGGCTCGCCATCGAGGTGCCGTTCGTCGAGCTCGAGCCGAGCCTCAAGAAGGCGTACCGGGAGATCGGTTCGCAGGTCCAGGTCCCGGGCTTCCGCCGGGGCAAGGTGCCGACCGCGGTGATCGACCAGCGGGTGGGCCGGGGCACCGTCCTCAACGAGGCGGTCCAGGACGCCATCCCGGAGAACATCATGGCCGCGGTGCGCGAGCACGACCTGAAGACGCTGGGGCGTCCCGAGGTCGAGATCACCGAGTTCAACGACGGTGACTCGCTGAACTTCACCGCCGAGGTCGACGTCCGTCCGGAGATCACGCTGCCCGACGCGACGACCATCGAGGTGACCGTCGACGAGCTGCAGATCGACGACAGCGAGATCGACGAGCAGGTGAAGAACCTGCGGGAGCGGTTCGCCACCCTCAAGACCGTCGAGCGGGCCGCCGCCGAGGGCGACTACGTGCAGATCGACCTGAACGCCACCGTCGACGGCGAGGACGTGCCGGGCGGCCAGGCCAGCAACATCTCCCACGAGGTCGGCAGCAAGCAGCTCCTGCCGGGCCTGGACGAGGCAGTGGTCGGCCTCGCCGCCGGCGACAGCACCACCTTCACCACCCAGCTGGTCGGCGGCGACTTCGCCGGCCGGGACGCCGACGTGGCGGTGACCGTGCGTACGGTCAAGGAGAAGGAGCTGCCGGAGCTGAACGACGAGTTCGCCCAGATGGCCAGCGAGTTCGACACGATCGAGGAGCTGCGCGGCGATCTGCGGGCGCGGGTCACGCAGGGCAAGCAGGTCGAGCAGATCTACGCCGCCCGGGACAAGGCGCTGGCGCAGCTGGTCGAGGCCGCCGAGGTGCCGGCGCCGGAGGGCGTCGTCCGCGAGGAGGTCGCGAGCCGCAAGCAGGCGATGGTCGACCAGCTGGAGCGGATCGGCGCCTCCATGGAGGAATACCTCGCGGCCGAGGAGAAGACCGAGGAGCAGATCGACGCCGAGCTGACCGAGGCGGCGACCGAGGGCGTCAAGGTGCAGCTCCTGCTCGACACGCTTGCCGATGCGGAGGACGTGCAGGTCTCCGACGACGAGTTCGGGCACGAGATCGTGCACCGGGCGCAGCGCGCCGGGATGGCCCCGCAGCAGTACTACGACCAGCTGGTGCGCTCCGGCGCGGCTGCCGCGGTCTTCGGCGACGTGCGGCGGGGCAAGGCGCTCGCGGCCGTCATGGAGCGCATCTCGATCAAGGACTCGGCCGGCAACGAGGTCACCCTGGACGCGCTGCGCGCCGCCAACGAGGCGGAGCACAACCACGAGCACTGATTCGTCGGGTGCGGCCGCCGTCCGCCGCTGTGCGGTGGGCGGCGGCCACATCCGTTTCCCGGGTACGCCCGGACGCCCGCGCCGCGGGTGCGCCCGACGCAACTGCGCTGAGAGCGAACAGTGCCCCGACCGGGACTCTGCCGCCCCGCACAGCGGTTAGTGTCGGGAAAGACGGTACGGAGAGCGAAGGGCTGCCATGACCGACATGCACATCCCCAAGAAGTCGCTCCGGGCGATTGACGCGCGCGGTGGCGACTCCATTGGCAACCTCGACGACTCGGTCTACAACCGGTTGCTCAAGGAACGCATCATCTTCCTGGGCAGTGAGGTGACCGACCAGGTCGCCAACCGCATCTGCGCGCAGCTGCTGCTGCTCGCCGCGGAGGACCCGGACCGCGACATCAACCTGTGGATCAACTCGCCGGGTGGCTCGGTCTACTCCGGCATGGCGATCTACGACACCATGCAGTTCATCGACAACGACGTGTCGACCGTGGCGATGGGCATGGCCGCCTCGATGGGCCAGCTGCTGCTCTGCGCGGGCACCAAGGGCAAGCGTTACGCCCTGCCGCACGCTCGGATCATGATGCACCAGCCGTCCGGTGGTCTGGGCGGCACGGCGTCGGACATCGCCATCCAGGCGGAGCAGATGCTCTACACGAAGCGGATGTTCCAGGAGCGCGTCGCGCACCACACCGGCCAGAGCCAGTCGCAGATCGAGGCCGACTCGGACCGGGACCGTTGGTTCACCGCCCAGGAGGCCATGGACTACGGCTTCATCGACAAGGTGATCATCGGGGCCGCTCAGGTTCCGGATGGCGCCGGGACCCTGAGCTGAGGAGCTGACGATGACCGATCTGAGCTTGCCGCCCCAGTTCGCGGCCGTGCACAACCGGTACGTGCTGCCGTCGTTCGTCGAGCGCACGTCGTACGGGGTCAAGGAGTCGAACCCGTACAACAAGCTCTTCGAGGACCGGATCATCTTCCTCGGTGTTCAGGTGGACGACGCGTCGGCCAACGACGTGATGGCCCAGCTGCTGACGCTGGAGGGCACCGACCCGGACCGCGACATCATCATGTACATCAACTCGCCGGGTGGTTCGTTCACCGCGATGACGGCGATCTACGACACCATGCAGTACGTCCGTCCGGACATCCAGACGGTCTGCCTCGGGCAGGCCGCCAGCGCGGCGGCGGTGCTGCTGTCGGCGGGTACGCCGGGTAAGCGGATGGCCCTTCCGAACTCGCGGATCATCATCCACCAGCCGGCCACCGAGGGCGGCTACGGGCAGGGCTCGGACATCGAGATCCAGGCCCGGGAGATCCTGCGGATGCGGACGCAGCTGGAGGACATGCTGTCCCGCCACTGCAACCGCCCGATCGAGCAGGTTCGCAAGGACATCGACCGTGACAAGATCATGACGGCCGAGGAGTCCAAGGAGTACGGGCTGGTCGACACGATCCTGACCAGCCGCAAGAAGGGTTTGCTGGCCGCTCAGGCCGCCAGCTGAGCACTACCGGGTCAGAGGTTGGCCGGGGCGCGCGTTCCCGGCCGACCTCTGACACACCCGTTTTGGGGGTCGGAGAATGCTCCGCCAGCGGGTAACGTCGGGTCCGTACCGCTTCGCCGGTTGGGCCGGTGGGGTGAACGAAGTCGGGCGGCAGGCAGCGCCCGCAGGTCAGGGCCGGGTCTCCGGCCGATGAGTGCAGGGAGAACGTAGGTGGCACGGATCGGTGACGGCGGCGACCTACTGAAATGCTCCTTCTGCGGCAAGTCGCAGAAGCAGGTGAAGAAGCTCATCGCGGGCCCTGGGGTCTACATCTGCGACGAGTGCATCGATCTCTGCAACGAGATCATCGAAGAGGAGCTGGCCGAGTCCGGCGAGGTGAAGTGGGAAGAGCTTCCCAAGCCGATGGAGATCTGCCAGTTCCTCGACAACTACGTCGTCGGGCAGGATCAGGCCAAGAAGGCGCTCGCCGTAGCGGTCTACAACCACTACAAGCGCATCCAGGCCGAGGCGGCCGGTGCGCCGGGCTCCGGCAGTGACGCCGTCGAGCTGGCGAAGTCCAACATCCTGCTGCTCGGGCCGACGGGGTGCGGCAAGACCCACCTGGCGCAGACCCTCGCCCGGATGTTGAACGTCCCGTTCGCGATCGCCGACGCCACCGCGCTGACCGAGGCGGGCTACGTCGGCGAGGACGTGGAGAACATCCTCCTCAAGCTCATCCAGGCCGCGGACTACGACATCAAGCGCGCCGAGACCGGCATCATCTACATCGACGAGGTCGACAAGATCGCCCGCAAGTCGGAGAATCCGTCGATCACGCGCGACGTCTCCGGCGAGGGTGTGCAGCAGGCTCTGCTCAAGATGCTGGAAGGCACGGTGGCCAACGTGCCGCCGCAGGGTGGTCGTAAGCACCCGCACCAGGAGTTCATCCAGATCGACACCACGAACGTGCTGTTCATCTGTGGTGGTGCGTTCGCCGGTCTGGATCAGATCATCGAGTCCCGCACCGGCCAGGGCGGCACCGGTTTCGGCGCCCGGCTCCGGTCGGTGTCCGAGCGGTCGACCGATGACATCTTCAGCCAGGTCATGCCGGAGGACATGCTCAAGTTCGGGCTGATCCCCGAGTTCGTCGGCCGGCTCCCGGTGATCACCAACGTGCGCAGCCTGGACCGCAGCGCTCTGGTGCGCATCCTCACCGAGCCGCGCAACGCGCTGGTCCGGCAGTACCAGCGGCTCTTCGAGCTGGACGGGGTCGAGCTGGAGTTCGACGAGCCGGCGTTGGAGGCGATCGCCGACCAGGCGATGCTGCGGGGCACGGGCGCCCGCGGTCTGCGGGCCATCATCGAGGAGGTCCTGCTCTCCGCGATGTTCGAGGTGCCGAGCAACCCCGACGCCGCCCGGGTGCTGATCACCCGCGAGGTCGTCCTGGAGAACGTCAACCCGACAATCGTTCCGCGCGAGTTCACCGGGCGTCGTGCCCGGCGGGACCGCGAGGAGAAGTCGGCCTGATCGTCCCCGCGTCACGCCGGCCGTTCGCTACTGACGCGGCCGGCGTGACCGTGTTCGGCGGTCCCACTCGCCCGACGGCGTGACAGTCACCATCATCAGCCGGGCCGGTTCCTCGGCGTCGTTGCGATAGCCGTGCGCCCGGTCGGCGTGGAACTCGATCGTCTCGCCGGCCCGGACGGCGTGATCCTGCCCGTCGACGTGGACGATCACCGCGCCGGCCAGGACGTGCAGCACCTCGCGTGTGCCGCGCGGGTGGTCGGAGGAGCGGTGTCCTTCGCCGGGCTCCAGCCGCCAGTCCCAGAGCTCGACCAGGTCGGGTTCGCCCAGTCCGCTGAGCAGCTGGCCGGTGCCGCCGTGCTCGCCCTGCCAGAGCACGGGCGCCTCGGCCGTGGAGCTGATCCGCACTGTCCGCTCCTCGTCCGGCTCGACAAGTCGGGCGATGTTGACGCCGAACGCGTCAGCGACCCGGCACAGCGTGCCGACGCTGGGGTTGGTGCGGGCGCTCTCGATCTGCACGAGCATCGCCTTGCTCACCCCGGAGCGGCCCGCCAGTTCCTCGAAGGACCAGCCCCGGGCGGCGCGCAGTTCCCGTACCTGCCTGGCGACGGCGGCGGTCACCGCGCCCACCCGGCCACCTGTGTCGGTCATCAAACTATCCTTCGCGGTCACTATTATGGTACGACAGTCGCATGTTACCCATTCTCCTGGCAGCGGTGTCCGCGATCGCCTTCGGCACCGCCGACTTCTCCGGCGGCAAGGCGTCCCGCCGGGCCGATCCGATCGCGGTGACCGTGGTCTCCCAGCTGCTGAGCGTCCCCCTGCTGGTCGCTCTGGTGCTGGTGGTGCCCGGGACGCCGACCGTCGCCGACATCGCCTGGGGGCTGCTCGCCGGGGTGGCGGGCGCTGGTGGCGTCATGCTGCTCTACCGGGCGCTCGCCGGCGGAATGATGGCCGTGGTGGCGCCGATCACCGCGATCACCGCCGCGGTGGTGCCGATCGTCGCCGGCCTGTTCACGTCGAGCTTCCCCGGAGCGCTGGCGCTCACCGGCGCCGGCCTCGCCGTGGTGGCGATCGCCCTGGTCAGCCTGGGCGAAGGGGGCAGCCGCTCGGGCGTTCCGACTCGGCTGGTCGGTCTGGCCCTCGCCGCCGGCGGGCTCTTCGGCGTCTTCTTCACGCTGCTCGGCCAGGCCAGTGAGAGCGCCGGCATGTGGCCGGTGGCGGCGGTCCGGGCCAGCTCGATCGCGTTCGGCCTGGTCCTCGCCGCCGCCACCGGGGTGCGGCTTCGGCTCGACCGGCGGGTGCTGGGTTGGGCGGCCGTCGCCGGTCTGCTCGACAGCGCCGCCAACGCGCTTTTCATGGCCGCCGCCGCGCGAGGTCACCTCAGCATCGTGGCGGCGATCGCCGCGCTCTATCCCGCCAGCACGGTGCTGCTCGCGCTCGCCGTCGACCGGGAACGCCTGCGGCCGGTCCAGATCGCCGGCCTCGGATTCGCCGCGGGGGCGCTGGTGCTGGCCAGCATCTGACGCTGTCCGCGCCGGCCGTCCCGGCCGTACTCTGGGGCCATGCGCGTCGCCGTCTGCCAGCTCAACGCCCGGGATGACCGCAAGGCAAACCTGGCCGCCGCCGAGGTGCTGCTGGAACGCGCCGCCGACGGCGGCGCGGACCTGGCCATCCTTCCGGAGTACGTCGACTATCTCGGCCCCGCGGCAGACCTGCCCGAACCGGAGCCGGTCGACGGTGAGGTGGGCACCTTCTTCGCGGCGGCTGCCCGGCGGCTGGGCATGTGGGTGGTGGCCGGGTCGTTCCACGAGGCCGGGCCGGACCCGGAGCACACCTGGAACACGTCGCTGGTCTTCGACCGTGCCGGCAGCCTGGCCGCGAGCTACCGCAAGATCCATCTGTACGACGTGGAGATCCCGGGTCGGGTCTCCTACCTGGAGTCGGCGAGTGTCGCGCCCGGCGTGCAGCCCGTCGTCGTGGACGTGGAGGGTCTCCGGGTCGGGCTGTCGATCTGCTACGACCTGCGCTTCCCGGAGCTGTACCGGCGGCTCGCCAGCGAGGGCGGCGCCCACCTGCTGGTGGTGCCGGCGGCGTTCATGCTGCACACCGGGCGGGACCACTGGGAGGTCCTGCTGCGCGCCCGGGCCATCGAGAACCAGTGTTTCGTGGCGGCCGCCGGTCAGACGGGCGACCACGAGCCCGGTCGGACGTGCTTCGGGCGCAGCATGGTGGTCGACCCGTGGGGGATGGTCCTGACGCAACTGCCGGACGGCCCCGGGGTGGCCGTCGCCGACCTGGACCTCGACCGCCTCGCCGCGATCCGGGCCGAGCTGCCCAGCCTGGCCAACCGCCGGCTCTGAGCGCTCACCCCTCCAACAGGACGCCGATCGTCGCGAGGCCGGCGATGACGACCGCGGTGACCAGCAGAGCGGTGGTCATCCGGGATCTGCCCCGGCGGGCCAGCCGTCCCACCGAGAGCACGAGGACCACCAGCACGACCGCGCCGATGACCAGTTGCCAGAACGGCAGGAGGACGCCGAGCAGCGCTTCCTCGGCAAACACCGTGGCGTCCAGCCCGGACTCATCCATGCCTGACACTCTGGCACGCCAAGGTGCGCGGCGTCGCCGACCGCAGAGCAGACCGCGCCGATCCGTTCGGCCAAACCAGTGATGAACCCTGATTTGCCTTCTACCGGCCGGCCGCGTAACTTTCTCTCTGCACGGGGGAGGCCGGACAAACCGGCCGAGAACGGGCGCCAGGCTCGTGGCGGGAACGCCGAGCGAGACTGAGGATCGGGCGGTGCGGGACACTCCGGTAACGGGGTTGCGAACGCGAAGCCGACCGGGTAGAGTTCTGAAGCCGGCAGGAGCCGGGCGGAGAGCCGCGAAGCGGCGATCGGCCGGTCTGCGGCTTCCCACGACAGAAACGACCGCCGGGTACGGCGTGCGTCATCGTGGGTCCGGACGAACCAGATTGATCACCTCGGATACGAGGTTGACAATGAAAGTTCGACCAAGTAGGTTTGAGCGGTTGCCCCGAAATGGGGTTCCACGAATGTGGAGCTTCTGATCGGTGTGTGGTTGTTCTTTGAGAACTCAACAGGGTGCTTGTAAAGCCAGTGCCAATTATGATTTATACCCCGGACTGGTCGAATCTTTGTGG
>NZ_JBEZFG010000008.1:0-348522 GCF_040649315.1 Micromonospora sp. NPDC049004
GCCGGCGATGGCGCCGCCGGTGAAGGCGAGGCCGGCAGCGGTCAGGGCGGTCTTACGGATCAGATCGGTACGCATGATGGCGTGCTCCTCTGCATTCGGGGGATACGCGCCGACACGAACGGGGGTGCGTGTGTCGGGCGGGAAAGTTCATGGGGGGACGTGGCCTGGCGGCCCGGCGGGGGCCTGCACGGGGGTGTCCCGGAGGTGGTGCAACGACCCGGGCCGCGAGGCATTCCACAACGCGGCTTGCCCGGGGGTGTTCGGTTGGTGCTTGGCCGTGTGGGGGTGTAACCGTGCCGGCCGGGCGGGTGTTCCCGGCGGGCTGTCACACGGACCTGCGGTGGTGCTTGGCGGTGCGGGGGGTGTAACCGTGCCGGCCGGGCGGGTGTTCCCGGCGGCTGTCACACCAACTTGCGGTGGTGCTTGGCGGTGCGGGGGGTGTAACCGTGGCGGCCGGGTGGGTGTTCCCGGCGGCTGCGGTGCGCCGCTCGCCCGAAGGTCGCGGCGGCATGCCAGGTATAACGACCCCGGCGGGTCACCGATTCCGCCGCCAGAGTGCCACCGGCCACAGGACAGCCACGCCGCAACGGTACAAACCGCCCACCGGGAAACGGACATCCACCACCACTCGCCGGTTGATCGACTCGACTTCGCTGATGTCGCGGTATCCGGACGCCCGGGATACCCCGACATCGCCGAACCCGAGTCGATCACCCCCGCACGGACCCTGCGCCCAACCGGATGATCGTGCTCGATCCTGGAAACACGGACATCCACCACCGGCGGCGGTTGATCGACCCGACTTCGCTGAAGTCGCGGTATCCGGACGCCCGGGACACCCCGACATCGCCGAACCCGAGTCGATCAACCCCGCACGGGACCTGCGCCCAACCGGATGATCGCGCTCGATCCGGGAAACAGGGCCCTCGCGACGCGGGCGAGGCCACTAAATCCACGGATCGAGCACGACCAGGCCCGCCGAAACGCCCGCCGCCAGCGGTGTCCGACGCCGGGGCCGGCACCCCATGACACGGCGACCTGGGGATCAGGCCACCGCCGGCACCGGACAAACCACCAACCGGACCCGAGCATCCGACGACCGCCCGGGTTGATCGACTCGACTTCTCACGCCACCGGACAAACTGCCCACCGGGACCGGAGGGCGCGACCTTGCGGTCTGTCGTGCTTCAGTGGGATTCCGTGTCGTTCCGGGGTGCGCGGTTCTGTCGGGGGACTGTGGGGGTCGCCGGCCAGGGGATCTCGGGGGAGCGGTGGAACGTGATCCCGGCGGTGGACCAGCGCGGGCCGTGTCCGGCCAGGCGCTCGCGGAACCCGTCCCAGTCGTGCGTGGCGCGGGGTGACCAGCCCAGCTCGGCGATGGCGGGCAGCCGGGGAAACAGCATGAACTCGATGTCGGTGAGCGAGGTGACCGACTCGGTCCACAGCGGGGCCTCCACGCCGAGCACGGCAGTGCTGGGCACGTCGGCGATGTGCGTGCCCGGATCCCAGTCGTACGCCCGACGTACGTCGATGAGGCCGGCCCAGTCGTGCCCGATCGGGGTGTCCTGGGCGTACTTCATGTCCAGGTAGGCGTGGTTGCCGGGGGAGAGGATCAGCCGGGCGCCCCGCCGGACCGCGTCGGCAGTGGTGGGATCGTCGGCGTCGGTGCCCCACCACTGCAGGACCCGCCCGTCGAGGTGCGCCGCCGGGGCGAGCTGGTGCCAGCCCACGACGGCCTTGCCGGTGTCGGCGACGATCCGCTGCGCCCTCTCCACGAAATCGGTGTAGACCGCACCCTTGACCTTGAACGCCTCGTCGCCGCCGATGTGCAGCCACGGACCGGGGGTGAGGGCGGCCACCTCGCCGAGCACGTCGGCGATGAAATCGTACGTCTGCTCGTCGGCCGGGTCGACGTAGCTGAAGCCGACCTCGGTGCCGGTGTACGGCGGCGGCGCGAGCTTGTCCGGTGCGAGCTGGGGGTACGCGACGAGCGCCGCGTTGGTGTGGCCGGGCAGGTCGATCTCCGGGACGACGGTGACGTGCCGGGCGGCCGCGTGGGAGACGATCCGCCGGTAGTCCGCCTTGGTGTAGCGCCCGCCGGGGCCGCCGCCGACCTCGCTCGCCCCGCCGACGGTGGCCAGCTTCGGCCAGGAGTCGACGGCGATGCGCCATCCCTGGTCGTCGGTGAGGTGCAGGTGCAGGTGGTTGAGCTTGTAGCGGGCGAGGTGGTCGATCACCCGAAGGACGTCCTCGACGGTGAAGAAGTGTCGCGCGACGTCGAGCATCGCGCCCCGGTAGGGGAAGCGGGGGCGGTCCAGGATCGTGCCGCCGGGCAGCGCCCAGCGCGTGGTCACCGGGGTCGGGCTCTCCACGGCGGCGGGGAGCAGTTGCCGGATCGTCTGGACGCCGTAGAAGAGGCCGGTCGGGGTGTCGGCGACGAGGCGTACCGCGGCGGCGGTCACGTCGAGCCGGTAGCCCTGGGCCCCGAGGTCCGTGGTTGGTCGCTCGGTGGCGGGGGCCGGGCTGGCGGGCGTGGCGGCAAGGGTGAGCGTCAGCGTGCCGGTCGGCCCGTCCGTACGGGTGTCGTCGGCTACCGGCAGGAGGAACCCGGTTGCCGGTCGGAGCAGCTCGGCGAGGTGGTCGGCCACCGCGCGGGCGCCCGGGTCGGCGGTGACCCGGATGGTCGTGTCCGCGGTGAGCACGAAGGACGCGGTGGGATCCGCTTCGACCCGTTCCGGTGCCGGTACGACGTCGTCGAGGCGTACCGCGGGGGCGAGCAGGTCGTCGCCGGCCGTGCGCGCGGCCAGGTCCGCGGCCTCCGGCTGGTGCGCGGGCAGCGCGACCGGGTCGGCGGCGGCGGACGGCTCGGGGGTGGGGGAGGAGATCGGGAGGGAGGACACGACGACGGCTCCGGAAGGGGTTATTTCGCGTCGGATATGGCAAAAGCGAGCTTCGGCAGAACCAGTGGCGTCAACAATACGAGGACCGGGGATATTGCGTGATCGTGCGCGTGGAAGCGTTCCCAAAAACCGGTACGAACGCGGATAGTCGTGATGGCTGTGCCTATTGTCACCGAACGGTCCCAGGCCACCCGATCTTCGCTTAACCTTCGCCCTGAACCTTCGTTAAGTGTCAATCCGGCGCGCGTGGGAGGCTCTGGTGGCAGCGCAAGAGACCGACGAACACAAGTACGTCTACGACTTCTCCGAGGGCAACAAGGATCTCAAGGATCTGCTCGGCGGCAAGGGCGCGAACCTCGCCGAGATGACCAACCTCGGCCTGCCCGTCCCGCCCGGCTTCACCATCACGACTGAGGCGTGCCAGGCGTACCTCACGACCGGGCGGGAGCCGGACGGCCTCGCCGGTCAGATCGAGGCGCACCTGGAGGCGCTGGAACGGGCGATGGGCAAGCGCCTCGGCGACCCGCAGGACCCGCTGCTGGTGTCCGTCCGCTCCGGGGCCAAGTTCTCCATGCCCGGCATGATGGAGACCGTCCTCAACGTCGGCCTCAACGACCAGAGCGTGGTGGGGCTCTCCGCCCAGGCCGGCGGCTCGGCTGGCCAGGCCGCCTCCGGCGGCGCAGACAGGTTCGCCTGGGACTCCTACCGCCGGCTGATCCAGATGTTCGGCAAGACCGTCTGCGAGGTGCCGGGCGAGGAGTTCGAGCACGCCCTCGACGAGGCCAAGAGCGCCAAGGGCACGCACAACGACCTCGACCTGGACGCGGACGACCTGCGCGGGCTGGTCGACGCGTACAAGAAGATCTTCGCCAAGCACACCGGTCGGGAGTTCCCGCAGCAGCCGCGTGAGCAGCTCGACCTGGCCATCCGGGCGGTGTTCGAGTCGTGGAACGCCGAGCGCGCGGTGCTCTACCGCCGCCAGGAGCGCATCCCGGCCGACCTCGGCACCGCTGTCAACGTGGTGACCATGGTCTTCGGCAACCTCGGCCCCGACTCCGGCACCGGGGTCGCCTTCACCCGCGACCCGGGCAGCGGCGCACAGGGCATCTACGGCGACTACCTGGCCAACGCCCAGGGCGAGGACGTGGTCGCCGGCATCCGCAACACCGTGCCGTTGCAGGAGTTGGAGCAGCTCGACAAGTCGTCCTACGACGAGCTGCTCGGCATCATGGCCCGGTTGGAGGAGCACTACCGGGATCTGTGCGACATCGAGTTCACCATCGAACGCGGCAAGCTGTGGATGTTGCAGACCCGCGTCGGCAAGCGGACGGCCGCCGCAGCGTTCGTGATCGCCGGGCAACTCGTCGACGAGGGCCTGATCGATGAGGACGAGGCGCTGCACCGGGTCAACGGCGCGCAGCTCGCCCAGCTCATGTTTCCTCGCTTCCAGCTCGACCACGAGTTCGAGGCGGTCGCCACGGGCATCGGCGCCTCACCGGGCGCGGCGTCCGGCACTGTGGTCTTCACCTCCGCGCGGGCCGTCGAGCTGGCCGCCGAGGGTAAGTCGGTGATCCTGGTCCGCCGGGAGACCAACCCGGACGACCTGAACGGCATGATCGCCGCCAAGGGAATTCTCACCTCGCGCGGCGGCAAGACCAGCCACGCCGCAGTGGTGGCCCGGGGCATGGGCAAGACCTGCGTCTCCGGCGCCGACGCGATCGACGTGAACGTGCCGGCGAAGCAGTTCACCGTGGCCGGGCAGACCGTCAACGAGGGCGACGTCGTGTCCATCGACGGCACCACCGGCAAGGTGTACCTCGGTGAGGTGCCGGTCATGCCGTCGGAGGTCGTGCAGTACTTCGAGGGCAGCCTCGACCCCGAGCACATCGACAACGCGCTCGTCCGGGCCGTACACCGGATCATGACGCGCGCCGACGGGAAGCGGCGGCTGGCGGTCCGCACGAACGCCGACACCGGCGCGGACGCCGCCCGGGCCCGGCGCTTCGGCGCCGAGGGCATCGGGCTGTGCCGCACCGAGCACATGTTCCTCGGTGACCGGCGCGAGCTGGTCGAGCGGCTGATCCTGGCCCGCGCCGCGGACGAGCGGGAGGCGGCGCTGGAGGCCCTTCTGCCGTTGCAGCGGGCCGACTTCGAGGAGATCTTCCGGGAGATGGACGGGCTGCCGGTCACCGTCCGGCTGATCGACCCGCCGCTGCACGAGTTCCTGCCGCCGCTGGAGCAGCTCGCCGTCAACGTCGCGGTCGCGCAGGAACGTGGCGAGGACGTGGCCAAGGAGGAGGCGTTGCTCGCCGCCGTCCGGCGGATGCACGAGGAGAACCCGATGCTCGGGCTGCGCGGCGTCCGCCTCGGACTGGTCATCCCCGGCCTGTTCGCGATGCAGGTCCGGGCCATCGCGGAGGCGGCGGTGGCCTGCGCCCGGGAGGGTCGGGTGGCCAAGCCGGAGATCATGGTGCCGCTGGTCGGAGCCGTGCAGGAGCTGGAGACGGTCCGCGCCGAGGCCGAGAAGATCATCGCTGAGGTGGTCCGGGACAGCGGCGTCGAGGTGCTGATCGGCACCATGATCGAGGTGCCCCGGGCGGCGCTGACCGCCGGGCAGATCGCCGAGGCGGCCGAGTTTTTCTCCTTCGGCACCAACGACCTGACCCAGATGGGCTGGGGCTTCTCCCGCGACGATGTCGAGGGCGCGTTCTTCTGGCGCTACCTGGAGCTGGGCATCTTCGGCATCTCGCCGTTCGAGTCGATCGACCGTGACGGCGTGGGCCGGCTGGTGCGGATCGCCGCCGAGGAGGGGCGGGCGGCCCGGCCCGGGCTGAAGCTCGGCGTGTGCGGTGAGCACGGTGGCGACCCGGACTCGGTGCACTTCTTCCACGAGGTCGGCCTGGACTACGTGTCCTGCTCGCCGTTCCGGGTGCCGGTGGCCCGCCTGGAGGCCGGCCGGGCGGCAGTGGAGACCGACGGGTCGGACAGCCGCTGACGCGGGCGCTGGCGGCGGCCCGAACGACCGGGCCGCCGCCAGCGCGCCCACACCGGCGGCGGGCCGACGCGTCGCCAGCGCCCACACCGGCGGCAGGCCGGGCCGTCGACGGCGCTCAGATCGGCGGGCGACGCCAGGTGGGTCGGGCCGAGCGGCGCAGTTGCGCCGGCAGGGTCGCCATCGGTGTACGCACGGCCAGCGGCGCGTGCGCGTCGGGCACGGCTGTGGCGCCGATCCCGCCACCACGGGTGTCCAGCACGCGGCCGGCCCGGTGCGCCACCGCCCGGGCCTCCTCGTGCAGCCCTTCCAGATCCGTCGCCGCCGACCCGGTGACGAGTGTCAGCAGGGCGCTGCGCCCGGCCGGGTAGGTGACCACGCAGCCGTCGGAGATGCACACCACCGACTCGCGGAACTCGCCCCGCCGGACCGTGTCGGCGACCCGGTGGCCGAGCCCGTAGCTGGCCGCGGCGAGCGCGGCGAGGTGGGTGGCGTCGGTGCTCGGCAGGTCGCTGGAGATGAGCAGCCCGTCGGTGCCGGCCAGTACGGCGCCGGCGACCTCGGGTCGGCGTCGACGCAGCCCGAGCAGTTCCGTTCCCACCACCGTGTCGGCATCCACGAGCGTCTCCCTAGCGGTCGGCCCCGCGTCTCGGCTGGTTGGTCACTTTCCGCGCTGGGAACGCTACCGGTGGCCACGTGTACCCGCGAGCCCGTAACCCACGGCGATCGGTCGGCAACTGGGGGCCGATCGGCGGTTGCGCGCGCACCGGTGCTGCGTCGCGGGCAGGTCGAGCGGCATCGGCGGGCGTAACCTTGGCTCGCTCACACACGGCCGGCTGTGTCCGCCGTCGACGGGAGAGGTGGCTGCATGACCAGCGTCTGGGAGAACCTGACCATCGACGCCCGCGATCCGGCCCGACTGGCCCGCTGGTGGGCCGAGGCGCTCGGATACCAGGTCGTCACCGAGAGACCGGACGAGGTGGAGATCCGCCAGTCCGCCGACCGCCTTCCCGGGTTGGTCTTCGTTCCGGTGACCGACGCCAAGGAGCGCAAGAACCGGTTGCATCTCGACCTGCGCCCGGCCGACCAGGAGGCCGAGGTCGAGCGTCTTGTCGACATGGGCGCCCGGCACGTCGACATCGGTCAGGGTGACGTCGACTGGACGGTCCTGTCCGACCCGGAGGGCAACGAGTTCTGCGTCCTGCGCCAGAAGTGAACCGCGCCGACGCCAGGTTGGTCGAGGAGCCGCCCAAGGACACCGGGCATCGCCGTTCACCGTACGAGCGTGACCGTGCCCGGGTGCTGCACTCCGCGGCGTTCCGCCGGCTGGCCACCAAGACCCAGGTGCACACCGCCGGCACCGACGACTTCCTGCGGACCCGGCTCACCCACTCGCTGGAGGTGGCCCAGATCGCCCGGGAGATGGGCGCCCGGCTGGGGTGCGACCCGGACGTGGTGGACGTCGCCGGGCTCGCCCACGACCTCGGGCACCCGCCGTTCGGGCACAACGGCGAGGCAGCTCTGGACCTGCTCGCCGCGCCCTGCGGCGGTTTCGAGGGCAACGCGCAGACGCTGCGGGTGCTGACCCGCCTGGAGGCGAAGGTGCTCGCCCCGGACGGTTCGTCGGCCGGGCTGAACCTCACCCGGGCGTCGCTCGACGCGATCGGCAAGTATCCCTGGCCGCGCCGCGACGGGCAGCGCAAGTTCGGGGTGTACGCCGACGACGCGGCGGTCTTCGGCTGGATCCGGGCCGGTGCGCCCGGCGACCGGCGCTGCCTGGAGGCGCAGGTGATGGACTGGGCCGACGACGTCGCGTACTCGGTGCACGACGTGGAGGACGGGATCCACGGCGGGTACGTCGGGCTGCGCCCGCTGCTCGTGGACGCCGACGAGCGGGCCGCGCTCTGTGCCGACGTGGCCGCCGCCTACTCCGGGGAGTCGCCGGCCGACCTGGCCGAGGTGCTGGTCGAGCTGCTGGCTGACCCGCTGCTCGCCCCGCTCGCCGGGTACGACGGCAGCCACCGCGCCCAGGTAGCGCTGAAGGCCACCACGAGCGGCCTGACCGGTCGGTTCGTGTCGGCGGCGGTGACGGCCACCGAGGAGCGGTACGGGCCCGGGCCGCACCGCCGCTACGCCGCCGATCTGGTGGTGCCGAGACGCGTCCGGGCGCAGTGCGCGCTGCTCAAGGGCATCGCCCTGCGCTACGTGATGCGACGCACCGGCTTTCGGGGCCGTTACGAGCGGCAGCGGACGATGCTTGCCGAGTTGGCGGCGGCGCTCGTCGGACGGGCCCCGGACGGGCTCGACCCGGTGTTCGCCCCGCTGTGGCGGGCCGCGCCCGACGACGCGGCTCGGCTGCGCGTGGTGATCGACCAGATCGCCTCGCTCACCGACCCGGGGGCGATGAGTTGGCACGCCCGTCTGGCCGGCGGCGGCGCACCGCCCGAGGCGGATGCGGCAACTTAGGCTAACCTAACTGCATGACGGAACGCCCAAGGAACGTCACCTCGGTCCAGGTGCTGCGCACCGAGCGACCCACCCCGCACCTGATCCGGCTCGTCCTCGGTGGGGACGAGCTGACCGGGCTGCCGGTGGGCGAGTTCACCGACCACTACATCAAGCTGGTCTTTCCGGTGCCCGGCGTCGCGTACCCGCAGCCGCTGGACCTCGCCGCGATCCGCCGTGACCTGCCCCGGGAGCAGTGGCCCCGGCTGCGCGCGTACACCGTGCGGCGGTGGGACCCCCTCGCCGGGGAGCTGACCGTGGACGTGGTGCACCACGGCGACGAGGGGCTGGCCGGCCCGTGGGCCGCGGCGCTGCGCCCGGGCGACCCGGTGCACTTCGTCGGCCCGGGCGGGGCGTACGCGCCGGACCCGGACGCCGACTGGCACCTCCTGGTGGGCGACGAGAGCGCCCTGCCGGCGATCGCCGCCGCCCTGGAACGGCTGCCGTTGGGCGCTGCGGCCCGGGTCCTCGTCGAGATCGCCGACCCGGCGGAGGAGCAGCAGCTGCTCAGCCCCGGCGCCGTGGAGCTGACCTGGCTGCACCGGGGTGACCGACCGGTGGGCGACGCCCTCGTGGCGGCGGTGCGCGAGCTGGAGTTCCCGCCCGGTTCGGTGCACGCCTTCGTGCACGGCGAGGCGACGTTCGTCCGGGAGCTGCGCCGACTGCTGCGCGGCGAGCGCGGCGTGCCGGCCGACCGGCTCTCCATCTCCGGCTACTGGCGGCGCGGCATGGACGACGAGGGCTGGCGCTCGAGCAAGGCGGACTGGAACCGGCAGGTCGCCGCCGAGGAGCCGGCCGCGGCCTGACCGTCAGGCGCCAGCTGCCGGGTCCTCGTCGAGTTTGCCGAGGGCCCGGCTGAGCAGCACGGCGTACCCGACGATCGCCACCGCGAGCAGCAGCAGCATCGGCCGCGGTTCACGCACCCAGGTGGTGACCACGCCGACCGAGACGATCCCGTAGCCGGTGATCGCCAGCCGGCCCGCGCTCGGCCTGGCCCACAGCCAGGACAGGGCCAGGCCGCACAACGTCCAGACGATCACTGAGGCGGCCAGCGCCAGTCGCAGTTCGAGCGGCATGCGGGCCACGTTGTCGTCGACCAGTCGGACCACCTGACCGAGGGCCCAGCCCAGCAGCAACAGGGCACCGCCGAGCGGGAAGTGCAGATAGCCGTACGCCTGCCCGCCGCGCAGTCGGCTCTGCAGCACGCGGGTGGTGACGAAGGCGGTGTAGGCCCACCAGACGGCCGCCGGGATGAGGAAGGCCAGCCCGGCCGTCAGGATCATGTGCGGCGGGGGGTGATCCGGCACCGCGAAGAGCAGGTTGGCCATCGCGCTGCCCAACACGATGATCGTGAACTGGCCGATGCGCTCGGGCAGGTGCCGGTTGTCCACCGGCCAATCGTTGAGCCAGCGCCGGCCGACCCAGGGGGTGGCCAGCTCGATGACCATCGCGATGATCCACAGCGTCGGGCGCGACCCGGTGGGTGCGACGAGCGAGGCCAGCCAGATGAGCCAGCCCGACCCGAACCCGAGCAGGTAGATCGTGGTCACGGTCCGGGCCATCGGGCTGGTCGGCCGGGCCCGCAGATACAAAAGGAGCAGCACACCCCGCACGATCAGGTATCCCACCGGAAGCAGCACGCTCTCGGGCACCTCGTCGACGCCGAGCGTCATCGCGCCGGCGCCGACCAGGGCGACCAGCACCAGCAGCCGGTGCAGCGCGTCGTCCGGGTCGAACCGGTTGTCGTAGAAGACCTGCCCCAGCCAGCACCACTGGATCACCAGGAACAGCCCGATCACGGCCAGCACGGCCGTCGGCGCCGGGGTCGGGTCGTCGCCGAGCCGACGTACGACGGCCGCCAGCGCGTACACGAAGATGAGGTCGAGGAAGAGTTCGAGCCAGGTGGCGTGCCGGTGGCCGGCCTCGTCCTGGGCGGGCGCCACGCCAGGCAGCCCCAGCCGGCCGAGGATCCGGCGCGGCCGGCGGGCGCCGTCACCGCGTACCCTGCGCATCTGGTCATGGTCCCCGCGCGGGCCCGGCGGCCGGGCCGGAACGGGCGAGCCCGACGGCGGCCCCCGCCACACCGGTGTCCCCCGGCCGGCGTGTCATCGGTCCGGCAGGGCAGGATGTACGCCGAGGGGGTGGCGCATGGCTGGGCGGATCCGGGACGAGGACATCGCACTGGTCCGGGAACGCACCTCGATCGGGGATGTGATCTCCGAGACGGTCACGTTGAAGTCCGCCGGCGGCGGCAACCTCAAGGGCCTGTGCCCGTTCCACGACGAGAAGAGCCCGTCGTTCAACGTCTCGCCCGCCCGCAACGTCTGGTACTGCTTCGGCTGCGGGGCCGGCGGCGACGCGATCAAGTTCCTGATGGACGCGGAGCACCTCAGCTTCGTCGAGTCGGTCGAGCGGCTGGCCGGGCGTGCCGGCATCCAGCTGCGCTACGTCGAGGACGACCGGAGCACCCCGCGTCCCCGCCCGCAGCAGGGCCAACGGCAGCGCCTCGTCGCCGCGCACGCCGCCGCTGTCGATTTCTACCGGGCGCAACTCAGCACCGCCGGGGCGCGGCCGGCCCGGGAGTTCCTGGCGAAACGGGGCTTCGACCGGGCCGCCGCCGAGCGCTACGGGTGCGGGTTCGCGCCGGACGGCTGGGACCTGCTCACCAAGCACCTGCGCCAGCAGGGCTTCACCCATCAGGAACTGGTCACCGCCGGGCTGTCCCGGGAAGCCCGCTCGGGCACGCTCATCGACCGGTTCCGGCGCCGGCTGCTGTGGCCGATCCGGGACCTCGCCGGCGACGTGATCGGCTTCGGCGCGCGCAAGCTCTTCGACGACGACGACGGCCCGAAGTACCTGAACACCCCCGAGACGCCGATCTACAAGAAGTCGCACGTGCTCTACGGCATCGACCAGGCCAAGCGGGAGATCGCCAAACAGGGTCGGGCGGTGATCGTCGAGGGGTACACCGACGTGATGGCCTGCCACCTGGCCGGGGTGACGACGGCGGTGGCGACCTGCGGCACCGCGTTCGGCGCGGACCACATCGGGGTGCTGCGCCGGCTCCTGCTGGACACCGACTCGGTGGCCGGCGAGATCATCTTCACCTTCGACGGGGACGCCGCCGGGCAGAAGGCGGCGCTGCGCGCCTTCTCCGACGACCAGCGCTTCGTGGGTCGGACGTTCATCGCGGTCAGCCCCGACAACATGGACCCGTGTGACCTGCGGTTGGCCAAGGGCGACCTGGCGGTCCGCGACCTGGTCGCCCGGCGCGAGCCCCTGGTCGACTTCGCGCTGCGCCACGAGATCAGCCGCTTCGACCTGGACACCGTCGATGGCCGGGTCGAGGCGATGCGCCGGGCCGCGCCGCTTGTCGCGCAGTTGAAGGACCGGGAGAAGCGCCCGGAGTACGTCCGCAAGCTCGCCATGGACCTCGGCATGGAGATCGAGCCGGTGCAGCGGGCGGTGCTCGCCGCCGCCAACACTCCGCCGTCCGGCGGCGGGCGGGACGCCGCACCCGCCCCACGACCCGCCCCGGCCCGTCCCGAACCGGCAGTGGACAGCCCGCAGTCGATGGTCGAACGCGAGGCGTTGAAGCTCGCCCTGCAACAGCCGGTGCTGGCCGGGCCGATGTTCGACGCGGTCGAGGCGACCGAATACCGCAACCCGGTGCACGTCGGCGTGCGGACTGCCGTCGCGCAGGCCGGTGGGGCCGTGTCGGCGACCGGCGGCGCCGTCTGGATCGAGAAGGTCCGCGACGCGTGCGACGACCTGGCCTCGGCGGCGCTGGTCGGCGAGCTGGCCGTGGAGCCGCTGCGGATCGACGGTGAACCGGACCCGCGCTACGTGTCGATCACCATGGCCCGGGTGCAGTTCGGGTCGGTGACGGCCCGCATCCGCGACCTCAAGTCGCGCATCCAGCGGATCAACCCGGTCAACAACAAGGACGAGTACTTCGCGGCCTTCGGCGAACTGCTGTCGCTGGAGCAGCATGCCCGGGCGTTGCGCGAGCAGGCCGCGGGAGGGCTCTAGATGGGACTGTTCAGCCGCAAGCCGAAGCTGCCGCCGGCCGACCGGCCACCGCTGGCCGCCGACGAGCGGGTGCTCGCCTGGTCGGCGGCGGGCAACGGCGAGGGCGACGGGGTCGTCGTGGCCAGCAACCTCGGGCTGTGGCTGCCCGGTCGGGGGCACCGCATCGGCTGGCACGACGTCCTCAAGGCGGTCTGGTCCGGTCGGGAGCTGACCGTCACGCCCGCCGAGACGGTAGTCGAGCGCGACGGCTACACAGTGGTCGTCGACGGGCCGGCCGAGACGTACCTGCTGCTCGACCCGGGTGAGCTGCCGCACCAGGTGCGGGCACGGGTGACCCGTTCCGTCGCGTACACCGAACACCACCCGGTGCCCGGCGGCGCGGCGCGGGTCGCGGCCCGGCGGGTGGCCGGCGTGGACGGTCTGACCTGGACGGTCCGCCTCGACCCCGGCACACCGGCGGACGACGAGGCCCTGCTCGCCGAGACCGACCGCCTGGTCGGCGCGGCCCGCGCCGCCACCGCCCCGGCCGACAGCTGACCGGCCGTCACTTCGCGCCGAGGTCCGTCAGCGCCTTCTCGGCGCCGCGGTGCAGCGGCACCGGCAGGGTCCTGCGGGCCTTCTCCAGCGAGATCCCCTTGGCCGCCGGGTTGGCCTGGGCCAGGACGTCGCGCTTGTCGAACACCGTCCGGGTGATCGCGCAGGCGACGTTGGCGTCCAGGTCCTCGCGGACCAGCAGCACGTTGGGTACGACGATGGTCGGGGTGTCGGACGCCGTCCGGTACACGTCCCGACCGATCGTGCCGGACTGGTAGCCGGGGCTCAGCGCGGTCAGCTTCGGCAGTAGCGCCGAGATGTCGACGAACGCCACAGTGTCGCCAGCGGTGGTGAACAGGTCCGTCACGCCGCCGGTGGGCAGGCCACCGGACCAGAAGAACCCGTCGATGCTGCCGTCCTTCATTCCGTCGACGGTCTTGGCGAGGTCGAGTCGCTGGGCCCGGACGTCCTTGGCCGGGTCGAGGCCGGCAGCCTCCAGCAGCCGGTTCGCGATCGCCTCGGTGCCGGACTTCGGGGAGCCCGTGGAGATCCGCTTGCCGCGCATCCCGGCCACCGAGGTGATTCCGGAGTCCTTACGGACCACCACCTGCGTGTAGTTGTCGTAGATACGGGCCAGCGCCTGCACCGGCTGCGGCGCGCTGAAGCTGCCCTTGCCCTCGACCGCGTTGACCGCCGTGTCGAACAGCGAGAACGCCACGTCGTACTTGCCACTGACCAACTGCTCGACGTTCTGCACCGAGGCGCCGGTCTCGGCGGCGGTGCCGGTGAGCTTGCCGCCGGTCGCCCCGGACAACTGGCCGGCCAGGGCGTTGCCGACCACGTAGTAGACACCTGTCGCGTTGCCCGTGGCGATGCCCACGCGCGTCTCCCGGGTCACCTCGCAGGTGACCTCGCTGGCCGTGTCGTCCTTGGCCGCGCCGCCCTGCTGGCCTCCGCAGCCGGTGACGCCCGTCGTGACGAGGGCGAGCACGCTCAGGCCCGCTGCGAGCCGTACGTCGATTCGTCTCACGGTCTCTCCTTGACAGGGTTGGTCGGTTGTCGACTGGCGGATCGGCCTCGCAGGAACACACCCGTCGCCGCGACGGCGGCCAGCGTCGTGCCCAGGGCGACCGGCACGGGTTCGAGCCAGAGCAGTGTGACGCCGCCGAGAGCGCCGAGCACCCGCTCCGGGGCGCCGGCCCGACCCACGCCGGGCAGCCAACCACCGGCAGCGACAGCGAGCACCGCCACGCCGAGCGCGGTGACCAGGACGGCGACGACGATCCGCTGGACACCGCCGATGCCGAGCAGGCCCAGCCCGGCGGGGGTGATGACGAACGCGATCGGGATCAGGTATGCCGGCAGCGCGTACCGCAGGGTCTGCCACATGGTCGGCACCAGCCGGCCTCCGGTGACGGCGGCCGCGGCGACCGCGGCGAGCGCGGTCGGCGGAGACACCTCGGACAGCACGGCGAAGTAGAAGACGAACATCGCCGCGGCGGGCGCTGTCACGCCCAGGTCGAGCAGGGCCGGGCCGACGATCACCCAACCGATCACGAACGAAGCGGTAACCGGCACGGCCAGGCCCAAGAGAGTGAGCGCGACGGCGGCGAGCAGCGCCGTGAGCACCAGGACCAGCGTCGGGTCCGAGGTGGCCGCCTGCGCCCCGCCGATCAGCAGCGCCGCCGCCTGCGGCCCGAGACCGGTCTTCGTGGTGGTCGCCGTGATGATGCCGGCGGCCGCGCAGACCGCCGTGACGGCCAGGACCCCGCGTACGCCGGTGACGAGCGCGGTCGCCAGCCGGGTCGGGGTGAGCCGGTGCGTGCGGTCCAGGTACGACAGCGCGGCGGCCAGGACGATGGCGAAGACGACGGCCCTCGTCGCGGACACACCTACCGCGAGGAGAACGATGATCGCGATCAGCGACGCGAAGTGGTAGCCGAGCCGGCCCAGCAGCCGCCACGGCGAGTCGACGTCGAGGACGACCGGGCGTACGCCCGACCGGCGGGCGTCGATCTCCACGGCGAGCAGGATGCCCAGGTAGTAGAGCACCGTCGGTATCGTCGCCCAGCCCAGCACCTGAAGGTAGGACACGCCCAGGTACTCGGCGATGATGAACGCCGCCGCACCAAGAGTGGGCGGGGAGAGGATCGCGCCCACCCCGGCCGCGGCCAACATGCCGCCGGCCCGTTCCGGGGGATAACCGGCGCGGCGCAGCAGCGGCCAGGTGACCGCGCCGATGCTCACAGTTGTCGCCGCGCCGGAGCCGGACACGGTGCCGAGCAGGAAGCCCGAGGCCACCGCCGTTCGGCCGGCGGCGGTACGGGAGCGGCGGAACGCCGCAGCCGACAGGTCGACGAAGAACCGCCCGGCCCCGGACAGTTCCAGCACCGCGCCGTAAATGGTGAACAGCACGATGTACGAGGCGGCCACGTCCAACGGGGTGCCGTAGAAACCGCTGTCGGAGTTGTAGAACGCGTCGACCAGTTGACTGAAGTCGAGCCCGGCGTGCGCGACCGGCCAGGACTGCGGCAGCAACCCGCCGTAGTAGCCGTACCCGAGGAACAGCAGGCAGACGGCCGGCAGGATCCAACCTGTCGTGCGGCGGCACGCCTCCAGCAGCAGGAGCAGCAGCACCGTACCCAGCACCAGGTCGCTCGGCGCGAGCAGTCCCTGCCGGTCGAGGAACGCGTTGTAGCCGCCGCCACCCGTACCGATGTGGATCGGCAGGACGGGATACAGGCAGGCCGCCACGGTCAGGGCGGCCAGCACCCAGTCGGTGACGGTGGGCCCGGCGTTGTCGCTGCTGTCGCTGCGTCGGCGCGGGCGGGCCCAGCGCGGCAGGTCGGCCGGGTAGGCGAGGAAAACCAGGGGGAGTACGCCGGCCAAGAAGATGATCAGGTAGTACTTGCTGCCCTGCGCGAGTGGACGGAACACCTGCCAGAGAGCCAGCGCGCCGACCGCCAGCGCCACCGTGCCGAGGAGCAGAGCTGCCGGCCCGGACAGCACCCGGCCGGGCTTCTCGTCCTCGAACTGGGCCGCCAGGTCCCGGGTCGCCCGCTCGGCCGCGCTGGCCGGTCCGGCCGGTTCTGTGGTCGCGGTCTGTCCGGTCGGCACGGCCGGTTCTGTGGTTGCGGTCTGGTCGGTTGGTCCGGCTGGGTCTGCGGTCTCGGCCAGGTCTGCGGTCTCGGCTGCTGGACGTGGTCGGGGTGGCCCGTCGGCGGCGTTCGTGGCAGGCCGGTCGCCGGGTGAGCTGGCTGGCCGGGCGGGTGACGGCGGACCATCGGGCGAGCTGGCGGGCGACACGTGAGGACGATACCTGTCGATTGCCCGTCGTAGTGGGGCGTTGAGCGGCGTTTGCTTCCGGCGGGTCGGCGCGTGCGTATTTGCGTGGAGGGGTGTCGGACCCGGCGGTTAGGGTCGGGCGGTGACTTCGGGGCGACCACTGATTCAGGCTCGTGGGCTGGTGAAGCGGTTCGGCGACTTCACCGCCGTCGACGGCATCGACGTCGAGGTGCGCTCGGGTGAGGCGTTCGGTTTCCTCGGGCCCAACGGCGCCGGCAAGTCCTCCACCATGCGGATGGTCGGCTGCATCTCCCCGCCGAGCGACGGCGAGCTGCGCATCCTCGACCTGGATCCGGTCCGCGACGGGCCGGCGATCCGGGCCCGGCTCGGCGTGTGCCCGCAGATGGACAACCTCGACCCGGAGCTGACCGTCCGGGAAAACCTCACGGTGTACGCCCGCTACTTCGGCATCTCCCGGCGGGCCGCCCGGGAACGGGCCGCCGAGCTGCTCGACTTCGTCCAGCTCACCGAGCGGGCCGACAGTAAGGTCGAGCCGCTCTCCGGTGGCATGAAGCGCCGGTTGACCATCGCCCGCGCCCTGGTCAACGATCCGGAGATCGTGCTGCTCGACGAGCCGACCACCGGGCTCGACCCGCAGGCGCGGCACCTGGTGTGGGAGCGACTGTTCCGGCTCAAGCAGCAGGGCGTGACACTGGTGCTCACCACGCACTACATGGACGAGGCCGAGCAGCTCTGCGACCGGCTGGTGGTGATGGACGGCGGGCGGATCGTCGCCGAGGGCTCACCCCGGGCGCTGATCGAGGAGCACTCCACCCGCGAGGTGGTCGAGCTGCGCTTCGCGGCCGAGTCGCAGGAGCCGTTCGCCGGCAAGCTCGACGGTGTGGGCGAGCGGGTCGAGGTGCTGCCCGACCGGGTGCTGCTCTATGTGCCCGACGGCGACGCGGCCGTCGCCGAGGTCGGTGCGCTGGGGCTCAACCCGGCCAACGTCCTGGTGCGGCGCAGCGGCCTGGAGGACGTCTTCCTGCACCTGACCGGCCGCACCCTGGTCGACTGACGGGGGACGCGATCCTTCAGGGCGTGCCGATCCCCGTGGTCGCTGCGAAGTGCGGGCGTGAATGATCTTGCGTACCATCGGCGGGCCCGGTCGACGCATCCGCCTGACGCGGGTTGATCAGGGGAGGTTCCATGTCCGCGTTGGTGACCAGCAGCCGCCACCAGGCCGGGCTGACCGCTCTCTACCTGGGCATCTTCGCGATGGTCTGGTTCAGCGTGCCGGCGGCCGAGCAGCCGTTGCGCGCCCTGCTTGTGGTGGGCAGCGTCGCCGCACTCCTGACCGCCGTGCTGGGCGGCGTGCTGTCGGCACGCACCCGGGGCGCGGTCGGCCCGCGGAACCGGGCCACCGACCGCCGTTACCTGCTCATCGTCGTCGCCGAGTTCGTCGCCGCCGGGCTGGGAGCGGCAGTGCTGGTCGCTGCCGGCTGGTCCGCGTACGTGCCGGTGCTTGTCTGCCTGATCGTCGGACTGCACTTCTTTCCCCTCGCCCCGCTGCTGGGGGACCCACTGCTGCGGCCGCTCGGTGTCGCGTTGTGCGTGGTGGCGGTGGCGGGTCTCGTCGTCGGGCTCGCCTCGGCGGTGTCCCCCGGCCTGGTGATCGGCACGGGTGCGGGCGTACTGCTGCTCGGCTACGCCGTGCAGGCGCTGGCCCGCGCGTACCGGCCGGCCTGACCCGTCCCTGCCGACCGGCCCGACCCGGTCCGCCGGCCGGTCTGACGCGCCGGTCGGCCGGTGGGTCAGCGGGCTCTGGCCCAGGTCAGGAAGCGGTTCGTGAGCAGGTCAGGCGCGGTGCTGCCGCCGATGTCCCCGTCCGCCTCCTGAAGCAGCGTGGCGAGGTAGATCAGCAGGCCGGCCCGGTTCTCGCGGTACTCGCCCAGCAACGCCAGACGCGCTGGCGAGCACGGCCACGCCGCACCACAGACCCGGCAGCGCCAGGAGGGACGCGCCGCCACGTGCGGGCGGTAGCGAGGCATCAGAGCCCTCCGTGGTCGCGAGCTGACGAGGCGAGTCGCACCGGGAACCTCCATCGGGTGGGTGGGGGCGTCCCGGACCGTGTGCGGTCACGGAACGCCCCCCGGCCTGGTTCCGCCCGCCGTCCGACCCCGTGAGCGGTCCCGCTGCGTGACAGTCTGCTGAGGACGCGACTACCGTGGGAGGTTCCGCGCGCCGACGACCAGGGCGTACGGTGATCGGCCCGGCACGGTACGAAGATGTACGGAGGCTGTCCGTGGAGAGTTCGTCCATGCTGGAGCACTTCGCGGAGGAGCTACGGCTGGCCCGGGCAGCCAGCGGCATGTCCCAGGCGACGCTGGCGGAAGCGCTGAGCTATTCCGGGGCACTTGTCGCCAAGGTGGAGACCTCCGAGCGCCGGCCGAGCCTGGACTTCGCGCGTCGGTGCGACGCCGTGTTCGCGACCGACGGGCGCTTCGAGCGCATCCAGCGGCGGATCAGCCGCGAGGCCGTTGTGCCGTGGTTCCGCGACTGGGCCGGCGTCGAACAGGAGACCACCGCGCTGCGGTGGTTCGAGCCGGTCTACGTGCCGGGCCTGTTGCAGACCGAGGGGTACGCCCGCGCCATCCTGGCCGGTGCCGGGCTCTTCGCGGCGGACGAGGTCGAACAGCAGGTGACCGCTCGGCTCGACCGGCAGGGCGTGCTCACCCGGGACCGGCCGCCGCTGCTCAGCGTGGTCATCGACGAGTACACGCTGCGCCGTCGTGTCGGCGGCCCGGAGGTGATGCGCGAGCAGTTGCGTCACCTCGTGAAGCTCGGCTCGGCCCTGCCCCGGGTCCGAATCCAGGTCGTGCCGCTCATCGCCGGTGCGTACGCTGGGCTCGATGGTCCCTTCGTGATCGCCACCGCATCCTCCGGTGAGGATGTCGTTTACCTCGACGGGCAGCGCCACGGTCAGGTGATCGACCGCCCCGAGTACGTCCGGCAGATGGTCGAGGTGTGGGAATCGATCCGGGGTGAGGCACTATCGCAGCAGCAGTCCCTCGACCTGATTGCGGAAGTGGCGGAGACATGGAGCTGACCGACGTCCGGTGGCGCAAGAGCAGCCGCAGCAACGGCAGCGGCGGTGCCTGTGTGGAGGTGGCCGACAGCCTTCCGGGGCTGGTGGCCGTTCGTGACTCGAAGGATCCGGGCGGCCCGGTGCTCGTCTTCACGCCCGACGCGTGGCGCACGTTCGTCGGGTCCGACGCCGTCCGGCGGTAGGTCCCCGGACGGTCGCGCAGCCCGCCCGCTCGGTGCCGGCACCGTCAAGGTCCACTCGGCTTCCTGTAAACCGGGGCATCCGCGGGACCGGGACACCCCGGAATCCGCGAACCCGAGTCGATCATCGCGCCGGCCCGCCGCCGGCGTGGCGCGCTACGGGGGAAACCCGGGCGACACGTCGACGGGGTCGCCGTAGGGTGACCGGCGGCCTGTCGTACCCCGGGGGTAGGAAGGTCGGGGACGGGGGTGGTCATGGTGAGTGTGGCGCAGCGGACGCGGGTGCCCTGGGTGCCGGCGTACGCGGTGTTCGAGCACTATTTGGTGGGTCTTCGGCGCACCTGGCGGGCCGGGGTGTTCTCGTCGTTCCTGCTGCCGGTGCTCACCGTGTTCGGCTTCGGGCTGGGCGTCGGCGCGTACATCGACCAGGGCGTCGACGGGGTGCGCTATCTCGACTGGCTGGTCCCGGGGCTGATCGCCTCGACGGCCCTCCAGGTGACAGTGGGCGACTCGACGTGGCCGGTGTTCAGCAACTTCCAGTGGATCAAGACCTACTTCGCGCAGACGGCGTCGCCGCTGCGCGTGGCCGACATCCTGGCCGGGCACCTGGCCTTCGTGCTGTTCCGGGTGCTCACGACGATCGCGGCCTTCCTGCTGGTCACCGGGTTGTTCGGGGCGTTGCGCTCGCCGTGGGCGCTGGCCACCCTGCCGGTGGTGGCGCTGCTCGCGCTGGCCGGGGCCACGCCGACGTTCGCGTACGCCGCGGTGGTGTCCAGTGACAGTTGGCTGGCGATGCTGTTCCGGTTCGCGGTCATCCCGATGACGCTGTTCGCCGGCGTGTTCTTCCCGGTCGAGTCGTTGCCGGAGGCGCTGCGCTGGCTGGCGTACGCGACTCCGCTGTGGCACGCCGTCGATCTCTGCCGGGCGGCGACGCTCGGGGTCGCCCCACAGTGGTCGGTCGCCGGGCACCTGCTCTACCTGGCTGCCTGGGCGGCCGTCGGTTGGCTGCTGGCGCTGCGCGCCTTCCGCCGCAAGCTCGTCGTCTAGGGAGATCTCGTGGTCACGCTGGTGCTGCCCCGGCTGGTCGACGTCTCCGCCGCCTCCCGGCGGTCGGGGTCGGTGGTCGAGCGCAATCTCGCCGCGCTGAAGTCGGTCTACTGGCTGCTGCTGCTCTCCGGCTTCGTGGAGCCCCTGCTCTACCTGCTCTCCATCGGCGTGGGTGTCGGGACGCTTGTCGGCGACCTGCCGCTGCCCGACGGGCGGCTGGTGTCGTACGCCGCGTTCGTGGCTCCGGCGATGCTGGCCGCCTCCGCGATGACCGGGGCGCTCTCCGAGACCACCTTCAACTTCTTCGGCAAGATGAAGTACATGAAGCTGTACGACGGGATGATCGCCACCCCGGTACGGCCGTTCGAGATCGCCCTCGGTGAGCTGAGCTGGGCGATGTTGCGGGGCAGCGCCTACTCGGCGGCGTTCCTCGGGGTGATGGTCGCGTTGGATCTGACAAGCGTCGTCCACGCGGTCACCGCGCTGCCCGCTGCGGTGCTGGTCGGGTTCGCGTTCGGGGCGCTCGGCATGGCGGTCTCCACAGTCATGCGCAGCTGGCAGGATTTCGACCTGGTGGCGTCCGCGCAGTTCACCCTGTTCCTCTTCTCCGGCACCTTCGTGCCGGCGCAGGCCTACCCGACCCTGCTGCACTGGCTGATCGAGGTCACCCCGTTGTACCGGGCCGTGCACCTGATTCGCGGCGTCGCGCTGGGCACCGGGGGTTGGCTCTGGCTGCTCGACGTGTTCTATCTGCTGGCGCTGTTGGCGGTCGGCCTTCTCGTGGCGTCGCGCCGGATGGGCAGGTTGCTCTACCCGTAGGGGTTATCGCCGCTGTTCGTGGGGCATGTCCTTCGGGCGACACCGCCGACGAAGAGGAGGGGCGATGGCCTCCGACGAGACGTCCGACCACCGTGAGCGCGGCGGGCCGGTCGGGCCCGACGCCGGGCCGGACAGCCCCACCGACCTGCCCGGCAGCGGCTGGAAGGCAGCGCTGCGCCGCACGGTCGCCGAGTTCCAGGACGACAGTCTGACCGACTGGGCGGCGGCGCTGACCTACTACGGAGTGCTGTCCATCTTCCCGGGCGTGCTGGTGTTGATCTCCATCCTCGGCCTGCTGGGCACCAGCGCCACCGAGGGCGTCAAGGACACGGTCAACCAGGCGGTGCCCAACGAGAGCATCCAGAAGATCATCGAGGATGCGATCCAACAGGCGCAGGGCAGCGGAGGGCTGGCCAGCGTCGCGGCGATCATCGGTCTGCTGGCCGCGTTCTGGTCCGCGTCGGGTTACATCGCCGCGTTCATGCGCGCCTCGAACACGATCTACGACGTGCCGGAGGGTCGGCCGATCTGGAAGACCCTGCCGATCCGGGTCGGTGTGACGGCCGTGATCGGTGTGCTCCTGCTGGCCTGCGCGGTGATCGTGGTCTTCACCGGCCGACTCGCCGAACTGGTCGGGAACGCGGTAGGCCTCGGCTCGACGGCCGTCACGGTGTGGGACATCGCCAAGTGGCCGGTGCTGCTGCTCCTGGTCAGCCTGATGTTCGCGATCCTCTACTGGGCCTCGCCGAACGCGCGGCACGGCGGGTTCCGCTGGGTCAGCCCGGGTGGGGTGCTCGCCGTGGTGATCTGGCTGGTGATCTCCGGTCTCTTCGCCCTCTACGTGAGCAACTTCGGCTCGTACAACAAGACGTACGGTGCGCTGGCCGGCGTGATCGTCTTTCTGGTCTGGCTCTGGCTGAGCAACATCGCGATCCTGCTGGGCGCCGAGTTCGACGCGGAGTTGGAGCGCGGCCGGGCCATCTCGGCCGGCCACGCTGTCGACGACGAGCCGTACCTGGAGCTGCGCGACGACCGCAAGCTCAGGAAGAAGCGGAATTCGGCTGCCAAGCGCTGACCTGATCGCACAGCAGCCGCTCGCGCAGCTGCCGGAGTTCGCCACCGGGCCCGGTTCCGAGCTCCTCCGCGAGGTGGTCGTGCAGACGCCGGTAGACGCCGTGTGCCTCCACCTGTCGCCCCTCCCGGTACAACGCCAGCATGAGCAGCGCCTGTAGGCGCTCCCGGGAGGGGTGTTCGGCGGCCAGTTCGATCAGGTCGGCCAGCACCTGGCGGTGTCGGCCGAGCCGCAGCTCCAGGTCGTAGCGCTCCTCGGCGGCGAGCAGCCGCAGTTCGGCAAGTCGCGCCGCGGCGGGTTCCAGTGCGGGGCTGTTCAGCCCGTCCAGCGCCGGACCGCGCCACAGGGTCAACGCGCCCTGGTAGAGGGCTACCGCGCGGGCGGTGTCGACCTCGGCGGCCTGCCGGGCCCGCCGGACCGTCTCGGCGAACTCCCGCGCGTCCACGTACGCGTCGGACACGTCCAGTTGGTAGCCGTCGGGGCGGGTGACCACGATGTTGGCGTCACCGCCGTGTCGGACGAGGTGCCGCCGCAGCGCCCCGACCTGGTTCTGTACCTGCTTGCGGGCGGTCCACGGCCCCGCGTCGTCCCAGCATGCCTCGATCAGGCGGTTGACCGAGAGCCAACCCTCGCTGGCGACCAGGAGCGCGGCCAGGATCCGTCGTTGACGGGGCGCGGGCAGATCCACCGGCGTGCCTGAAGAGCGAACCTCCAGCGGGCCGAGAATGGCGAATTCCACGTTTCTCCGTTCGGTGGGCCGGGTGGCCCGCAGAGCCGTGCCAAGGCTCACGGCACGGTCGTCGGCCGAGTCATGCCCGCCGATGACATGACGATGACGGATCCGTGCGGTCGCGGTGCCGGGGATGTGCCGTACGAATGAGCCGATGGGTCAGAGTGCCAGTAACGACGCGCTTCCGCTAATAGCGGGGAAGGAGCCCGTTGTGGCTTCAATATCCATTGTCGGCATCCTATTCGTCAACTGTATGGCGGCGGCGTTGCTGATGCAGGCTGCCGCCGCGAAGACCGTGGACGGCACGCAGTTGGGACGTGCTCTTTCCGAGATCGGGCTGCCCTGGGCGTCCGGGTCCGGCCTCGTGCGGCTGGTGGCCCTGCTGGAACTGTGCGCCGCGGTGGCCCTGGTCGTGGAGCCCACTCGACGTGCGGGTGCGCTGCTGGTGGCGGCGCTGGGACTGTCGTTCGCGGTGGTCGGTCTGGTCGGCGTGGTCCGGGGCAGCGAGGAGCCGTGCGGGTGTTTCGGCCGCACCGAGGGTGCTCCTTTCGGACCGGTCAACATCGCCATCGGTGTCGGCCTGCTGGCCGTCGCGGTGGGCAACCTCGCCGTCGTCGGCGCCGCCGCCAACCAGCCCGCCGGGCCGGTGATCGGTGCCGCGCTCGCCGCGCTGCTGCTGTCGCTCTACGCCAACCGTCGCTGGATTCTCCCGATCGTACGACCGCTGTTCCCGCAATCCGACCGGGTGTGACGGGCGCTTCTCCACCACGAAGGGTAATGAACGCCATGACCATGTTCCTTGCTTTCGTCCTGCTGGTTCTCGCCGGAACGATGGTGCTGTTTTTCGCGATGCTCGGTCAGTTGGCGGCGCGATTGCCGGAGCAGAGCAACGAGCCGTCGGCCCAGGTCGAACCGCTGGAGAACGCCCGGTTGGGCGCCGAGTCGCTGAACTGGCCGGCGGAGTTGGCGCACCTGCGCGACCGCGAGCGCGCCCTGGTGCTGGTGCTCAGCTCCTCGTGTGCGAGCTGTGAGCAGATCGCCGCCCAGGTTCCGGGCGCGCTGGACCGCGGCGTCGACCTCAGCGTGGTGGTCTCGTGCGGTGTCCGCGAGCGCGGCGAGGACTTCATCCGCCGGCACGAGCTGGAGCGGGCCCGGCCGTACCTGGACCAGGGCGGCGCCTGGAGCACCGGGGAGTTCAACATCGACTCCAGCCCGGCGGCCCTGCTGTTCCGGCACGGTCGGCTGGACACCGCGCTGCTCTTCTGGACGCTCGACAGCGCCCTCGCCGCCACCGGCCACCTGCACTCCGCCCACTCCGCCCAGGAGGCGTGAGCGCGCCAGGACCCCGGGTGGCGTGCGACGAGGCACGCGACCCGGCAGCCCATCTCACACAGGAGGTGTCATGACCACTGCTGTCCCCAAGTCCTCGGTCAAACGACGGGGCGTGCTGCGCGGGATCGGCGCCGGCGGACTGGCCGCCGCCGTCGCGGTCTTCGCCAAGGGGTCGCCGGCCCAGGCGGCCAACTGGAACTGCTGCAGCCTCGAGTACGTGCCACCGAACATCAGCATGTCGACCTGCCTGGCGGCCAGCCACTACGTGTGGACCTGCACGTTCGGCACGGTGGGACCGATCTACCGCTGCCAGTGTTGCGAGCGCAAGCGTTCCGACGGCTCGTACAACGCCTCCGCCGGCAAGTGCACCTGCACCTCGAACTGCTGACGGCCTGACCGGGGATGGAGGTCTGGATCGGCGTCGCCCTGCTGGGGGCGATCCTGCAGGGCTACAGCCCTTGAGGCGTCTCCATGGCCGGGGTCGCCGGCCCGATGTTGCGGGACGACCGGTGGGGCGGGAGTCGGTTCCTGCTCGGCCTGCTGGTCGGTGGGATCTTCGGCGCGGCGGTTCTGGCGGTCCCGTTCTACCTGCTCGCCAGCGGGATCACCGCGGTGCTGCCGGAAGCGGTGCGGGTCGGACTGGTGATCGTGGTGGCGCTCGGCTTCGGTGTGGCGGATCTGCGGCAACGCACTCCGCACGTGTGGCGGCAGGTGCCGCAGTCGCTGGCCCGGACGCTGCCTCCCGGCTCGCTGGGAGTGGTGTGGGGCTTCGACCTGGCCCTGCTGTTCACCACCCAGAAGACCACCTCGTTCCTGTGGGTGGCCCTGGCCGCGCTAGTGCTGCTGAGTCCGGCGGCGCTGCCGACGACGTTGGTCGTGGTGGCAGTCCTGGCGGTGCTGTCGATGGTGGCGCTGAGCATCCGTAAGCCGACGACGACGCCGATCGATGAGGAGAAGGGACGGAGATGGCAGGACTGGCAGAGGATCATCCGCCGGTGGTCCGGCGCGACGCTGCTGGTCGCGGCCGTGGCTCAGGCATCGCTGCTGAGCTGGGGGTGACCCCGGTCTTCCGGCCGGATCCGGCCGGTGGGCAGGTGGTCATCACGCGGTTCGAGTGCCCGTCGCGGCTCGTCCTGCTGCGGTTGGTGGTGCTGCACCTGCGGATCAAGCGGGCGGTCCGGCGACGGCTGCCCGAGCTGGTCGGCAGCCGGTTGATCGTCGACTGGGGCACCCGGACGCTGCTGAGCATCTCCGTGTGGCCGTCGCTGGAGAGCGTGTACGGGATGGGGTCGGTGCCGGAGCACGTCTCCGGGTCGCGCATCCCGGGCCGCCTCGGCGTGCGGACCACTGCCGGCTTCTTCACCTTCACCGGCGACTGGCGGCAGATCATGTTCGGCTCGCCGGTCGCCGCGCACTCACCCCTGCACGCCTGCGTGCGGGACGACTGATCACGAACGGAAGCCAGAAGGAGGTAGTCATGCCCATTCCCACGGACCGCGGCCTGGTGGCGATCACCAAGGACGCCCGCGGTCGTACCGCCGTCATGGTCGGCACCAGCATCATCGACGGTCAGATCGACGGGGTGTACGCCATGCACGTCGCACCGAAGCAGATCGTGGTGGATCCCGCGGTGCGGTTGAGCGCGGGGGAGCACGGTCAGTTCACCACCGAGCCGGTGGAGGTGTACGACAGCGGCAACGCCGTACAGATCCGTGCCCTGGATGCGACGGCCGACCTACGGCGCATGTAGGTCCGATCGTCCGACACCGCCCGGGGGCGGGAGCGCGAGGCGCTCCCGCCCCCGGTTCGTTTCCGCAGGCCCTTTTCTTGATCCACTATTAGCTTTTGCTCTTACGGACAAAAGTTGCCACCGGAACGGTTGAAGCTCTGGACAGGCGGTGCGGAACGCTCCTACTGTGTCGGACACAACACCTCGGCGTTGCGTCGATGTGAACGAGTTCGATGAAGAGGTGAACTCCCCGGTGCGGACCGTCGAGCCCCTGCACGTCCGGTTGTTGCGGTTGCTCCGCGACGAGGGGGCCGTGTCCCGGGCCGAGCTGGGTGACCGCCTCCAGATGCCCCGCCCGCGACTGTTGGCCGAGTTGGACCGGCTGGTCGCACTGGGTTACGTCGCCGAGGCCGGGCTCGCCGCCTCCCGCGGCGGGCGTCGCTCCACCCTGGTCGAGCTGAACCCGAAACTGCGCTTCGCGGCAGTCGACCTGGGCGCCAGCTCGATGGACGTCGAGGTGGTCAACGGCCGTCTCGAACCGGTGGCCCACTACGCCGAGCCGGCCGACATCCGCAATGGACCGAAAGTGACCCTGCAACGGGTCAACGAGCTGCTGCACAAGGCCCGGGTCGACGGCGCGTACGAGCGGTTGGACGCGGTGGGCATCGGAGTTCCCGGCCCGGTCAGCTTCCGCGACGGCGTCCCGGTCTCGCCGCCGATCATGCCGGGCTGGGACCGGTTTCCGGTCCGCGAACTGCTCAGCCGGGAGCACGGCTGCCCGGCGGTGGTCGACAACGACGTCAACATCATGGCGATCGGCGAGCGGCACGGCGGGGTCGCCCACTCGGTGGACGACTTCCTCTTCGTGAAGATCGGCACCGGCATCGGCTGCGGCATCTACCTGACCGGCGACGTCTACCGCGGCACCGACGGCTGCGCCGGGGACATCGGCCACATCCAGGTCGACGCGCACGGGCCGATGTGCTCGTGCGGAAACGTCGGATGTCTGGAGGCGTTGTTCAGTGGCGCCGCGCTGGCCAAGGACGCGACCGCCGCCGCCCGCAGCGGGGCGTCGCCGGCACTGGCCGAGCGGATGAGCCTGCGGGGCGTGGTGACCGCTCTGGACGTCGCCGAGGGCGCGGTCGAGGGCGACGTGACCTGTATCCAGCTGATCCGCGACGGCGGGCGGCGGGTCGGCGGGGTCCTCGCCGGCCTGGTGAGCTTCACCAACCCGTCGATGATCGTGATTGGTGGTGGGCTGGCCCAGCTCGGGCACATCCTGCTCGCCGAGATCCGCAGCGTGGTCTACCGCCGGTCGCTGCCGCTGGCCACCGGCAACCTGCCCGTCGTGCTGTCCGAGCTGGGTGGTCGGGCCGGCGTCGCCGGCGCGGCCGTGCTCGCCAGCGACGTCGCCTTCGGCGAGGCCTCATGAACCTGCGGTCGTCAGGCGCGAAACCCACCGTGAGCGAGGAGGAGACTGTGGCCCAGCCCGAGGAGAACGCCGCCGTCGCCGGGGCGTCGCTGGTCGAGGCCCCCGCGGACACCGTCGCCGGCGAGGTGGTCCTGCGCCTCACCGACGTGGTCAAGACCTTCCCCGGCGTACGCGCCCTCGACGGGGTGCAGCTGGAGGTGCGTGCCGGCGAGGTGCACTGCCTGCTCGGGCAGAACGGCGCCGGCAAGTCCACCCTGATCAAGGTGCTGGCCGGGGTGCACCAACCGGATTCCGGTCTCATCGAGTGGCGGGGCGAGCCCACCAGCTTCGCCAACCCGCAGGCCGCCATGCGCGCCGGCATCGCCACCATCTACCAGGAGCTCGACCTCGTCGAGGACCTGTCGGTGGGGGAGAACGCGTTCCTGGGCCACGAGCCGCGCCGGCTGGGCTTCGTCCGTCGCGGGCAAATGGTCCGACGAACCCGCCAGATCCTCGGCCGGCTCGGGCACGGCGAGATCCACCCCAAGCGGATGGTCCGCGCGCTGCCGGCGGCCGGCAAGCAGATCGTCAGCATGGCCCGGGCGCTGTCGCACGAGGCGCGACTGATCATCATGGACGAGCCGAGCGCGGTGCTGGCGCACGACGAGGTGGGCAACCTGTTCCGGATCATCCGGGAGTTGACCGCCCAGGGCATCGCCGTCATCTACATCTCCCACCGCCTGGAGGAGATCCGCGAGATCGGCGACCGGGTCACCGTACTCAAGGACGGCCGGACCACTGCGGCGAACCTGCCGGCGCGCGACACCCCGACCCGCGACCTGGTCAGCCGGATGACCGGCCGCAGCATCGAGTACGTCTTCCCGGAGCGCCCGGCGGCCGGTCCGGCCGGCGCGGAGCTGCTCCAGGTCGAGGGGCTGACCCGGGCGGGCGAGTTCGCCGACGTGTCGCTCGATGTCCGGGCCGGTGAGATCGTCGGCATCGCCGGGCTGGTCGGCTCGGGCCGCTCCGAGCTGCTGGAGACCATCTACGGCGCCCGCCGAGCCGACGCGGGCACGGTCCGGATGGCCGGCCGGGCGTTGCGCGCGGGTGTCGGCGCGGCGGTCCGGGCCGGCATGGGCATGGCGCCCGAGGAGCGCAAGAGTCAGGCGCTGCTGCTCGGTGAGCCGATCTACCGCAACGTCACCCTCTCCACGTTCAGCCGGTACGCCCGGTTCGGCTTCACCAACGTGGCGGCCGAGCAGGCCGAGGCGAACCGGATCGCCGACGATCTCGAACTGCGCCCCCGCGACGTCCGCCGCCCGGTGCGCACCCTCTCCGGCGGCAACCAGCAGAAGGTGGTGGTGGGGCGGTGGCTGCTCGGCGACACCAAACTGCTGCTCCTGGACGAGCCGACCCGAGGCGTGGACATCGGTGCCCGCGCTGAGCTGTACCAGGTGATCCGGGGTCTGGCCGCCCAGGGCGTCGGGGTCCTGCTGGTCTCCAGCGAGGTGCCCGAGGTGCTCGGTCTGGCCGACCGGGTCCTGGTGATGCGGGAGGGCCGGGTGGTCCGCGAGGCCCTGGCCGGCGAACTCGACGAGAACACTGTGCTCGACCTCGTGATGGCGGGGTCCCTGATGGAAGGCGCACCGGCATGAGCGACGCGACTCCCACCCCCACCGCGACCCCGGAGCGCCCGCAGCTGCCGGCGCAGTCGCCGCCGGTGGATCCCGCCGAGACGGCGGTGGCCAGCGAGGCGGCGACGACCAGCAACCGGCTCTCGTGGTGGCGGGGTGACAGCGGCGAAGGTGCCCGCCGTAACCTCGGCCTCATCGGGGTGCTGGTGGTCCTGGTCATCATCGGCGCCGTGAGCCGCTGGGACCTCTACTCCAACCCGGACTGGGTGTGGGACAACACCCTCACCATCCTCAAGCTGGCCTCGGTGGTCGGCGTGGTCACCGTCGGGATGACCTTCGTCATCATCGGCGGCGGTATCGACCTGTCGGTCGGCGCGATAGTCGCGCTCTCCGCGGTCTGGGCCACCACTGTCGCCACGCAGAGCTACGGCGCCGGCGGCATGATCTTCACCGCCCTGGTCGTCGGGCTGTCGGTAGGCGTGGTCAACGGAATCCTCATCTCGTACGGCCGGCTGGTGCCCTTCATCGCCACCCTGGCGATGCTGGTGGCCGCCCGCGGTCTGGCGGCGGAGATCTCCAACAAGCAGACCCAGCTGTCCAACAACACCTTCATCAACAACATCGCCAGCGAGAAGGTGCTCGGCATCCCGCTGCTGGTCTACATCCTCGCCGCGGTGGTCGCGGCCGGTTGGGTGCTGCTCAACCGCACCACCTTCGGCCGGCGCACGGTCGCCGTCGGAGGCAACCCCGAGGCGGCCCGGCTGGCCGGCATCAACGTCCGGCGGCACACCCTGCTGCTGTACGCGCTGTCCGGCCTCTGCTGCGGCATCGCCGCCATCATGCTCACCGCGCAGGCCAACTCGGCCCAGGCGGCGACGGCAAACCTCTACGAGCTGGACGCGATCGCCGCCGCGATCATCGGTGGCACGCTGCTCAGCGGCGGGCGGGGCACGATCATCGGTTCCCTGCTCGGCGTGATCATCTTCTCGACCATCACCAACCTCTTCGCCATCAACGGCCTCTCCAGCGAGGCCCAGAACATGGTCAAGGGCGGCATCATCGTGGCGGCCGTCCTGGTCCAGCAGGTGCAGTTCCGCAGCATCACCCAGTTCCTGGGCCGCAACAGGCTCACCAGCAGCTGACCAACCACTAGCACCCGCACCACCTTGCCGCACCACCGCAGGGTCACCCGAGCATCGACGGTGACCGGATACCACGCACCCTCCACTCATCCCACCACCTGCGAACACAGGAGGTCGTCATGACCCAGCACAGTCCCGACCTGTCGCGCCGCCGAATGCTCTTCGGCGGGGTCGCGGTCGGCGCCGGCGTACTGCTGGCCGGTTGCACGAGCAACGAGTCGTCGCCCACCACCGCGCAGACCAAGGCGGCGGCGACCGGCGTCAACAACGAGCCCGGCAAGAAGGTGGTCATCGGCTTCTCCGCCCCCGCCGACGACCACGGCTGGATCGCCGCCATCACCAACAACGCCAAGGCGCAGGCCGGCGCGTACTCCGACGTGGAGCTCAAGCCCGTCGCGGCGGGCGCGGACCCGGCGACCCAGCGGGCGGCGCTGTCCACCCTGGTGTCGCAGAAGCCCGACGTCATCGTGGTGCTGCCGCACGACGGCAAGGAACTCAACGCGTTCGGCCTGGAGGCCATGACCGCCGGCATCCCGGTGGTCAACCTGGACCGGGCCTTCCCCGACGCCCGGGCGTACCGCCTGCAGATCAAGGGCGACAACTACGGCATGGGCGTCGCCGCGGCGACGTACATCATCGCGCAGCTCAAGGCCAAGGGCGTCAGCAACCCGATCATCGGTGAGATCCCCGGTATCGACGCGCTGGAGCTGACCCAGGAGCGGTCGAAGGGCTTCAACGACACGCTCGCCGCGAGCGGCTTCAAGGTGGCCAACCGCCGGCCGGCCGAATTCACCGTCGACTCCGGCCAGCAGGCCGCGACCGGGCTGTTCCAGGCCCTGCCGAAGATCGACGCGATCTGGAACCACGACGACGACCAGGGCGTCGGCGTGATGGCCGCGATCAACCAGTCCGGCCGCAAGGAGTTCTTCATGGTCGGCGGCGCCGGCTCGAAGAAGGCGATGGAGGACATCCAGGCGGACAACACCGTGCTGAAGGCCACCGTCACCTACAGCCCGTCGATGGCCTCCTCGGCCATCTCGCTCGCCCGCCTCATCGGCCAGGGCAAGGGCATGTCCGACCTGGTGGAACTCCAGGTGCCCAAGGAGATCGTGCTCGCCTCGGAGACGATCACGAAGGAGAACGCGAGCAGCTACCTCAAGCTCGGGTTCTGATACACGGGGGGAGACCCACCTTGTCCACGACAGACAGAGAACTGCGGATCGGCATGGTCGGTTACGCGTTCATGGGCGCCGCGCACTCACAGGCGTGGCGCACCGTGAACCGCGTCTACGACCTGCCGGCACGAGCCAGGATGTCGCTGATCTGCGGCCGCGACACACCGAAGGTGGCCGAGGCCGCCGACCGGCTCGGCTGGGACGCGTACACGACGGACTGGCGCGACGTGATCAACTCCGACGAGATCGACGTGGTTGACATCTGCACACCCGGCGACAGTCACGCCGAGATCGCCCTCGCCGCACTCGCCGCCGGCAAGCACGTCCTGTGCGAGAAGCCGCTGGCCAACACAGTGGCGGAGGCACGGGCGATGACCGCCGCGGCGGACACCGCCCGCGCCTCCGGGGTGCGCTCGATGTGCGGGTTCAACTACCGCCGGGTCCCCGCGGTCACGATGATGCGCCAGATGGTCGCCGACGGACGACTCGGGGTGATCCGGCACGTCCGAGCGACGTACCTGCAGGACTGGATCGTGGATCCGCAGTTCCCGCTGGTCTGGCGGTTGCAGAAGGACAGGGCGGGCTCCGGCGCGCTCGGTGACATCGGTGCGCACATCATCGACCTGACGCAGTTCGTCGTCGGCCAGCGGATCACCGGCGTCAGCGCGGTCACCGAGACGTTCGTCAAGGAGCGGCCGTTGCCGGCCGAGTCGAGCGGTCTCGCGGCCACCGTGGACGGCGGCTCGGCGCCCACCGGGCCGGTCACCGTCGACGACGCCGCGATCTTCGTGGCCCGGCTCGACGGTGGCGCCCTGGCGACGTACGAGGCGAGCCGTTTCGCCACGGGCCGCAAGAACGCCCTCCGAGTCGAGATCAACGGCTCGCTGGGCAGCGTGGTCTTCGACCTGGAGCGTCTCAACGAGTTGGAGTTCTACGACGCCACCCGGCCTACCCTGGAACAGGGCTTCAGCCGGATCCTGGTGACCGAGGGCGACCACCCGTACATGTCGGCGTGGTGGCCGCCCGGCCACATCATCGGCTACGAGCACTCCTTCACCCACCAGATGCGCGATCTCATCGAGGCGATCGCCACCGGCACCGACCCGGCGCCCTCCTTCGCCGACGCGTTGCAGGTCCAGCTCGTGCTGGACGCGGTGACCCGTTCGGCGGACGTCGGTTCCTCCTGGACCGACGTGGAACCGGCGCTGACCGCGGTGGCCGTCTGACCCCCTGACCATCCGCGACGGCGGTGCTCGCGCCGCCGTCGCCCGACCGGCTTTCCGGAGCCGACCGGCGAGGGACCGACAGCGGTTTGCGCCCCGCGGTCGGGACGAGGTCGGCTCCGGAGAGTGTGCAGCCGGGCCGTGTGGCCCGGTGGCGCACGAGCAGGACGGTCGTCCGGTGCGACCGGACCGGGATTCCCCGGCCGCACCGGAGGACCGCCACCACCTGAGACGTCCGGTCGGGGCACGCCAACGCCCCAGTCGGATGCGGGGGAGGCAGGGTCGAGACGCCGACCGACCCTGCCTGCCAGCCCCGTCTGCCCGCACCCGTACCGGTAACCGGTCCGTCGTCGTCGCCGCCGACGCCGACGCCGGATCCGGTGTCGTTCCGGTACGGGTCGGGCGGGCGGGGCCCATCCGCTCAAGGCCGTAGCTTTTCGAGAAATATTCTGATATTCCTATATTTAAATCGAACCGACGGTTCCTCCTGGATGGGAAGGAGCACCATGCGAACGGGTGTCTGGCTGGTAGGAGCACGCGGTTCGGTCGCGACCACCAGCATCGTCGGAGGGCTCGCGCTGCGGGCCGGCCTGGCCGGGCCGACCGGCTGCGTCACCGAGTTGCCGGATCTGCGCGGTCCCGCCCTCCCGTCCTTCGCGGACCTGGTCTTCGGAGGCCACGACGTGGCCACCACCCCGTTGAGCAAGCGCGCCGAGGCCCTGGCCGACACCGGTGTGATACCCGGTCGGCTGGTCGCCGCGCTCCCCGACGAGCTGGCCGCCGTCGAGCAGGAACTGCGTCCGGCCCCGCTCGGCGGCACCCAGGCCGACCGGGTCGCGACCATCGTGGGTGACCTCACATCCTTCCGGGAGCGCAACCGTCTGGACCGCGTGGTCGTGGTCAACGTCTCCGCCACCGAACCGGCGCCTCGACCGCACCCCGGGCACGCCGACCCGGTCGCGCTGCGTGCCGCGCTCGCCGGACCGGACGAGGTGCTGCCGCCCAGCTCCCTGTACGCGTACGCGGCGCTGCTGGCCGACTGCCCGTACGTCGACTTCACCCCGTCCACCGGGCTGCGGTTGCCGGCGCTGGCCGCGTTGGCCGAAGAGCTGCGCCTGCCGTACGCCGGGCACGACGGCAAGACCGGTGAGACCCTGGTCAAGTCGGTCCTCGCGCCGATGTTCGCGATGCGCAACCTCGCCGTGCGCTCCTGGTCCGGGATGAACCTGCTCGGCGGCGGCGACGGTGCCACCCTCGCCGACCCGGCCGCCAACGCGGCCAAGGTGCAGAGCAAGCAACGCGTGCTCGGCGAGACGCTGGGCTACGTCCCGCAGGGCAACACCCGCATCGAGTACGTCGAGGAGCTGGGCGACTTCAAGACCGCCTGGGATCTGATCACGTTCGCCGGCTTCCTCGGCACCGGGATGCGGATGGAGTTCACCTGGCACGGCTGCGACTCCGCGCTGGCCGCGCCGCTCGTGCTCGACCTGGCGCGGCTCACCGCCGCCGCGCACGCCGCCGGGCAGGTGGGGCCGCTGGCCGACCTGGGTTTCTTCTTCAAGGACCCGCTCGGTGCGCCCACCCACTCGCTGGCCGAGCAGTGGGCCCGGCTGACCGACTTCACCCGGCGGTTGCACGCCGGCCTGGACGGTGGCCATGACCACGCTGGCTGACGTGGCCGAGCTGGTCCGGGCGCCGGCAGCCCTCTCGGTCCCCGGTGACGTGGTTGCCGGCGCGGCGGCCGCCGGCGCGTTGGGCCCGCGTACCCCCGCCCTCGCCGGCGCGTCGGTGCTGCTCTACTGGGCCGGCATGGCCGCCAACGACTGGGCCGACCGGGAGCTGGACGCCGTCGAACGCCCCGAGCGACCGATCCCCAGCGGCCGGGTCACCCCGACCGCCGCGCTGGGCCTCGCGGCCGGCCTCACCGCCGCCGGCGTGGGCCTGGCCGCCGCCGTGGGCGGTCGCCGCGCGGCCGCGCTCGCGGTGCCGCTGGCCGCCAGCATCTGGGGGTACGACCTGCTGGCCAAGAACACCGCCGCCGGCCCCGCCGTGATGGCCGCCTGCCGAGGGCTGGACGTGCTGCTGGGCGCCTCCGGCGGCCACCTGTGGCGGGCGCTTCCCTCGGCGGCGACCGTGGCGGCCCACACCTGGACGGTCACCACCCTGTCCCGGCGCGAGGTCACCGGCGCGGACGCGGCCCTGCCGATGCGCACACTGGCCGGCACCGCCCTGGTCGCCGCCAGCGCCGCCGTCGCCGTCCCCGGCGCCCGCCGCGCTGCCGTCCCCGGCGCCCGTCGCGCTGCCGTCCCCGGCGCCCGTCGCGCTGCCGTCCCCGGCACCGAAGCTGCCAGCGCTGGCGGGGCTGCCAGTGCTGCCAGCGCCGACGGGCGGGCCGAGGTGAGCGCGGGCCGGGCCCGGGCGGCCGGAGTCGCCGCCGCGCTGCCCGCGCTGCTGGCCGGGTGGTACGCCGCCCGCTACGGCGCCGCCCAGGCCCAGGTCGTCCGGGATCCCTCGGCCGGGAAGGTCCGCGCGGCCGTCGGCGCGGGGATCACCGGCCTGCCCGCCCTGCAGGGGGCGCTCACCGCACGTGGCGGCGCCGGTCTGCTCGGGCTGGCCGTCGCGGCGGCGGCGCCGCTGGGCCGTCGGCTGGCCCGGAAGGTCTCCCCGACATGACCGTGCCCCGGCCCCGGCCCGCGCAGCCCGGAACCGCGCAGCCCGGAACCGCGCAGCCCGGAACCGCGCAGTCCGGAACCGCGCAGCCTCGACCCGAGCAGTCCGGCAACGGGACTGTCGAGCCGTCGAGCGCCGACGCGACGGGGCTGCGCCTCGGGTACGGCACGAACGGCTTCGCCAACCACCGGCTCGACGACGCGCTCGCCGTCCTCGCCGACCTCGGCTACGACGGCGTGGCGCTCACCCTGGACCACGACCACCTGGACCCGTTCGCACCCGGGCTCACCCGCCGGATCGCGGCGGTCGCCCGGCGGCTGGACGCGCTGGGTCTGGGGGTGGTGATCGAGACCGGTGCCCGCTATCTGCTCGACCCGTGGCACAAGCACGCACCGACGCTGCTGCACGACGACCCCACCCGGCGGATCGAGTTCCTTCGCCGGGCGGTGCGGATCGGCGCCGACCTGGGAGCCGAGGCGGTCTCGTTCTGGGCCGGTGTGCGGCCCGAGACGGTGTCACAGCAGTGCGCCTGGGACCGGCTGGTCGCCGGCTGCGCCAGCGTGGTCGACGCCGCCGACAGCGCGGGCGTCACCCTCGGCTTCGAGCCGGAGCCGGGCATGCTGGTCGAGAGCATTACCGACTGGCGTCGACTGCACGCGGCGCTCGACGCGCCGGCCCGCTTCGGCATCACCCTCGACATCGGCCACTGCCGGTGCCTGGAGCCGTGGCCGGTGCCGCAGTGCGTCGCCGAGGTGGCCGACCACCTGGTCAACGTGCAGATCGACGACATGCGCCGGGGCGTGCACGAGCACCTGGAGTTCGGCACCGGTGAGATCGACTTCCCGCCGGTGCTGGCGGCCCTGGCCGAGGCCGGCTACCGCGGGCTGGTCGCCGTCGAGTTGCCCCGCGACTCGCACGCCGCACCGGCGGTCGCCGCCCGCTCGATCGAGTTCCTGCGCGCCGCCGCCACCGCCGCGGCAAAGACCGGCGCGCGGCGCATCGAGGACGAGGCACCCGCCGACGCCCTTTGCTCTGCTTCAACGGAGGCGACAGCGGGCGTCCGATATCCGGACACCGACCGTCGCCTGGAGTGAAGCAGAGCAAAGGGTGTGCCAGGGGTGCCCGTCAGCCACACAAGGGGACCAGCAGCACAAGGGGAGGAGACGGGATGACACCGGATTCACTACGGGCCGCGCTGCGGGGCGTACCCGATCCCGACTGGCTGGACGAGGCGCTGCGGCAGGTCGCGGCCGAGCCCACCGCGATCGCCCGGCTCTTTCCCGCCGTCGGTCGGCGGTGCGGTCGGGCCGCGTTGCCCGACGCCCCCGGCTGGACCGCCGACGACGCGGCCCGGGTGCTGCTGCTCACCGCCCTGCCCGGTGAGCACGCCTCGTACGCCGAGAACCTCTACCAGCACGGTGACGCGGCCGAGCGGCGGGCCGTGCTGCGGGCCCTGCCACTGCTGCCGATCGGCGCCGCCGGGGTGCCGCTGCTGCACGACGCGATCCGGACCAACGACACCCGGCTGGTCGCCGCCGCCCTCGGCCCGTACGCCCGGCACCTCGATGAGGCCGCCTGGCGGCAGGCGGTGCTCAAGTGCGTGTTCAGCGGCGTGCCGTTGGCAGTGGTCGCCGACCTGGAGACCCGCGCCGACGGGGAGCTGGCCGCGATGCTGGCCGCGCTCACCGCCGAGCGGCACGCCGCCGGCCGGGAGATGCCCGCCGACGCCACCGACCTGCTCGACCGGCTCACCGCCGCACTGCCCCGGGAGGCGTGAATGCGCATCTTCGACCCCCACATCCACATGACCTCACGCACCACCGACGACTACGAACGGATGGCCGCCGCCGGGGTCCGCGCGGTGGTGGAACCGGCATTTTGGCTGGGCCAGCCGCGCACCAGCGCCGCCTCGTTCATCGACTACTTCGACTCGCTCATCGGCTGGGAACCGTTCCGGGCCGGGCAGTTCGGGGTGCGGCACCACGCCACCATCGCGCTCAACCCCAAGGAGGCCAACGACCCGCGCTGCCGCCCGGTGCTCGACCTGCTGCCCCGCTACCTGGACAAGGACGCGGTCGTGGCGGTCGGCGAGATCGGGTACGACTCGATGACCCCGGAGGAGGACGAGGCGTTCGCCGCGCAGCTCGCCCTGGCCGTGGCGTACGACCTGCCGGCGCTGGTGCACACCCCGCACCGGGACAAGGCGCGCGGCTGCGAGCGCACCCTCGCCGTGGTCGCCGAATCCGGCATCGACGCCGGTCGCGTGGTCGTCGACCACCTCAACGAGGTGACCGTCAAGCTCGTGCGGGACAGCGGCTGCTGGCTGGGTTTCTCCATCTACCCGGACACGAAGATGACGCCACAGCGGATGGTCGAGTTGCTGCGCGAGTACGGCACGGAACGGATGCTGGTCAACTCGGCAGCCGACTGGGGTCGCTCCGATCCGCTGTTGACCCGGGCAACCGGCGAGGCGATGCTGCTCGCCGGGTTCAGCGACGACGACGTCGACCGGGTGCTGTGGCGCAACCCCGTGGAGTTCTACGGCCAGTCCGGTCGGCTCGACCTGAGCGACCTCGACGTCACCGCCGTGGACCCGCAGACCGGCAACTCGATCCTGCGCGGCGGCAGCTGATGCGGCTGCGACATTCCGGCGGCGACACCGTCCATCTCGGCTACTGCACCAACGTGCACCCCGCCGAGGACCTCGCCGGCATCCTCGGTCAACTGGACACGTACGCCGTGCCGGTGCGGGAGGCGCTCGGCAGCGACCTGCTCGGCCTGGGCCTGTGGCTGGCCGCCCCGGTCGCCGCCGAGCTGGCCGCCGACCCGGCGCTGCGCCTGCGGCTGCGCGCCGAGCTGGACGCGCGCGGTCTGGAGGTGGTCACCCTCAACGGCTTCCCGTACGCGGCCTTCCAGGCGCCGGTGGTCAAGCAGGACGTGTACCACCCGGACTGGACCACCGAGCAGCGGCTGGCGTACACGCTGGATCTGGCCCGGGTGCTCGCCGACCTGCTGCCCGACGACGCGGCCCGGGGCTCGATCTCCACCCTGCCGCTGGCCTGGCGGCGGCCCTGGGACACCGGGCGGGCCGACGCCGCCCGCCGTCGGCTGGACCAGCTCGCCGCCGGTCTGGCCGCCGTGCAGCGCGACACCGGCCGCGAGGTGCGGGTCGCCTTCGAACCGGAGCCCGGCTGCGTGGTGGAGAGCACCGGGCAGGCGGCCGCGCTGTTGGACGGCATCGACACCGACCGGCTGGGTGTCTGCGTCGACCTGGCCCACCTGGCGTGCGCCTGGGAGGAGCCGGCCGAGGCGTTGGAACGACTGCGGACGGCGGGGCTGCCGGTGGTGAAGGTGCAGGTCTCCGCCGCCGTCGAGGCGGCCGACCCGGCCGGCGGCGCGGACGCGCTGCGCCGCTGGGTGGAGCCGCGCTTCCTGCACCAGACCCGGAGCGCCGGTTGCGCCGGTCTGGCCGACCCGGCCGACGCGGCGTACGCGGCCGACGACCTGGACGAGGCGTTGGACCGGGCGCTGCCCGGCCCGTGGCGGGTGCACTACCACGTGCCGCTGCACGCCCCACCGGAGGAACCGCTCGGCTCGACCCTGCCCGTCCTGCGCGCCGCGCTGAGAGCGCTCTACAGCGGGCCGACCGCGGGGTGCGACCACCTCGACGTCGAGACGTACACCTGGGGGGTTCTACCGGCCGCGCGGCGGCCGGGCACCGACGCGGAGCTGGCCGCCGGCATCGCCGCCGAGCTGGCCTTCGCCCGAGACGAACTGGTCGGCCTCGGGCTGACCCCGGAACGCACAGTGAGCGCGGGAGTGACGCGATGAGCCGACGACTGGTGGTACTCGACGTGGTGGGGCTGACCCCCCGCCTGCTGGCGCACATGCCTCGGCTGCGCGGTGTCGCCGACGGCGGCTTCCGGGCCGAACTGGGCACCGTGCTGCCGGCGGTGACCTGCTCGGTGCAGTCCACCTTCCTCACCGGCGAGCAGCCCAGCGGGCACGGGATCGTCGGCAACGGCTGGTACTTCCGGGAGCTGGGCGAGGTGTTCCTGTGGCGCCAGCACAACGCGCTGGTCGGCGGGGACAAGCTCTGGCAGGCGGCGCGGCGGGCCGAACCGGGCTACACGGTGGCCAACGTCTGCTGGTGGTACGCCATGGGCGCGGACGTCGACTGGACCGTCACGCCGCGACCGGTGTACTACGCCGACGGCCGCAAGGAGCCGGACTGCTACACCGACCCGCCGGAGCTGCACGACGCGCTCACCGGGCGGCTGGGCACCTTCCCGCTGTTCACCTACTGGGGGCCGACCGCCGGGCTGCCGTCGTCGAAGTGGATCTGCCAGGCGGCCGAGCAGATCCTGGCCGACGTGTCACCCGACCTGACCCTGGTCTACGTCCCCCACCTGGACTACGACCTGCAACGCTTCGGCCCCTCGTCGGCCCAGGCCGCGGCCGCCGCGGCCGAGCTGGACGCGGTGCTCGGCCCGCTGCTGGACGCCGCGCGGGCCCGCGACGCGACAGTGGTGGTGCTCTCGGAGTACGGCATCACCGACGTGTCCCGGCCGGTGGACGTCAACCGGCTGCTGCGTGCCGAAGGGCTGCTGCGGGTGCACACCCAGGCCGGCATGGAGTACCTCGACCCGTGGACGTCGAAGGCGTTCGCGGTCGCCGACCACCAGGTCGCGCACGTCTACGTCAAGGATCCGGCCGACGTGCCGGCGGTGGCGAAGCTCTGCGCCGGGCTGCCCGGGGTGGCCGAGGTGCTGGACGCCGACGGCAAGGCCGCGTACGGGCTGGACCACCCGCGCGCCGGTGAGCTGGTGCTGGTGGCCGAACCGGACTCCTGGTTCACCTACTACTACTGGCTCGACGACGCCCGCGCCCCGGACTTCGCCCGGCTGGTCGAGATCCACCGCAAGCCGGGGTACGACCCCGCCGAGCTGTTCTTCGACCCGGCCAACCCCGGCGCCGCGAAGGCTCGGGCCGGGGTGGCGCTGGCCCGCAAGAAGCTCGGCATGCGCTACCTGATGAGCGCCGTCGGCCTGGACGCCGGCGCCCGGGCGGTGCGCGGCTCGCACGGGCGGCTGCCCAGCGACCCGGCGGACGCCCCGGTGCTGCTCTGTTCCGACAGGTCCGCTGCCCGGGACCGGGTGGCGGCCACCGAGGTGAAGGCGCTGCTGCTGGAGTTGGCCGGGTTGGCCAACGGTGACGGTGGCCGGTCCGGGGTGGGATCGTGACGGCCACCGTCGCTCCGGCGGACGCGAGCAGGCTGCGGGCGCGCTTCGACGCGGAGCTGGCCGCCTTCCTCGAACGGCAGGGCCCCGACTGGCCCGACGGAGCGCCGCGCGGGGTGTTCACCGCGCTGCAACGGTTCGTGCTGGCCGGCGGGAAGCGGCTGCGTCCGCTGTTCTGCTACTGGGGCTGGCGCGCTGCCGGGGCCGCCGACGGCCGCCCGATCGTGGTGGCCGCGGCGGCGCTGGAGCTGTTCCACGCGTTCGCGCTGATCCACGACGACATCCTGGACGGCAGCGACCGCCGCCGGGGCGAACCGTCGGTGCACCGCCTCTTCGCCGACCTGCACGCCCGCTCGTCGTGGCGTGGCGACCCCGAGGCGTACGGGCGCAACACCGCCCTGCTCTGCGGGGACCTCTGCGCGGCCTGGTCGGATCAGATGTTCCACGAGTGCGGGCTGGCCACCGAGCAGGTGCACCGGGGCTACGCCGTGTTCGCGCTGATGCGTACCGAGGTGATCGCGGGGGAGTACCTCGACCTGGTCTCCGGGGTGGGTGACGGTTCGGTGGCCAGCGCGCTCACCGTGATCCGGATGAAGGCGGCCCGGTACACGGTCACCCGGCCGTTGCAGATCGGCGCGGCGCTGGCCGGGGCGGGGCCGGAGCTGATCGCGGCTCTCGGCGAGTTCGGTGATCCGTTGGGCGACGCGTTCCAGCTCCGCGACGACGTGTTGGGCGTCTTCGGTGATCCGGCGGTCACCGGCAAGTCGGTCCTGGACGACCTGCGCGAGGGTAAGCCCACGGTGATGATGGCGCTGGCCCGCAGCGCCGCCGACCGGTCGCAGACCGTCCGGCTGCGCGAGCTGTTCGGCAATCCGAAGTTGGACGCGGACGGCGCGGTCGAGCTGCGCGAGATCATCGAGGCCACCGGCGCACGGGACCGGATCGAGCAGATGATCAGGATTCGCAAGGAGGCCGCGACGGGAGCGCTGGCGGCGGTCCCGCTCCCGGATTCGGTACGGGCGGCGTTGGTGGGGTTGGCCAGTCAGGTGACCGGTCGGCAGTCCTGACGTGTCGGCGTGGGGGGGGGGCCCCCCCCGGGGGGGGGCCCCCCCCGCCCCCCCCCCGCGCGGCGGCCCCCCCCCCCCCCCAAAAGGAGAAAAAAACGAAAAATTTATGAGGGTGTGGAGCGTCTGTGTCATCCGTACCGATGAGGAACGGGAGATCGCCCGGCAGACCCGGGACGTGGGGGGGGGGGGCGGGCGGGGGCCCCGCCCCCCGGGGGGGGGGGCGCCGCCGAACGCCCCGGACCCTTGCGTACGGCCCCGACCCGGCAACTTTCGATCAAATCGACGAAAGTTGATGCTGGATCGTCGGAAGGTATGGACACATCGACATGCGCGACTTAGTGTCGGGGCCAACACGACATTGTTTCGTCGAGGTGAACCGGCGGCGCGGTAACCCATCGACCCCCACCACCGCTACGGCATCCGGCGCGACGGCGCGCGCCCGGCCTGGCCTCACTCGTCAGGAAGGGACAGCACAGATGTCCAACAAGGACGCACCCCCTCGTCGATCCCGACGATGGCTCTCCGCCGGATCGGCCCTGCTCCTCGTGGCCGCGGCCGGCACGGTCACCCTGGCGGCCAGCTCGACACCGGCCCAGGCGCACACGATCAACGCCACCGACTTCCAGCAGGTCGAACTCGCCCGGGGCGTGTCCGACATGGGTGAGCCGATGTCGTTGGCCGTGCTGCCGGACCGCTCGGTCCTGCACACCGCCCGCAACGGCACGCTGCGCCGCACCGACGCGAACGGCACCACGTCGGTGATCGGCACCCTGTCGGTCTACAACCACGACGAGGAGGGGTTGCAGGGCGTCGGTGTCGACCCGAACTTCGCCAGCAACCGGCAGATCTTCCTCTACTACGCGCCGCCGCTGTCCACCCCCACCGGGGACGCGCCAGCGACCGGCACCGACTTCTCGGCCTGGCAGGGAGTGAACCGCCTCTCCCGGTTCACCCTCAACAGCGACTTCACCGTCAACCAGGCCAGCAAGGTCGACGTCCTCGACGTGCCGGCCGACCGCGGACTGTGCTGCCACGTCGGCGGGGACATCGACTTCGACGCCGCCGGCAACCTCTACCTGTCCACCGGCGACGACACCAACCCCTTCGAGTCGGCCGGCTACTCGCCCCTGGACGAGCGGACCAACCGCAACCCGGCATACGACGCGCAGCGCAGCGCCGGCAACACCAACGACCTGCGGGGCAAGATCCTGCGGATCAAGGTGAACGCCAACGGCACGTACTCCATCCCGTCGGGCAACCTGTTCGCCCCCGGCACGGCCAAGACCCGGCCGGAGATCTACGCCATGGGTTTCCGCAACCCGTTCCGGATCAGCGTGGACAAGGGCACCGGCGTCGTCTACGTCGGTGACTACGGGCCGGACGCCGGCAGCACCAGCTCCACCCGCGGGCCGTCCGGCCAGGTCGAGTTCAACCGGGTCACCGCGCCGGGCAACTACGGCTGGCCGTACTGCACCGGCACCAACACCACCACCGAGACGTACAACGAGTGGGACTTCGCCACCAACGCCAGCGGGGCGAAGTACAACTGCACCGGCGGGCCGACCAACAACTCGTTCCGCAACACCGGATTGACCACCCTGCCGCCGGCCCAGCCGGCCTGGATCCGGTACGCCGGCGACGCCGGCACCCCCACCGAGTTCGGCGGCGGCTCCGAGTCGCCGATGGGCGGCCCGGTCTACCGGTACAACGCCTCGTCGACCTCCACCACCAAGTTCCCGCAGTCGTTCGACGGGCAGTTCTTCGCCACCGAGTTCGGCCGGGGCTGGATCAAGCCCATCCACGTCAACTCCGACGGTTCCCGGGGCACCATCGACACCTTCCCGTGGGTCGGCAAGCAGGTGATGGACTCGGCCTTCGGCCCGGACGGCGCCTACTACGTGCTCGACTACGGCACCGGCTACTTCAACGGCGACGCCAACTCGGCGCTCTACCGCTTCGACTACGTCGCCGGCGGCAACCGGGCGCCCAACGCCGCCGCGAGCGCCAACAAGACCTCCGGCGCGGCCCCACTGGCCGTGACGTTCTCCTCGGCCGGCTCGTCCGACCCCGAGGGTGGGGCGCTGACCTACTCGTGGAACTTCGGCGACGGCACCACCTCCACGGCGGCGAACCCGACGAAGACGTACAGCACCAACGGCACCTACACGGCGACGCTGACCGTACGGGACCCGCAGGGTGCCACCGGCAGCGCCAGCGTGCAGATCAACGTCGGCAACACCGCGCCGACGGTGACCATCAACAACCCGGGCAACGGGCAGTTGTTCAGCTTCGGTGACACCGTGCCGTACAGCATCACGGTGACCGACCCGGAGGACGGCACGATCGACTGCACGAAGGTCAAGATGACCTACGTGCTCGGGCACGACCAGCACGGGCACCAGATCACCTCGAAGACCGGCTGCTCCGGCTCGATCACCATCCCCGTCGACGGTGAGCACGACGACGCGGCGAACATCTTCGCCATCTTCGACGCCGAGTACACCGACGCCGGTGGGCTGACCACGCACACCCAGCACACGCTGCCGCCGCGTCACCGCCAGGCCGAGTTCTTCGGCAGCTCGTCCGGGATCAACGTGTTCAGCAAGACCCCGGCCGAGGGCGGCAAGACCGTCGGCGACATCAACAACGGCGACTGGATCGCGTTCCAGCCGTACCGGCTCGGCAACGTCACCTCGTTCACCGCCCGGGTCTCGTCGGCCGGCTCCGGTGGCACCCTCCAGGTGCGGGCCGGCTCGGCCACCGGCACGGTGCTCGGCTCCGCGACCGTCCCGGTGACCGGCGGCTGGGAAACCTTCACCACCGTCACGGGAGCGATCACCAACCCGCCGACCGGCACCACCACGCTCTACCTGACGTTCGCGGGTACGGGCACCGGCGCGCTCTACGACCTGGACGCGTTCACCTTCACCACCGGCTCGGCCCCCACCGGCGGGACCGGTCCGATCAAGGGTCTGGGCGGCAAGTGCCTGGACGTGCGCAACGCCGCCACCGCCGACGGCACGCAGATCCAGATCTACACCTGTAACGCCAGCGCGGCCCAGACCTGGGCGGTCACGCCGAACTCCACAATCAAGTCGTTGGGCAAGTGCCTCGACGTCGCCGGTGCCGCCACCGCCGACGGCACCAAGATCCAGCTCTACACCTGCAACGGCACCGGGGCGCAGAACTGGTCCGCGCAGGCCGACGGCACGCTCCGCAACGTGGCGTCCGGCAAGTGCCTGGACGTCTCCGGCAACAGCTCGGCGGACAGCACCGTGGTGCACCTCTGGACCTGCACCGCCGCCGCGAACCAAAAGTGGACCCTGCCCTGAGCTGAGCGAAGGGGCCCCCGTCGCGCGGGGGCCCCTTCCCACCGTCGATAGGAGAGCGACATGCGCAGACTCCTGCGAACCGTCCTCGGCGCCACCACCGCCGTCCTCGCCGTCATCGCCTGCACCACCCCCGCCACCCCGGCCAGCGCCGCCGACGCCCCGTACGACGTGCTGGTCTTCTCCAAGACCGCCGGCTTCCGGCACGACGCCATCCCGGTCGGCATCCAGACCATCCGTGACCTGGGCGCCGCGAACAACTTCACCGTCACCGCCACCGAGGACGCCGCCGCGTTCACCACGAGCAACCTCGCCCAGTACGAGGCGGTCGTCTTCCTCAACACCACAGGCGACGTGCTCAACGCCAGCCAACAGACCGCCTTCGAGTCGTACATCGCCTCCGGTCGCGGGTACGTGGGTGTGCACGCCGCCGCCGACACCGAGTACGACTGGCCGTTCTACGGCAACCTGGTCGGCGCGTGGTTCGCCTCGCACCCGGCCATCCAGCAGGCCAACATGAAGGTGGAGGACCGGGGCCACGCCGCCACCGGTCACCTGCCGCAGACCTGGACCCGCACCGACGAGTGGTACAACTACCGCACCAACGCCCGGTCGACCGCGCACGTGCTGGCCACCCTGGACGAGTCGTCGTACTCCGGCGGCGGCATGGGCGCCGACCACCCGCTGAGCTGGTGCAAGAGCTACAACGGTGGCCGCTCCTTCTACACCGGCGCGGGGCACACCCAGGCGTCGTACGCGGAGCCGAACTTCCGGAACCACCTGCTCGGCGGCATCCGGTACGCCTCCGGTCGGAGCAAGGCCGACTGCCGGCCCGAGACCGGCTACACCCCGCTCTACAACGGCTCCACCACCGGCTGGTCGCAGGCCGGGCCGGGCAACTTCACCAACTCCGACGCCACCCTCACCTCGGTGGGCGGCATGGGCCTGTACTGGTACAGCGCGAAGCAGTTCACCAACTACTCGCTGAAGCTGGACTGGAAGCTGGCCGGCGACGACAACTCGGGCGTGTTCATCGGCTTCCCGCCGTCGAGCGACCCGTGGTCGGCGGTGGACAATGGCTACGAGATCCAGATCGACGCCACCGACGCGGCGGACCGTACCACCGGCTCGGTCTACACCTTCAAGTCCGCGGACCTCGCGGCCCGCGACGCGGCGCTCAACGCGCCGGGGGAGTGGAACACCTACGAGCTGCTGGTCGAGGGCGAGCGGCTCCAGATCTTCCTCAACGGGGTGAAGATCAACGACTTCACCAACACCAATCCGGTACGGTCGCTGGCCGGCCACATCGGCATCCAGAACCACGGCACCGGCGACGACGCCTCGTTCCGCAACATCCGGATCAAGGAACTGGGCACCACGCCTCCGCCGACCGGCACGATCCAGGCCGAGGCGTTCAGCTCCGCCAACGGCGTCTCCGCGTTCACCAAGGCGGGTGCCAACGGCGGCCAGACCGTCGGCTACATCGACCCGGGCGACTGGGCGGCGTACAACGGCGTGGACCTGACCGGCGTCACCTCGTTCACCGCCCGGGTCGTCTCCGGCGGTGCGGGCGGCACCATCGCAGTCCGCACCGGCTCGGCCACCGGTCCGGTGCTCGGCACGGTCACGGTGCCCAACACCGGCAGCTGGACGACGTTCGCCAACGTCACCGCGGCGTTGTCCAACGTCCCGTCCGGCGCCCAGAACCTCTACCTCACGTTCGGGGGCAGCGGCACCGGGCTCTTCGACGTGGACGACTTCACCCTGGTCAAGGGGACCGGCGGCAGCACCGGGGTCGGCCCGGTCAAGGGCCTGGGCGGCAAGTGCCTGGACGTGCGCAGCGGCGCCACGGCCGACGGCACCCAGATCCAGATCTACACCTGCAACGGCAGTACGGCGCAGACCTGGACCGTGACGCCGAACTCGACGATCAAGGCGCTCGGCAAGTGCCTCGACGTGTCCGGCGGCGGCACCGCCGACGGCACCAAGATCCAGCTCTGGACGTGCAACGGCACCGGCGCGCAGAACTGGGCGGCCCAGTCCGACGGCAGCCTGCGCAACACGGCCTCGGGCAAGTGCCTGGACGTTTCCGGCAACAACTCGGCCGACAGCACCGTCGTGCACCTCTGGACCTGCAACGGCGCGGCCAACCAGAAGTGGACCCTGCCCTGACCTGCCAACCGCACCGAGCCCACCAGGCTCACTGAGCGCGCAGGGGCCGCCGGTCGCGGCCGACGGCCCCTGCGAGCCACCCGCTCCCGACGCCGCCCGCTCAGCGACACCGGACGCGCTCCGCCTCACCGGGCGCGTCCTTGGCGAGGCCGATGTCACCGAAGAGGCGTATACCTGTGAGTCATAGATATGACTCACAGGTATACGCCTCTCGATGGTCGGAGCCACCGGTGCGGTGGGGGCGTTGTGTGGACGCCGCGGGCCCGCTCTCAGGAGCCTGCCGTACCTTGACCAGCATGGGGCGTTTCGCGCGATGGCGCCGGATGGCGCGGACCCAGGGGCACCGCCTGCGCGCAGCGCTGCACCGGGCCGAGGAGCCCGACCCGTTGACCGGGCCGGCTCCCAGCCTGAACCGTCTCGACGCGCTGGCGGAGGGCTTCGCCGCGGGCCAGCCCGTGCGCTGGAGCCTCGGCGGGGCACCCCGGCCGCTGCCCGGCGCGGTCGACGTGGCGGCGTACCGGATCATCGAGGAGTCGCTGGCCGACGTGCGCCGACACGCCCCCGGCGCGGCGGTCGCGGTCCGGCTGCGCTACGACGCCGAGGGCATCACCATCGAGGTACGCGACGACGGCGCCGGTGCCGCGACGCCGGCCGGGGAGACCCGGGGCGTCGGGCGGGGGCTGGCCGCGGTGCGCGGGCGCACCGAGCGGGCCGGCGGCACCTTCTCGGCCGGCCCGAATCCCGGCGGCGGGTTCACCGTCCGGGCGGTCCTGCCCGCGCCCGAAGAAGCGGCCGAGTGACCCTGCGGGGCTTTCGCGATGACCCCGGCGGAAATAGGGTGGGGGCGGCGACCGTGACGGTGGCCGGTGGCTCGGTGGGAGGCGCAACCCGTCGGGCTCAGGTGCGCTCGGCACCCACCGGTGTTCCGCCTCGGTGCCACGCACCGGTCTGACCGGTCACCCTCGCCCCGGTCCGCACAACGGAATCCCCATCACATCAGGGGAGAAGGACAATGGCGCGACCCATCACGCTCTTCACCGGCCAGTGGGCCGACCTTCCGTTCGAGGAGGTCTGCCGGCTCGCCTCCGAGTGGGGCTACGACGGCCTGGAGATCGCCTGCTGGGGCGACCACTTCGAGGTCGACAAGGCGCTCGCCGACGACTCGTACGTCGACCGCAAGCGGGAGACGCTGGCGAAGCACAACCTTCAGGTCTTCACGATCTCCAACCACCTCGTCGGTCAGGCGGTCTGCGACCATCCGATCGACGAGCGGCACCAGGACATCCTGCCCGCCCGGATCTGGGGCGACGGTGAGCCCGAGGGGGTCCGCCAGCGGGCCGCCGAGGAGATCAAGGACACCGCGCGGGCCGCGGCGAAGCTCGGGGTGAAGACCGTCGTCGGGTTCACCGGGTCGTCGATCTGGCACACCCTGGCGATGTTCCCGCCGGTGCCGCCGTCGATGATCGAGCGCGGCTACCAGGACTTCGCGGATCGGTGGAACCCGATCCTCGACGTGTTCGACGAGGTCGGGGTGCGGTTCGCGCACGAGGTGCACCCCAGCGAGATCGCGTACGACTACTGGACGACCAAGCGGACGCTGGAGGCGATCGGCAACCGGCCCGCGTTCGGGCTGAACTGGGACCCGTCGCACTTCGTCTGGCAGGAGCTGGACCCGGTGAACTTCATCTTCGACTTCGCCGACCGGATCTACCACGTCGACTGCAAGGACGCGAAGGTGCGTACCGGCGACGGCCGGCGCGGCCGGCTCGCCTCGCACCTGCCCTGGGCCGACCTGCGCCGCGGCTGGGACTTCGTCTCCACCGGCCACGGCGACGTGCCCTGGGAGGACTGCTTCCGGGCGTTGAACGCGATCGGCTACACGGGCCCGATCTCCGTCGAGTGGGAGGACGCCGGGATGGACCGCCTGGTCGGCGCCCCGGAGGCGCTGCAGTTCGTCCGCCGGCTCGCCTTCGACGCCCCGAGCGCCGCCTTCGACGCGGCGTTCAGCAGCAAGGACTGACCACAGCTCGGACAGACCACGGGCCGGTCGCCTCTCGGCGACCGGCCCGTCGACGTGCGATGGGTCTGCGTGCGATGGATCAGAGCGTGCTGGCGTTGGTGCCCGAGCCGGACGGCTTGGTGCGGGGGTTGGTGGCCGACGGCGACCCGGAGGTCGTGCCGACCGAGCTGCTGCCCGCCTTGGCGCCCACGGTGGCGGGCGTGCCGGCGAACGCGTCGTCGGCGGCGGTCAGCTCCTGCTTGCCGGTGCTCCCGTTGCCGGTGCCCAGCTTCTCGCCCAGCTTGGTCTGGCCGAGCTTGTCCTTGCCCTCGCTGTAGAGCTTGTTGGCCTGGGCCTGCGCGACCCCGGCCGCCTCCTGGACGGTCGGGTGGTCGAGCACCTTGCGGCCCCGGACCACGAGCTCTTCGTACTTCTCCCGGCCGGCACGGGCGCCCAGGACGAATCCCGCAGCCAGCCCGCCAAGAAACATGATCTTTCCGCGCATGGCGGCTCCTTCCGTACCTGACGCGCCGTCGCGCCGGCGGGTTGCCCCGTCGGGCGCGACAAATTCGCGCCTGCGTCCTCTGTCCGCAGCTAACTACCCATCCTGCTCCCCGCTCAAGCCTGCTTGTGCCGGGATGGCGATTTGCCCCGATTGCGATCCGGCCGTGGCGCTGACCTGCGAATCTGGATCAAGGGCGGATGCCTGTGGAACCCACTGGACCACCACCGGGGAATGTCCTGTACTCTTGTCCCGTCGCACGGCACCGGCGAGATCCGGTTCCAGGCGGTGCACGATCCCCTGTAGCTCAATTGGCAGAGCAGCCGGCTGTTAACCGGCAGGTTATTGGTTCGAGTCCAATCGGGGGAGCTTCTCCACCAACGCCCGTCGGCAGCACGCCGACGGGCGTTTCTGCTGCCCCCCGCGCCTCCGCCCCCTGCCTCCGCGATCTTGCACTTACTGTCCCGGCATAAGGGGCGCTCTGCGCATATCCACGACCGAAACTGCAAGATCGGCGCGGGTTCTGAGGCCGCGACTGTGCTGGCGGGGTGGGGCCGGCGTTCGCTGCGGCAACTTCGGGGATGTTGCTGTCTCCCGCGTGCCTGAGGCAGCAACATCCCCGAAGTTGTGACGATCTTGGGGCGGCGGCGCGGCGTGCGTGGGGGGCGTGGGCGGAATGGGGGGTTTGGGCTGCTTGTGGGTCTCGTGCCCGGCAGGATGGTCGATGTCGACCTAGACTCCAGCTGCGTCGATTGATGCGTCGATTCTTGGGGTGATCGCAATGTCGGGACGAGGCGGCTTCGGCCGGGCCACACTGGTCGCGGTGGCGGTCGTGCTGGCCTGGCTGGTGATCGGCGGTGTGGCCGGCCCGTACGCCGGACGTCTCAGCGAGGTCGCCACCAACGACAACGCCGCCTTCCTGCCCACCGACGCCGAGGCGACCCGTGCCCAGGACCTCGCCGCTGGGTTCGTCGACCGGGAGACCGTGCCGGCGCTTGTCGTCTACGAGCGGTCGTCGGGGATCACCGACGTGGACCGGCAGCGGGTGAGCGCCGACGCCGCCCGCTTCGCCCAGGTGCCGGGCGTGGTCAACCCGCTGCCCCCGCCGATTCCCAGCGAGGACGGCCAAGCACTCCAGGTCGTCGTGCCGGTGGACGACGCCGAGGGCGAGGAGATCGGCTCGGTCGTCGAACAGTTGCGCGACATCGCCGGCGGCGACCGGGACGGGCTCACGGTGGACGTCGCCGGCCCGGCCGGCCTGCTCGCCGACCTGATCGAGGTCTTCTCCGCCATCGACGGGCCACTGCTGCTGGTCACGCTCGTGGTGGTGCTGATCATCCTGCTGATCGTCTACCGCAGCCCCGTTTTGTGGATCTTTCCGCTGCTGGCCGCCGGAATGTCGTACGCGCTGGCCTCGGTCTTCGTCTACCTGCTCGCGGACGCCGACATCGTCAAGCTCAACGGCCAGGCGCAGGGCATCCTCACCGTGCTGGTCTTCGGCGCCGGCACCGACTACGCGCTGCTGCTGATCGCCCGCTACCGCGAGGAGCTGCACCGGCACGACCGCCCGTGGGACGCGATGCGTGCCGCGTGGAGGGGTGCGGCTCCGGCCATCATCGCGTCCGGCGGCACGGTCATCGTCAGTCTGCTCTGCCTGCTGCTGTCCAGCCTCAACTCGAACCGGGCGCTCGGCCCGGTCGCCGCCATCGGCATCGCCGCCACCCTGCTGGTGATGCTCACCTTCCTGCCGGCGCTGCTGGTGCTCGGCGGCAGGTGGGCGTTCTGGCCCCGACGGCCCCACGTCGACCAGGCCGACCCGCGGGCCGAGCACGGCATCTGGAGTCGCATCGCCGGTTTCGTGGCCCGGCACGCCCGACCGATCTGGCTGAGCACCGCAGTCGTCCTGGCTCTCCTCACGCTCGGCCTGACGCAGCTCGGCGCCACGACCCTCGGCCAGTCCGACCTGTTCACGCAGCGCACCGACTCGGTGGACGGTCAGGACGTCATCGCCCGGCACTACCCGGCCGGCACCGGCAGCCCGGCAACCATCTTCGCCACCGAGCAGAGCGCGCGGCAGGTGGCGCAGGTGGCCCAGGGCGTACGCGGCGTCGCGGACGTCCGTCCACTCTCCAACGGCCCGCAGACCGGCCCACCCGAGCGGAATGCCCCGCCGAAGGTCGTCGACGGGCGGGTGCAGCTGGAGGCGACGCTCGCCGACCCGCCCGACAGCGATGGGGCCGAGCGGACCATCCGCGACCTGCGGGTGGCCGTACACCAGGTGCCCGGCGCGGACGCCGTCGTCGGCGGCTTCACCGCCATCAACGTGGACACCTCCGACGCCGCGAAACGCGACCAGAACGTCATCATCCCGGTGGTGCTGGTGGTCATCGCGGTGATCCTGGCCCTGCTGCTGCGGGCCCTCCTTGCTCCCGTGCTGCTCATCGGCACGGTGCTGCTCAGCTTCGCGGCGACCCTCGGTCTCTGCGCGCTGCTGTTCCGCCACGTCTTCGACTTCCCCGGCGTGGACTCGTCGTTCCCGCTGTTCGCGTTCGTCTTCCTGGTCGCCCTCGGGATCGACTACAACATCTTCCTGATGAGCCGGGTCCGCGAGGAGTCGGTCAAGCGGGGCACCCGCGCCGGTGTGCTCGCCGGCCTCGCCGTCACCGGCGGGGTGATCACCTCCGCCGGCATCGTGCTCGCCGCGACCTTCTCCGCCCTTGCCGTCCTGCCGCTGGTGGTGCTCGTCGAGCTGGGCACGGCTGTCGCGATCGGGGTACTGATCGACACGATCATCGTCCGGTCGCTGCTGGTGCCGGCGCTCGCGTACGACATCGGGCCGAAGATCTGGTGGCCGGGCCGGTTGTCCCGGGCGAACGGTGAGCGGGAGGCGCGCGATGCTGGCTGAGACCGACGTGGTGGTCGTCGGCGGCGGCCTGGCCGGCCTCGCCGCCGCCCGCCGGCTGCACCGCGCCGGCGTGCCCTGGCGCCTGCTGGAGGCCGGCGGCCGGCTGGGCGGCCGGATCGCCACCGACGTCGTGGACGGCTACCTGATCGACAGCGGTTTCCAGGTGCTCAACACGGCCTACCCGCGGCTCGGCACGCTGCTCGACACCGACCGGCTCAACCTCGGCTACTTCACGTCCGGGGTGCTGGTGCGCCGGGGCGACGACCTGCTGCGGCTGGTCAACCCGTTGCGGGAGCCGGCCGGCGGGCCGCGTACCGCGCTGGCCGGCGTGGGCTCGCTGCTCGACCGGCTGCGCTTCGCCGCGCTCGCCACCGGCTGCGCCACGCTGCCGGTGTCCCGGCTGCTCACCGCGCCGGAGACCAGCGCCGAGACGGCGTTGCGCCGCGCCGGTCTCTCCGACGCGATCATCGAGGAGCTGCTGCGGCCGTTCCTGTCCGGCGTGTTCATCGACCGGGAGCTGGCCACGTCCAGCCACGTGCTCGCGATGGTGCTGCGCTCGTTCGCCCGCGGCCGGATCGGCCTGCCCGCCGAGGGGATGGCCGCGCTGCCCCGGGCCATCGCCGACCCACTGCCCACCGACCTGCTCGACCTGGACACCCCTGTCGCGCAGGTCGCGCCCGGCCTGGTCCGCACCCAGGCCGGCGACATCCGCTGCCGGGCCGTCGTGGTCGCCGTCGACCCGCTCGCCGCGGCCGCGCTGCTGCCGGCTCTGGCGACGGTACGCATGCACAGCTACACCACGTACTACCACAGCGCGCCCGAGCCGCCGCTCGCCGAGCCGATCCTGCTCGTCGACGGCGACCGGCGGGAGATCGTCGCGAACACCGTGGTGCTCAGCAACGCCGCACGCACCTACGCGCCCGCCGGACGGCACCTCGTGGCCACGTCGGTGGTGGGTCCCACGGCCCCGCCCGAGTCGACCATCCGGGCCGAGTTGACCCGGCTGTACGGTCGATCCACCGCCGACTGGACCCACCTCACCACAGTGGTCGTTCCGGACGCGCTGCCTGCCGCGCCGCCGCCGCAGGGGCGGCTGCGCAAGCCCGTCTCGATGGGGGAGGGGCTGTTCGTGGCCGGTGACCACCGCGACAGTCCATCGATCCAGGGCGCTCTGGCCAGCGGCTGGCGTGCCGCCGGGGCGGTGCTCAAGGAGTTGCGCGCCGGCTGAGCCCGCCTCGAACGAGGGCACCGCAGCCGTAGTTGATCACCTATGATCGCCGCCATGCCCGCCCCCCTCCCGGCACCCACCTTCGATGCCGCTGCCGCGTACCCCGAGGTCAACGACCTGCGCAAGGCGCTCGACGCCGCCGACTGGCCCGCCGTCCGGGCCGTGTTCGCCGACCGGGACCCCGCCTTTCACACCCTGCTCGTCAGGGAGGCCGGCGACCACGCCGCGTCCGCGGCGTTCCTGCACCGCGTGTACGACGACGACACCACCGACCGGCTGGCGGGCACCCTGCACGGCACGCACCTCATCTGCGACGGCTGGCGGATCCGCAGCTCCTACCGGGCCCAACACGTCAGCCGGTCGCAGTTCGAGCAGTTCCACGAACACCTGCGTCGCGCCGAGCAGGTGCTCATCGACGTCACCGCCCGGTACCCCGACGACGCGGCCGCCTGGACGCAGCGGATCACCATCGCCCGGGGTCTGCAACTGGGCCAGAACGAGGCACGCCGCCGCTACGACCGGCTCGCCCAGCAGCACCCCCACCACGCCCCCGCACAGGCGGCCCTGCTCCAGCAGCTCTGCCCGAAGTGGAGCGGCGACTGGGACCGGGCCTTCGCGTTCGCCCGCGAGTGCGCGCAGGCCGCGCCCGCCGGGGCGCCCAACGCCGTGCTGGTCGCCGAGGCGCACCTGGAACGCTGGCTGGACTTCGACACCGACCGGGAGCGCACCGCGTACGTGCGCAGCGCGCCCGTCGTGGACGAGGTGATGCAGGCCGGGCAGCGATCCGTGCTGCACCCGGACTTCGTCGACCGGCCGGGCTGGGTCTGGATCCGCTCGACGTTCGCGCTGATGTTCAGCCTCACCGAGCAGTGGCCCGCCGCCGCCAGCCAGTTCACCGCCCTGGGCAACCTGGGCACCGAATACCCCTGGGCCTACGTCGACGACGCCGAGGGCTTCACGAAGTACCGCGCCAAGGCGTACGCGAAGGGTGGCCAGTCATGATCCAGCACCTGGACGTGGACGGGGTGCCCACGCTGCTCGCCCCCACCGGTGGGCCGATGCGCGCCGGGCTGACCTTCCGGGTCGGCACCGCCGACGAGACGCTCAGCCGCGCCGGCATCACCCACCTCATCGAGCACCTCGCGCTCGCACCGCTCGGCCTGGCCGACTACCACGTCAACGGCGTGACCGCCCCGGCGTTCACCATGTTCCACACCCAGGGCTCCGAGGCGGACATCGCGGCGTTCCTGACCGCCGTCTGCGGGCACCTGGCCGACCTGCCGGTGGCGCGGCTGGACGTCGAGAAGGACATCCTGCGCACCGAGTGGAGCAGCCGGGGCGCCGCCGCGATCGACGACATCCCACTGTGGCGACACGGCGCGCGGGACTTCGGGCTCAGCAGCTACCCGGAGTGGGGCCTGGGCGCGCTCACCGCCGACCACCTGCGCGAGTGGGCGGCCCGCTCGTTCACCCGGGAGAACGCGGTGCTCTGGATCGCCGGCGACCGGGTGCCCGCCGGGCTGCGCCTCGCGCTGCCCAGTGGGGTCCGGCAGCCGGTGCCGGCGGTCTCGTCGGCGCTGCCGCAGACCCCGGCGTACTTCGTCAGCGGCGCCCGCGCCGTCGTGCTCGACTCGGTGGTGCGGCGCAGCACCGCTGCGACCGTCTTCTCCGGCGTGCTCGAGCGGGAGCTGTACCGGTCGCTGCGCCAGGAGTCGGGGCTCTCCTACACCACCACCACGGGGTACGAGCCGCGCGGCGACGGGTACGCCACGCTGCGGGCGCTCGCCGACGCGCTGGCGGAGAAGCAGGACGCCGTGCTGGGCGGCTTCGTCGACGTGCTGGCGAAGCTGCGGGTCGGGCGGATCGAGCAGGCCGACCTGGACGCCACAGTCGCCAAGCGGCAGGACGTGCTCGGCACCGCCGAGGTCGACGCCGCGCGCCTGCCGGGGTACGCCCTCAACGTGTTGACCGGCGAGCCGAACCTCAGCATCGACGAGCACCGGGCCGAGCTGAAGGCCGTCAGCCTCGCCGACCTGCACCAGGTGGCCGGCGAGGTGACGTCGTCCGCGCTGCTCATGGTGCCGGGCGGTCTCCGCGCCGACTGGGCCGGCTTCGTCGCGGCCCCCACCCACTCCAGCGACACCGTCGACGGCACCACGTACGCGGCGAAGCAGGGCGCCGGCGCGCTCCGCATCGGCGTGGACGGGGTGACCTACCTGGGCACCGACGGGCCGCTGACCGTCCGGTACGCCGACTGCTCCGCGATGCTCGCCTGGCCCGACGGGGCGCGGCAACTGATCGGCGCGGACGCCATCGTGCTGCACGTCGAGCCGACGATGTTCAACCTGCACCCGGCGGCGCTTCCGGTCATCGACGCCCAGGTGCCGGCCGACCGGCACATCGCCATGCCGGCCCGCTCGCCGGACGCCATCCCGCAGCCGTCGGCAGCCGAACAGCCGGCCGCGACGCCCGCCGACCGCCCCTGGTGGGAGATCGCGGCGATCGTGGTCAGCGGCGTGGCCGTCCTGGTGGTGGGCGCGGTGAGCCTGCTGCTGACGTACGTCATGGTCGCCGCCGGCACCGAGCCGGGCGAGGAATGGTTCTGGGGCGTCATCGTGGCGGCCTGGCTGCTCACTGTTATCCTCGCGTTGCCCATCGTGCTGCTGTGGCGACGGCGGCGGGGATGAGGCGGGGCCACACCGGTGCTGGCCCGTGATCCACCGAGCGGGATAAGATCCGCGCGGTGTCGGGGCGGTAGCTCAGCCGGTTAGAGCAGGGGACTCATAATCCCTCGGTCGCGGGTTCGAGTCCCGCCCGCCCCACCAGCCAAAACGAAGATCGTTGCGCGGATGGCGCGATGCTTTGGGGGCAAACTGGGGGCGGGCCGCCGAAAATCCGCCCCCACGGGCGTGTCGAGGTGGGCACGTAAACGCCCGGTCGAGGCTGTGCAGGGCGGCACATTTCTTGGCCGTCCCGATGGTCATGGCAAGCGAGTCATGAAAGGGTGACCCGATGAGCGTCACCTTAGCTGTGAGTCACCGGGCCGGTATCCTGGGTGTCGGCTACGAGGGCCGCTGCATCGATGAGTTCGTGACCGGCCTCGCGGGCATGGGTGTGACGCGTCTAGTCGATGTCCGGATGACGCCGATCTCTCGCAAGCGTGGCTTCAGCAAGTCAGCCCTCAGTGAGGCGCTCGCCGCGCAGGGCATCAGGTACGAGCACCGCCGGGAGCTTGGTAATCCGAAGGAGAACCGCCCTGGCTTCGGCGGCAACTCCGAGGAGTTGCGATCTGCGCAGGCGGTGTATGCCTCTCGGCTGTGCCACGCTGAGTCCCTGGCGGCGCTCGACGCGCTCGCCGAGACGGCGCAACGCGAGCTGGTGGCGCTGCTATGTTTCGAGGCGGATGAGAGCCGGTGCCACCGTCAAGTCGTGATGCGCGCACTCGAAGCCCGAATGCCTATCGTTTCGGCCAGTACACGCCCAGCACGCTGAAGACATGAACGCGCTTGGCCTGGTTGCCAACGTAGAACGCGACATCACGGTCTGCCGCGCACATCTCCCCAAGGAACTTAGCCTCAAGCGCGTCCTGTGGCGCAGCATCCGAATAGCCGACGAGGCGGCGTTGCAGCGCTACCAGCTCCCAGTCGATGACGTGCTGCTTGTGTCCGTTGCAACCGCGGTCGTGGCAACGGTAGTGGTACGCCGCCTTGAAGCGGGGCGCCTGAAGCGGGGACCTGCTACGTCCGCTGAAGAGGTCCGGCTGACTCGCGTAAGCTTCGATCTTGCGCTGCTCGTCAGCCGTCCAGCCAGGGTGCGGTGTGACCTTGAGACCGCGAACCTCCTTGGGGCGCACGAGTGCCAGCGACTGCCCGTCAGCACGCTCCTGAGCATCGCGGTTGAGGCGACACATCGAATCCTCGACAGCCGGGTCAAGCAATGGCTGTCGCGACCTCCAACCGTCGAGATGGCGCTCCTTCTGGATCCTGTCCATGATCGGCTTCCAGCTCTCGCGCCGCTGATCCTGCCGCGCCGGTCTGGCATCGACGGAGATGATGTCGTACTTTTTGAACGCCTCGTCGCTATCGAGATGCCGGAAGTTGATCGGGTAGAGGCGCACCCACGTTGGTCTCAGAATGTCCGTCCGTAGGCCGCTACGCATACGGTCTCGCCGTACTTCTCCGAGGGGTTCGGTGCGGCTTTCACAGTGATCAGGAGCTGCAGCCGAACGGTGCGATCGTCAGCCGGCTTCGGGTCAGGCCCGGCTTCGCTTGAACCGAAGAGCGACATCTGCGCCATGTGCGCCTCCAGCGAGGGTGGCCGTCGGTAGTCGGACGATAACGTGAGGTATTCAGGTTCTCACGGGATCGACTGATCGACATAGAGCGCACGGTGCCGCTTGTGGTGCCAAGCGAGAGCGGTTCAAGTGGTTGTAGTGCTATGAGGTCGCCTCGACTTTGGCTAGTGGCCGCAGTCTGTTGCGATCGCCGCTCGGCATCATCGCCGCCGCAGCCGGCTCGGAAGTCGTGCTGGCGGATCCCGACGGGCGATCCCACCCGGCCTGGCTCGCGGCCATCCTCGGCAGCCGGCGCTCTTCCTGATCGGCCGCATCCGGCTGGAGCAGGTCGTCTTCAACCGGATCGCCACCCGCCGGCTCGTCGGCATCGCCGCCCTGGTCCTGCTGGGCCCGCCATTGTCCTTCGCGCCGTCACTGTTCGCCGCCATCGCCGCTGCCGTCGTCCTGCTCGGGGTCGCCCTCGCCGACGCATGACGTCGCGCAGGCTGCCCACCGGAGCCCCCGTCCCGTCGATGTAGCAGGGACAGTCCGAACAAGTAGGCGTGCTGCTCTGTGTGTCGGGCGTGGCGTCGCCGCATGGGCCTCCGCTGCCGCTGAACAGTCACACCGGCAGTCGCCAACCCGACAGACCATCGTGCCGTTGAACCGGTTGCCGCCAGCATGAACGGTCGTCGTCCGAAACGTGGGGAGCACACCGTGACCGACCAGCAGCAGCCGTACCCGCAGCAGCCCGCCCAGCCGTACGCTCAGGGCGGCCCTGTCTACCCGGCATCGCAGCAGTGGCCCGGTCAGCCTTTCGCCGGCCCCGGACCTGATGCACCGCCGCCACCTCCGGTGAAGTCGTCGCGGACGCCGCTGATCGTTGCCGCCGCCGCGTTGCTCGTCGTGCTCGTGCTGTCCCTCGGCGGGTACGCCGTCTACGACCGGTTCATCCGCGAAGACTCGGGGATCGCCGCCTGCAAGGCGATGGCGGAGAACAAGCAGATCGACGGCAGCCCGAAGGATTCCGACGCTGGTGACGACAAGCTGACGGAGGCTGAGTATCGGGAGGCGCGGAAGGTCTTCGAGGACTCCCGTTACGACAAGATCCGCGAGCACGGGACGGCGTTGATGGACCTGCTGTGGCAGGTGCAGCAGATGCCCGACGACAACGGTGGGGCGTTGGCGTTCGTGGGGCCGATGGGCACTCACGTGTCGGGGTTGCAGACGGCGTGCGCGGACGAGGGCTACATCGTCAAGATGGACGGTTGAGTCGGCGCATCGTGCCGACGATGGGTCGGGTGGCCCGGTAGTGTTCGTGGGCGGCGGCCGCCCGATCCAGGCGGTCCGCCACCCGGCCCACGTCGTCGTCGAACAGGTCGGCGTTCCGAGTGGCACGAGAGGTGCCGGCAGTTTCTCCGGAACGCGACGCGCGATTGTCAGAAGTACGCGATGGACCAGTCGAACATCCGCACCGGCAGGAGTACCAGAACGACGGTCGCGGAGACGGCGAGCAGAACGCGTACGGTGCGAAGACCTCGCCACCACGGGATGATCCAGAGCAGCAGCCACATGGCGCCCGAGATCGCCACATGCACGCCGATCACCCCGAGGCTGGTCTCCTCGCACATGTTGTCAGCGATGGCCTTCTCGCACAGCGCCGGTGGGCCGTTGTGGTCCCCGAGGTTTCCCACCAGGCCGACGATGCAGGCCAACACTGGAGCCGCCACGAGGGTGAACAGCGGCGTCACCAACCATCCAGCGAGGTCACGGCGCCGGTCCGCTAGCCGTCCCACTCGCGGAACGGTACAGCCGGACAGGCGGGTGGCGCAGCCCGTGAGATCAGCTGGGCGGTACGCCGACCGCCTCGGGGGAGGTGTGCCGTGACTGGGGGACGGCACGCTTCAGTCGCCACCAATGGAGGCCCTGGCTGGGGACGGGACTGGACCGTCACTGCCCGGCCGGGGCCTCTTCGCCCTCGAGCAGTCGGGCCAGGCCGGTCAGGCCGGGGCCGATCCTCTTGATCTGGCCGTTGAAGAGCAGATGGATCGTGCCCTCGGCGTCCATGGCCATGCTGGCGTGCCCGTCGTGCTCCTCGCCGATCGGGTAGAGCTGACCGGCCGTGGGTCCGGCGAGGCTGTCGAACCATCCCTTCTGACCGAGGCACAGCAGTGGGTCGAGGCGTACGCCGATGCGGGCGGAGTCCCGACCGGGACCGCTCGCCGGCACGACCAGACCACCGAACTCGGTCAGGAAGGCACGAGCGGGAGCGTGCATGGCGAAGCCCTCCGGGGCGAGCCCCGACTCCCATTCGCCGACATCGACCCGGCGGCGTGGCGTCCAACCTGCCATCCTGAGTGTCTGGGCCGCACGGTCCGGCAGTGCGCGGTCGTCTCCCCGCATCACAGCAGCTCCCTCAGGTCGAACTCGTTGCGCAACGCCTTACAACTGTTGCAGCACGGGTTGTGCGCGCCATGGCCGGGGTTGCCCGGAGCGCGAATCCGCGCGGCGCCGATCGCACCACCGCGCGGGTCGACGCCACGGTCCAGCAGCTTCGACAACGACTGCGGTAGCGCACAGTTTCCGTGCCACGGCGCGCGAAGGTTCTGCGGTACGCGGTCGAGCGCGCCGGCCACCTCGCGCACGCATCGTGTCGGCGAGCACCCTTGTCGATCCTGTACGGGTCCGTCGACGCCACCTCAACCCCCGGATCCGCGCTCTGCCGTGCCTCACGCAGATTTAGGAGACGGAGTCACTTCCTGCCGTCCGTGAATGGGAGCGGTGACAGCGTCACCGGCGGCCGTCCACGACGGACAACGCCCGCTAGGCCGGCTGGGCCCTCGGGTGGTGAACCAGGCCGCCGATTCTGGCGACGATGCCGTCCGGGGTCCGTGTCGCCGTGGCGAGGACGGCTGACGGACGATCGAGCGTGTCACCCTGGTGAACGGCGATGTCGCTGTCGCGGGACGTGTCGAGCAGGTGGGCGGCGAGGCAGCCGACGCTGTTGGCGTTGACGATGTCCTCGTCCACGCCTATCGCGGGGGCGAACATGCGGGCGGTGGCTGGTTCCGCGGTCGGCGCGAGCACGTAGGCGAAGCAGCCGAGATAGCCGAGCCGGCGACACTCGGCTGCCAGCCGGGCGACGTCGGGCCGCATCGCTGACAGCGTCCGGCGTTCCCGGACCCGGACGAGGAGCCGGGGCGTGCCCGGCGAGGCGACCCGCAGGTCGTCGGCGACGATGTCGCCAGGCGTCAGACCGAGGGCTGCGATGACGGCGCTGTCGGCGCTGTCGGTCGGATCGGCGCGGTCCGACAGCGCGATGACGCCCTGCTCGAACCAGACTTCGATGCCGTCGCGGCGGCGGGTGGCGGTCACGGCGACGGTGCGGCCGCCGGTGCTCTGGTGGCCGCGGTGCTCGGTGGCGCCGGCGCGGTGCAGCAGGACGGCCTGCGCGGCGATGGTGCCGTGGCCGCAGTTGCGGAGTTCTCCCTCGCCCGTGAAGAACCGTACGCGGGGCGGGCCCACGCCGCTGCTGTCGACGAACGCGGTGTGGGACGCGCCGACCGTCGATGCCACAGCGCGCCGTTCCTCGTCGGTGCGGCTGGCATCGTCGAGCACGACCGCGGTGGGGCTGCCGCCGCGCCCGTCGCGGGTGCAGGCGTCCACCACGATCACCCGTGGGCCGCGCATCAGGCCATGACGTCGGCGAAGCGAGGGGCACCCGGCTCGAGGTCGACCCGGGCGGCGCGGGCGGCGAAGCAGATCGCGTGGTACCAGCCGCAGAGCAGCAGCAGGTCGAGCACCTGCGGCTCGTCCAGCACCTCGCGGGCGGACTGCCACAGGCTGTCGTCGATGTCCGACGAGTCGTGCAGGGCGTCCACCACCTGGATGAGCGCCCGTTCGCGACCGGTGGTCCAGCACGCGTCGTCCGGCACGCCGTCGGTGAGCGAGGCGATCTCGGGGCGGGTGAGCCCGGCGCGGTGGGCGAAGACCATCAGGTGGACGCCCCACTCGTACTCGCAGCGGCAGCGCGCGCAGGTGCGAAGGATGACGATCTCCCGTTCGCGAAGCGTCAGGGACAGGTGCCGACCGAGTTCGTATCGGCCCCACTGACTCATCGCGACTGTCATCGGCAGGTTCTTGGCGTACGTGCGGAACAGAGCGATCGGTGGCACGCCGGTCGGCATCATGGTGGCGAGCTGTGCTGCCACGTCGGCCGTGAACGGCGCGTCGAGCGGAGCTATGCGAGCCATGGTCACCTCCCGCGACTACGGGTGCCACCGCACCATAGCGATTCGATTTTAGAAGCGCCAGGGTTGCGCTGTGCTAGAGCGCGCCGTCCTCGGTCATGGCGGAGGCCCACTGGTCGGACCAGCGGACGAGTGGGCGCAGGGCCTGACAGGCGTCGTGGCCGAGCTCGGTGAGGGCGTAGGTCGTGTCCGGTTGCTGCGCGACGAGACGGGCGTCGAGCAGTTCGGTGAGCCGTTGCCGCAGAACGCTGGAGGACATGTCGTCGCAGCGCTCCCGCAGCGCACGGAACCCGACCGGCCCATGGCGCAACTCCCAGACGATCCGCAGGTTCCAGCGCCGCCCGAACAGGTCGAGGGCTGCCATCAGTGGGCGCCCGGTGCTCGATCCTCGTACCCGTCGTCCCGGCCTGGGCGTCGTCATCGCCTGTGCCGCCCCTCTCGATGCTTCGATCTCCGACACAGTAACCACGCGTCGGGACAGTGCCGGCCGCGAGCATCCCGGTGGGGCCGTTCGATCCGGCGGCCCGGCGTAGCGTCGAATCCGTGCCGAGCCGTTCGTAGTACAGACAGGAGGCGGTCGGAGGAGACCGCCGGGACGAGGGAGTCGTGTCATGCCGCGGTACCTGATTTCGTTCAACGAGGGCGCGATGGACCACATCCCCGCCGAGGACTGGCCCGACGTCGGCAAGGCCTCGCACGCGGTGGTCGAGGAGGCAGTGAACGCGGGCGTCTGGGTGTTCGGCGGCGGACTGGAGAGGCAGCAGGCCAGCATCGTGGCCACTGACGGAACGGTCACCGACGGTCCCTACCCGGAGACCAGGGAGGTCGTCGGCGGGTTCTCGGTCGTCGACGTGCCCACCCGCGAGGACGCGCTGGCGTGGGCTGCCAGGATCGCCGCCTCGTGCCGGTGTGCGCAGGACGTCCGGGAGCTCATGCCCGATCCCGAGACGGACGCGATGATCCGCGAGGCCGCCCGTCGCGGCTGACGTCCCGACGAGGCTGATCGAGGACCCGCGCGACCAGCTAGGACGGCACGCCGGGCGACACCCGCGTCGGCCCGTACACCGGGCGGTCAGGCGTCGTGTCCATTGCGCGACGAACGGATCGAGCCTGCGGCCTGCGGATTTAGCCTGATTCGGTGATGTCGATGGCTGGCGCGGGCGTACGCGTCCGGCTGCTCGGCCCGGTGGAGGTGGTTGCCGCCGACGGCCCGCAGGCGGTGAACGGGTTGCGCCGCAAGGCGGTACTGGCGACGTTGGCGCTGCACGCGGGCCGGGTCGTGAGCGTCGACCGGCTCATCGACGTGGTCTGGGGCGAGCGGATGCCGGCCACCGCGGAGAACACGCTCCAGCGCCACGTCTCCTACCTGCGTGGGGTGCTCGGCGAGCCCGGATCGATAGTGGCGCGTCGGCCCGGTTACGTGCTCAACACCGGGCCGGAGTCCACGGACGTCCAGGTCGCCGAGCACCTCCTGGAACTGGCCCGCCGCGCGACGGACCGGGCCGAGCAGGTGACCCACTTGACGGAGGCGGTGGCACTGTGGCGCGGCCCGCCGCTGGCCGACGTGGCCGGGTCCGCCTGGCTCGAGGAGCAGGCCGAGCACCTGGCACGCCTGCGGTTGGAGGCCGAACGCGCGCTCGCCGAGGCCCGGCTGTCGGTCGGTGAACACGCCCGGCTCGTCCCCGGGTTGGAACGCCTCGTCCGGCAGCATCCCTTCGACGAGCACCTGCACGCGCAGCTGATGCTCGCCCTGTACCGGGACGGCCGGCAGGGCGAGGCGGTCACCACGTACCGGCGGTTGCGCGCCGCCCTGCGGGACAACCTCGGCATCGACCCCAGTCCGCGGCTACGGGATCTGGAGCGCGCCATCCTGCGCCAGGACACCGCGATCGCCGCGCCCGCGCCCGCGCCAGCGGCGACGGCTCGGCCGGTGGCGGCGCAGTTGCCTCCCGGAGTACCGACGTTCACCGGACGCGACGCGGAACTCGCCACCCTGGACGCGCTCGTCGACTCCGGTGGCGCCGTGGTGGTGTCCGGCACCGCGGGCGTCGGCAAGACCGCGCTCGCCGTGCACTGGGCGCACCGCGCGGCCGCGCGCTTCCCCGACGGCCAGCTCTACGTCAACCTGCGCGGCTTCGACCCGGCGGCCACCCCCACCGAACCGGCGCGAGCGCTGCACGGATTCCTGGAGGCGCTCGGCGTTCCGGCGGCGCGGATGCCCAGCGACGAGGATCTGATGGTGAGCGCGTACCGCACGGCGGTGGCTGGCAAGCGCCTGCTGGTGGTGTTGGACAACGCGCGCGACGCGGAACAGGTCCGACCGCTGCTGCCCGGCTCACCCGACTGCCTGGCGGTCATCACCAGCCGGGACCAGCTCACCCCGCTGGTCGTCACCGAGAGCGCCCAGCCGGTGATCCTGGACCTGCTGAGCCCCGACGAAGCCCGCCACCTGCTGGTCCGCCGGCTCGGGGCGCACCAGGTCGCCGCCGAACCCGCCGCTGCCGACGACATCGCCCACCGTTGCGCGGGGCTGCCCCTCGCGCTGGCCATCGTCGCGGCCCGAGCCGCCACCAACAGGCGTCTCTCCCTGGCCGCCGTGGCCGGTGAGCTGGGCGACCTGAACGCTTTCCACGGCGGCGACGAGGCCACCGACGTCCGGGCGGTGTTCTCCTGGTCGTGCCGAACGCTCAGCCCGCAAGCGGTCCGGCTGTTCCGGCTGCTGAGCCTGCATCCCGGCCCGGACATCTGCGCCCCGGCCGTGGCCAGCCTCGCCGGCGTCGCCCCGGCGGCGACCGGTCCGCTGCTCACCGAGCTGACCAGGGCGAACCTCCTCACCGAGCACACCTACGGGCGGTACGCGTTCCACGACCTGCTGCGCGCGTACGCGGCCAGCCTCGCCGACGACGCGGACTCACCGGCCGACCGGCGCGACGCCGTGCACCGGTTGCTGGACCACTGCCTGCGCGCGGCACACGCCGCGGACCTCGCACTGCACCCGCACTTCAGCGAGATCAGTCTCCCGCCGCCCCGGCCCGACGTGACGCCGGAGAACCCCAGGAGCAGGTCGGCGGCCACGGCGTGGTTCACCGCCGAGGTCCCCGTCCTGCTCGCCGCCGTCCCGCTCGCGGCGCGGTCCGGGTTCGAGGGGCACGCCTGGCGGCTCGCCTGGGCCATGGCCGGCTTCCTGCACCGGCAGGGGCACTGGCAGGACTGGCTCGGTACGCAGCGGATCGCCCTCGCCGCCGCGTCCCGCATCGGCGACCGGGCCGGGCAGGGCCACGCCCACCGCAGCCTCGGCCTCGCCTGCTCCCGGCTCCGGCGGTACGACGAGGCCGACGACCACCTGCGGCGCGCGCTCGACCTGTTCACCGCTGTCGGTGACGACGCCGGGCGGGCACACACCTGCCTCAACCTCGGTCAGCTGGCCGAGCGGCAGGGGCGGCACCAGCAGGCGCTCAGCCACTCCCGGCGGGCGCTGACGCTGTTCCGGCGGGCCGGGAACCGTGCCGGGCAGGGGTACACCCTCAACGCGGTGGGTTGGCAGGAAGGGCTGCTCGGCAACCACCACCGGGCCCTCACGTCGTGCGGCGAGGCGCTGCGGGTGTTGCAGGAGGTGGACGACGTGCAGGGACAGGCCGACACGTGGGACAGCCTCGGCCACGCCCATCACCAGCTCGGCGACGACCGGCGGGCGGTCGCCTGCTACGAGCACGCACTCGAACTCTTCGCGCAGGTCCACGACCGGTACGCGGTAGCGAGCACGTACGTCAATCTGGGCGGCAGCCACCGGGCGCTCGCCGACCTGGGCGCCGCCCGTGCCGCGTGGCGCCGCGCCCTGAGCATCCTCGACGACCTCGGCGACGCCGACGCCGACTCGCTGCGTGCCGACCTCGAACAGCTCGACGGCACCCGGCTGTCCTGACGCCCCGCGCTTTCAGCGCCGTTTCCGGGCCGTTTCAGCCCGGCCCGGCACTCTTCGGGCACCAGTTTCCCTCGCCAGGAATGGAGCATCCGATGAGTCGTTCGGCACGTAACCTCGCGGTGGTGGGGGTGGTCGGCGCGATGGCGCTGGCCACATCCTCCCCAGCCGTGGCCCGGACCGACAAGCCGCCGACCAGAGGGGGCAACTGTCTGGTCCAGTACCTCGACGACCGCGGCGGGATCGTCCGCACCGAGACCGAACCCGAGGGTCGGGAGCACGGTCAGTTCCGCTGCGTCGCCGGGCAGTGGACGTTCGCCTGGGCCCCGTACGAGGTGGACGACATGATCGTGGCCGACGAGCTCTGGCTCGACCCGTCCGGCACCGTCTCGGTCCGACGGTTCACCGGTCCCGCGCTCGGCAACGACCTCACACTGCGCGAGATCACCGCCATCGCCCAGGCCGTCACCGGCAGCGGCGAGGTGCTGATCGACCGCGCGATCGTGGCGGTCGACGACGGAAAGGAACGCACCCCGGAGCAGGTCGAGGCGCTGCTGGCCGGCAAGGACACCACAGGCGTACGCGTGCTGAAGACCATCGACAAGCCGGATCCCGCCGCGTCGACGAAGGACATCATCGACGAGGCCGGCGGCACCCCCGAGTCCACAGTCGTCTACTTCAGCATCCTGGGCGCGATCAGGTCGGCGCTCGCGTGGGTCGCGGACACGATCAGCGACATCGGTGAGTGGATCGGCGAGCACTGTGACTGGGGGCCCTCTCCCAGCGGCCTGGGCGTGGTGGTCACATGTCGCTGGTAGCCCGTACGACCCCGACAGCTCTGCGGGACGTCATCAGGCGCGTCACCGTCGTCACCGCGGCACTGGTCGTCGCGCTGGTGGCCTCGTACGCTCCCTCGCACGCCGCCGACGACGCTGCCCGGCAGACGGTCACCGACCAGCCCGGCGCTCCGGGAATCATGTTTCAACGGTTCGAGGAGATGACCGGCCAACCCGTCGGCGACCTGGACACGGTGCTGGCCGTCGACACCGGAGGCCGGACCCTCACCGCCGACCAACTCGAAGCGCTCGTCGCCGGCAGAGAGGTCGACGGCGTCACGGTCCTGGGGGCGATGTCCGGCGGCCGGGACGTCCTCGACACGACCATGGCCGACCTTGCGGACGGCGTGTACGACGGCAGGGGTGACAGTGGGACCGCGACGTCCTCCCTGCTCTTCGCCTCGTCCACGCCGGAGGGCCGGGAGTGGTGCCTGACCATGTGCATGGCCTCGGGCAAGTCCTTCTGGGAGTGCGTCCTGTCGCGTCGCGGCGACCAGACGCTCACCCTCGACCTCGGCGGCGACACCACTGTGGGCGGGATGAAGGCCGCCTTCGAGAAGGCCAACGGCGTCGCCGCCGAGGGCCCGTACGCCGTCGACACGTTGACCGGCGACGGCGAACCGTCGGCGCAGGAGATCGAGACGCTGCTCGCCGGGAGGGACGTCGACTCGCTGCGCCGGGTGGCGAGCGTGCCGGGGCCGGACGCCGGGTGGGCGCTCGGCGACGTCGCCGAGAAGTCGGGCGTCCCCTATGTGAAGACGAGGATCCACATCTTCACTTTCGGGCTGCCACTCGTCGGGAAGGTCCTCGTGGTCTGCGTCTCGCACAACGACGGGAAGACCTGGAAGTGCTCGGCCCGCCCGTGGGGTGGGTTCTAGCGGTCGACGAGTCCGCTCCGCGTCGACCGGTCGGTCGAGGCGGAGCGGGATCGGCGCGTCACGGCGCGGTAGGGGTTGCGGCTCAGGTCTCGCTCAACGCGCCGGCCACGGCCTGCCGGAGGGTCGCCGGTGGGCGGCCGAGCAGCCGGGCCAGGTCCTCGGTCTGCCGTTCCAGCGCCCCGGACCGGGCCAGGCCCATCAGGAAGCCCATCGGCCCCGGCGTCTCGTCGGCGGCCTCGTGATAGTCGACGGTCTTCCCGGTGGCGTCCTCAGGACCTCGGCGAGCTGTGGGTACGTCCACAAGGGGCCGGTCAGGTCGTAGCCACGACCCAGGTACGCGTCGTCGGTCAGCACGCGCACCGCCGCCGCGGCGAGGTCCGCGCGGAGTGCGGTGTTGAGCCCACGCCCGCCGGTGCCACTGGTGAGCGTCCCGGACGCGGCGGCGGCACGCAGGCCCGCGTTGAGGAACGCCTCGCTGTAGAACGGGTTCCGCAGCATCGCGTACGCGATCCCGCTCTCGATGATCGCCCGTTCGGTGGCGTGGTGGGCGGCGTTCATTCCCGAGCCGTCGCGGTCGGCGCCCAGGAAACTGGTGTAGGCGATCGCGCGTACGCCGTTGGCGGTGGCTGCCTCCAGCGCGGCCAGATGGTGCCCGACCCGGCGGTCCGGAGCCAGCTCGGGCGAGGAGATCAGCAGCAGCCGCTCCGCGTGGCGAAACGCCGAGCGGAGGCTCGCGGGATCGTCGTAGTCGCCGTGCCGCACGGCAACGCCGAGCGCGGCCAGTTCGGCGGCGCGCGCGGGTTGGCGTACCACCGCGACGACCCGATCGGCGGGGACCCGCGTCAGGAGTTGCCGGACGACGAGCCGGCCGAGTGCTCCGGAGGCAGCGGAGACGACGATCACGTGGTTCCTTCCCACCCTGGTGTTGATCAGGCCGGTGTCAGGAAACACCCCGCTGCCGGATCGTGCCACCGATTTCGGGGCCTCACACAGTTGCCAGCCGCGCCGGGTCGAGCCGGGCGAGGCGGGCCGCGTCCCGGCCCGGCGGCAGCCCGAACAGTCGTCGGTACTCGCGGCTGAACTGCGACGCGCTCTCATAGCCGACCGCGAACCCGACGGCCGCCACGTCACCGGGATCGGCCAGCAGCCGGGCCCGCGCCTCCTGCAGGCGCACCATCTTCTGGAACTGGATCGGCGTCATCGTCGTGATCGCCCGGAAGTGGCGGTGCAGCGACGTCACGCTCATTCCGGCCACGCGCGCCACGTCCTCGACGCGGAACAGGTCGGCGTGGTGCTCGCGGATCCACCGGATCGCCCGCTCGATCTGGACGACGTTGCCGTCGCCCACCCCGATCTGGCGGACCGTCCCGCCCTGTTCGCTGGTCAGCAACCGCCAGACGAGTTCGCGCTCCACACCCGCCCAGAGCACGCGCTGGTCGTCGGGGCGGTCGAGCAGCCGCAGCAGCCGCACCACCGCGTCGAGCAGGTCGTCGTCGGCGGTGCTGACCGCGATGCCCGCCGCCGGCTCGCCGGTGGCCGGGGGCGCGTCCAACAGCAGGTCCGCGATCAGCGACGGCCGCAGCGCGAGGCCCAGCACCAGGTACGGCTCGGCGCGGCTGGCCTGGCTGACGTGGCTGATCACCGGCAGCTCCATGGAGGCGACGATGAACTGCCCGACGCCGTACGAGAAGACACCGTCGCCCAGCACCGCGTACTTCGCGCCCTGCGCGACGAGCGCGAAGAGTGGCGCGGTCTGGGCCGGCATCGGCTCGGTGGGCGTGTCGGTGCGGTGCAGGACGAGACCGCCGGGCGTGGGCCGGCCGGCGTGGCGCAGCACCAGGTCGCGGATCTCCGGCAGAGCGGTCATGCGCCCATCCTGCCGAGAATGGCAGGATCAGGCAATGCGCTGGCAGTATCGACCTACGGGGTCGGCGGTTTCCGGGTGTGTACTGGGTGCATGCCACTCGATCACTTTGTCACGCTGGGCCGCTCCGGCCTGCGCATCAGTCCGTACACCCTGGGTGCCATGACCTTCGGCGAGGACCACGGCTGGGGCGCCCCGGTCGACGAGTCGGAGGCGATGATCAGCGAGTACCTGGAACGTGGCGGCAACTCCATCGACACCGCAAACATCTACACCAACGGTCACTCCGAGAAGATCATCGGTGACTACCTGGCCGCCCGGCCCGGCCTGCGCGACCGGATCATTCTCGGCTCGAAGTTCTTCGGCAACCTCTTCCCGGGCGACCCCAACGGCGGCGGCGCCGGGCGCAAGGCGGTGGTCGCCCAGGCCGAGGAGTCGCTGCGCCGGCTGCGCACCGACCACCTGGACATCTACTGGCTGCACAACTGGGACCGTGGCGTACCGGTCGAGGAGACGCTGCGCGCCCTGGACGACCTCGTCACGGCCGGCAAGATCCGCTACGTGGGCCTGTCCGACCTGCCCGCGTGGAAGGCCGCCGAGGCGCAGGTCGTCGCGCACTTCCGGGGCTGGACGCCGGCGATCGGGATGCAGTTGGAGTACTCGCTGCTCGAACGGACTGTCGAGGGGGAGCTCATCCCGATGGCGGGCGAGCACGGTCTCGGCGTCCTGCCGTGGAGTCCGCTCAAGAGCGGTTGGCTCTCCGGCAAGTACGTGCGCGGCGCCAGCGACATCGACACGACCCGCGCCGCACTGGTGGGCGGCCCGAGCGAGCGCGACTGGCAGGTGATCGACGTGTTGCACGAGGTCGCGGCCGACGCCGGCGTGACACCGGCGGCGGTGGCGCTGGCCTGGATCGGCGCCCGACCGGGTGTGTCGTCGGTGCTGATCGGGGCGCGGCGTCTCGACCAACTGAAGGCGAACCTGGCCGCGGTGGACGTGCGGTTGTCGCCGGAGCAGACCGCACGGCTCGACGAGGTGTCGGCACCGGCTCTCAACTTCCCGGCCGACAACAACCGGTACCTCGCGCCGAGGCTCGCCTTCGCCGGCGCGACTGTGGACGGCCAGCCCAGCCCGCCGTCGCCCTTCCTCGGCAACGGCGTCCGGTACTGAACACCCGCACGCGCGGTCCAGGACATCCGGCGGGTGGACGCCACCGGTCACCATGACGGCATGGGTAAGTGGCAACGCCCGTACTCTCTCGACGCCACGACCGGCTTCGCGATGCTGGGGCTGGTGGGGGTGGCCGCCGCCGTCTCGTTACTCGTGATCGCGTACGTGCGCGGGTGGCCGATGCCGGTGCCGACCCCGGTCGCGATCCTTTTCGGGGCGTGGATGGCCATCTGCCTCGCCGTCGCCGTACGGCAGGCGATGCTCGGGGTCTACGTCAGCGCGGCCGGCGTCCGGTCCCGGACGCTACTGCGCACGACAACGGTTCCGTGGGCATCGGTGGCGTCCATCCACAGCGGCATCGCCACCATCGCGGGACTGGACATGGGTCGCTCCGCGATCATCATCGAGCGAACCGACGGGGTCGCGGTCCAGACCGCGCTCCAGCGCGGTGACCTGCTGCGGCCGTTCACGTTCCGGCCCGAACTGGGACGGCTGGCCACCTGGCCGGAGCACTACGACGAGATCCTGACGACACTGCGGGCACACCAGCGCGACGCGCAGCCCCGAGACGCCGCGCAGGCCGATGGGCCGGCGCGGCAGTCCACCGCCGGTGCCGCCACGGGACGCCGGTCCGCGGGAGTTGGCCGGTCCGTGACCAACCATGGCGGCCCGACGGCTGAGCAGCGACGGGACGTCCACGCGCTGACCCGGCAGCACCAGCGGGGCGCGCTCACCGACGCCGAGTTCGCCGCCGCGCTGGCCAGGATTCAGGGCCCCGACGCCGGCTAGCGGGTGAGCCTGGCCAATGACCGCGCCAGCCGGGATGCGAGGCTGACGGGTGTGCCGTCCCTACTCGCGCGTCGCGTGTACGAAGCCTGTCACCTGACCGGATCGTTCCGGCTGCGATCCGGTCAGGTGAGCCCCGAGTACTTCGACAAGTATCTGTTCGAGGGGCAGCCCGATCTGTTGCGCGACGTGGCCGAGGCGATGGTCGCCCTGCTGCCCGGGTGCGACGTGCTGGCCGGGATGGAGATGGGCGGCATACCGATCGCCACGGTCATGTCACAGATGACCGGGCTGCCGACTGTCTTCGTTCGCAAGCAGGCCAAGGAGTACGGCACCCGCAAGGCGGCCGAGGGTGGCCCCGTGGACGGCAGGCGCGTCGTGGTGATCGAGGACGTCGTCACGACGGGCGGGGCGCTACTGGCGTCGTGCCGGCAACTGCGCGCGGGCGGCGCGGTGATCGACACCGTGGTGTGCGCGATCGACCGTGAGCAGGGCGGACGGCAGAACCTCGCCGCCGACGGGCTGGGGTTGCGCGCCGCCCTCAGTCGACACGATCTGGAACGTTCCGCGTCGGCCTGACCGCCTCCCGCTCCGCTACGGGGTAGCGCGGGCTGTACCGCAGGAGGGCAGCAGGAGGGATCGTCCCGGAATCGGAATCCTTGAACCATTGATGGGGTCAAGCGAGTCCGATACCGAGGAGCCCGTCATGCCCCTGCAAGAGCGCACGTCCGCCCGCCGCCGCCGGACCCTGCGGGCGGCCGCCGGGACGCTGGCCGCCGTCGCCGTCCTGACCGGCCCTCCGGCGTTCGCCGCGGCCGAATCCGGTCGGCCCGCCGGCCCACGCGACGCCGTGCAGCGGCACCTGGACCAGCTGGTCAGCGAGGACGGCTTTCCCGGCGTGCTCGCCTCGGTGCGGGGAGCCGACGGACGCGTCCACGACTACACCGCCGGCGTGCGCGACCTCCGCTCGCACGCTCCGGTTCCCCGCGACGGCCAGGTCCGCATCGGCAGCAACACCAAGACCTTCACCGCCGTGGTCGTCCTGCAACTGGTGGGGGAGGGCCGCATCGACCTCGACGCCACTGTCGAGCACTACCTGCCCGGCGTCGTACGGGGCAACGGCAACGACGGCGGAGCGATCACCGTACGTCAGCTGCTGCAGCAGACGAGCGGCCTGCCCGACTACGACGACGTGCTGTTCACGCAGCCGCAGGACCTGATCGACAAGAGTCACTCGTACTACCAGCCGCGCCGGCTGGTGGACGCCGCGCTCACGAACGCCCCGCGCTTCGCGCCCGGGGTGAAGTGGGAGTACAGCAACACCAACTACGTCCTCGCGGGGCTCATCGTCGAGCAGGTCACCGAACGTCCCATCGGCGAGGAGATCACCGACCGTGTCATCGGGCCGCTCGGACTGCGCGACACGTACTGGCCGGGCGTGGGGGAGCAGCGCCTTCGGGGCACGCACCCCCACGGCTACGTCGCGGTGGCCCCGGGCGCTGCGTGGGTGGACGTCACCGCCATGGACCCGTCCCTGGGCTGGGCCGCCGGCCAACTGGTCTCGACCCCGGACGAGCTGCGGACCTTCTTCGAGGCGCTCGTCGGTGGCCGGCTGCTCAAGCCCGCGCAGCAGGCGGCCATGATGACGACAGTGCCCGCGCCCGGCTTCGAACCGTCCGGCGAGTACGAGTACGGGCTGGGCATCGCCCGGCACGAGCTGCCCTGCGGCGGCGACGCCTGGGGCCACGGCGGCGACATCCAGGGCTTCGAGACCCGCAACCTCGTCACCGAGGACGGCCGCGGCGCCGTCGTCGCCGTGACCGGTCTGCCGACCGGTGAGCAGATGCTCGCCGACGTGAACGGCAGCGTCGACGCGGCGCTGTGCACCGTCCACTGAGGTGGCGGCACCTGTTGCTCCAACCGCGCCCCGCGGACCGGATCACCGGTCTGCGGGGCGCTGCCCGTGTGACGCGTGGGTTCGGGGACCGACCCGTTCTCCTGACAGCGAGGTCACGACAGGGTCGCGGCGGTCTCCGTCCGGCTGGCGGTGACGCGGCGGCGGCGCACCGGGTACGGGATGGGGTGGGTGATGCTCCATGCGGCGCCCCGGCACACGACCTCCTTGTAGCGGGCCGCCAGCCGTCCGGTGAGCAGGGACGGCTTGGCCCGGTCGTCGGCGGTCACGTACTGGATGATGCCGTCGCGGCGGCCGAGGCTGATGCACTGGTTGAAGTAGCCCAGCGGGGCCTTCGGGATCTTCACCTGACCGGTCAGGCGCGCGGCGATGGCGTCGGCGGCCTGCCAGGCCATCGGGCCTCCCGAGGCGCAGGACATCCGCAGGGGCTTGCCGCCCGGCCCGGCGGCGAGTGCGGCGTCGCCGACGGCGTACACGTCGGGGTGCGAGACGGAGCGCATGGTGTCGTCGACGACGATCTGCCCGCTGGCCGCGACCGTCAGGGTCGTGGCGGCGGCGAGGGGGTGGACGGCGAAGCCGGCCGTCCACACGGTCACCTGGGCTGGGATCGTCCGACCGTCGACGGTGACGACGCCGGTCGCCTCCACCCGGGCGATGTCGGTGTGCTCGTGGACGGTGATGCCGAGCCGGGCCGTGACGCCCCGCAGGTGCTGTCGTGCCTTTCCGGTGAGCCAGTCACCGAGGCTGCCGCGGGTGGCGAGCGCGACGTCGAGGTCGGGCCGGGCCTCGGCGATCTCGGTGGCCGCTTCGAGGCCGGTGAGGCCCCCGCCGACGACGAGCACCGTCGCGCCGGCCGCGAGCTGGCCGAGGCGGTCACGCAACCGCAGCGCCGACGGCCGGCCGGCGACGTCGTACGCGTGCTCGGCGACACCGGGCACGCCGTGGTCGGCGGCGGCGCTGCCGAGGGCGTACACGAGGGTGTCGTAGGCGATCTCGTCGGCGCCGCTCTCGTCGGTCAGCGCGACAGTCCTGCGGTCGACGTCGACGGCGGTGACCCGGGCCCGTCGCACCCGCACGCCGGTGCCCGCGTACACCTGGCTCAGCTCGCGGCGCTTGAGGTCCTGGCCGGTGGCGAGCTGGTGCATGCGGACCCGCTCGACGAAGTCGGCCTCGGCGTTGACGACGGTGATCTCGATGTCGTCGGGGTGCAGTCGCCGGGCGAGACGCCCGGCGGCGATCGCTCCGGCGTATCCGGCTCCGAGGACGACGATGCGGTGCTTCATGGCGGCACTCCTGTCTCGGTGATGGTCGCTTCCTGAACCGGACGGCGACGCGATTGCTGACAGGAGGTGGCTATGACCTGGGTCACCAGACGTGCAGGAGCGGTTCCGAGTGCTCGGTGGTGGACCACTGGCGCGTGACGCGTTCGAGCTTGTCGGGGTTCACCTGGATGCGGATGGCCGCGACACCGTCGGGTGTCACCTCCAGGGACATGACGCCGACGACCTGGTCGCCGGTCACCACGACCACCGCCGGGCCGCCGTTGACGACCTCGGCGTAGAGGGCCGGGCTGCCGCTGACCAGGTTCCGCTTGGCGTCGCTGGGCCGGAACAGGCCCCGCAGGAATTTCGCCACCGCCAGCGCGCCGCTGATCGGCGTGGTCCGGGCCGGGATCTTGCCGCCACCGTCGCCGACGCTTGTCGCGTCGTCGGTGAGCAGCGCCACCAGCCGCTGGACCTCGCCGTTGTTGGCCGCCATGAGGAACTCGGTGACGATCTTGCGCGCGGCGGCGCTGTCGACCTCCGCGCGGGCCCGGTCGGCGGTGACGTGCTGCCGGGCACGCCGGTAGATCTGCTGGCAGTTCGACTCGCTGACGCCGAGGATCTCGGCGATCTCACCGTGCGGGTAGCCGAACGCCTCGCGCAGCACGTACACCGCGCGCTCGTTGGGCGACAGCCGCTCCAGCAGGGTGAGCACCGCCATGGAGACCGATTCGCGCTGCTCGACGGTGTCGACCGGGCCGAGCATCCGGTCCCCGGCGAGCACCGGCTCGGGAAGCCACGTCCCCACGTACGTCTCCCGCCGGGCGCGCGCCGAGGTGAGCTGGTTGAGGCACAGGTTGGTGAGCACCCTCGTCAGCCACGCCTCGGGCGTCTCGACGTGCTCCCGGTCGGCGGACTGCCAGCGCAGGAACGTGTCCTGGACCGCGTCCTCGGCGTCGCTGGCCGAGCCCAGCAGCCGGTAGGCGATCGCCTCCAGGCGGCCCCTGGAGCGCTCGAACACCTCGACCTCATCCGGACGCAGCGGCATGGCTCGACAGTAGCCGCGTCCGTCGCGCGGCCCGCCGAGCAGTGGGCGAGGCGCGGCGGACGGTCGGAACCGGCGGTTCAGCAGGCGGACCGCAGGTGATTGTTCCGGTACCACGAGCAGATCTTCGACACGCCTGGCTTCAGCGCCAGCTGGCGGCGCAGTTGATCCTGCCCGTCGGCCGACAGACCGGGGGTGAACTCGACGAAGCTGATCTGCCCCCCGTCGCCGTCGTCGTACCGGGTGTGCACGCCGACCACGCTCACGTCTCCCGGCCCGACGAGGTCGGTCACCTCGGTATCCGCGTCGGTGTGGACGACGAAGCCGACCGGCGGGGACGTCAGCGAGTCGTGCACCGCTCCCGCTGACGCCACGACCGGGACGACCACCAGCGCCGCGCCGACGAGCACCGACAGCCGGGCCCGCCACGGCGACCGCCGCGGGTCCGCGGTGGTGGCCAGCAGGACCAGCATCGCCGGCAGGAGCCCGGCCGGCACCGGCCCGCAGGCCAGGACGAGCAACGAGACACCCACAGCCAGGCAGGCGTACGTGAACTGCCGCCCCCGCGCGACGAACAACGGGACCGCCGTCAGCGCGACCGTGACCCACCCGAACCGGAAACGCAGGGTGTCGCCCCCGGTCTGGTACGCCCAGCCGAGCAGGACCACGGAAGCCACCAGCGCGGCCACCACCAGGAGGCGCTGCCACGCGTGCACCCGGTGCACCGCCGACGTCTGGGTCATCGTCACGGCGGCAGTGTGCCAGCCCGGGGCAACGAGGCGCTTCGCCCTTGCGCCCACGGACGCTGTCGTATCGTGCGGACATGACACACCCGGTGTGGGCGGACGCCGACGCGTACGAGGCGTACGTGGGTCGGTGGAGCCGCCTGGTCGCGGCCGACTTCGTACGCGGACTGGCCGTGGCACCCGGGCGGCACTGGCTGGACGTGGGCTGCGGCACCGGCGCGTTGACCGCGACGGTCCTCGCCGAGGCCGATCCCGCCCGGATCGCCGGCATCGACCCCTCGGCGGGCTTCGTCGCCCAGGCGCGTGCCCGCGTCCAGGACGCGCGGGCGAGCTTCCACGTCGGTGACGCCCGCGCGCTGCCGGTGCCCGATGACGCCGTCGACGTGGTGGTCAGCGGGCTGACGCTCAACTTCGTGCCCGAGCCGGCGCGGGCGGTCGCCGAGTTCGCCCGGGTCGTCCGGCCGGCGGGGGCGGTGTCCGCGTACGTGTGGGACTACACGGAGGGCATGGCGATGATGCGGCACTTCTGGGCCGCCGTCGCCCACCTCGACCCGGGTGCGGCGGGGCGGGACGAGGCGAGCCGGTTCAGCATGTGCCGGCCTGAACCGTTGCGGGACCTGTGGGTGGACGCCGGCCTGCGGGACGTGTCGGTCCGGCCGGTGGACGTGCCGACGGTGTTCGCCGACTTCGACGACTACTGGCGGCCGTTCCTCGGCGGGCAGGGCAGCGCCCCGTCGTACGTCACCTCGCTGGGTGAGCCGCAACGGGCGGCGTTGCGGGACCTGTTGGCCGCCCGGCTGCCGATCGAGCCGGACGGCTCGATCCGGCTCACCGCGCGGGCCTGGGCCGTGGCGGGCACGGCGCCGTAGCAGGGACGGCTCGGGCCGGTTGCCGGAGGCCGGCGCGACAGGCGAAGGACACCACCTGTCGTCCGCTCGCGGCACGCCGGTAGCCCAGCACCACCCGCCGGACGCATGACCCGACACCAGGGCGATTGTCGCTAACCGGACAAGACGGTAAAGCCCCTGGTAGAGCACGCTTAGGGCAGGCGAGGAGGCGGACGGATGTCGGGCCACATCCCAGTCCTCCGGCCCATCGCGGACAGCATCGTCCACGTCGGTGCCGCCCTCGCCCAGCCCGACCCCGCCACGGCGGGCACGGCACAGCCGCCGGCCCGACCACACGTACGGCGCGGTCGCCCACACCGCCGCGGGTGCCCGCGGCGGTGGCCATCGCCCACCGCCGGCGCCGCCGTCCACCGGCCGCGCCGCCGCTCCCGTGCTCCACCAGCCTTCCCGCATCGTGGATCTCGCCTGGCCCGGCGTCGCTCACCCGCGCGTCCGCCCGGCGACCTCATCAGAGAGGCCCTGACATGGCGGCTCCTACCGCGACCGCAGCCCTGAACGCGTCCGTCTTCGCGCCGGGCGACCAGATGCTGCTGACCGTCACGTACTCCGACGCCGACACCAAACCGCTGACCGTCACCATCGTGGTCACCGACGCGCAGGGCAACAGCAGCGCGCCGGTCAAGGTCACCGCGGTCATCGACCCGCTGACCGTGACCGTCAGCGACAACTCCGGGCGTACCTGGTCCCGGGTCTCCGACAACGGCTCGGTCGCCGTGTACCGGGCGGTGGCGTGATGCCCCGGGTCACCGTCCAGGTCCGCGACGCGGCCGGCAACACCGCGACGGCCGGGGTCGACTACAGCCTGCGCCAACCGGTCCTCGGGGGCTACTACCTGTCCGGCGGCGCCGACCCGACGGCCGACATGGCCGGCGGCAACTTCCGCTCGCTGACCCAGTACCGCAGCTTCGCCGACGGGTACGTCTTTCCCGGCTACAACCGGCCGTGGCTCATCAACCTGGGCAAGGCCGGGGTGCAGATCAACATGGTCCTGGAGCTGAAGCACTACGGCGCTGGCGACGCCGGGCCGCAGACCTTCACGGTGGACGGCGTCAGCTACACCGTGCCGGCGCCGTCGATGACCATCCAGCAGCGACCCGGCACCACCTGGCCGAAGGCGTACGGGTACACCCAGGTGCTCAACGGCCAGTGCGACGGTCTGTTCGCCCGCGCCCTGTCCCAGTACCGGACGCTCGGCTTCGGGGTGAACATCCAGCTCGCGTCCGAGTTGGACACGGACCACGAGTTCGGCACGACCGAGGCGGGCAAGGCGTACACCTGGGCCGAGTCCGACGCGCGGGCGGTGCAGGCCATGACCTACATCGTCACCTGGTTCAAGGCCCGCACGTTGCCGGCCGGGACGACCTTCTCGGTCGGGTTGGGCGGCTTCGACCGGGCGTGTTTCCAGCGCACCCACCCGGAGTCGCTGATGTCGCGGCTGGACTACCTGCAGTGGAACGCCTACGCGACAGCGGTCGGCCAGACCGCGCTGGCCCGCTTCCGCCGGACGAAGGACTGGGCGGTCGCGGATCTCGGCCCGGTGGCGCTGTCCCGACCGGTGATCATCGCGGAGTACGGGGTGCGGTCGGCCGAAATCCCGGACCAGGCGGCCTGGATCGCTACAGTTCCCGCGGCGATCGCCCAGCTCAACGCCGAGCGTGGACCCCGTATCGCGCGGACCAACTACTTCAACTCCGGGTGGGGCACGCTGTCGCCGAAGTCGGCCGGGTTGGCCGCGCTGCGCACCGCGTACGCCACCCGGCCGTACGTCTGACGCGGGCCCGGAGCCGGCGGTACTGTCGACCCGGCCGTCCACCGTTCGCAGTGGGCCCGGCACGCCGTCCGCCGGCCAGTGCTCACGCCCCATGCGGCGGGCCGGCCTGCTCCGCCAGCCAGCGCCAGTCGTGCCAGGTGGCGAGCCGGTTCGCGTACAACGTCTCGGCGAGACGGTACGGGTACGGCCCGAGGAACAGGCGCAACGGCGGCTCGGCGGAGTCGACGAGTTGCAGGATGACGCCGGCGGTCAGCGCCGGATCGTCGGGCGTACGCGTGGACGCGCCGGCGCGGCGTGCCTGCCGTACCGGCTCGTACGCCTCGATCGGCTCGGTGTGCGCGGCCGAGTCCCCGGACCAGTCGGTGCCGTACGGGCCCGGCTCCACGATCGTCACCGTCACCCCGAGCGGGGCGAGTTCGGCCGACAGGGCCTCGCTGAGCCCTTCCAATGCCCACTTCGACGCGTTGTAGAGCCCCAGGGTGGGGAAGGCGCCGATGCCCCCGATGCTGGAAACCTGGAGGAGGTGGCCGGTGCCCTGCGCCCGCAGCACCGGCAGGGCGGCCTGGGTCACCCAGAGCGCGCCGAAGAAGTTCGTCTCCAGTTGCGCGCGGGCCTGCTGCTCGGTCGTCTCCTCGACCATGCCGAACAGCCCGTAACCCGCGTTGTTGACGACGACGTCGAGCCGGCCGAACGCCGCCGCGGCCCGGGACACCGCGTCGAACACGGCCGGGCGGTCGGTCACGTCCAGGGTCAGCGGCAGGACCCGGTCCCCGTACGCCCCGGTCAGATTCTCAAGCGTCCGGAGGTCCCGTGCCGTGGCGGCGACCTGATCGCCGCGTTCGAGTGCGGCCTCGGCCCAGATGCGGCCGAAACCGCGGGACGCGCCGGTGATGAACCATGTCTTCATGACTCGACCCTGCGCCAGCGGACGCCGGCCTGCCAGCACCCTGACGGGGCTAGGCTGGCGGGAATGAACGGCGAGAACGCGCTGGGCGACTTCCTGAAGGCGCGTCGCGGGCGGGTCCGGCCGGGCGAGGCGGGGGTGACCTCGTTCGGGCGCCGACGCGTACCAGGACTACGCCGTGACGAACTGGCTCGTCTCGCGGGCGTCAGCCAGCATTATCTGACCCGCCTGGAACAGGGCACGGACCGCAACCCGTCGCCGCAGGTGCTGAACGCCCTGGCGAGCGCGTTGCAGTTGAACGAGGACGAGCGGGCACATCTCACCGCGCTGGCCACCCCCGCGCCGCCAGCGCGCGAGCACGCCGCGGCCTCCGACGCCGTGCAGCAGCTCATCGACTCGTTCGGCCAGACGCCCGCGTACGTCCGCGACCGCCGCTTCGACGTGCTGGCGGCGAACAAGCTCGCCATGGCGCTGTCCCCGCTCTACACACCCGGTCAGAACCTGGTCCGCGGCATGTTCCGCGACCCCACGGTGCGCACGCTGTTCCCCGACTGGGCCCAGATCGCCGCGCAGAGCGTCGCCGCGCTCCGGGCCGAAGCCGACCCGCGCGACCCCGCGACGACCGACCTCATCGCCGAGCTGCTGGCCGACGGCCGTTTCCGCGACGTCTGGACCGCGCACGACGTCCGGCCGACACGCGACGAGGTCAAGCGATTCCACCACCCCGTCGTCGGGCCGCTCACCCTCCGGCGGGAGACGCTTGCCGTCGCCGGCGCCGACGGTCAGGTGATCATCGCCTACCAGGCGGCGCCGGAGACACCCTCGGCGTACGCCCTGGCCAGGCTGCTCTGAGGTCCGGGGCGTCGGGCCGCGCCTCAGCCCTGGCCGAACCGCTGGGCGTACGTGTCGCGCAGCTCGGCCCAGCCGAAGTCCTTGGCCTCGGCGCCCCGGATCGGGCCTACCGGGTCGCCGTCGAGCAGCTTCTCGGCCACGTCGAGGCAGAGGTGCCAGCCGGCCGCGACCATCGGCAGCATGCCCCGGTCGGCGACGGTGTGCCGCAGGGTGAGCCGGGTGCCGGCGCCCACGGGAGTCAGCTCCCAGCGCAGCAGGTCGTCACCCCAGGTGTATTCGAGCAGGTGGGGCGGCTCGGCCCGGCGTACCGTCGCCGGTTGCTCCGCGGTGGTCTCGCCGTCGATGAGGGTGAGCACGGCGGCGCCGGGGTCGCCGAGGTTCCGGTCGGCGAGGAACGGGGCCCACTGGGCGAGCTGTGCCGGCTCGGTCAGCGCCGCCCACACGGTGGCCGGCGGGTGCCGCAGGTCACGGACGAAGACCAGGACGGCGCCGCCGTCGGTGGGCTCGGCGCGCACCTCGGCGGGTGGGCTCGGGCGGAACGCGTCGCGGTTCATTCACTGCTCCTGACTGTCGAGGTGTCGTTCGAGGGCGTCCAGGTGCCGCGTCCAGAGCCGGCGGTACGGGTCGAGCCAGCCGTCCACCGCCCGCAGCGGGCCCGGCTCGAGGCGGTAGATCCGTTGCCGGGCCGCGGTCCGGCAGGTGACGAAGCCGGCCTCGCGCAGCACCCGCAGGTGCTTGGACACGGCCGGCTGGCTGACCCCGAGCCCGTCGACCAGCTCGCCCACACTGCGGTCGGTGTCGCGGAGCGCATCGAGGATCCGTCGCCGGGTGGGCTCGGCGAGGACGGTGAAGGCGTCGGTGGACACCAGGCCAATATGCCTCAAGCGTTATATGACCGTCAAGGAATATGACCGGGCCGCCCGTCCGGACGCGGTCCGCCGATCGGCTCCCTATGCTCGGACGCATGGAACTGCGGATCTTCACCGAGCCCCAGCAGGGTGCCACCTACGACCAGTTGCTCGCGGTGGCCCGCCGCGCCGAGGACGCCGGTTTCGGCGCGTTCTTCCGGTCCGACCACTACCTCAAGATGGGCGGGGTGAGCGGCGATCCCGGCCCCACCGACGCGTGGACCACCCTGGCCGGCCTGGCCCGGGACACCAGCCGCATCCGGCTCGGCACGCTGATGACCGCAGCGACCTTCCGGCTCCCGGGCCCGCTGGCGATCACCGTGGCTCAGGTGGACCAGATGAGCGGCGGCCGGGTGGAGCTGGGCATCGGCACCGGCTGGTACGCCGACGAACACACCGCGTACGGCATTCCGTTCCCAGCCCTGGGCGAGCGGTTCGACCGGCTCGAGGAGCAGCTCGCGGTCATCACCGGTTTGTGGTCCACCCCGGACGGGCAGCGGTTCAGCCACGACGGCCGGTACTACCCGGTCAGCGACTCCCCGGCCCTGCCCAAGCCGGTGCAGCAGCCCCGCCCGCCGATCCTGCTCGGCGGGATGGGTCCGAAGCGCACGCCCCGGCTGGCCGCCCGCTACGCCGACGAGTTCAACCTGCCGTTCGCCTCGACGGCGGACTCGGCGGCGCAGTTCGAGCGGGTGCGCGCGGCGTGCGCCGAGATCGGTCGGGACCCGGGCGACCTGGTCTGGTCCAACGCCCTGGTGCTGTGCTGTGGGCGCGACGACGCCGAGGTGGCCCGCCGGGCCGCCGCCATCGGCCGCGAGCCGGACGAGCTGCGGGCCAACGGTCTCGCCGGCACGCCCGACGAGGTCCTGGACACCATCGGCCGGTACGCGAAGATCGGCAGCCAGCGGCTCTATCTCCAGGTGCTCGACCTGACCGACCTGGACCACCTCGACCTGGTCGCCACCGAGGTGATGGCGAACCTCTGAGCCCGGCAACCCGACCGTCGGCCGGCCGTCGCGTCAGGCGCGGTGGTGGGCCGGGCGGCCCGGGTCGCGCAGCACGGTGTCCAGCCGGCCGTCGCGGTCGCTGTCCACATAGGTGATGTCCGGTACGCCGTCACCGTCCACGTCGATCTGGACGACGTCGGCGAGGCCGTCGCCGTCGAGGTCGGTGACCACCTCGACCGACCCGTCCAGGTGGCGCGTCACGATCGACCGCGACCGGCCGCCAGGCTCGCGCGGCGGCGGACCGGGCGACGGTACGGGCGTCGGCGCGGGCGCGGGGGCGGGTGTCGGACGGGGGCCGGGCGTGGGCGCCGGGTGGCTCGACAACCGGGCGCCCGGCGGGGCGCTGGCCGGCTCGACCGCGCTGCCGGTCGGGTCCAGCTCCTCCTCCGAGGGGAAGACATCGCCCCGCGGGGCCGGATCACGGTAGCTGCTCATGGGCGTAGGGTTCCCCGACGATGGCGAGAACAACCGTGCCCGATCGTCCGGTGTCCGTGGCGCCCGGTCTGTCGGAGGATGCGAGGACCGACGCCACGGTCATGAACGGGGGTCCGAGCGTGGAGCTGCGCCGGAGCCGGGGGGCCCGGGTGCTCGCCCTGGTGTGCGTACTCGGTGGGGTGCTCTTGTTGGTCTACCCCAGCGACGGCGCCCTGCTACGGACGATCGTCGCCGGGGGCGCGATCGCGCTCGGCGCGGTGGTGCTGGTCAGCGCGCTGCGGCCGTTCCGCTTCGGGATCACCCCGGAAGGGCTCAGCATCCGGCGGCCCGGCCTGCGCCGGGAGATCCGGTGGGCCGAGGTCGACGCGCTGGTCCTCGACGAGCCGCCCCGCCGCGACGGCTACTCCACGCCGCCGCGCCTGCTGCTGGTGCCCGCCCCGGGTGCGGCATTCGAACCGGTCACCGCCCGCCACCCGATCGACGGCCGGCCAGCCGTCGAGCTGCTGGTCTTCGACCAGGTCCGGGAGCAACCCGAGCAGGTGGCCGAGGCGCTCGCGCGCTGCGCCGGGGACCGGTTCGTCGACCTGCTCGCTCAGCGCCGCGCCGCCTTCGCCGCCCCGGACCTCCCGGTCGGCCTGCGTGGCTACCAGATGGATCGGGTCGACAGGTTGATCCGACGCGGCCAGGACGCCCTGATATCCGGGGATGCGGCGACCCGGCAGGCGGCCCGGGGCGAGATCGAACGCGCCACCGCCGCCGGTCTGCCGATCGCTCAACGCGGCTACCCCACGTACCAGGCGGATGCCGTTCTGGAAGCCCTCGTCGCCGCATTGGCCGACCACCAGTCCACCGATCGGGAGACCGCCCCATGACCGCGCAGGGACAGCACCTGACGTCGAGCACCGACGTGCCACGCCGCAACTGGGCCGGCAACGTGCGCTACGCCGCGCGGGAGTTCCACCGCCCCACCACCGTCGACGAGGTACGCCGGCTGGTCGCCGGCAGCTCCCGGATCCGCGCGGTGGGCACCGGGCACTCCTTCAACCGCCTCGGCGACACCACCGGGGACCTGGTCTCGCTCGCCGGCCTGCCCCCGACGATCGAGATCGACCGCGAGCGCGGGCAGGTCACCGTCGCCGGCGCGCTGCGCTACGGCGACGTCGCCCGGCACCTGCACGGCCAGGGGTACGCGCTGGCCAACCTCGCCTCACTGCCGCACATCTCGGTCGCCGGCGCGGTGGCCACCGCCACCCACGGCTCCGGCCCCACCCACGGCAACCTGGCCACCTCGGTAGCCGCCCTGGAGCTGGTCAACGCCGACGGGGACCTGACGCACGTGGACCGCGACACCGACGGCGACACGTTCGCCGGCATGGTGGTCGGGCTCGGCGCGTTCGGCTTGGTCACCCGGGTAACCCTGGATCTGGTGCCGACGTTCGAGCTGCGCCAGTACGTGCGCCTCGACCTACCCGTCGAGGCGCTGGACGAGGCGTTCGACTCGGCGTACAGCGTGAGCGTGTTCACCGACTGGCGTACCCCGCGTCTGCGGGAGGTGTGGCGCAAGCAGCTCGCGGACCAGCCGCCGCCGGAGATGGACTGGCTCGGCACCACGGCCGCCGACCAGCCGCGACACCCGGTGCTCGGCATGCCGGCCGAGAACTGCACCCCACAGCTCGGCGTGCCGGGCCCGTGGCACGAGCGGTTGCCGCACTTCAAGCTCGGCTTCACCCCGAGCAGCGGTGACGAACTCCAGTCCGAGTACCACCTGCCGCGTACGGCGGCGGCCGGGGCGCTCGCCGCGCTGGCCGAGGTGGCGCACCTGATCGCCCCCGTGTTGCAGGTGTGCGAGCTGCGGACGGTGGCGGCCGACGAGCTGTGGCTCAGCCCGAACCACCAGCGGGACAGCTTCGTGGTCCACTTCACCTGGGTCGACGACGCCGACGCGGTGCTGCCGGTGCTGGCCGAGGTGGAGGACCGCCTGGCGCCGTTCGCACCCCGCCCGCACTGGGGCAAGGTCTTCGTCACCGCCCCGACCGAGCTGGCCGCCCGCTACCCCCGCCACGCCGACTTCGCCGCCCTGCTGACCCGCCTGGACCCGACCGGCACGTTCCGCACCGACCTGCTGGACCGCTACTTCCCCCGCTGACCGGTGCGGGCCTCGTCGCCCGCGGCGATCATGAAGTTATTGCCCCTCGCAGCGGCGTGTCGGCGCAATAACTTCATGATCAGCGGGACGCGGCCGGGGTGCGCAGGCTGCCGCGCTGAACGGCGCGGCTGATGTCGCTGGGGGAGACGATGCCGGTGAGCAGGCCGTCGTCGCTCACCACCAGGGCGCGGCCGTCGGCGCACTCGCTGAGCCGGGGGAGCAGGTCGTTGAGCTCTTCCCCCGGCTGCGCGAGGACCAGCTGGTCGGCCCGGCAGGCCACCTCGCCCAGCGTGGTCGACGTCCGCGCATCGGCGGGTACGCCCCGCACCCGGTCCAGGGTGACGAGGCCGGTCGGTCTGCCGTCCTCGGTCAACGGCAGCGCCGAGTGCCGGTACGCGAAAAGGTAGTGGTCCACGAAGTCGGCGACCGTCATGTCCGCCGAGGCGGTCTGCGGCTGCGGTGTCATCACGTCGGCGACCCGGATGCCGCGCAGCGCGCTTCCGGCGCGGGCCTGCCGCTCCTCGACCCCGGCGGCGCCGATCAGGAACCAGCCGATCAGCGCCAGCCAGAGCCCACCGAAGCCGATACCGGACAGGAACTGCCACAGCCCGAGGCCGATCAGCAGCACACCCAGCACCCAGCCGGCCCGGGCGGCCACCACGGACGCTCGGCTCCGGTCGCCGGTGGCCTTCCACACCGCCGCGCGCAGCAGCCGGCCACCGTCCAGCGGTGCGGCCGGCAGCACGTTGAAGATCGCCAGGAGCACGTTGATGCCGGCCAGCCACGCGATCGCGCCGAAGAGCAGTCCACCCTGCCCGGCCAGCGCGAACAGCAGAGCGATGACACCGAAGAACGCCCCGAGCAGCAGGCTGACCAGCGGGCCGACGCCCGCGATCCGCAGCTCCGCGCCGGGGTCGCGCGGCTCACCCTTCAGCTCGGCCACCCCGCCGAACAGCCAGAGCGTGATGCCGTCGACGGTCAACCCGTTGCGCTTGGCGACCACGGCGTGCGAGACCTCGTGGGCGAGCAGGCCGACGAAGAAGACAACCGCCGCGGCCAGACCGGCGAGGGTGTACGCCACCGGCGAGCGGTCCGGGTACGAGCGGGGGAACTGGTTCGCGGCCAGCCCCCACGCGATCAGCGCGAAGATGACCAGAACGCTCCAGTTGACCCCGACCGGCACCCCCGCGATCCGTCCGAGCCGGAAACTTGCCCTCATCCCTGTCCGTTACCCCCGGTTGGGCGAGCCATGCGACATGCCGCGCCCAGGAGCGTCGGTTCGGGGTATGCAGCGGGTAGGGTCAGAGTATGACTCGCCGGATCACCATCAGCCTGCCCGACGACGTGGCCGCGTACGTGGAGCGCACGCAGGGCAACACGTCGGGTTTCATCGCCGGCATCCTGCGCCGGAAAATGCGCGCCGACAACCTGCGGGCCCGGTGGGAGCAGCTCGGGTACGTGGTTACCGACGAGGACGTCGAACGGACCCGGTCCCACCTTGCCGCCCTGGCACCTATCACCGACGAGCAGCACGCGCGCAACGCCGAGTGGCTCCGCCAGTTCGACCAGGACGGGCCGGCCGCCGCGTGAACGGTCTGGTCCTGGACACGTCCGCCCTGCTCGCCTACGCCTCCGGTGACAGCGTCGAACCGGGGGCGATCCTGACCCTCGCCGAGGAGGACCCGGCGCAGGAGGTGTGGATCCCGGCACTCTGCCTGGGGCAGGCGCAGCTGGAGGTGGCTGGCACACCCGCCATCCACCTCCTCGACCTGCTCCTGAACGAGGAACGGGAGATCAAAGTCGCGGTGTACGACGCACCGACCAGTCGCCGGGTGGCCCGGATCGCAGCGCGGTTCGACGTGCCGCTGGACGTCGCGCACGCCGTTGCGACCGCCGTGCTGTACCGCTGTTACCTGGTGACCCGTGACCCCAAGCGGGTCGCCCCGGCGGTGCCGCCGGATCTGGAGATCCTCGACATCTCACTCGACTGGAGTTGAGGGCACACTGACTGGCTCGTCACCTGACGTCAGATACGGCTGGCCAAAACAGCCGCTTCGTTCAGGAGGGAATCGAGTTCGTCGTCGGAGATCCTCCCACCGCCGAGCGTATGCAGAATGGCCAAGCCCTGGATACGACCCGCGACCTTAGGGTCGACGTCCATCTCGATGGTCGGGTCGAGAGCGGCGCTGATCAGCTTCTCTGCGCTGGTCGCGTCAGTCTCGGCACCACCGGTTGTCGTGCTCCGCATGTGGCTGACGAACCGGATCACCTCCTCCGGGCTGGCGCCGTTGGGGAAGTGGCGGTCGACCGCGAGGTAGAAGACCGCACCGAGCAGCGTGGCGAAACCCTCCCAGCCCTGACTGTCGAGGCGAGCCTCGATGCGGTCGTTCTCGGCGTGGTCGCCCGTCACCATGGTGCGGATGTAGGCGACCATGTCAGGACTGATCGTCACGATGCTTCCTCTCGCGATGCTTTTTGGTCATGTTCCACAGGCCCTTCAGGCCGACGGCCACGGCTCCAGCCGCCATGATGACGGAGCTGACCGGGTGTTCCAACTGTGGTCGATCTGCGGGCGGGGCGGGCTTGGGAGCGGCGGTGGAGGTCGCGGTGCCGCCGGGGCCGCCCTTGATCTGATGCATCAACTCACGAAGCCCGGCCGTCGTGGCCTGCTCAGCGTCCTGAAGGTTGCCCTCGGTCTCGTCCGCCTTCTTGACATGACGCCGGAGGAAGGCTTCGGCTCGGCTGCCCCTGCTCTCTGCCTCTGCGACCACTCGTTCGCCCGATGGTGATCCGTGGTCCCCGTCGACACGAGCGGGGACGGAACCCGGGGCGATCACGTTGACGTAGTTGGCGAGATGGTGCGCCGCGTTGCTAGTCAGCAGGCCGAGCCGGCCGGCTTTGTCGAGAGCGGTGCGGCTCTGGCTGATCGCCAGGCCGAGTTTCGGGTTCTCGCTTCCGCTACCGAGCCGGCCAAGATTTCCCTGAGCTTCGGCCGTGTCCTGCTGGGCGCGGCCGGCTTTGACGGCGAGGGCGTCCAACTTTTCAATGGCGGAGTTGAGCTGTGCCACGACCTGGGTGAGAAGCCCAGTCATCCGAGCGACTCCCGATAGCTGCCCGTGTTGTCCTTGATCACGGTGATCGTGCGGAGGATCAGCTCCACCTCGCGTTTGGCCGAGGTCAACGCCGTGCGGGCCTTGTTCGCCTCGTCATGTTGGCTGTCGTGCAGGGTGGTGAGGGTCAAGCTGGTTGCCTCGGCGAGTTGGGCACCGATCTCCTCGACCGTAGCGGCGGCTTCGCCGAGTAAGCCGTCGACTTCGCGGAGGGCGGCTTTGATCTCGCCGATGCTCACGTTCAGCCCAGCACGCTCATGTACTGCCGGGCGGCTTGGCTGCTGCCCTGCATGATGGTGGCCGCTTCAACCAGCCGCTGCTTACTCTGTTCCGCGCGGGCGATGGCTTCGCCGAGCGTCGGGTGACCGGTGCCGGCGGCCACCGCGCGTAGGCGGGCCAGCACCTGCTCGGTGCTCTCGATGGCAGCGCGGATCTGGTTTGTCGTGGTGTTGCTCTGGTCGGCTGCTTGGGCGAGCGCGGCCTTCACTTGTTCGATGCTGGCCATGCTGTCCTCCTGGTCGACTACGCGCGACGCGAATCACGTTCGTACGTTCCGTGGAGGGACGAACACTAACCGACACCAAGTACTGTCCGCAGCCCCGAGGCGCTGGTGCGGAGAGCGGTATGACACAGGGGAATATTTATACCTGTGTGTCATGCCGCTCTACGCCGAGTTACTTGCCGGCCGAGCTGGCGAACGTGGCCGGGCCGACCACGACGGTGCATGCTCGCGGCGGTTGGCGAGACGGCGATGACCGATGCGATGGCTGGGACCGGCGCTTCAGCGGCGGGGGGCCTCGCTGGCGATCGTCGCCTCCCGGGGCAGCGCCGCCGCCCGCAGCGCCCAGTCCAGCGCGTAGTCGGCGATCTCCTCCCAGCCGGGCGCCCCGACCGTGAAGTGCGACCGGCCGGGGAACTCCTCGTACGCGGTGAGCGCCCGGGACTTCTGGTAGAGCCCCGCGTTCGTGCGGACCACCGACGCCGGCACCACGTGGTCCTCTCCGCCGGCCATCAGCAGCAGCGGCGCCCGGTCGTTGCGCCCGACGTCGACGCGGGCGGGTGAGCGCGGGTCGACGTTGGCGAAGGCGCCCTCGAAGAACACCCGGCCGGCGCCGGGGACGGCGTAGCGCTGCCAGGCCCGGTCGGAGTCCTCCCGGCTCATGGTGTTGCCGAACGTGTAGGCGAAGTCGTCCGGGGTGAAGGGGACAGCCCTGCTTCGGTTGGCGGGACTGCGCAGGATCGGGAAGCCGGAGCGCAGCTGACTCAGCGGCACCTTGAGCACTCCCTTGATCGCCGCCGGGTGCACCCCCACCACCGCCGCGCCGAGGCCCCGGTCGGCGAGGACCTGGGCGAACAGCCCACCGAACGAGTGCCCCATGATGATCGGCGGTCGAGGCAGCGCCCGGATGATCCGGTCGTAGTGGGCGACGATGGTGGCCATGCTCTGCTCGGCGATCGGGCTGGGGTCGTCGCGCAACTGCTCCACCGACCTGTCCATGCCGGGCCAGGCGGGGGCGATGACGTGCATCCCGCGCTCGGTGAACCGTTGGGCCCACCCCTCCCAACTGCGCGGGGTCATCCAGAGTCCGTGGATCAGCACGACAGTGTCGACCCGGCCCTGCGGCGTGGCACCCATCGCGTCCTCCCGGTGTCGCGGCGTCCGGGCGCGCTTACCCGCTGCCGCGCCCGCGATGCCTCGGTTGGGGGCGGATGTGGCGGCGAGCGTGATGACTCAGGGGCATATTGATGACACGGAGGCATCACGCTCGCCGCGGTCCTCGCTCGCCGGCCCGTTCCTCTCCGATGCGATCCGGGCCCTGACAAATGTCACGGCCGGAACGTGACGGCCGCTCCGGGAGCCGACCTTCGCGACGCCGGAGCATCTATGCCATGACCAGTACGCATCCGGCCGTCGAGCTGAACGGCCTCACCAAGACCTTCGGTACGGTCACCGCGGTCGACGGGCTGAGCCTGCGGGTGCAGCCCGGCGAGGTGGTGGCGTTCCTCGGCCCCAACGGCGCGGGCAAGACCACCACCATCGACATGCTGCTCGGCCTGGCCCGCCCGGACGCGGGCACGGTCCGTGTCCTGGGCGGTACCGCCGACGACGCGGTGGCCCGGGGTCGGGTCGCCGCCGTACTCCAGACCGGCGGGCTGCTCAAGGACCTCACCGTCGGCGAGACCGTGCGGATGACCGCCCACTTCTACCGGCACACCCGCCCGGCCGCCGAGGTGCTGGAGCGCGCCGGCATCGCCGACATCGCCGACCGGATCGTGGGGCGGTGCTCCGGCGGTCAGCAGCAGCGGCTGCGTTTCGCCCTGGCCCTGCTGCCGGACCCGGACCTGATGGTGCTCGACGAGCCGACCACGGGGATGGACGTCGAGGGCCGCCGGGACTTCTGGCAGGCCCTGCGCCGCGACGCCCGCGACGGCAGGACCGTCATCTTCGCCACCCACTACCTCGACGAGGCGGACGCGTACGCCGACCGGATCGTGCTGGTCCGGCAGGGACGGATCGTCGCCGACGGCACCACCGCGGAGATCAAGAACCTGGCCGCCGGCCGTACGGTGCGGGCCACCCTGCCCGGCGCGGACCAGGCCGCGCTCGCCGCGCTGCCCGGCGTGGACGCCGTGGAGGTACGCGGCGACAGCGTCCTCGTGCGTACCGGCGACTCGGACGCGATCGCCCGTCACCTGCTCACCCGGACCGCCGCCCGGGACGTGGAGATCACCTCCCGCAACCTCGAGGACGCCTTCCTCGCCCTGACCACCGAGCGCATCGGAGCCTGAGATGTCCACCCTGCCGGCCACCCCCGCCGCCACCCGCACCGACAGTCAAACCCAGCCCGACCGCCGGCTGCCCGCGATGGGCGGCTTCGCCCCGGCCGTCCTCGGCATCGAACTGCGCCGGGTGCTGCGCAACCGCCGCACCCTCGCCTTCACGCTGATCATGCCGGCGGTCTTCTTCCTCATCTTCGGCCTGCCGCAGCGGGGGCAGACGCTGGACAACGGCCGACCCGTGACGGCGTACGTCATGATCAGCCTCGCCGTGTACGCGGCGATGGTGGCGACCACCAGCGCGGGCGGCGCGGTGGCCACCGAGCGCGCGTTGGGCTGGAGCCGGCAGCTGCGGCTCACCCCGCTGCGCCCGACCGCCTACGTGGCGACGAAGGTGGCCACAGCGATGACCCTCGGCCTGATCGCGGTCGTCATCGAGTTCGTGGTCGGCGCCGCGGCCGGCGTCCGCCTCCCGCTGGACGTCTGGCTGCTGTCCGGGCTCGCCGCGTGGCTCGGCTCGCTGGTCTTCGCCGCGTTCGGTCTGTTCATCGGCTACCTGGTGCCGGCCGAGAACGTCATGCAGTTCATCGGGCCGATCCTGGCGGTGCTGGCCATGTTCGGCGGGCTGTTCGTGCCGGTCGAGGTGCTGCCGCACGTGCTTCAGCAGGTCGCGAAGTTCACCCCGGTGTACGGCATGGGTGAGCTGGCCCGCGCCCCGCTGACCGGCGACGGGGTGAGCATGGCCGGGGTGGCCAACATGGTCTTCTGGACCGTGGCCTTCGGCGTCGGCGCGGCCCGGCTGTTCCGCCGGGACACCGCTCGGGTCTGACCGCCGCGACCGCTAGCGTGGAGCCGATGGACCTCCCGACGGGGCAGCCCCAGCCGATGAACCGCCACTGGCGGTACATCGGCTGGCTGCTGGCCGCCGTGTGGCTGTTCTTCCTCAATGTGCCGATCTCCACGGCACTGCAGCAGCCGGAGCCGTGGCGGCGGGTCGTCGGGGTGGCCGCCCTGGTCGTCTTCGGTCTGGGCTACGTGCTGCTGTTCCAGTGGGCCCGCCGGCTGCGCCAGCTGCTGCTGCCGATCCCGGCGGGGCGGGCACGGGTGGCTCTGCTGGTGCTGCTCGCGGTGGGCCTGGCGAGCATCCCGGGCACCGACGGCGACTGGCTGGCGACCCTGGTCTACGTGGCCGCGGCCGGGGTGTTCCTGCTGCCGCCGTGGGAGGCGGCGGTCACCGTGGCGCTCTGCGCCGTGACTCCCGCGCTGGCGTCCTGGCTGGTGCCGGGCTGGGAGGCGGAGAACGGCATCGTCTTCGCGGTGCTGCTCGCCTCGTTCGCCATGTTCGGCGTGTCCCGACTGGCCCAGCGCAACAGCGAGTTGCAGGCCGCGCAGCAGGAGATCGGCCGGCTCGCGGTCGCCGAGGAACGGGCCCGCGCCGCGCGCGACCTGCACGACATCCTCGGGCACTCGCTGACCGTGGTGGCGATCAAGGCCGAGCTGGCCGGGCGGCTGATCGAGGTCGACACCGTCCGGGCGGCCGCCGAGATCGCCGAGGTGGAGAAGCTGGCGCGGGCGGCGCTGGCGGACGTGCGGCAGACCGTCGGGGCGTACCGGGAGGTCACCCTCGCCGGTGAGCTGGCCGGCGCGCGGTCCGCCCTCGCCGCGGCGGGCATTGCGGCCCAGGTGCCGGCCGAGACGCCGGAGCTGCCGCCCGAGTGGGACCGGTTGTTCGGCTGGGCGGTGCGCGAAGGGGTGACCAATGTGGTCCGGCACAGCGGGGCGCGGTGCTGCACGATCCGGGTGCGCCCGGACGGGGTCGAGGTCGGCGACGACGGTCGGGGGCCGTCCACTCCCGACGCCGCCGGGTACGGGCTGGTGGGTCTGCGGGAGCGGGCCCGCCGGTTGGATGCCGTGGTGACAGTGGGTCGGCGGCGGGACGGCAGCGGTTTCCTGCTGCGGGTGCACGCCCCGGCGGAGGCCCGGTGAGCGGCTCGCCGGCGCCGATCCGGCTGCTGCTCGCCGACGACCAGGCGCTGGTGCGGGGCGCGCTGGCTGCCCTGCTCTCGCTGGAGCCGGACCTGACGGTCGTGGCCGAGGTGGGCCGGGGCGACGAGGTGGTGCCCGAAGCGCTCCAGCACACGCCCGACGTGGCCCTGCTGGACGTGGAGATGCCCGGCCTGGACGGGATCGCCGCCACCGCCGCGCTGCGGGCCGCGCTGCCGGCGTGCCGGGTGCTGGTGGTGACCACGTTCGGTCGGCCCGGCTACCTGCGTCGCGCCATGGAGGCCGGCGCGAACGGCTTCGTGGTCAAGGACACCCCGGCCCGGCAGCTCGCCGACGCGGTCCGCCGGGTGCACGCGGGCCTGCGGGTGGTCGACCCGACGCTGGCCGCGGAGACCCTGGCCACCGGGGCGAGCCCGCTGACCGAGCGGGAGACCGAGGTGCTGCGGGCGGCGCGCGCCGGTGGCGCGGTCGCCGAGCTGGCGAAGGCGCTGCACCTGTCCGAGGGGACGGTGCGCAACCACCTGTCCGCGGCGATCGGCAAGACCGGCGCCCGCAACCGGGCGGCGGCGGTGCGCATCGCCGAGCAGAACGGTTGGCTGCTCGGCGACTGAGCGGCCTCGCTCAGGCGGTCGGCGGTGGGGTGGGGAGCTGGTCGACGACCACCAGGCTGCTGCCGGGTCGGACCTCGGCGAGCAGTTCCCGCTGGCCGCTGCGGGTGACCCGGATGCAGCCGTTGGTGGTGTTCTCGCCCAGGTCGTCGTCGTTGTGCCAGGTGTGCAGGCCGATGTGCGCGCCCTTGAGGCCGGTCGGCACCGCCTCCGGATCATCGGGCACCGACCCGAGGGCGTAGATGTCCACCCCGCCGTAGACCTCCTCGGGTGGCGGGGTGCGGCCCAGGACGAAGGTCCGCCCGAGCGGCGTCTCCTGCCCGGACTGGCCGAGGCTCGTCTCCCAGGAGCGCACCGCCTTGCCGGCCCGGTACCAGGTGAGGCGGTGCACCTTGCGCTCCACCACGATCTGGTCGCGCAGCGCCACGGTGTCGAACCCGCCCGGTGCCAGCCAGGCCAGGCGCCGGTTGGCCGAGGGCAGCAGGACGGCGGTCCAGCCGACCCGGCGCTGGGCGATCGGCACGGTCAGCTCGACACCGGCGAGCGTCGGTTCGAGGAAGGCCAGCGGCCGTCCGCCGGGCGCGTCGTACGCGGCGATCCGCCGGGTCGGGTGCACGCCCTCGGTCAGGGGCGTGACGTCCATCGTGGCCGGGTCGGCGGGAAAACCCCTGGGTGCGGGGTCGTAGTCGAGCACCGGCAGGCCGTCCGGGGCGGGCGCGGCCGGCGGGACCGACTCCTCCGGGCTCTGCTCGACGCTGCTCGGCGTCGGATCGGCTGCCACCACGTTTCGACTCTCGGGAGCCGTCGAGCGTGGGGTGAGAGCCTGGCCGACCAGCAGCGCGGCGGCCAGCAGCACGGGTACGGCGATGCCGGCGGCGATCCAGCCGGCACGGCGGCGGTACGGGGACATTCGGTCAAACGGCACCAAACCACTTTATGGCTGTGGACGGTCCGGGGCCCCCGGTTCGGCGATACCCGCCGGCCGGAGGCCCCGGAGTCGGTCAGACCCGCGCGCCGATGTGGATGGCCACCGCGTCGTGCGCCGGAACGTTCGCGGCGAACCAGCCGTTACCGTCCACGGTGATCACCGGTCCGCTGCACGTGCCGCCCGCGTACGTGCCGTGGATGACGTCGCAGTACCGGCCGGCGGGCAGCCCCGTGTAGTACGAGCGACCGTTCACGGCGGAGTCCTCGTCGTTGAGCGTGACGAAGCCCTTGCCGCTGCGGCTGAACGCGATGTGGTTGTTGCCGTTGTCGTACCAGTTGGCCATGCCCGCGCCCTCGGTGGCGTTGCGGAAGCCGACCATGTTGGCGATCACCGGCCAGCGGTGCTCGCACTCCCAGCCGGAGTAGCAGGCGGTGTTGAGCGTCTTGTTGTTGCCGTCCGAGGGCGGGCCGGCGTCGCGGTTGCTGAAGGTGTAGCTGGACATGACGGTCGGCGAGCCGTACGGCCAGGCCAGCATGAAGGCGTTGGCGAGGGCGTAGATCCCCCGGTCGCGGTAGGTCAGCACCCCGCTGCTGTCGCGCTGGGTGTCGTGGTTGTCCACGAACACCGCGGCCGACCCGGTGGGCAGGTGCCCCCAGCCCTCGCCGAAGTTCTTCAGGTAGGCGAGCCGCTCGGAGCGGAAGACCCGGGCCAGGTCCTTGCCGTAGCGGAACTCGTGCACGTCACCGTTGCCGGTGTACTCGGTCGGCTGGACCGGCTCGCCGGCGCCGTAGATGACCTCCTGCACGAGGTACGCCGAGCGGGACAGCTTGGCCTTGATCGCGGCGATGTCGGCGGCCGGCATGTGCTTGCTGGCGTCCAGCCGGAAGCCGTCGACGCCGAGCGAGAGCAGGTCGTTGAGGTACGACGCGATCTTCGTCCGGACGTAGTCCGACTCGGTCCTGAGGTCCGACAGGTTGACCAGCTCGCAGTTCTGCACCTCGTACCTGTCGTTGTAGTTGGCGATGTCGTCGCCGCCGTTGCGCCCGCAGTGGTGGAAGTCCTGGGTCTGGTAGATGCCCGGGTAGTCGTAGTGCGAGTACGACGAGCCGGCCCAGCCGGTGCCGCCGTTGTCCTGACCGGACATGTGGTTGATGACGGCGTCGACGAGCACCTTCACGCCTGCCGCGTGACAGGTGTTGACCATCGACTGGAACTGGGCCCGGGTGCCCTTGCGGGACTCGATCCGGTAGCTGACCGGCTGGTACGCCAGCCACCACTGGTTGCCCCGCACGTGCTCCTGCGGGGGCGAGACCTGGACGTAGCCGTAGCCCTTCGGGCCGAGCGTGCTCTGGCACTCGCTGGCCACCGACGGCCAGTTCCACTCGAAGAGCTGGACGATGACCTTCTTGGCGCCGGACGGGCTGGCGGCGGCCGGGGGTGCCGTCGCGGTGAGGGGGACGAGCAGGCTGGCGACCAGGCCGAGGGCGAGGATCGCCGAGCCGCGTCGACGTCGGTGCATCGGGACTCCTGACGGGAGCGGGGGTGGGGGTGGTGGTGCGGCGGGGGAATCGCATCGGTTGCTCGAATCTTGCAACCCATGCTGAAATTTGCCGAAAGGTTACAAGCGTGTTGCAACGACTGTCAATGCATGGACGGTGATCACTGTCCATGGTGGCCGCTACACGCGTCCCGGCGTCGGTCGGTTCGATCCGGCCCAGAAATTTCCGTCCTCGGGTGATCCGCTCGCCCCGCCGGTCCGTACTGGATGGGGGAGCAGGGGTCGGCCGGTGGTACGCCGCCGCGAGACGATCGAGGAGCAGATGGCCCGGGCAAAGCAGAACCAGAAGGCCACCGAGGTCCGGACCAGCACCAGCAGTCGGGGGGTGCGGACCCGGTCGCGCTCGGCGACGACGTTGCTGATCGCGTCCGTGCTGGCCGCGCTCTGGGCGGCGACAATGCTGACCGGCGCCGGTCAGACGGCGTACGCGTACGGCTTCTTCTTCACCGAGTTCTTCGCCGGGGTGATCTCCCTGGTGTCGTTGAGTCTCACCGTGATGCTGGGCCTGCTCGCCACCGACCGGCTGGTGCTGGGCATCTCGCACCGGGTGCTGATGCAGTCGGCGCACCGCGCCACAGGCGTCCTGGGCGTGGCCGGACTGTTCTTCCACGTCCTCACCAAGATCGCTACCGGTCGCGCGGCGGCGACCGACTCGCTGGTGCCGTTCGTCGGTGGCCGCGGCCTCTACGTCGGCCTCGGCACGGTGGCCGCTCTGCTCATGGTCAGCGTGATCTGGACCGGCATCATCCGGGCCCGCTTCGCCGGCGTCGGTCCGAAGTGGCTCTGGCGGGCCCTGCACTCCGCCGCGTACCTCGCCTGGCCCTTCGCGATCCTGCACGGCCTCAACGCCGGTCGGGCCGCGGCGTCCTGGGTGGTGCTCAGCTACCTCGCCTGCGTCCTGCTTGTCGTGTTTGCGCTGCTGGTCCGGCTCTCGGTCACCATCGGCCGGCGCAGCCGCGAGCAGCACCAGGCCGCCGTGCGCAACGCGGTGCTGGCCGGGCGGGGCACCGAGGAGAGCCGCGGGCGCTCGCTGCTGGCCGGCCTGAGCCGCCGCCGGGACACGAGCGAGGACAAGCGCCCGGCCTGGGCGGAGGCCACCACCGCCACCTGGACGGCCCCGGCCGGCCCCCGGCGGCGCGAACCCGAGCGGTTCACCGTTCCGGTGGTGCCCGAGCCCGGCTCGCTCGTCGAGCCGACCCGGCCCAGTCGACGACGGCGGGACGAGGCGCCGGCGGCTCGGCAGGACGCCGACCGACCGACGCGTGGACGGCGCGACGAGGCGGAGACCACGACCCGCCGGTCGAGCCGGCGCAGTGTCGAGGAGACCGGCACCCGTCTCCGCGACGAGGAGGAGTTGGAGCCGGTGACCCGGCGGCGCGCGTCGCGCAGCCGGGACCGGGACGAGGAGGCCGCCCCGACCCGACGCCGTCGCGCCGAGGAGCCGGCCGCCGAGCGCGGCAGCCGCCGGTCCCGCTCCGAGGACGAGGGCACCCGGTACTCCGCGCCGCCCCGCCGGGTGGTCGAGGAGCCGGAGGAGCCGTGGGACAGCCCGCGTCGCTGGCAGGCCGCCGAGCCGATCTCCGCCGGCCCGGTCTCCGCCGAGCCGATCTCGGCCGGCCCGATCTCGGCGGCGCCGCGCAGCGGCAGCGGCCGGCACAGCGTCGACGACGACCTGCCGGAGGAGCCGGACTACTGGCGCCCGCCGGCGCGGTACGTGCCCGAGGAGGTGCCGCCGCCCGTCGACGACACCCCCACCCTCGTCGACCTGGCGTCGCGGAGGGCCCGACGGGCCTCCGGCGAGGGCCGGTCCGCCAAGCGCCGCAAGGCCAGCGCGGACGCCGTGGACGGGGCGTACTGGGCCGGGCTGCGGGGTGAGGCGAAGTGATGCGGACGACGGTGCCGCCGGTGGCCTGCGTCGGTGAGCCTCGGCTGACCGCCGGCTTCGCCGAGTTCGGCCGGCTCGACCTGGCCGCGCACGAGGAGGTGCACGGGCCGATCGGTCCGATGGAGCCGGCGCAGTTGCTCCGGCTCGTCGAGGGCATGCAGCTCAAGGGCAAGGGCGGGGCGGGTTTCCCGTTCGCCCGCAAGCTGCGCGCCGTGCTGGAGTCCTGCGAGCGGCAGGACCTCGCCGCGGTGGTGGTCGTCAACGCCACCGAGGGCGAGCCGGCCAGCTGGAAGGACAAGGTGCTGCTCACCCGCGCTCCGCACCTGATCCTCGACGGCGCGGCGCTGGCCGCGTACGCGCTGGACGCTGAGGAGATCGTCATCGGCGTCGCCGACGACGGTGTCGGCCGGGACTCGCTGATGGAGGCTCTCGCGGAGCGCCGGATGCCGGTGCCGACAACAATCGTCACCGTGCCGCACCGGTTCATCTCCGGCGAGGGCGGTGCTCTGGTCAACGGCATCAACGGGCTGCCGCACATCCCTCCGGGCACCAAGAAGCGCTCCAGCGACTCGGGCGTCGGCGGTCTGCCCACTCTGCTGTCCAACGCCGAGACGTACGCCCAGCTCGCCGTCGGCGCGCGACTCGGCCCGTACGAGTACGCGGCGCTCGGCACCGACGACGAGCCGGGCACCGTGCTGCTCACGGTGACCGGCGCGGCGGGCCGGCCGGCGGTGGTGGAGTGCACGGCGGGCATGCCGCTGCGCGACGTTCTCGACCTGTGCGAGGTCCCGGACGTCCAGGGCATCCTGATGGGCGGCTACCACGGCAAGTGGATCACCCCGGAGGCCGCGGAGAAGGCCGAGGTCTCCCGCAAGGGCCTGGCCGCGGTGGGCGGCACCCTCGGCGCCGGCATCATCGTCCCGATCGGTGTGGACACCTGTCCGCTCGGCGAGGCCGCCCAGGTGGTGCGCTACCTGGCCGGGGAGTCCGCCGGCCAGTGCGGCCCGTGCAAGATGGGCCTGCCGGACCTGGCCCGCGCTGTCGACCTGGCCGTGGCGGGCAGCCAACCGGCCGACGTGGTGCGGGCCGCCGCCGGCGAGGTCAAGGGCCGCGGCGCGTGCAGCCACCCGGACGGCACGGCGCGGTTCGCCCTCTCCGCGATCGAGGTCTTCGCCGAGGACCTGCGGCTGCACAGCACCGGCGACGGCTGCGGCCGGCGGGTCAAGGGCGTCATGGGGCTGCCCGGCGCACCCGACCCCAACCCGCAGAAGCTCACCCTGGACTGGTCCCGCTGCGACGGGCACGGCCTCTGCGCGCACGTGGTGCCGGACTTCATCCGGCTGGACGGCAACGGCTATCCGGCGTTCCCGACCACACCCGTGCCGACCTGGCTCCGCGAGGGCGCCCTGAAGGCCGTCAAGGTCTGCCCGGAACTCGCCCTGCGTCTCGCGAAGGCCGAGTAAGGAAGGGCACTGACCACCACACCTGTCGAACGGAGCTGCGGATGCGCAAGCCGATCGGGTGGACAGCGGCGGCGTACCCGCCCCGCGCCGCCATCGTGGGGGCGCTCGTCGCCGCCCTGCTCGCCACGGCGTCCTGCACCGGCACGGTGCCGCCCGACGCCACCGCCGCCGGGACCCCGCCGACCCCGGCCAGCTCCGCGGCCACCCCGGCTGCCCCCGCGACCGGCGCACCGTCGGCCGCGTCGGCCCCGGTCCCGGACATCCTGCGCTTCACCGGCACCACCCTCACCGGCAGCGCGTTCGACGCGACGCGACTGGCCGGCCGGCCGGTGGTGCTCTGGTTCTGGGCGCCGTGGTGTGCCACCTGCGCCAGCCAGGCGTGGACGGTGGCCGAGATCGCGCCCCGCTACCGCGACACCGTGCCGATCGTCGGTGTCGCCGGGCTCGGCGAGCAGCGGGACATGAAGAACTTCGTCAGCGAGTTCGACCTCGGCGACATGCCGCAGATCGACGACCGCAAGGGCGTGCTCTGGAAGCGGTTCGCGGTGACCGAGCAGAGCATCTTGGTGATCATCGACCGGGACGGCACTGTCGTCCATCAGGGCTTCCTGGACGGTGAGGCGCTCAGCGCCCGCGTCGCCGCCCTGGCCGGGGCGTGACCGCCCCGCTGCTGCTCGCGCTGACCGCCGGCATGCTCGGCGCGGTCAACCCGTGCGGCTTCGCGCTGCTGCCCGCGTACCTCTCGCTGTTGGTCGCCGGAGCGTCGGACGCCCGCGGCGCGGTCGGCCGCGCGCTCACCGCGGCGGCCGGGCTCACCCTGGGGTACGTGGTGGTCTTCGGCGCCTTCGGCCTGGCGCTCGCGCCGCTGGCCGGCTGGCTGCGTCCCCGGCTGCCGTGGCTGACCGTGGCGCTCGGGCTGCTGCTGGTGGTGGCCGGCTGTTGGCTGCTCGCCGGTCGGCGGCTGCCCGCGCCCGGGTGGTCCGCGCGGGCGCCCCGGCTGACGAGGTCCTGGCCGTCGATGGCGCTGTTCGGCGCGGCGTACGCGCTGGCGTCGTTGGGCTGCGCCATCGCACCGTTCCTGGCCATCGTGGTGACCAGCCTCCAGGCCGGCTCGACCGGCCGCGGGCTGGCGCTGTTCGGCGCGTACGCCCTCGGGATGGGTCTGGTGGTCGCTGTCGCCGCGCTCGGCGTGGCGCTGCTGCGCGATTCGCTGGTGGCCCGGTTGCGGGTCGCCGGCGCGCTGGTGCCCCGGCTCAGCGGCCTGGTGCTGCTGCTCGCGGGCGGGTACGTCGCCTGGTACGGCTGGTACGAGCTACGGCTGGCCGCCGGCCGCCGGGAAGCCCTCGAAGATCCGATCATCCGCGCGGCCTCGCAGGTGCAGCACGCCCTGGCCGACACCGTCGACACGGTAGGCCCGGCGGTGCTCCTGACGACCCTGGCGGCGCTGCTGACCCTGGCAGCCCTGACCCGCCGCCGCCCTGTTGATCATGAAGTTATTGCCCCGACACGCCGAGGTGAGGGGCAATAACTCATGATCGACGCAGGGTTCAGCGGGGGGTCAGGCGGTCTGTTCCCAGGCGGTCCTGGAGGACCTCGGGGATCAGGACGCTGCCGTCGGGCTGCTGGTTCTGCTCCAGGATGGCCGGGAAGAGCCGGCTGGTGGCCAGCGCGGAGCCGTTGAGGGTGTGCACGAAGCGGGTCTGCTTGGCGCCCGGCTCGCGGTAGCGGATGGCCGCCCGGCGGGCCTGGTAGTCGCCGGCCCAGGAGACCGACGACACCTCCTTGTACTTGCCCGTGCTCGGCATCCACACCTCGATGTCGAGGGTCTTCTTCATCGAGGCGCTCGCGTCGCCCGCCGAGAGCAGCGTCCGCTGGTAGTGCAGACCCAGCCCCTCGACCAGGCTCTCGGCGTGGGCGAGCATCTCCTCCAGTGCCGCGTCCGCCTGCTCGGGCAGGGTGAACTGGAAGATCTCCACCTTGTTGAACTGGTGCCCGCGCACCGTGCCGCGCTCGTCCGAGTGCGACCCGGCCGACTCGCGCCGGTAGCAGGGCGTGTACGCGAACGCCTTCAACGGCAGCTTCGTGGTCTCCAGGATCTCGTCCTGGTACGCGCCCAGGATCGCCGTCTCCGACGTGGGCAGCAGGAACTGCCCGCGCGGCGCGGAGTCGGAGTCCAGGTGGTAGACGTCGTCGTAGAACTTGGGGAACTGGCCGGCGGCGAAACCGGCCGAGTCGAGCAGCAGGTGCGGCGGGAGCAGGAACTCGTACCCGGCCTTGATGTGCTGGTCGACGAAGTAGTTGAGCAGCGCCCACTCCAGCCGCGCGCCGACCCCCGTGTAGATCCAGAAGCCGGAGCCGCCGAGCTTGACGCCGCGCTCGTAGTCGACCAGACCCAGCGCGCGGGACAGCTCCACGTGGTCGCGGACCTCTTCGATCGCCGGTGGCTCGCCGAAGGTCTTGACGACCCGGTTCGCCTCCTTGCCGCCGGGCAGGACGTCGTCGCTGGGCAGGTTCGGCAGCTCGCTCATCGCGTCGCGCAGCCGGGCCTGCACCTCGTCCAACTGGGACTCCAGCTCGGCGAGCTGCTTACGCTCCGCCTCAGGCGCGGTGACCTGCGGCTCGGTGCCGGCGCGCTTCGCCTGCGCGTACGCCCGGGCCTCCGCCTTGCGGCGCTGCCGGTCGGCATCGATCTCCGTGATCAGGGAACGCCGTTCCTGGTCGAGCCGCTGAATCTCGTCCAGGGCCCGATCGACCTCGGCGGGATCCAGACGCTTCGCCAGCGCGGTCGCCACCGCCTCGCGATCCTTCCGGATCAACTCCATGTCGAGCATGCTGCTCCGTACGCCTCCGTCCGGGGTTCACTGGTGAACCATCAGATGCTACCGTCGCGCACGTTTCCACCCGACTACGGGGAGCGCGACGGGTTTTACAGCCGGATCGGCATCAGCACGGAGAAGGTGTCCTCGTCGTTCGGCCGGCGCAGGGCCAGCGGGGCGATCGGCCCGTCCAGCTCCAGCACCAGCTGGGGGCCGCCGGCCGCGTCCAGCGCGTCGAGCAGATACCCGCCGTTGACCCCGAACCGCAGCCCGCGCATGGGATCGGGCGTCGGGTCGGCCGTGGACAGCTCGGCCGGGTGCAGCAGGCGCAGGCCGCCGTGGTCGTCGAGACCGAGGACGGAGACCGCCAGCGGCGTGCCGGCGTACTCGCGAGCCAGCGTGGGGGCGGCCGGGTCGCGCAGCGCCGCGCGCAGCGCCACCACGTCCACCGGGATGCGGTACGCGGCCGGCCGGGCGCCGACCGCCTCGCGCAGCAGCCGACGGTAGTCCGGGAAGTCGTACGGCAGGGCGGTGCCCGTCAGCGTCCGACCGGCCACCGTCACCGCCAGGTCGACGCCGGCCACTGTCAGCCGCACCGGCCGGGCGTCGGCGGGGTCGAGCAGCCGGCGTAGCCGGTCGACGAGGTCCACCGGCACGAGCACCCGCGCGGGCGGCCCGTCGACGGCCGCGCCGGCCCGGGCCAGCGCGAGCCGGTGCCGATCGGTGGCGACCAGCCGCACACCGTCCGGCTCGACGTCGAGCAGCACGCCGGACAGCGCCGGCAGCTCCGCGTCCACGCCGACGGCGAAGCGCACCGCGTCGAGCGCGGCGGCCAGCTCGGCGGGGGAGAGCAGCAGCGTGGTCAGCGTCGTGGGCGTCGGGTCGACCAGAGCCCGGAGCCGGACGATCTCGCGGCGGGCGTCGGCCAGCCCGTCGGCAAGCCGGCGCAGGTGCGCGTCGAGCAGCCGGTGCACCTCGGCCGGCTCGGCGCGGACGGCGGCGGCGATCTCGGGCACCGGCATGCCGACCCGGCGCAGCCCCGCGACCAGCCGGGCCGGGCCGATCTGCTCGTCGGTGTACCAGCGGTAACCCGTCACCGGATCGACCAGGGCCGGCGCCAGCACACCCGCCGAGTCGTAGAAGCGCAGCGCGCTGACGGTCAGGCCGCTGGCCCGGGCCAACGCGCCGATGCTGTGCAGGTCGCTCACCACGTCGGGCATCCTGCCCCCTCGACCTGGTCGAGGGTCAAGCCGCCGGGCGTGCCGGGGTCGTCTCGTCCTGCTCGATCACCCGGAAGGTGAGCCCGGCCCGGACCAGCCGGGCCAGCAGCGCGTCACCCATCGCCGCGACCGGGGTGAGCTGGCCGGCGGTCGGCGGCAGGTCGTCGAACGCCAGGCACAGCGCCGACTCGGCGAGCATCTTCGCCGTCTCGTCGTAGCCCGGGTCGCCGCCCGCGACCTCGGTGATCACGCGCTGACCGCCGCCGGTGCCGACGAACCGGACCCGGAACCAGGACGACGCCCGCTGCTGCGGGGTCGGGCCCTGCCCGGAGGCGAGCCGCCCGAGCAGCCAACGCCGGGTGGGCGGCACCTTCACCAGGCCGACAACCGCGCCGAGCCCCACCGCGCTGACCAGCACGGTCGGCAGTCGCTTCACGGCGGCGAAGTGCCGGTAGCGAAAGTCCGGGCCGTACTCCGGGCGGCTCGCGGCCGAGCGGCGGATCACCTGCGGGTCGATGGTGGGCAGCGGCACGGTCCAGATGCCCAGCTCCGTCGAGCGGGCCAGCCGGCCGGGCACCGCCCGCACGCGACGGTCGGTGGGGCGCGGCTCGACCGCCCGGCGGGCCCGGGCGGCCCGGCTGGCCTCCCCGGTCCGGGCGAACGCGGTGAGGGCGGAATGGTACGTCCCGGCGGAGAACCGGCCACCGGCGCGGACGTAGCCGTCCACGGTGATCGGGACGTCGGCGGGCAGCTGCTTGACGGTGAACCAGACGCCCAGGTCGTGCGGGATGGAGTCGAACCCGCAGGCGTGCACCAGCCGGGCGCCGCTGGCGGTCGCCTCGGCATGGTGGCGGACGTACATCAGGTCGACGAACTCCGACTCGCCGGTGATGTCCAGGTAGTCGGTGCCGGCCCGGGCGCAGGCCGCGACAAGTGGCTGCCCGTGGTGGACGTACGGGCCGACGGTGCTGGCGACCACGCGGGCGCTCTCCGCAACGGCCCGCAGCGAACCGGCGTCGGTCACGTCGGCGGTGAGCAGCGGCAGGTCGGCCAGGGCGGGGTCGATCGCGGCGAGCCGCTCGCGCACGGCGGCGAGGCGATCGGCGTTGCGCCCGGCCAGCGCCCACCGCAACCCGGGCGGCGCGTGCCGGGCAAGGTACTCGGCCGTCAGCCCTCCGGTGAAGCCGGTCGCCCCGAACAGCACCACGTCGTACGCCCGCTCCCCAGCCATCCCCCGAGTCTGCCACCCGCCATCGCCCAGCGCCGATCGGCAGGCGCGGTCACGGCGTGAACACGGCCCGGACGCAGCCGTCGGCACGGTCGGCGAACAGCGCGTACCCGCGGGGGCCGTCCTCGAGCGGCAGCCGGTGGGTGGCCAGGTGCTCGGTGCGCAGCTCGTCGCGGGCCATCCGGTGCAGCAGCATCGGCACGTCGCGCAGGTCCGGCCGGCGCGATCCCCGCAGGGTGAGCCGCTTGTCGGTCACCGCGCCCAGCGCGAACGCGTCCACGTGCCCCGGGGCCCCGCCGAGCACCACCACCACGCCGTCCTTGCGGCAGGCGTGCACCGCCTCGCGCACCGCGTCCGGGCGGTCGACGTCCCGGCCGGTCAACCGATCGGCGACCGACCTGGTCGGCGGTACGCCCACCGCGACCACGCACACGTCCGGGCCGCGTCCACCGCTGCGCTCCCGCAGCTCCGCCGCAACGTCGGTGCTGCGGTAGTCGAGCGTCTCCGCCCCGGCGTGCCGCTCGGCCATCCGCAGCCGGTCGGCGTGCCTGTCGACGACGAGCACCCGGGCAGCGCCGCGCAGGGTCGCGGCGCGAGCGGTCAACTGACCCACCGCCCCGGCGCCCCACACCGCCACCACGTCGCCGGATCGCACCTCGCCCAGCTCGGCCGCCAGCCAGCCGGTGGGCGCCGCGTCGGCGGCGAACAGCGCCCGGTCGTCGCCGACCGCGTCCGGCACCCGGAACGCGCCCACGTCGGCGTACGGCACCCGGACGTACTCGGCGTGGCCGCCCGCGAAGCCACCCGCCGCGCGGGGCCGGCCGAAACAGCCGGCGTCCGAACGCACCAGGTCCGGATCGACGCTCGCGACGTCGGCGCCCCCGTTGTCGCAGCAGGAGTGCCGTCCCCGCCGGCAGTACCAGCAACCGCCGCACGCGACACTCGCGCCGACCACCACCCGGTCGCCGATCCGGTGTCGCCGGACCGCCGGACCGGTCTCGACGACCTCGCCCAGGAACTCCGTCCCCAGCACGTCACCGGCGCGCAGCAGCGGGTCCCGGCCGGCCAGGAGCGGCAGGTCGACGCCGCTGGTGGCGCTGCGGCGGACGCGGACGATGACGTCCCGCTCGTTGCGCAGCTCCGGGTCGGGCACCTCGCGTACCGCCAGCTCGTCGGCGGCCACCCAGCACAGCGCCCTCACCCGCGGGCCGCCCCGCGGTCCAGTGCCGAGCGGTCCGCGCGCAGCACCTCGCCGGCCTCCACGCGCTGCTTGACCTGCCGCAGGGTCCGGCGGACCAGCAGTCGCGGGTCGTCGCCGACCAGATGCGCGGCCAGACCGGTCGCCGCGACGGCCCCGGCCAGCGGGCGAGCGGCCAACTCGGTGCCCCGGTCACCGGGCGCCGGCCGTACCCGCACCTCGACCGCGCCGTCCAGGTCGCGCAACGGCTCCGGCCACCGGCCGCCGGGAAGGACCTGGTCCGGGGGTCGGTCCACCGTCACGACCTCCCACCCGGTGGCCGCGCTCCGGTAGCGGTCCGCGCCGGGCCGGCCACGCCGCAGCGGTACGCGCACCAGCCGCGCCGCCCCGGCCCACGCGCCGGCGCCGAGAGCGGATCTCGCCCGCGCCAGCCGTCTGATCGGTCCCATCCGTCCTCCCGGTCCACGTCCCGTGATCATCGGTCGCGGCCGGGTGAAGCGGGCTCGCCCGGAAGGGGTGAACAGGTTCGGGCCGGGTAACCGCTCGCCGACCGGGGGTGGAGCGCGTCGTGGGGGTGGGGCCGGGTGCCGGAGCAGCAGGATCACGCGCGAGTCGGCACGGCGCCGCAACGCCGGGGGGAGCAGCCGCCGCTGCTGGCGTCGCGACTGACCCCGACCGTGCCGCCCGAGCCGGTGGTGGCCCGGCCCCGCCTGCTGCGCCGGCTCGACGAGGGGGGTGCCGGGCCGGTCACCCTGGTCGCCGCGCCCGCCGGCTGGGGCAAGACCACACTGCTCGCCTCCTGGGTCCGGTTGGCCGACCCCGGGTCGACGTCCGGGCCGGCATGGGTGTCGGTGGAGACCGGCGACGACGGCGACCGGCTCTGGGCGTACCTGGCGGCGGCGTTGCGCACGGCCACCGGGGCGGCGGACGACGACCTGGTGACGCCGCTGCCCACCGGCCCGCCGCGCCCGGACCAGCTGGAGCTGCTGGCGGCCGGGCTCGCGGCGGCGGAGCAGCCCGTCCTGCTGGTCCTGGACGATCTGCACCGGATCACCGACCCGGCGGCGCTGACCGGGCTGGAGTTCCTGCTGCGGCACTCCGAGCAGCGGCTGCACCTGGTGGTCGGTGCGCGGGCCGGGCTGCCGCTGGCCCTGCACCGGCTGCGCCTCGCCGGTGAGCTGACCGAGATCGGCCCACAGGAGCTGGCCTTCACCGACGACGAGGTGGCCGACCTGCTGACCGCGCACGGCGCACCACTGCCGGCGGCGGCGGTGCGCCGGCTACGCGAACGCACCGGGGGTTGGCCGGCGGCGCTGCGGATCGCCGCGCTGGCGTTGCGCGGGCAACCCGACCCCGAGCGCTGGGTGGGGCAGTTCGGCGGCGACCAACCGGAGATCGCCGGCTATCTGCACGAGGAGGTGCTGGCCGCCGTCGACCCGGCCGACCGGGACCTGCTGCGCCGTACGGCCCTCGCCGAGACCGTCTGCGCCGATCTGGCCGAGGCGCTGACCGGCCGCGCGGACGCCGGGCAGGCGCTGGCCGACCTGGCCGGGGCCGGTGGCCTGCTGCACCCCGAGGGCACCCGCCCGCCCTGGTACCGCTGTGACCCGCTGCTCGCCGACCTGCTCCGCGCCGAGCTGGCCCGGATGCCCGCTGACGAGGTGCGGAAGCTGCACGCGCGAGCGGCCGACTGGTACGCCGGCGCGGGCCGCCCGGCCGACGGGTTGCGGCACGCCCTCGCCGGTGGCCGGTGGGACCTGGCCGGCGACCTGTTCGTCGCACACTGGCCGGAGCTGACCCGCTACGACAGCGACCCGGTGGGCGGGTCGCTGTCGTCGTCCCCGCCGTCCCCGCCGCCGGAGGTGGTGCACGCCGATCCGGAGGTGGCTCTGGCCTGTGCCGCCGAGCGCGCGTACGCCGGTGACCTGCCCGCCGCGACCGACCACCTGCGCAGGGCCGCCGGGCAGGCCGGCGCGCTACCCGTGCCGCGGCGGGACCGGTTCCTGCGGCTGGCCACCGCGCTGGAGCTGACCCTGGCCCGGCTCGCCGGTGACCTCCCGCAGGCGCGTGCCGCCGCCGCCCGGCTGCTGCGTACCCGCCCGACCGACAGCCCACCGGTCGGGGTGCCGGATCGCCAGGCGGTCGGGCAGGACGGCCGGGCGGCTCGGGTGCCCGAGCCGTTGTCGACCCGCCCGTCGGACGCCGACGACGCGGACCTGCGGGCCTTCACGGGCACCGCGCTGGGTCTCGTCGAGCTGTCGGCCGGCGCGCTGCCCGACGGGCGGTTCGTCCGCGCCCGGGCGGCGGCCCGGGAGGCGGGTCGGCCGCGTACCGAGCTGGTCGCCGCCAGCCGCTCCGCGCTCCTGCTCGCCGTGCGCGGTGACCTGGGCGCGGCCGAGGCGGCGGCCCGCGACGCGTTGGGCATGCCGCTCTGTCGAGGCTGGTCCTGCCGGCTCGACTGCGGCTACGCGTACCTGGCGCTGGCGGTGGTGGCCCTGCACCGCGACCAGCCCGAGGAAGCTGTCGCGAACCTCACGCTCGCCGCCCCGGCCACCGGCGTGGCGGGCACGGCGGGCCCGGCGGGAGCGGCCGGTGGGGTCGGCCTCGCCGAGGCCGGTACGTCCGACCGGTCGGGGTCGAGCGCGGAACCGGTGGCGGCGGCGGTCTTCGCGTGGTGTCGCGCGGCGCTCGACCGGGACGCCGGCGACCCGGCGGCCGCCCAGCGGCTGCTCGCCCGCGCCCGGGAGGCGCTGCCCGACGAGCCGGCCGCCGCCGAACTGTCCGGCCTGCTCCGGGCGGCCGAGGTCGAGACCCGGGCCGAGCGGGGTGACCTGGACAGCGCCCGCGACCTGCTGGCCGATGTGACCGGCGAGGCGGCCACCCCGGCGCTCGACGTCGCGCTGGCCCGGCTGGAGCTGCGCGCCGGGGACCTCGGCGCCGCCGGGCGGGCGTTGCCGGGCTGGCAGGCGCCGCCGGCCGCCGACTGGCCCCTTCCGGTACGCCTGGACGCCGGCCTGCTGGAGGCGGTGCTCGCCGACCGGGCCGGGGACGCACGCCGGGCCGGACGCGTCCTGGAGCAGGTGCTGGACCTGGCCGGCCCGCAGGGCTGCCGCCGGGCGTTCACCCGGGCCCAACCGTCGGTGCGGGACCTGCTGGCCGCCCACCTGGATGCCGGCACCGCGCACTTCTCGCTGGTCAGCGATCTCGTCCGGGGCGTCGAGGAGAGCACACCCCGGCCGGCGGCCGAGCCGGGTGGACTGCTCGACGAGCCGCTCACCGAGCGGGAGTTGACCATCCTGCGCTACCTGCAGAGCATCCTGTCCAACGTGGAGATCGCCACCGAGCTGTCGTTGTCGATCAACACGGTGAAGACCCACGTGCGCAACATCTACCGCAAGCTCGGCGCGACCCGCCGGCGCGAGGCGGTCCGGCGGGCGCGCGAGCTGCGGCTGATCTGAGCGGCCGGGCAGCCGCCCGGACCGGCGTCACGTCAGGCGTTCGCCGCCGCGTCCACGGCGGCCAGCAGGTCGGGCAGGTCGTACCCACCGTCGTGCCGGACGTCGTTGACGAAGAGCGTCGGCGTGCCGTTGACACCGCTGCGGATACCGCCGACGAAGTCCCGACGGACCCGGTCGGCGTACGCCCCGCGCTCCACCTCGGCGTTCAGCTCGTCCGTGGGCAGGCCGAGCTGCTCGACGCCGAGCGAGAGGTGCACGGGGTCCAACTGGTCCTGGTGTTCGTACAGCCAGTCGTGCATCTCCCAGAACTTGCCCCGCGACGCGGCGGCCTCCGCCGTCTCAGCGGCCCGTTCGGCGTACGGGTGGACGTTGGCGATCGGGAAGTAGCGGTAGATCAGCCGTACCGTGTCGGCGCGCTGGCGCAGCAACTCGTGCAGGTTCGGGTACGCGGCACCGCAGAACCGGCACTGGAAGTCGCCGTACTCGATGATCGTCACCGGGGCGTTGGACGGCCCGCGGACGTGGTCCTCGATGGTCACCGGCTCCCGGAGCCGGGCGGTGACCTGAAGTGGCGTGGTCATCCGGCCATCACCTTCCGATCGCGGGCGAGGTTGTCCAGGGCGTCGAAGATCCCGTCCGCGCCCGGGTTGACGTCGGGTGCCGACAGGTAGCTCCACGCCACAGTCCCGGCCTGGTCGAGCACCACCAGCGCCCGGGCCGCCTCACCCTGCGGGGTGTACGCGCCGTACCGGCGGGCCACCTCGCCCTTGGGCTCGAAGTCGGACAGCAGCGGGAAGGCGATGCCCCTGCTCTCGGCGAACGCCCGGTGCGACCAGATGCTGTCCACCGAGATGCCGAGCACCATCGCCTGGTACTGGTCGAACACCGGTGCCGCCGCCTGGTAGAGCGACATCTGGTCCCCGCAGACGGGGCTCCAGTCGGCGGGGTAGAAGACGAGCACGACCGGGCGACCCCGGAACTGCTCGGGGCCGGTCTGGCGCCCGTCCGGAGTGCTCGCCAGGGTGAAGCCGGGCGCGGGGCGCCCGGGTTGGATCAGCCCGTTCGGATCACTCATGCACCCAGCCTGCCGGCGGGGCGGGTGAGGCCGGCTCACCCGCCCCGGGTGGTTGCGCGCTCAGCGCAGGACCGGTGCGACAGCGATGTGGTTCTGAACCTCCCGGATGCCCGGTGCGGACCAGGCCACCTGCTCCACCTCGGCGCGTTCGGGCATGGAATGCACCAGTCCGGCGAGCACCGCCGTGTCGCCGTGCACCCGGACGGTGATCCGCTCGGCCTCGGTGGCGCCGGCCCGGGCCAGCGCGTCCACGATCTGATCGGCAACGTTCACGCCGTCCGGCGGCGCGTTCGGCCGGACGGTGACGCCGTTGCTGACCCCCCGTACGCCGGTGAGCCGGCAGACCGCCCGTTCGGCGGCCCGGCGCTGGTACTCCCACTCGACCTCGCCGTGCAGCGTCACCCAGCCGGCCGAGACGGTGACCTGGAGCTTCTCGATGGGCACGAACGCGTCCCACTCCAAGGCGTGGCCCGCCGCGGCGGCCAGGTCCGGGTCGGCACGCTCGTCGCCGCCGGGCAGCTGCACGGTCAGATCGTTCGCGACCGCCCGTACTCCGACGACCCGGTGCGCGGCCCGTTCCCCGGCCCACTTCTTCGCGTAGCTGTCCACCCGCCCGGTCAACGTGACGACGCCCTCGGCGACGGTGACGCCGATCTCGTGCGGCTGCACCCGGGGTTCCCAGGTCAACTCGTCGAGTACGGCGGACTGGATGTCCTGGTCGGTCCGCGTGATCGTCGCGACGGCCATCGGGCCCTCCCTCCGCTGCGTGCGCTGGCTGGCGGACCGGGTGACGGCCGTGGCCGGCAGGCCCGCCGGGGTCCGATCGTGCCGGCCACCGGGGTGAGCGGACCTCACCCGATCCGGACGACGGACCGGCCGGACCTGCCCGTGCCGCGCGTCGACCGGGCACCGCCGTCGATGATGGGAGCGCTTCCATAGCGGCGTCGAATCGGTTAGGGTGAGTGCGTTCCTCGATCGCGGGAGCCTCGCGTCGGGTGGTTGGAGCCAGGGCAAGCTCCGATCCGTCCCCCCGCGTCGTCGTCCGTCCCCCGGGCCACGGCGCACCACCTCCGGTCGATCCTTCCCCGCGTCGTCGCCCGTCCCCCGAGCCGCGACGTCACACTGGTCGATCCCGTCTCCCGGGTCTCCACCCCCGGAGAGGAACCACAGATGCCCAGATCACTGGCCGGCGCTCTCGTGTCGGCGTTGGCGGTCGCCACGGCCGTCGTGGCGGTCCCCATCACCGCCGCGGGCTCTGCCGCGGCCCCGGCCGCCGCCGAGGCGTACACCTGGCGCAACGTCCCGGTCGGCGGCGGCGGCTTCGTGCCCGGCATCGTCTTCAACCCCACCGAGAAGAACCTGATCTACGCGCGGACGGACATCGGCGGGGCCTACCGCTGGGAGCAGTCCAGCCAGTCGTGGACGCCGCTGCTCGACTGGGTCGGCGCGGACCGCTGGGGCTACAACGGCGTCGTCAGCATCGCCACCGACCCGGTGCAGACCAACCGGGTGTACGCGGCCGTCGGCATGTACACCAACGGCTGGGACCCGAACAACGGCGCGATCCTGCGCTCGTCCGACAAGGGCGCCACCTGGCAGATCACCGAGTTGCCGTTCAAGAACGGTGGCAACATGCCGGGCCGGGGCATGGGGGAGCGGCTGGCCGTCGACCCCAACCGGAACAACATCGTCTACTACGGCGCCGAGGGCGGCAACGGGCTGTGGCGCAGCACCGACTACGGGGCCACGTGGGCCCGGGTCACCGCCTTCCCGAACGCCGGCAACTACCGGGCCGACCCCAGTGACCCGAACGGCTACAACGGGCAGAACCAGGGCCTCACCTGGGTCAGCTTCGACAAGAGCACAGGCACCGCCGGGTCCACCACCCAGACGATCTACGTGGGCGTGGCGGACAAGGAGAATCCCGTCTACCGCAGCACCGACGGCGGTGTGACCTGGACGCGTATCCCCGGGCAACCCACCGGCTACCTGGCGCACAAGGGTGTCGTCGACCCGGTCGGCGGTCACCTCTACATCGCCACCAGCGACACCGGCGGCCCGTACGACGGCGGCAAGGGCGACGTCTGGAAGTTCACCCGCTCGACCGGTGTCTGGACGCGGATCAGCCCGATTCCCTCCACCAGCGGCGACGACTACTTCGGCTACAGCGGTCTGACCATCGACCGGCAGCACCCGAACACGCTGATGGTGGCCACCCAGGTCTCCTGGTGGCCGGACGCGATCTTCTTCCGCAGCACCGACGGCGGGGCGAGCTGGACCCGGATCTGGGACTTCACCAGCTACCCGCAGCGGTCCAAGCGCTACACCATGGACATCAGCTCGGTGCCCTGGCTGACCTTCGGCACCAACCCGGCGCCTCCGGAGGAGACGCCCAAGCTCGGCTGGATGAACGAGTCGGTCGAGATCGACCCGCACGACTCCAACCGGATGATGTACGGCACCGGCGCCACCATCTACGGCACCACGGACCTCACCAAGTGGGACACCGGCGGTCAGCTCACCCTCCGGCCGATGGTCCGGGGCCTGGAGGAGACCGCAGTCCTCGACCTGATCAGCCCGCCCAGCGGGGCGCCACTGATCAGCGCGCTCGGCGACGTCGGCGGGTTCCGACACACCGACCTCGACACCATCCCGTCAATGCTCTTCACCCAGCCGGTCTTCACGAGCACCACCAGCCTGGACTACGCCGAGAGCAAGCCGGCCGTGCTGGTCCGTGCCGGCAACTTCACCGACGCGGACCGTCCCAACGACAGCCACGTCGCCTTCTCCACCGACGGCGGCGCGACCTGGTTCCAGGGCACCGAGCCGTCCGGCGTCAACACCGGCGGCACGGTCGCGGCGGCGGCCGACGGCAGCCGGTTCGTCTGGTCGCCCGGCGACGCCGGCCAGCGCGTCGTCTACTCCGTCGGCTTCGGCAACTCGTGGTCGCCGTCCACCGGCATCCCCGCCAACGCGATCATTGAGTCCGACCGGGTCGACAGCAACCGGTTCTACGGCTTCAGCGGCGGGCGGGTCTACCTGAGCACCAACGGCGGCGCGACCTTCACCGCCACGGCGGCGACCGGGTTGCCCACCACCGACGTACGGTTCAAGGCGCTGCCCGGTCGGACGGGTGAGCTGTGGCTGGCCGGGCCGGGTGGGCTGTGGCGCTCCACCGACTCCGGTGCCAGCTTCACCAAGCTGGGCGGTGTCAGCGCCTCCGGCAACGTCGGCTTCGGCAAGGCGGCCCCCGGCCGGACCAACCCCGCCGTCTTCCTCTACGGCACCGTGGACGGTCAGGCCGGCGTGCACCGCTCCGACGACGGCGGAACGACCTGGGTCCGCATCAACGACGACCGCCACCAGTACGGCAACCCGACCGAGGCGCTGACCGGCGACCCCCGCGTCTACGGCCGCGTCTACCTCGGCACCAACGGTCGCGGCATCCTGGTCGCCGACCGCACCGGCGGCACGCCGACGACCCCGCCCCCGACGACGCCGCCCCCGACGACCCCGCCCCCGACCACGCCGCCTCCGACGACGCCGCCTCCGACCACGCCGCCTCCGACCACGCCGCCTCCGACCACGCCGCCTCCGACGACGCCGCCCCCGACGACGCCGCCTCCGACCACGCCGCCTCCCACCACGCCGCCCCCGGCTGGGGGATGTGCGGCGGCCTACCGGGTGACCGGCTCCTGGTCGGGTGGATTCCAGGCGGAAGTGGTGGTCAGCAACCCGGGCACCCGGCCCATCGCCGGCTGGACGCTGGGCTGGACCTTCCCCAACGGCCAGCAGATCAGTCAGCTCTGGGGCGGCACCCACACCCAGACCGGGGCGGTCGTCTCGGTCGTGGACAGCGGCTGGAACGGCGCGCTCGGCGCCGGCGCCAGCACCACGATCGGCTTCCTCGCTTCCTGGACCGGCAGCAACGCGCCACCGGCCACCGTGAGCTGCACGAGTCGCTGACCCGGTGGCCCGGCGTCGTCCGGGCCACCCGAGAACACCGGTCCGCCGGGGCTGCCTGAGGGGTCCGGCACCCCGGCGGACCGGCCCGATCCCGATCGTCGAGCCACCGAGCGGGCAATGCGAACGGGCCCCGTCGACCAGAAGGTCGGCGGGGCCCGTTCGGGTTGTCGGGAGCTAGTCGTCCAGGCCGACGGGGGAGTTGGGGCGGTCGACGTCGACGAACTCGACGTCGTCCACCGCGCGGTCGTCCCGGCTGCCGGCGGCACGGGCAGCGGAGCCGACGGCCCAGCCGACCGCCGCGCCGACAAGCGCCGCACCGATCAGGAGCGTCCACGGCAGCGCCGGCTGACGCCCGGCGAGCGCGTCAAAGGCACGCGAGGCCCGACGCCGGGCCTCCTCGGCCGCGGAGCCGACCAGGTCACCCGCCCCGTCGGCGAGATCGCCGCTGCTGCGACGGGCCGAACGGGCGGTGTCCCGGACACTGTCGCCTGCGGAGCTGACGGCGGAGAGCAGGTGCTCCCACGCCTGGTCCGCGATCCGCTCCGGCTTGCTGCGCCGGTCCAGCAGGTTGGTTCCGAACATCGTGGTTACCTCCTCGGGTGCCGAAGCCGCCGGCCACTTCGGACCTCGGCGTCTGTCCAGCGCGGCAGGTTTCGCTGATGTCGCAGTGCCCCGGGCCGGTCGGGCGCAAACCCGGTCGGCCGCGGCTCACCGGATCGTCAGCGCACCGCCACCACGGCCGCGCCGCGGGCGAAGTCGTCATCGTCGTCGTCATCGTCGTCCCCGCCGCCGAAACCGCAGGCCAGCACGAGGGCGAGCAGCACGCCGACTCCGGCCAGCCCGGCCAGTCGCTTGATCATCGAAGGTCCTCTCCGTCACGGTGGGTGTCCCGGGGCTGATGCTAGGTGGCGTCGGCAACCGCCCGACGGGATCGGACCTGACGCGTTCGCGGGACCCGGACCCGACACGCCGGTCCCAGTCGGTGCCGGCGTACGGGGTGGGTCGGTTGTCGGGCGTGTCGGGTCGCGCCCGCTACCCTGGTCCGGCGACGCGTCGGTTCCGACCGATCGTGGAGTGGTCAGATAACGAAAAGTATTGGTTGATCAGATACCGAAAAGTGGGGATATGGGCGACTTTGTGCGCCCGGATCCGTGAATTGCTCATCCCGAGGGGTGGCGACCGAGGCCGTCGGAGGAATACTCTCGGTCGCGGCCCGCGTACTGATGAGACGCCCGGGGGACGGGCGGGTGGAGGTGCTCGCGTGAGCCTGTCGATCGTGAAGTCGGTCCTGTCCGGTGGTGTCGTGGAGATCGCCCCCCGGGGCGAGATCGACGTCGACACAGCGTACGAGGTGCGTGAAGCGATTGCGGAGGTGCTGGCCAAGAGCCGCCCGCTCCGCATCGAGCTGAACATGAGGCTGGTCACCTTCATCGACTCGGTCGGCATCAGCGCCATGGTCGCCGGCTTCCAGACCGCCGAGGTCAGCGGCGTCAAGCTGGTGGTCACCGAGCCCAGCCGGTTCGTGCACCGTCAACTCTGGGTGACCGGTCTGCTCGGTCTCTTCGGCGCACCGGAGCCCTACTTCGCCGGGGCCGCCACCCCCGAGGTGCTTCCGGGCGCCTGAGCGCCGGCCGTCCCGCCGTCAGGGTTGCTCGTCCAGACCGGTCAGGTCCACGTCGGTCACCTCGGTGACCGCCCGGATGGCCGTCACCGACGCGTACCCGGCGGCCAGCAACGCCAGGTCCGTCCCGGGCTGCGCGGCCTGGCCGGGCTCCTCCAGCGCGGTACGCACGAAGCCGTGCCCCGACTCGGCCACCGTCATCTGCACCTGACCGAAGCTGGCCAGGGAGCCGCGACGTACCCCGCGCAACTGTCCGTGCGGCAGGTCGGGTGCGTTGACGTTGAGCACGCTCTCCGGCGGCGCGGCGGTCAACCGGGGGAGCAGGTCCAGGGCGACCCGCGCGGCGGTGTCCCAGTGCCGTTCGGCGTCGCGTACCCGGGCTGCGGCGTCCACCGCGGCCCCGCCGCTGCCGGCCGTCGCCTCGCCCGCGGAGAGCACGTCCAGTGAGACGGCCATCGCCCGGCACCCGTTCGAGGCGGCGGTGAAGGCGGCGCCCACCGTGCCGGAGTGCAGCACGGCGCGGCCGGCGTTGGCGCCCCGGTTGATGCCCGACAGCACGACCGTCGGCGGCGGGCCGAACGCGCCGTGCAGCGCGATCAGCGTGATGAAGCCGGGCGAGCCGGCGACCCCGTACGCCGGCACACCCGCCAGGTCGGGCAGCGGATGGTCGTGCACCACCACGCGTCCGTCCCGTTCCACAGCGCTCATCGCGGCGCTGGCGCCACTGGCTTCCTCCCGCGGCGCCGCGACCACCACGTCCAGGCCCCGCTGGGCGGCGGCCAGCGCCAACGCCCGGATGCCCGGCGCGGCGATCCCGTCGTCGTTGGTGACGAGCACCCGCAGCGTCATCGCTCGACCACCCGGTCGGCCAGTTCGTCGGGGGTGGTCCGCTCCTGCTGTCGGCTGTCCGCCGGGACCAGTTGGACCCGCTCCACCAGTCCGGTGATCGAGTCCAGCCGTCCGGTGCCCAGCCCGTGCCGGGTCACGTTCAGCGCTCCGGCCGCGGCGCCGGTGCGGATGGCGGTCCGGATGTCGCCACCACTGGCGATCACGGCCGCCACCCCGGCGGTCATCGAGTCGCCCGCACCACGCGGATCGGCGGCCTCCAGCCGGGGCATCCGCACCTCGAAGAGTTCCCCGTCGATGAGCGCCAGCGCCGGCTGGTCGGCTCGGCTCACCACCACCGTCTCGGCGCCGGCGGCGTGCAGGTCGTACATCGCTCGGGTCAGCTCGGGGCCATCTGCACTGCGGGCGCGACCGTCCCGGATCAGCTCCTCGTGACTCACCTTGAGAAAGAACACGCCGCTGTCCAGTACGGCGCCCAGGTGATCGCCCGACAGGTCGACCACCACGCGGCTGCCGTTGGCGCCGAGGTCGGCGGCGAAGCGGCGGTACAGGTCGGCCGGGACGAGCCACGGCGCGTTCGGACCACTGAGGACGCTCACGTCGGCGCGCAGTCCCTCGCCGAGTGCCAGGTTGTACAACTCGTCCAGCTCGTGGCGGCTCAGTCGGTCCCCGGGGACGTCCACGACCTCCTGTCGGGATCCGCCCCGCCGGTCGTGCACGTACCCGCCGCTGCCGGAGTCGCGCACCACCACCTTCAGGTCCACCCCCTCGCTGACCAGCAGCGGCTCCAGCACCTGACCGATCTCGCCACCGAGCGCGGCGCAGAGCACCACGTGGACCCCGAGCGACAGCACCATGCGGGCCTGCCAGACGCCCTGGCCGCCGGGGTGCAGGTGCAGTTCGGGCTGGTCGTTCGGCTGGTCCACGGTCACCGTCAGCTGTGGGGTGGGCGCGAAGACCATCACGTGCCCGCTCACCGGTCGTCACCGAACATGCGTCCACCCTTCGTCGCAACCGGTGATTTCCTATCAGCCGACCGTAATCGGAACGCTGCGCGAATACCGGGACAACGCACGGTGTCCGTCCGGGCGTTGCCAGCGTGCGCCGGGTACGGGACGATCGTGCGACCAGCGACGTCGGGAGACGGTGTGCTCAGCAGCGACAGCTTCAGCTACACCGTCCAGGCCCGCTGCTCACTCGCCGAGGCTGCGGCGTTGTTGAGCGACCTGACCCGCCAGGGCGACCTGCACCCCCTGATCGTCCGGGTCCGCCGGGTGCGGCCCCGTCCGGGCGCGCAGGCCAGCTACACGATCAACGACAGGCTGGCGGTGGGGCCGTTGCGCTTTCGCACCACCTACCAGGCGGATGTGCTGATCTGCGAGCCGGACGAGATCGTCACGGTGGCCCGCCAGTGGCCGGCCACCACCGTCCGCAACCACACGCGGCTGCGCGCCGAGCCGGACGGGCTGGTCCGGATCGACGTCGACATCACCCTGCGCGCGCCGACACCCCTGTTCCGGTACGCCTTCGGCCAGGCCCGCGCCGCCCACCTCGCCCTGGCCACCCGCCTCGGCGCGGCCCTCGACCGCCCCGCGCCCTGAGCCCGCGACCCGTCGAGGCCGCCTGATAGCCGCGACGCCAGCGCAGCCGGGACCGTCCGGTTCGGCGCAACGCAAGGCGGCCCGGCCTGGCGCGGCCCGGCCCGGCCTGGCGCGGCCCGGCCCGGCCTGGCGTGATGTGGCCCGGCCTGGCGTGACGTGGCCCGGCCTGGCGTGACGTGGCCTGGCGTGACGTGGCCCGGCCTGGCCTGGCATGACGCGGCCCGGACTGGCGCAACGCGGCCTGGCCTGGCGCAACCCGGCTCGACCCGGCCTGGCCCGACCCGGCGACCGGATGCGTGAGCGTGGTCCTTTGCTCTGCTTCAGCGGAGTCGACAGGCGAGGGCCATCCGTGTTGCCTCCGCTGAAGCAGAGCAAAGGACGTGCGCACCCCCTTGGCACCCGGCGCGCGGCCGTCGTGATCAGGCTCGTACCTCGCCCGTCCCCGGCGTCATCGCGATGGTGACGGCGTTGGTCACCCCGTCATCGCGCGATCATGCCCGGTGCTGGCGGCGCGAGGAGCCTGCGTCGCGGCTCGTGCGGTCCCGGGGCGGCGAGGTCGCGCGGGTCGGCGTCCCCAGGGCTTGTACGTGGAGAGCACTGTCGCGATGATCATGAGGCTGGTCGACACCGCGGGCGCGATCACCAGGTCGGCGCGGTCCCGGGCGGGCAGGGCGGCGCCCAGCGCGCTCGCGTGCCGCAGGTTCGGGGTGAGCAGGAACAGCACCAGCCCGACCATCACCGTGGTGATCACCAGCTTGACCAGCACCCACCGGTAGCGCACCAGGCCCCACGGGGTGAGCAGCGCGCTGGCGACGCCGACGAGCCAGACGAGCACGCTCAGCGGCGCGAACAGCACCGTGCCGACGAGCCCGGCGACCGGGTAGACCACTGCCGGGTCGGCGCCGCGCTGTGCCGCGATGCCGAGGGTGAGCAGCACCAGGTCGGCTCCGAGCCAACCGAGCGAGGTGATGAGGTGCAGGGTGAGCAGCGCCTTGCGGGTGGCGGGCGGTATTCGCGGCATACCCGAATGCTGCCGGCCCGGCCCGGCCGGGTCGTCCGACCGCCGGCGACGTCCGGGGTACGTCCGCTGACGTACCCGGGGCCGGCGCACCCGCTCGACGGTGCGCCGGCCACCGACAGGGTCAGTACACCGACAGGTGTACGTGGTTGGTGTGGTCGCTGGAGGGGTCGCCGTTCCCCCCGCTGTACGACTTCCACCCGCTGCTGGGCAGCCAGATCTGCCTGTACCAGATCACGTAGAGCACGGCGAGCCGGTCGGAGTTGCGGATGAAGTAGGCGGCCAGGTTGCTGCCGTACGTCTTGTCGCCGCCGGTGGCGTCCCCGCCGAAGCCGCCCTTCTGCGCGGCGAAGTCACAGGCCCGACCCTTCGGGTGTTCGCCCGAGCCGCCCGAGCGGTGACAGGAGACGTACCGGGTGAAGCCGGCGGCCTTCGCCTGGTTGAGGGCGTGCAGGGTGCGGGGGGTGATGCAGCCGCTGGCCGGGGTGGGGTCGTTGATGCTGCACGACTCGGACGGCCAGGAGCCGTCGGAGTTGCGCGGCGCGGGCTGGGCGTTGGCGGTGGAGGTGCCCCGGTTGGAGCTGGTGTCGGCGGCGGTGGTGCGCGGCTTGCTGGTGGCCACCGTCAGGGCCCGTTCGGCCTGCTCCTTGCGCTTGGCCATCACCTCGACCTGCTTGCGCTGCTCGCGGATCTCGCCGTCCAGGGCGGTGCGGGTGCGGTTGGCCTCGTCCCGGGTGGCGTGCAGGTCGCGCAGCACCCGGTCCTCGTTGGCGGCCACCACGTCCAGCGCGGCCGCCCGGTCCATGAAGCCCTCGGGGGTGTTGGTGTTGAGCAGCGCCGAGACGGTGCTGAGCCGGCCGGTGCGGTAGGCCACGCCGGCGATCTCGCCGACCTTGCCGTTGCGCACGGTCATCTCGGCCTCGGTGGTCTTCAGCTTTGCCGCGAGTTGCTGCTGTCGCTGGACGGAGGTGTCCAGGGCGCGCTTCGCGTCCAGGTAGCCCTTGCTGGCGGCCTCCAGTTGGGCCCGCAGCGCGGGGGTGCCGCCCTCCTCGTCGCCGTCGGGTGCCGCGGCGGCCCGCAGGCCGCCGGGGGGAGCGGCGGTGGCGGCGCCCACCGGGAGGGCGACGCCGAGGGTGACCATCATGACGATCAGTGCCGCGAGTCGGGCGGCGGGTGGTCGTGCTGGTGCCACTACGCATGTCCTTCCGTCAGCCGCCGACCGGGTTAGCTGACGGGTTCGGGACGGAAGATCCCTACCGCTGACGCGGATGCACCCCAGGAACATGGTTCCCCGGTTCACCCTCTCGGGTGATTAGGCGGCGGCCGCCACCGGCGCCGGGAGGGCGCCGCCGGGTGGTGGCCGGGGACGAGCCTACCGGTGCAGGTGGGGCGTGTGCAGTCGATGTGACGGAAGGTGTCCGCGCCACCACCCAAAATGACTGCTGAACGGTCATTTCGTCAGGTAAGGGATCACCACTCGATCGAACCGCAGGCGTCCGGGGCGGCGCCGGGCTCGATCTGGAGCGTGGCGTGCTCGATGCGGAAGTCCTCCCGCAGGGCGCTGCGCGCCGCGGTGAGCACCGCGCCGACCTCCCCGCCGGGCGCCATGATCAGGTGTGCGGAGGCCACCTCCATGCCCGAGGTGAGCGTCCAGACGTGCAGGTCGTGCACCTCGACGACGCCGGGCACCGCGGCCAGTCGGTCGTGCACTGCGGTGACCTGGAGGTGTTCCGGGGCGGCCTGCACCAGGATGCGGACGGCGGCGCGGCCCAGCCGCCAGGTGCGCGGCAGGATGAACACGCCGATGGCGACCGCTACCAACGGGTCGGCCCACCACCACTCGGTGACCGCGATGAGCAGCGCCGCGCCGATCACGCCGAGCGAGCCGAGCAGATCGCCGAGCACCTCCAGGTAGGCGCCCTGGAGGTTGATGCTCTCCCGGGCGCCGGCGCGCAGCAGCGCGAACGCGACCACGTTGGCGAGCAGGCCGAGGACGGCCACCGCGAGCATCGGGCCGGTCAGCACCTCGTGGGGGTCGCCGAACCGCCCGATCGCCTCGATCAGCACGTAGACCGCCACGCCGGAGAGCAGGACGGCGTTGGCCAGGGCGGCGAGCACCTCGAGGCGGTAGAGCCCGAAGGTGCGCTGCGGGTCGCCGGTGGCCCGCCGGGTGGCGGTGATCGCGGCGAGCGCCATCCCGATGCCCAGCACGTCGGTGAACATGTGCCCGGCGTCGGAGAGCAGGGCGAGCGAGCCGGTGTGGAAGGCGGTCACGCCCTCGACCACCATCAGGGTGGCGAGCAGCCCGAACGCGGCCCAGAGTCGGCCCCGGTGCTGGTGGGCGGCGTTGGCGACCGACCCGTGGTGGTGGTCATGACCTGCTCCCACGAGATCCACCCTCCTTCGCCACCCGGGACCCGGTCAAATGTATGCTCACATCGCTATGTATGCAACTGTACGGGGAGGGTCCACCCGCCGACCCCGCAACCCGCAGGTCAGCCGGTCGGGTCGATGGTGGTGAGCCGCTGAGTGGCCCGCGAGAGCGCCACGTAGAGCGTGCGTACGCCGGAGCCCGGATCGGCCCGGATCTCGCTCGGGGCGACCAGCACCACAGCGTCGTACTCCATGCCCTTCGCCTCCAGGCTGGTCACCACCTGCAGCCGCGCCGCGCCGAGTGAGCCGAGCCAACCGGCGACCTCGTCGCGACGGGTGACCGGCGTGATCACCCCGACCGTGCCGTCCACCTCGGCCAGCAGGCCGGAGGCCGCCTCCACGACCGCGGTCTCCAAGCCGGCCGGCGGCACCACCAGCTCGACCGGGTCGACCCCGGTGGAGCGGACGGCGGTCGGCAGCGACAGGTCCGGGTAGAGCCGGCGGATCTCCGCCGCCGCCACCGCGAAGATCTCCGCCGAGTTGCGGTAGTTGGTGGTGAGCGTGAAATCGTGCCGCTTGCGCCGGCCCAGCGCCTGGTCCCGGGCGCGGGTCAGCTCCTCGGGATCACCCGTCCACGCGGTCTGCGCCGGGTCGCCCACGACGGTCCAGGAGGCCAGACGGCCCCGCCGCCCGACCATCCGCCACTGCATCGGCGAGACGTCCTGCGCCTCGTCCACCACCACGTGCGCGTACTCCCGGTAGTCCTCGGGACGCTCCCGGGCCGCCGCGCGGGCGGCCCGCTGCCGGTCGCTGGCGGTGCTCAGCTCGCGTACGCCCCCAGCGAGCTGGAACGGATCGCGCCGGGCTCGCGCCGGCTGCATGGGCTTGCCGAGCAGCGCGTCCAACTCGTCCAGCAGCGCCACGTCCGCGATGGTCAGACCCGCGGTCTCCAGGCTCTGGTACGCGGTGGTGAGCAGCCTGATCTCCGCGCCGGAGAGGATCCCGCCGGCGTACCGACGCAGCCGGTCCGGGCGAGCCAGCCAGCCGAGCACGTGCCGGGGGTGCAGGCGCGGCCACCACGCCTTGAGGAACTCCCGGAACTCCGGCCGCTCGGCGATCTCGCCCTCGAAGGCCCGCTGCTCCGGCAGCCGGGTGATGCCCACCGCGCGGGCCTGCGCCCAGAGCGCGGCGAACACACCGTCGAAGCCGGCCCGGCGTGCCTCGTTGCGCCGGGCGCCACGGTGCAGCGCGCGGTCCCGGATCCGGTCCAGCTCGGCCCGGTCCAGCCGCAGCAGCGTGCCCCGGTAGAGCAGCCGCAGCTCACCCGGGCCGCCCGGCACCGCGTCGCGGGCGGCGCGCTCCAGCACCCGGCGCATCCGCAGTGAGCCCTTCACCGCCGCCACCTCGGGCGGGTCGGTGCGGGTGGCGGTCATCCCGGGAAAGAGGGTGCCCAGCGAGTGCAGGGTGGCCGTGTCCTCGCCGAGCGAGGGCAGCACCGAGGCGATGTACTCGACGAAGACTGTGGACGGCCCGACCACCAGGATTCCCCCGCCGGCGTACCGGCTGCGGTCGGAGTAGAGCAGGAAGGCCGCCCGGTGCAGGGCGACAGCCGTCTTGCCGGTGCCCGGGCCGCCCGCGACGATCGTCACCCCGGAGCCGGGCGACCGGATCGCCTCGTCCTGCTCCCGCTGGATAGTCGCCACGATGTCGCGCATGCCCCGACCGGTGGCCCGGGACAGGGTGGCCAGCAACGCGCCGTCGCCGACCACTGTCATCCCCTCCGGCGCGGCGGTGGGGTCCAGCAGGTCGTCCTCGATCCGGGTCACCCGCTCGGCGCGGGACCCGATCGTGCGGCGACGCACCACGCCCAGCGGCTGCGCGGGGGTGGCCTGGTAGAACGCGGAGGCGGCCGGCGCGCGCCAGTCGACGACAAGCGTCGTGGCGTCCTCGTCGCGGATGCCGAGCCGCCCGACGTGCAGCACCTGCCCCTCGCGCAGGTCCAGGCGGCCGAAGACCAGCCCCTCGTGCTCGGCGTCGAGAGTGTGCCGCCGCTGCGCGGCGTGAAAGACCATCGCGTCGCGCTCGACGAGCGCGCCGAACGTGCCGACCCGCGCCATCCGGTAGCCGTCGCGTTCGGCCCGAACCGCGGACTGGCGCAGCTCGGCCAGTCGGGCGTACACCCGGTCGAGATGCCGTTGCTCGACGGCGATCTCCTGCTCCAGGGCGGTCTGGTCGGTCAACGCACGCTCCTTCGATGTCGCCGGCAAGCGGCGCGAACCGCGCGGGCCAACCGCAGAAGGGTACGGCCCCGGGCCCGGCGCTTCGCGCCCGAGGTGCGCGAACGTGCTCAGCGACGCGTCCCGGTCGCGCTCGCGTCGAGCCCGTCGCGCGCCGGTGCGGCGAGCACCCGATGCAGTACGCCGGTCAGCGCGGCGTTCACCTCGTCCGGGCGTTCCATCATCAGCATGTGTCCGGCGCCCGGACAGACGGTCAGCTCGGTGGCCGGCAGTGCGGCGGCGATCGACTCGGCGCACGGCGGTGGGGTCAGCCGGTCCCGGTCGCCGACCAGGGCGGCGGCCGGCAGGTGGGCCAGCGCGGTGAGGGTGTCCAGCCGGTGCTGGGCGCCGATCGAGGCGCGGAAGCCGCCGATCGAGCGCAGCGAGGCGCGGGCCACCGCTGAGGTCACCAGCCGGATGTCGGAGGGATCGCAGCGGTCGCCGAAGAGCATCCACCGGATGCTCGGTTGCAGCGCGTTCAGCAGCGCCCGGGGCGCGCGCCACGAGCCGCACCGGGCCAGGACACCGGCGCCCGTCGTCTCGGCGAGCCGGATCAGCCGGGCGATGCGCGGCGAGAGCCCGTAGACGGTGTGCGTGTGCCCCTCGGCGGTGGTGGAGACGAAGACCAGGCCGGCCGTACGGGCGGCGAAATGGTCGGGGTGGCGGTGCGCGTACTCCATGATCGTCATTCCGCCCATCGAGTGCCCGACCAGGATCACCTGACCGCTGGGCGCGACCGCGTCGAGAACGGCCGCCAGATCGTCGCCGAGCTGGGCCAGGGTGGCGGTGGGCAGCGCCATGCAGCTGGACCGGCCGTGGCCGCGCGCGTCGTAGGCGACCACCCGCACCGCGTCGCCGGACGAGGTGGTGAGCGCGTCCACCTGCCGGTGCCAGCTGCGCCCGTCCAGCGTCCAGCCGTGCAGCAGGACGGCAGTGACCGGGGCGTCCGCGGGCCCCGTGACCTCCACGTGCAGCCGTACGCCGTCGGGCATACCGACCTCGAACCGCTCCGGCATCGCCACCTCCCCGGGCCGCCCCGGCATCACCAGCACCGGATTACCCGGCGGTAACACCGGCTACCCGCCGGAACACCCCGCCAATCGCGCCCGGCGAACATTCCCGACCCCGCCCGTGGCCGCGGCCCGCGGGCCAAGCTGAACGGCATGGAGGTGGCGGGACAGGGGCGGCAGGCCGGCGGTACGCCCCGCGCCGCGCTGGCCGAGCTGCTCGCCGGCAACCGGCGGTTCATCAGCGGCCAACCCGTGCACGGCCACGACGTCACCGCCGCGGCGGCCGCCTCCGGGGACCAGCAGCCGTACGCGGTGGTGCTCGGCTGCATCGACTCGCGGGTGCCGCTGGAGGCGATCTTCGACCAGACCTTCGGCGCGATCTGCGTGATCCGTACCGGTGGGCACGTGCTCGACCGTGCGGTGCGCGGCTCCATCGAGTACGTGGTGGGTCAGCTCGGCGTGCCGTTGGTGCTGGTGCTCGGGCACGAGCGGTGCGGGGCGGTGGGAGCGACGGTGGACGCGCTGCGCTCGGGGGAGCGGCCCGGCGGTTCGCTCGCCCACCTGGTCGACGAGATCGCTCCGGCGGTCACCGAGGTCGGGCTCGATGATCCGGCGGTGCATCCCCTGGCGATCCGCCGGCACGTGCGGCGTACGGTCCACGCGTTGCGCGCGGACGACCTGCTGGTCGGCCCGGTCGCGGCCGGTCGCGTGGCGGTGGTGGGTGGCCTCTACGACCTGCGCACCGGCGAGGTCGCCCTGCTCGACCCCACCTGAGTGCCGAACGCGAAACCGCCCGCCGGGAACTCCCGGCGGGCGGTTTGCTGGTGCTGTGGTGGGGGAGGGCTCAGCCCTCGAAGACGCCGGCCGCGACCAGGCGCTTCTCGGTGGCCTCCCAGCCGTCGTTCGGGTGAACGGCAGCCAGGTTGTTGATCTCCGCCCGGATCTTGGCGGCGTGGCCGGCGGCGGCCAGCACCCGGATCTCCTCGACGAAGGCGTCGGAGTCGGTGCGCAGGTGCGCGGTCTTGCCGTTGGTCAGGTTGCGCACGTAGGCGTGCTTGCCGCCGTTGAGCGGGATGAGGTACTTGAACTCGCCCAGCACGCTGAGGGCGCCACCCTGGCCAGCCTGGCCGGCCCGGACGGACGCGCGCGCGGTCTTAGAGGTGTTGCTCGCCACGGAGGTACTCCTTGCAAGACGTACGGGAGGACTGGAACGTCCGGGGGCTGTGTGCGGGCCACCACCGGGGTCGACCCACGAAGTTGTGCGCGGCACAAGCCGCCGATGGAACTGTACAGGACCACGACATCAGGCTGGTCGTCGCGGTGTCCTGAGAGGCAACGGAGACCACCCGTCCGGCTATTCCGGCCGGCGAATTTTCCGATTCTCTGGCGCACCATCCGTCACACGGGTAATCATGTGTTGCACGAGCCACTCTGGTGGACGAGGTCGTAGGGGAAGACGCACCTCGCTCTCCGGGAGGTCACCGTGCCAACGCGTGGCGTCGTATACGTCCACTCGACCCCGCTCGCCGTGTGCTCGCACGTCGAGTGGGCGATCGCGCGCGTCCTAGCCGCGCCGGTCAACCTGCAGTGGACGGCTCAGCCCGTCGACCCCGGCGCACGCCGGGCCGAGTGCGGGTGGACCGGCCGTCCGGGGACGGGCGCCGAGCTGGCTGCTGCCCTCCGGCAGTGGCCCATGATCCGTTTCGAGGTCACCGAGGAGCCGAGTCCCGGCGCCGACGGTGAGCGCTTCATGTACGTGCCCGCCCGTGGCCTCTTCCGGGCCACTGTCGGGGCGGCCGGCGACATCCAACTCGGCGAGGACCGGCTGCGGGCGCTGATGGCCTCCGCGCGGGCCCCGGAGGCGCTGTCGCACGCCCTCGACAAGGCGCTCGGCACCGCCTGGGACGCTGACCTGGAGCCCTACCGGTACGCCGGGGACGGGGCGCCGGTGACGTTGCTCACCCGGGTGGGCTGACCGCCGGCACCGTCCGCTGGCCAGCCGCTCCCTGGCGCTGCGACCGGTAAGGTCAAGTTGCCCCGATAAGGGGGAAGCTGGTGGGATGGGCGGGTGCCGATTCGCCCGCGACACGCCGGTGTCGCCGTCGCCGCCCTGACCGCCCTGCTCGTCTCCGGCTGCTCCGGCGCCCCGGACCGGCCCGATCCGACGCCCGGTCCGACCGGCGCCTCGGCGGCCCCGAGCGCTCCCGCCGCGACCCCGTCCGACGACCCGGCCGCGCGGGCCGCCGCCCTCGTCGCGACGCTCTCCGACGAGGACCTGGTCGGGCAGGTGCTGATGCCGTACGCGTACGGCGACTCGGCCACGAAGGTCTCGACCGGCTCCGCCGCCGGTAACCAGGCCCTCGCCGGTGTCGACACCCCCGCCGACATGATCGCCAAGTACCGGCTCGGTGGGCTGATCCTGGTCGGCTTCAGCGCCGACGACCCGACCAAGGGCAACCAGGAGACCACCAACGTCGACAACCCCAAGCAGGTCCACGAGCTGACCACCGGGCTGCGGGGCGCCGCCGGACGGCTGGCCGCCGGCCCGGCGCCCTTCCTGATCGGCACCGACCAGGAGTACGGCGTCGTCACCCGGGTCACCGACGGGGTCACCATCCTGCCCAGCGCGCTCGCCGCCGGTGCGGCCGGCGACCCGAAGCTGACCGAGGCCGCCTGGCGGGCCGCCGGCGCCGAACTCGCCGCGCTGGGCATCAACATCGACTTCGCCCCGGTGGCCGACGTGCTGGCCACCCGCAGCACGGTGATCGGCTCGCGGTCGTACGGGGCCGACCCCAAGCAGGCCGCCGCCCAGGTCGGCGGCGCGGTCCGGGGCCTGCAGGCCAGCGGCGTCGCGGCCACCCTGAAGCACTTCCCGGGGCACGGCCACAGCGCTGACGACTCGCACAAGGACCTGCCGGTGCTCACCCAGTCCGCGGCGGCGTTGCAGAGCGGCGCGTGGCCACCGTTCACCGCCGGGTTCGAGGCCGGCGCGATGGCCGTGATGTCCGGCCACCTGGACGCGCAGGCCATCGACCCGGGCACCCCGGCGACCTTCTCCCACAAGCTGCTCACCGATGTGCTGCGAGGCCAGCTCGGCTTCCAGGGCGTGGTGATCACCGACGGGATGAACATGCCGCCGGCGAAGCGTTGGGCGCCCGGCGAGGCCGCCGTCCGGGCGCTGAACGCCGGCAACGACCTGATCCTCATGACCCCGAACGTCGGTCAGGCGTACGACGGGCTGCTCGCCGCCCTGCGCGGAGGCTCGCTGCCCCGCGCCCGGCTGGTCGACGCGGTCACCCGGGTGCTGACCATGAAGTTCCGGCTGGCGACGGCCCCCACCGAGCCGATGTCCACGCTGAACACCCCGGCGCACCGGGCGGCTGCGGACGCGCTGGCCGCCGGTGCGGTCACCGTGCTGCGGGGCGCCTGCGGCAAAGCGGTGCACGGGCCCGTGACCGTCACCTCCTCCAATGGCCGCGACGGCACCCGGGCGGCGCTCACCACCGCGTTGACCAAGGTCGGTGTGACCGTGAAGCCGAGCGGCGGGACCGTGGTGCATCTCGTCGGCTACGGCGACGGCGACAGTGACCTGCGCGCCGACGCGGCGGTCACCGTCGCCATGGACACCCCGTACGTGCTGGCCAAGGCCACCTCGCCGACGCTGCTGGCGACGTACTCCTCCAGCCGGGCGTCGATGACCGCCCTGGCCGCCGTGCTGGCCGGTAAGGCCCGCCCGGGTGGTCGGTCCCCGGTGGCGGTGCCCGGCCTGCCTGCCACCACCTGCGGCGCGTGATTCCCCCGGGCCCGCGGGCCGGAAATCGCGTCGCCGGAGAGGGCGTCGACCTGGCAGCCTCGTCGCATGGCAACTCCACAGGGCTTCCGGTACGACAGGCGTGCTGACGGCACGGTGGTGATCACGCATCACGGCCGGGTGGCGGGCAAACTGCGCGGCACCCGGGCGGCGGAGTTCCTCGCCGAGGTCGACGACGACCCGCAGCTGGTGATGGCCCGCTGGACCGGCAACTACCGCCACGGCAACGAACGCACCGCCAGGCAGCATCCCCGCAACCGGAGCTGAACGTGCCGAAGGGCCCCCTCGCGAGGGGGCCCTTCGGTGAAACCGCAGCTCGGCCGCTGTGTCACGGCCGCTGTCTTACGGCCGTGCGAAGACGAGCGCCACGTTGTGGCCGCCGAAGCCGAACGCGTTGTTCAGCGCGGCGGGGATCTCCATGTGGCGTGCCTTGTGCGCGGCGACCTCCAGGCTGAGGCCCGGCTCCGGGTCGTCGAGGTTGATCGTCGGAGGGACGACGCCGTCGCGGATGGCCAGGATCGTGGCGATCGACTCCAGCGCGCCGGCCGCACCGAGCAGGTGACCGGTCATCGACTTCGTCGCGGCGAGCACCGGGTGGTCGCCGAGCGCCTTGTGCAGCGCGCCGATCTCCAGCATGTCGCCGACCGGGGTCGACGTGGCGTGCGCGTTGACGTGCACGATGTCCTGCTTGGCGATGTCCGCGTCCGCGATCGCCCGGGCGATGGCCCGGATGGCGCCCTCACCCTCGGCGTGCGGCTGCACGATGTCGTACGCGTCGGAGGTGATGCCGGCGCCGGCGAGGCGCGCGTACACCCGGGCGCCGCGGGCTGCGGCGTGGTCGGCACGCTCCAGCACCACGATGCCCGCGCCCTCACCGAGGACGAAGCCGTCGCGGCCCCGGTCCCACGGGCGGGAGGCGCGCTCCGGGTCGTCGTTGCGGGTCGACATGGCCCGCATCGAGCTGAAACCGGCGATCGGCAGCGGGTGGATGACCGCCTCGGTGCCGCCGGCCACCACCACGTCGGCCCGGCCGGCGCGAATGATGTCCAGACCGAGCGCGATCGCCTCGGCGCCGGTGGCGCAGGCGCTGGCCACCGTGTGCACGCCGGCCTTGGCGCCCAGCTCCAACCCGACCCAGGCGGCCGGACCGTTCGGCATCAGCATCGGGATCGTGTGCGGGGAGACCCGCCGCGGCCCGGACGCCTCCAGGATGTCGTCCTGGGCGAGCAGGGTGGTGGCACCGCCGATGCCGGAGCCGACGCTGACGGCCAGCCGCTCCCCGTCCAGGCCGGAGTCGGCGAGGCCGGCGTCCGCCCAGGCCTGCTGCGCCGCGATGATCGCGATCGCCTCGGAGCGGTCGAGCCGGCGCAGTCGGACCCGGTCCAGCACCTCGGACGGCTCCACGGCCAGCTGGGCGGCGATCCGGACCGGCAGTTGCGCGGCCCACTCCTGGGTGAGGGCACTCACCCCGGAGCGGCCGGCGAGCATGGCGTCCCAGGTCGACGCGACGTCCCCGCCAAGCGGGGTCGTCGCGCCGAGCCCGGTGACGACGACGTCAGGACGACTCATGATCAGGACTGCGCCTCGATGAAGCTGACGGCGTCCCCGACGGTCTTGAGGTTCTGCACCTCGTTGTCCGGGATCTTGACGCCGAACTTCTCCTCGGCGGCCACGACGACCTCCACCATGGAGAGCGAGTCGACATCGAGGTCGTCGGTGAAGGACTTCCCCTCGGCCACGTCGTCCGGGTTCACCCCGGCAACCTCTTCGAGGATCTCGGCGAGGCCGGTGGTGATCTCGTCACGGGTCATTGCGGTTGGTTCCTCTCATAGGGGGTTCTCCGGCGGCCGGCGTCGCCGACCGCCGCTCCTCGACGCGTACGCGTCCGAGGGGGTTTCAGGGGCAGCGGACGACCTGACCGGCGTAGGTCAGGCCACCGCCGAAGCCGAACAGCAGCACCGGGGCGCCCGAAGGCACCTCCCGACGCTCGACCAGCTTCGACAGGGCCAGCGGCACGCTCGCCGCCGAGGTGTTGCCGGACTCGACGATGTCCTTCGCGATGATCGCGTCGGGGATGTTGAGCCGCTTGGCGATGCCGTCGATGATCCGCGCGTTGGCCTGGTGCGGCACGAAGGCGGCCAGCTCCGACGGGTCGACCCCGGCCCGTTCGCACGCCTGCAGAGCCAGCGGCGCGATCGCCGTGGTGGCCCAGCGGAACACCGACTGGCCCTCCTGCTGGATGTACGGGCGCCAGCCCTCGATGCGTACCGCCTCGCTCTTCTCCGGCGCGGAGCCCCAGACGACCGGGCCGATGCCGGCCGGCTCGTCGTCGGCCGTGGCGGTGACCACCGCGGCGCCCGCGCCGTCACCGAAGATGATGCAGGTGGAGCGGTCGGTCCAGTCGGTGAAGTCGGACAGCTTCTCGGCGCCGATCACGAGCGCGTTGCGCGACGCCCCGGCCCGGATGGCGTGGTCCACGGTGCCGAGGGCGTACGCGAAGCCCGAGCAGGCGGTGTTGACGTCGAACGCGCCCGGCGCGGCGATGCCCAGCTTCGCGGCGACCCGGCAGGCCACGTTGGGGCTGCGGTCGATCGAGGAGCAGGTGGCGACCACGACCAGGTCGATGTCGGCGGCGGTGAGCCCCGAGTTGGCCAGCGCCTTGCCGGCGGCCGCGGCGGCCATGTCGGCCACCGTCTCGCTGTCGGCGATCCGCCGGGTGACGATGCCGACCCGGTCGCGGATCCACTCGTCGTTGGTGTCCACGAGCTGGGCGATGTCGTCGTTGGTCACCACCCGGGATGGCTGGTAGTGCCCCATCGAGACGATGCGACTGCCGGTCATGAGTGTCCTCCGATGGGGGCGAGCGGTTGGCCCGGCGTGCCGTGGCGGGCGATCAGGTCCCGGGCGGCCGGCAGGTCGTCCGGGGTGTTCAGGGTGACGATCTCCGGGGCGCCCTCGCCCTTGAGCTCCCGCTTGACCAGACCGGCGAGGGTGCCGGCCGGGGGCAGCTCGATCACGCCGGTCACGCCGCGCTCGGCCAGCGTGCGCATGCACAGGTCCCAGCGCACCGGGGCGGTGACCTGGCGGACCAGCCGGCGCACCAGCTCCTGCCCGTCGGTGACGGCGGTGCCGTCGAGGTTCGACAACAGGAGACGGGCCGGATCGGCGGGGGCGATCCCGGCGGCGACCGTGGCCAGCGCGGTCTCGGCCGGGGCCATGTACGGCGTGTGAAACGCGCCGGCGACCTGGAGTCGGATGACGCGGGTCTTCGCCGGCGGGTCGGCGGCGAACTTGTCCAGCCCGTCCAGCGCGCCGGCGGCGACGATCTGGCCGGCGCCGTTGCGGTTGGCCGGGTGTAGCCCGTGCGCGTCGATCGCGGCGAGCACCTCGTCCGGGTCGCCGCCGAGCACGGCCGCCATCCCGGTCGGCTCCAGCGCGCACGCGGCGGCCATCTCCCGGCCCCGGATGCCGGCGAGGGTGACCGCGGCTTCGGCCGAGAGCACCCCGGCCACCGCCGCGGCGCCCAGCTCACCGACGCTGTGGCCGGCGGTGAGCGTCACGGCGTCCAGCGGCAGGTGCTCGGCGGCGAGCAGCGCCGCCGCGACGAGCAGCGGCTGGGTGCGGGCGGTGTCCTTGATTTCCTCGGCGTCGGCGGCGGTGCCGAGATGCACCAGGTCCACCCCGGCCAGCGCCGAGAACCAGCGCAGTCGCGCCTCGGTGCCGGTCAGGTCGAGCCAGGGGGTCAGGAAGCCGGGTTTCTGGGAACCCTGGCCGGGACTAAGTACGGCGAGCACGCCTATGACTCTCCCGGATACGCGTGGGTAGCGCTGTGCCGAGGCCCACCAAACCGCACTAGAACCTTTGGAGGTTTCTCACAAAGATCGGCGGGGATCATCACTGCTTTGGGTGGATTTCCGGGCGGCCGGGGTCAATGTCTGGGTCGGGACCGCCGTGACCACCGGGACCACCGGATCCAGCCGACCGACAGTCAACGCCACCTGGAGGGCGAACGCGTCCCGCGGCGACAGCGGCGAGAAGCCGGTCACCTCGGCGATGCGACGCAACCGGTACCGCACCGTGTTCGGGTGCACGAACAACGCCCGCGCCGCGCTCTCCAGTGTGCCACCGGCGGCCAGGAAGGCGTCCAGCGTCTCCAGCAACTCGCCACCGGCACGCACCAGCGTCGCGTACACGTCGTGGCGCAACCGGCGACGCGCCTCCGCGTCGCCGGCGAGGGCCCGCTCCGGCAACAGGTCCGCGGCCGGCACCGGCCGGGGGGCGGTCGGCCACGCCGGCGCCGCCCGGAAACCGGACAGCGCGGCCCGCGCCGACTCCGTCGCCTCATCCAGACTGGGTACGGCCGGGCCGACCACCACCGGGCCGTCACCGAACGCGTCCAGCAGCTTGCCGGTGGCGCTCAGCGGATCCGCCGCGCCGCCCAGCACGATCACCAACCGGTCGCCGTGCACCCCGCCGATCACCTCGACGCCGATCCGCCGTGCCTGCCGGTACACCACGTGCAGCACGGCGGAGACCTCACCGCCGGGGGACCGGCCGACCGCCACCGCGACCGGCGGCGCGTCCGCCCAGCCCAGCGCGGCGGCCCGGCTCGCCAGGACGTCCGGCGAGTCACCGCGCAGCAGCGCGTCGACCAGCAACGCCTGCAACCGGGCGTCCCACGCGCCGCGCGACTCGGCGGCCCGCGCGTACACCCGGGCGGCGGCGAACGCGATCTCCCGGGAGAAGCGCAGCACCGCCTCGCGCAGCAACTGCTCCTCGCCCTCGGCGGCCAGCTGCGACACCTGCTCCTCGACGACGTCGATGGTCACCTTGATCAGTGCCACGGTCTGCTGGAGCGTGATCGACCGGGCCAGCGCCTGCGGCGCCGCGGCGAACACCTCGTCGGAGACCTCCTGGGTGCTGTCCGCCGTGCCGCCGCCGTCGCGCAGCCACTGCACCAGCGACCGGGCGCCCGCCTGGGCCACCAGCATCACCCAGGAGCGCTGGTCGGCGGGCAGGGCGCGGAACCACGGCAGCGTCTCGTCCATCCGGGCCACGCTGGCGGTGGCCAGCGCTCCCGCCGAACGCTCGATCCGGCGCAGCGTGGCCGCCAGCTCCCCACCCTCGGGCGTACTCACCGCCCTAGCCTGACACGTCGTGAGCAGGCCATCCACGCCGGCATCGGTCGGTGCTCCCGGGACGGCCGGTCCCGGCGCAGGGGTCACGGTGGCGCGGGCAGGCCCAGCTCCTGGGCCAGGATCGCCGCCTGCACCCGGCTGCGCAGGTCCAGCTTCGCCAGGATCCGGCTCACGTGGGTCTTGGTGGTGCTCTCCGCCAGCGCCAGCCGGTCGGCGATCTGCTGGTTGGACAGGCCCAGGCCGAGGCAGGCCAGCACATCGCGTTCGCGCGGGGTCAGCGTGTCCAGCGCGGACCGGGTGGCCGCCGAGGCACCGGGCGCGGTGGCCGCGAAGGCGGCGATCAGACGACGGGTCACCGAGGGGGCGATGAACCCCTCACCGCGCGCCACGGTGTGCACCGCCGCCACCAGCCCCGCCGCGTCGGTGTCCTTGAGCAGGAACCCGGACGCCCCGGCGCGCAGCGCGCCGAAGACGTACTCGTCCAGGTCGAACGTCGTCAGCACCAGCACGTCGGCGAGCTGGTCGGTGACGATCGCCCTGGTCGCGGCTATCCCGTCGAGGCGTGGCATCCGCACGTCCAGCACCGCCACGTCGGGGCGTACCTCCCGGCACAGCCGGACCGCCTCGTCGCCGTCGGCCGCCTCGCCGACCACCTCGATGCCCGGCGAGCCGCCCAGGATCAGGGCCAGCCCCGCCCGTACCGCCGGCTGATCGTCCGCGAGCACCACCCGTACCGGGGCGGCGTCGCCCGAGCCCGGCGCCGGCGCGGTCACCCGCCCTCCCCGGTGGGCAGCGCGGCCCGGACCTGCCAGCGGCCGTCGTGCGGCCCGGCGGTGAACCGGCCGGCCAGCAGCGCGGCGCGCTCCCGCATCCCGATCAGCCCGGCCCCGGCGCCCGGCAGCGGTGACCCGTCCGGGCGCACCGGGTTCTCCACAGTCAGCACCACCTCCGCCGGCCGGTACGCGATGGTCAGCTCCGCCTCGCCCGTGCCGTGCTTGAGGGCATTGGTCAGCGACTCCTGCACGATCCGGTACGCGGCGAGGTCGACCCCCACCGGCAGCGGACCCGGCGTGCCGTCGGTGTGCACCCGTACCGCGAGGCCCGCCGCACGGATCCGCTCGATCAACCCGTCCGCCTCGGCGAGCCGCGCCGTGACCGCCTCCGGCACCGCGCCGACCACGCCCGCCGTGCTCCGCTCACCCGCCTCCGGCTCGCGCAACAGCTCGATCATCTGCCGCATCTCGGCCAGGCCCTGCACGCTGCTCTCCCGGATCACCCGCAACGCCGACTCCACCTGGCCACGCTCCAGCCCTGGTACGGACAGCACGGCGGTGGCGTGGATGGCCACGGCGCTCAGGTGGTTGGCGACCACGTCGTGCAGTTCCCGGGCCATCCGCGCCCGTTCGGCGCCGACCGCCTGGCGGCGGTCCAACTCGACCAGCCGGGCGGTCTGCTCGGCCCGTGCCCGCTCGGCGGCGGCCTGGTCGCGGTACTGCCGCACGCTGATCCCGGTCAGCACCGGCAGCAGCCCGGCGAGCACCACCGGCACCCCGACGGCCGCCCCGCGCCACTGCCCGAAGCCGAGCACGCCGGCCACCGTCCCGATCGCGCTCAGCGTCGCGGTGATCCCCAGCAGCCACCGCCACAGCCGGGGCGGGCCGTACACGCAGGCGTCGTAGAGCACCTGCGTGTAGATCACGACGGTGCCCAGCGAGTTGCCCAGCGCCGTGTCCACCACGAGCGCCCCGGTCCCCACCGCCAGGCTGGAGCGGGGCGCGACCCGACGCAGACCGACGGCCACGCACACCGCCAGCAGCGGCGCCAGGAACAGCGCGGGTGGCACGTCCGGATGCGGAACGATCTGCGGCTGCATGCCCAGGCCGTACAGCACCAGGCCGCCGACCAGCGACGCGCCGGCCAGCGTGAGGTCCCGGCCGGCCGTGCCGGAGCCGAGCCAGGGTGGCGGTCGCATGCCCCGATCCCACCACAGCCGTCGACCCTCCGACTCCGACCGGGGAAGGAGCCCGCCGGCTCCGACATGCGCCGAAAGGGGTACGTCGAGCGCGCCCGCGGGGTTGGTCCGTCGAAGGGAGGACCCCGATCTCGTCTCCGGCGTCGAGGCCCGAGCCCCGTCGATCGGCGACGCTGGGTGGCGACGACGGGGGGAGGTCGCCATGGTGGTCGCGGTGATCATCGGTTGTGAGATCGCGTTCTGGGTGCTGCTGGGCGCCGGGCTGGTGGCCCGCTATCCGCTGCGCCGGCCCCGCCTCGGCGCGGCGCTGCTGGTCTGCGTACCGCTGGTGGACCTGGCCCTGCTCGCCGCGTCGGTGATCGACCTGCGCCGCGGCGCTACCGCAGGGGTCAGTCACGGTCTCGCCGCCGCCTATCTCGGCTTCTCGGTGGCCTTCGGGCACTCGATGGTGCGCTGGGCGGACCAGCGCTTCGCCCACCGGTTCGCCGGTGGCCCGCCACCGATGCGGCCTCCCCGGTACGGCTGGGCCCGCGCCCGCCACGAGTGGCGGGAGTGGGCCAAGGCGCTCCTCGGCTGGGCTGTCGCGTGCGGCCTGCTCGGCGCGGCGATCATCTGGGTGAACGACGCGGAACGAACCCGTGAACTGGGCAACTGGATCCGCAGCCTCACCGTCGTGATCCTCATCTGGCTGGTCGCCTTCCCGGTCTGGGAGACGCTGTTCCCTCGCCGCCCGAAGCGCTGACCCCGGGGTACGCCGTGCACAGGCCGTCGGTCCCGGCCAGTACGGTGGCAGGGCACGTCGGGGGGAGCGCCTCCGCGCGTGAGTGCGAGCGTGAGGAGACCGGGGATGGCGCACGGGGAGGCCGAGCACGGCTGCGCCCAGGGCGAGCCCTGCCGGCTGGGGCACCACGACCCGCAGGCGGCGGGCAAGCCGCGCCGGCCGGTCGGCGGGGCGTCGGCGCACCCGGCGGAGTCGACCGGCGGCCGCCCGGCCGAGCGGGCCGACGACGACGTGGCCGTGCCACGCCAACGGGCCACCGAGCCGGCGCCGCCCGAGCCGGACGACGTCACCGGCTGCCGCAGCGAACTGCCCGGGTGGGCGGGGGCGCACCGACACGGCCCGGTCCGGCCGCGTCAGCGGGCCACCCGACGGGAGCGCCCGCCGCGCCGCTGGTGCTGACCGCGCGACGGCGGGTCTGACCCGCCGCCGGTGGGTCAGCGGGTCCGGCGGCGGATCAGCAGGGCGATCCCGGCGAGACCGACCGTGATGGTCAGCATCACCGCGACGTTGAGCAGCAGCAGTCGCTGCAACTCGCCGAGCGCCTCGTCGATGTCCCGCGCCGGGTCCATCGTGTCCTCCGGGAGCACCCGCTCGCCGCCACCCACGCCGCCACTGACCGTGTCGAACTGCCGCTCCAGCGGCACCCCGGCGGTGCGCAACGTCTCGGACATGCTGAGCCGCCCGAGGAACCAGCCGGCGCTGGTCTTGCGACCGTCCGGCTGCTTCGCCGGACGGTAGACGCGCGGGCCGCCGGCCGCCTTGGGGTACAGGTCGTACGTCTGCTTCGGCGTCTCACCAGCGAGCACCACTACCGTGTACTTCGGACCGAGGTCGGCTGCCTTCGGCCCGGTCGGCATGCCGTTACGGGCGAAGAAGTTGACCTGGTCGATGACCGCCACCACGTGCGTGGGCTGGGTGTCCGGCCGCAGCCGCAGCGGCTCGGTGAGCCCTTCACCGGTGATGTCCACACCGGCGGGCGCCGGCTTGGGCGCCGCGCTGGCCGGGCCGGCGGTGCCGAGCGCCAGCAGTGCCGCCGCCAGCGTGCCCGCCAGCACGGCGACCCAGCGCCTCATCTGTCGGACCATCCCGCCTCCTCGCCCCGTTCGATGGATGGCTTCGTTGTGACGTCCGGGTCGGTCGGCCGGTGACGACACCGACCGGGCGGTCGGCCCCACTCTTACAGACTCCGCAGAACGTCGATGAAATGCAGCGTGTGGAACAGTATTTGGAACTATCTGCGATCTCTGCTCGACTAATGAGGAGCTGTTTGATCAGCGGGCGGATCGTACCCTTACGGAGGGGTTCATGGGGGGCAGGGTTACACGAATGGCACGGGTCGTGCCAGTGGTGCTCGGCGTGGCGTTCGGTGTGTCGTTGCTGGCCCCGGTGACACCGGCCGCCGCGCACAACTCGCTGACCGGCAGCGATCCGCGCGACGGCGCCCGGGTGGCCACCGCGCCCGCCCGGGTCGAGCTTCGGTTTCTGGCCAAGCCGGCCCCCGCTACGACGAAGATCACAATAACCGGACCGGACAATGTGGTCGCCGGCGGGCAGCCGACCTTCGACGGCAGCCGCGTACGCGTGCCGTTCAAGCCGGGCGCGGCCGGGCTCTACATCGTCGGTTACCAGCTCGCGTCCAGCGACGGCCATCCGATCAAGGGCGAGGTCCAGTTCACCCTCACCACCGGCACCGCCGCCGACCCGTCCGCCTCGCCGTCGGCCGGCGGCGCTGCGTCCGGCTCGCCCTCGGCCGGGCCTTCGGCCGTCGACCCGTCCTCAGCCGGGCCGTCATCGGCCCCGACGGGCAGCTCGACCGCGTCCGCTGTGCCGGCGGCCTCGGAGCGGTCCGACTCCGGCGGCCGCTGGTGGCTGTGGGCGCTCGGCGGCCTGGTGCTGCTCGCTGCCCTCGCCGCCGGCCTGGTGTTGCGCCGCAGGAACCGGGCGCGCTGATCATTCGAACGCCGCGGGCCGGGTGGGCGGGGTGTCGGCGTGCCCTTTGCTCTGCTTCAACGGAGGCAACACGTCGCGTCCGATATTCGGACACCGGGTGTTGCGTGGGTTGAAGCAGAGCAAAGGCGGCGACGCACAGGTACGACGCCGGCCCGCTGCCGCCCGACCGGTCAGACCAGGCGGAGCCGGGCGGCGCGCATCCGGGTCAGGGTGCGCTCGCGGCCGAGCACCTCCAGCGACTCGAACAGCGGCAGGCCGACGGTGCGGCCGGTGACCGCGACCCGGACGGGTGCCTGCGTCTTGCCGAGCTTGAGGCCGCGCTCGGCGCCGACCGCCTCCAGCGTCGACTTCAGCGACTCGGCGTCCCAGGACTCCAGCGCCTCGAAGGCCGCGACGGCGGAGTCCAGCAGGTCGGCCGAGCCGTCCTTCATGGTCTTGGTCCAGGCCGCCTCGTCGATCAGCGGCGACGCCAGGAAGAGGAAGTCGACGTTCGGCACGATCTCGCTGAGCACGGCGATCCGGGTCTGTGCCAGTGGCGCGACGGCGGCGAAGGCGTCGGCGTCGAACTCCTCCGGCTGCCACGGCGGCGGCGCGAGGGTCCCGGTGCCGGTCAGCCACGGCTGGCAGGCGTCGATGAACTCGGGCACCGGCAGCGCCCGAATGTACTCCCCGTTGAAGGCGCGCAGCTTCTTCTCGTCGAAGAACGCGGGGGAGGGGTTGACCTCCTCCAGCCGGAACTCGTCCTCGATGACCGACCAGGGCACGATCTCCCGGTCGCCCGAGGGCGCCCAACCGAGCAGCATCAGGTAGTTGCGCATCGCGCCGGCGAGGTAGCCCTCGTCGCGGTACGCCTCCAGGGCGACCTTGTCGCGGCGCTTGGAGAGCTTCTGCCGCTTCTCGTTGACCACCACTGGCACGTGCGCCCAGACCGGCGGCTTGACCCCGAGGGCGTCCCAGAGCAGCTGCTGCTTGGGGGTGTTGGGCAGGTGCTCCTCGGCCCGGATGACGTGGGTGATCCCCATGGTCATGTCGTCGACGACGTTGGCGAGCAGGAAGACCGGCGAGCCGTCGCCGCGGGCGATGACGAAGTCCTCGATGAGCTTGTTCTCGAAGGTGGGCTCACCACGGATCAGGTCGACGACCACTGTGGTGCCCTCGTCGGGCGTACGGAAGCGCAGCGCGTGACCCGGCCCCGGGCCGAGACCGAGGTCGCGGTGGTAGCCGTCGTAGCCCTGGTACTGCGAGCCGGTACGGGCCTGCACGTCCTCGCGGGTGCAGTCGCAGTAGTAGGCCCGGCCCGACTCGTACAGCCGGGTGGCGGCGGCCCGGTGCTCGCCGGCGTTCGCCGACTGGAAGTAGGGCCCCTCGTAGCTGCCCCGGGAGATGCCGATCCAGTCCAGCGCGGAGAGGATGCCCTCGGTCCACTCGGGCTTGTTGCGGGCCGCGTCGGTGTCCTCGATGCGCAGCACGAACACCCCGCCCTGCTGCTTGGCGTAGATCCAGTTCTGCAGCGCCGAGCGGGCACCGCCGACGTGGAACATACCGGTCGGGGAGGGGGCGAAGCGCACACGTACCGTCACGTCCCCCAGCCTACGGCGGCCGGCGACCGCTTTTGGCCACGGCCCCCCGACTCAGGGCACCGAGCGGATCTTGACGACCAGGGCGCTGCCGACCAGGGTGACCGCGGCCGTGACCGCGTAGAGGGTCGGATAGCCGCCCAGGTGGACGACGAGCGGGGCGGAGAGAGCCGGGCCGAGCACCTGCGGCGCGGAGTTGGCAATGTTGATCACGCCGAGGTCCTTGGCGCGGTCGGTGGCCCGGGGCAGCACCTGGGTGATCAGGGCGGCGTCCACCGAGAGGTAGACGCCGTAGCCGGCGCCGAGCAGCAGGGCGGCGACGATGGCCATCGGCCAGACCGGCGCGACGGCGAGCAGCAGCGCCGCGACCGCCATGATCAGGCCGGAGACGATCACGTAGACCTTGCGCCGCCCGGAGCGGTCCGACAGCCGGCCGGCCACCACCGCGGTCAGCATCATGCCGAGCGTGTAGAGCAGGATCAGCACCAGCAGGCCGCCCTCGGGGTCGGGGTGGTGCACCCCGTCGGTGAGGAAGTACAGCAGGTAGAGGGTGCCCAGCGCGTTGCCCAACTGGACCAGGAACCGGGTGATCCACGCCCAGGCGAAGTCCGGGTGTTGACGCGGGCTGATCCACATCGAGGCGAACAGCGCCCGCGCCCGCAGTGCCGGGCGGTGCGCGCGGGGCAGTCGGTCGTCGGGGGTGAGCAGCGCGAACGGCAGCGACAGCACCAGAATGGCCACCGCGATGGCCACGTAGCCGGCGGCGTTGCCGGTGACGACTGCGGTGACCAGCACCGCGCCGAGCACCAGCCCGAGCGCCTGCGGCATGCCCACCCAGCCGGAGACCGCGCCGCGCTGCGCCACCGGAACCCGGTCCGGGATGGCGGCCGTGAGGCTGGCCAGCATCGCGTTGAAGCAGACCTGGGCGGCGACCCAACCGACGGCGACCCCGAGGATGGTCCGCTGCTGGGCCAGCAGCACCAGCGCCGCCGCCCCGAGCACCGCGCCGCCGGCGGTCCAGACGTGCCGACGACCGAACTCCCGGCCGAAGATCCGCAGGCAGGTCCGGTCGGACAGCGCGCCCGCCAGGGGGTTGGCCAGCACCGCCGCCAGCGCGCCCAGGCCGGTGACCACCGCCAGCATGGTCTCCTTGTCGCCGGGCGCGATCCGCTCGATCTGCTGCGGCAGCAGCACCTGGATCGGGGTGAAGAACGCCATCCACACGCCGAGGTTGGCCGCGAAGACCAGACCGATCCAGCCGCGTCGCACCGGCACGATCGGCTCGGCGAGCGCCGCCGGCAGCGACGCCGGTGTGGGGTCGAGGGTGGTCACCGCGCCGAACCCTCCCGCGCGGCCGCGATCACGTCCCGCAGCCAGGTGTACGACGACTTCGGGGTACGCCTCTGGTCGGCGTAGTCGACGTGCACCAGCCCGAAGCGCTTGGTGAACCCCTCGGCCCACTCCCAGTTGTCCAGCAGCGACCAGACGAAGTACCCGCGGACGTCCACCCCGTCGTCGATGGCGGCCCGGACCGCCCGCAGGTGCCCGTCGAGGTACGCGATGCGCTCCGGATCCGCGACCTGTCCGTCGGCGTCGGGTACGTCGTCGTACGCGCAGCCGCTCTCGGTGATCTCGATGGGCGGCAGCGCGTCGCCGTACGTGTCCCGCAGCCAGCCGAGCAGTTCGCGCAGCCCGTCGGGGGCGACCGGCCAGTCGAAGGCGGTACGCGGGTAGCCCTCCAGCGGCACCAGGTCGAACGGCAGCGGCGAGCCCTCCTCGGCGGCCCGTACGCCGGTGGGGTTGTAGTAGTTGACCCCCAGCGCGTCGATGGGCGCCGCGATGGTGTCCAGGTCGCCGGGGTGAATGACGCTCGGGTCGAGCCCGGGCAGATCCGGGTAGCCGCGTCCGAGCAGCGGGTCGGTGAAAAGCCGGTTGTGCAGGGCCTCGTACGCGGCCCCGGCGGCCCGGTCGGCGTCGCTGTCGCCGAGCACCCGCACGGGGGAGTAGTTGTTGGCGATCGCCACCGGGCTGGTGGTGTTGGCGCGCAGCGCGGCGACCGCGAGCCCGTGCCCGAGCAGTTGGTGGTGGGCGGCTGCGAAGGCGTCGAAGAGCAGCATCTCGCCGGGGGCGTGCACGCCCATGCCGTAGCCGAGGCTCATGTGGATGAACGGCTCGTTCAGGGTGATCCAGAGCCGGACGCGGTCGCCGAGGCGGGCGGCGGTCCGCTCGGCGTAGTCGGCGAAGCGGGCGGCGGTGTCGCGGTTGAGCCAGCCGCCGGCGTCCTGCAGGGGTTGGGGCAGGTCCCAGTGGTAGAGGGTGGCCACCGGGTCGACGCCGACGGCCAGCAGCTCGTCGACCAGGCGGTCGTAGAAGTCCAGGCCGGCGGCGTTGGTCGGGCCGCTGCCGCTGGGCTGCACCCGGGGCCAGGCGATCGAGAACCGGTAGGCGGAGACGCCCAGACCGGCCAGCAGCGCCACGTCCTCGGCGTACCGGTGGTAGTGGTCGCAGGCGATCTCTCCGCTGCTGCCGTCGCTGATCCGGCCGGGGGAGCGCGCGAAGGTGTCCCAGATGGACGGTCCGCGTCCGCCGGCCGTGGTGGCGCCCTCGATCTGGTGGGCGGACGTGGAGACGCCCCAGCGGAAGCCGGCGGGGAACTCGGGAATCGGTGCGGTAGGCATGCGCCCTCCCGGTCAACGTGAAACGTGTTCGGGACTCTAGGGCGCTGTCGATGAATGCGCCATAGGCCGGGTTGGCGCAATCCGCAATGGTTGATCGGCGTGTCTTTTTCCTAACCCGTCCGTGTAAGTCCGATTTAGCGCATAGAGTGCCGATATCGTGGGATGTCCTCACTGGAGGAAAGACGGAAATGATCCTCGTGGAACGCAGTGCGCACGTGGCGGCGCCGGTGGAAGTGGTCTGGGACGTCGTACAGCGGGCTGAGCAGTTACCGGCCTGGCTGGCGGGGGTCCGCGCGGCCGAAGTGCTCTCCGGAGAGGGCTTCGGGCGGCGGCAACTGGTCCAGGCGGGGCGCGGTTCGGCGCATGAGGCCGAGGTGATCGCCTATCAGGAGCCGACGCTGATCGGCTGGCGGGAACGGGCCAAGGGTGCCGGTGCTCGTGCGGAGGCGCGCACCGAGATCTACGTCCAGCTGACCGAGGACGAGGAGGAGGGCGGGACGATCGTCCGACTCATCGTCGTCCGCTGGCCGGCCGGTCCCGTCAAGGCGGCCCTGTTGCGTCTCGGACTGCGTCGGGTCGGCGCCGACCTGGAGGACTCGCTGGCCCGGCTCACCGACCTGGCCGCCGTCGGCTGACGAGCGCCCATCCTCCTGGCGTCACCCGCCCCGGCGGTGGCCCGGCGTCCCCACCAGGAACGTCGGCCACCGCCAACCCATACCCACCCCTGCCCCGCCCCTGCCCCGCCCCTGAACCGCGTCGATCATGGAGTTGTGGTGCCCGGAACGGGGTGACTTCACCGCTTCGTCCCCCACCACAACTCCATGATCCACGCGGTGGAGGGTGGGTCGGGATCCACGCGGTGGACGGTGGGAGCGGGACGCGGAAGGGCCCGGCGCTTTGGCGCCGGGCCCTTCTGGTCGTGCTGGATCAGCTGTCGCCGCCGGTCTCCCCGACGGGAGCGGCGTTGACGTCGTCGATCGCGTACTTCTTGGCGGCCTCGGCCGGCACGGTGGCCGGCACCGCGCCGCTGCGGGCGAGCTGCCGCAGCGTGGCGACCACGATCGACTCGGCGTCGACGTGGAAGTGCCGGCGCAGCGCGTGCCGGGTGTCCGACATCCCGAAGCCGTCGGTGCCCAGCGACGTGTAGTCGCCGGGTACCCAGCGGGCGATCAGGTCCGGTACGGCACGCATCCAGTCGCTGACCGCGACCTTCGGGCCGTCCGCGTCGGCCAGCTTCTGCGCGACGTACGGCACCTTGGCCTCGGCGCCCGGGTTGAGCAGGTTGTACTCCTCGGTCTCCACCGCGTCGCGACGCAGCTCGGTCCAGGAGGTCACCGACCAGACGTCGGCGGCCACGCCCCAGTCCTGGGCGAGCAGCTGCTGGGCCTTGAGCGCCCACTGCATGCCCGTGCCGGAGGCGAGGACGTTGGCCTTCGGGCCGTCGACCTGCGGTGCCGGGGAGTAGCGGTAGATGCCCTTGAGCAGGCCCTCCACGTCCACCCCGGCCGGCTCGGCCGGCTGCAGGATCGGCTCGTTGTAGACCGTCAGGTAGTAGAAGACGTTCTCCTGCGCGTCCCCGTACATCCGGTGCAGGCCGGCTTCCATGATGTGCGCGATCTCGAAGGAGAACGCCGGATCGTACGCGACCACCGCCGGGTTGGTGGCGGCGATCAGCAGCGAGTGGCCGTCCTCGTGCTGCAGGCCCTCACCGTTGAGCGTCGTCCGACCGGCGGTCGCGCCGAGCAGGAAGCCCCGCGCCATCTGGTCGGCAGCCGCCCACAGCCCGTCGGCGGTCCGCTGGAACCCGAACATCGAGTAGAAGATGTACATCGGGATCATCGGCTCGTCGTGGGTGGCGTACGCCGAGCCCGCGGCGGTGAACGAGGCGACCGAACCGGCCTCGTTGATGCCCTCGTGCAGGATCTGCCCGGTCGTCGACTCCTTGTACGACAGGAACAGCTCCCGGTCGACAGAGGTGTAGCGCTGCCCGTGCGGCGAGTAGATCTTCGCGGTTGGGAAGATCGAGTCGAGGCCGAAGGTGCGGGCCTCGTCCGGGATGATCGGCACCCAGCGCTTGCCGAACTCCTTGTCCTTCATGATGTCCTTGAGCAGGCGGACGAAGGCCATGGTGGTGGCCACCTTCTGCTTGCCCGAGCCGCGCTTGACGTCGGCGAACCGCTCCGGACCGGGGATGGTCAGCCGCTTGGTGCTGGTCCGCCGGGACGGCAGGTAGCCGCCGAGCTGCTCGCGGCGCTCCTTGAGGTAGGCCAGCTCCTCGGACTTCTCACCCGGCTGGTAGTACGGCGGCAGGTAGGGGTTGTCCTCCAGCGCCTTGTCCGGGATGTCCAGGTAGAGCCGGTCGCGGAAGGTCTTCAGGTCCTCCAGCGTCAGCTTCTTCATCTGGTGGGTCGCGTTGCGGCCCTCGAAGTGCGAGCCGAGCGTCCAGCCCTTGATCGTCTTCGCCAGGATGACCGTCGGCTGACCGGTGTGCTCGGTGGCCGCCTTGTAGGCCGCGTAGAGCTTGCGGTAGTCGTGCCCACCCCGCTTGAGGTTCCAGATCTCGTCGTCGCTCAGCGGCTCGACCATCTTGCGGGTCCGGGCGTCGCGGCCGAAGAAGTGCTCGCGCACGTACGCGCCGGACTCGGCCTTGTAGGTCTGGTAGTCGCCGTCGGTCGTGGTGTTCATGAGGTTGACCAGCGCGCCGTCGGTGTCCGCCGCGAGCAGCGGGTCCCACTCACGGCCCCAGACCACCTTGATGACGTTCCAGCCGGCGCCCCGGAAGAACGCCTCCAGCTCCTGCATGACCTTGCCGTTGCCCCGGACCGGGCCGTCCAGCCGCTGGAGGTTGCAGTTGATCACGAAGGTGAGGTTGTCCAGCTCCTCGCGGGCGGCCACACCGATCGCGCCAAGCGTCTCGGGCTCGTCCATCTCGCCGTCGCCGAGGAACGCCCACACGTGCTGCTGCGAGGTGTCCTTGATGCCGCGGTGCTGCAGGTACCTGTTGAACCGGGCCTGGTAGATCGCGTTCAGGCCGCCGAGACCCATCGAGACGGTGGGGAACTCCCAGAAGTCCGGCATCAGCCGCGGGTGCGGGTACGAGGGCAGCCCACCACCTGGGTGCGACAGCTCCTGGCGGAACCCGTCGAGCTGGTGCTCGCTGAGCCGCCCCTCCAGGAACGCCCGCGCGTACATGCCGGGGGAGGCGTGACCCTGGTAGTAGATCTGGTCGCCACCGCCGGGGTGGTTCTTGCCCCGGAAGAAGTGGTTGAAGCCCACCTCGTACAGAGACGCCGAGCTGGCGAAGGTGGAGATGTGCCCGCCGACGCCGATCTCCGGGCGCTGCGCCCGGTGCACCAGCATGGCGGCGTTCCACCGGACGTACGCCCGGATGCGCCGCTCGACGTGCTCGTCACCCGGGAACCAGGGTTCCTGCTCCGGCGGGATCGTGTTGATGTAGTCGGTGGTGGTCAGGGGCGGAACCCCGACCTGGCGCTCACGGGCCCGCTCCAGCAGGCGCAGCATGACGTAGCGGGCGCGTTTGGCGCCGCGCTCGTCGATGACACCGTCAAGCGACTCGACCCATTCGCTTGTCTCTTCAGGGTCGATGTCCGGAAGCTGGCTCGGTAGGCCGTCGCTGATCACCGGGCGCTTGCGTTCCGTAGCCACAGGCGTTCCCTCGGTTGTGTGTGGGATAGGTCTCTAGCGCCATCCTGCCCCCTGGTGGCACCCGTCGTCACGTCTAGGTCCCCCCGACGCGATGAGCGACACAGGTACCCGTCGGTAACTTAGCGCGACGGCCGACGCGGATCGCCGTACCGGTTGGCGTGCCTCTTGGCGCGCGCCTGTTGGCGGCAACGCCGACGTTCGGCCCGAGCTGCGGCAGAATCCGGCGTATGCGCAGTGACGTGATCACCGTCCAGACCGGGTCCCGGCCGGCCGTCCGGGACATCACCGCCGAGGCCCAGAACTTCGTCTCCGGCGAGGGAGACGGCCTGCTGCACGTCTTCGTGCCGCACGCCACCGCCGGACTGGCGATCATCGAGACCGGATCGGGCTCCGACGACGACCTGCTCACCGCCCTGGACGCCCTGCTGCCCACCGACAACCGCTGGCGGCACCGGCACGGCTCGCCCGGCCACGGCCGGGACCACGTGCTGCCGGCCTTCGTCCCGCCGTACGCGACGCTGCCGGTGCTCGCCGGACGGCTCGCCCTGGGCACCTGGCAGTCCATCTGCCTGGTCGACACCAACGGCGACAATCCCACCCGCCAGGTCCGCTTCTCCTTCCTCCCCGCCTGACCCCGCCCCGCCTCGCGCCCCGCCCCGCCGCGCCCCGGCAAGATCGTGCTCGATCCTTGTTGTAGTGGTGTCGTGCCGCGGGGGAGGCCACTACTACCCTGTTGCAGCGCGATCATGGGCGCCGCGCCGCTGTGCCTCCTCAAGATCCGCGCAACTACCCGGAAAGTGCTGTCTCGGCGGGTGCTGAGGCAGCACTTTCACTGATGGTGTGCCGCTTCCGGGTGGGCGCGGATCTGGTCGCTGAGCTGGGCCCTCGTCGTGGTGCGTACGATGTGGCGGTGGCACCGGAGGTGGTTTCCGCGGCGGGTCGACCGGTGGACCGGGCCGGCCTCGCGGCCGACGTGGTGCGCCGGATGGCACACCTGACCGCCTCGCTGCGGCACCGGCAGGGCACCGAGTTCGCCGAGTTGGGGCTCACCCCGGCCACGGCCCGAGCGTTGCACGAGCTGGACCCGGACCGTCCTCTGCCCGCCCGGGACCTCGCCGACCGGCTGGGCTGTGACCGGTCCAACGTGACGGCGCTGGTCGACCGGCTGGAGCAGGCCGGCCTGGTCGAGCGTCGTACCGACCCGACCGACCGCCGGCAGAAGACGCTCGTGGTGACCGGTGACGGTCGGGGTGTGCGGGGCCGGGTGGCCGAGGTGATGTCCGACTCCCGACTTCTGGCCGGGCTGAGTGACCAGGAGCTGTCCACCCTGCGTGACCTGGTGTGGAAGGTGTCCGACGGCGGCTGCCCGGAGCCGTGCGATCCGGCGTGAGTCGACGCGCGCGGGCCGTGTCCCACTGGGCGAGCATGGCCCGCGTCGGTAATGCTGTCGGACGTGACCACCCCGCAAGATCTCGACGACCGGTTCCGGGAGACGCTGGCGGCGCTGCCTGCCACGCAGCGGAGGCGTGACCCCGCCGACCCGGTCACCGACGACGCCCCGCTGACCGGCGCGCGCCTGCTGGAACTGTTCGACGCGCAGGTGACCAGCCGCCAGCTCGACCTCGCCGGTCGTTGGCTGCGCAGTTTCGGGGAGGGTTTCTACACCATCGGCTCGGCCGGGCACGAGGGCAACGCCGCGGTCGCCGCCGCGCTGCGCCCCACCGATCCGGCGTTGCTGCACTACCGCTCCGGGGCGTTCTACTGCGTGCGGGCGGCCCAGGTCGCCGACGCCACGGCGCCGACCGACACCGCCGACGCCGAACCGGCCACCGACCGGGAGCGCGCTGCCGACCTGCAGCGGGCCGCCGACCGGGAGTCGGCCACCGTGCGCGAGCCTGCCGACGACCCGGAGTCGGCCGCCGCGCCGGAGCCGGCCGGGTCCGCGCCGAGCACCGGCGCGTTCGTGCGGTACGCCGAGGCCGCCCGCGACGTGCTGCGCGGCATGGTCGCCTCCAGCGAGGAGCCGATCGCCGGTGGCCGGCACAAGGTGTTCGGCCGCGCCGACCTGGCGATCGTGCCGACCACCTCCACCATCGCCTCGCACCTGCCCCGCGCGGTCGGGATGGGGCTGGCCGTGGAGCGGCTGCGCCGGCTGGACACCGTCGGGCGGCGTGCCGGGGCCGGGGTGCGGGTCGGCAGCGGAGCGGGGGCGGCGCACGCTCCCTGGCCGCCGGACGCCATCGTGGTCTGCTCGTTCGGCGACGCGTCGGTCAACCACGCCAGCGCCACCGCCGCCTTCAACACCGCCGGCTGGTACGACCACGCCGGGTTGCGCATCCCCGTGCTCTTCGTCTGCGAGGACAACGGGCTGGGCATCAGCGTCCGCTCGCCGGAGGGCTGGGTCGAGGCGACGCTGCGCGCCAAACCGGGCATCCACTACTTCAGCGCCGACGGGGCCGACCCGGTGCGGGCGTACGAGGTGGCGCGCGAGGCCGCGGCGTGGGTACGCCGACACCGGCGGCCCGCCGTGCTGCACCTGCGCACGGTCCGGCTGATGGGCCACGCCGGCGCGGACGCGGAGTCGGCGTACCGCAGCCCCGCCGAGCTGGCCGAGGACCTTGCACGGGATCCGGTGGCCGCCACCGCCCGGCAGCTCGTCGACGCCGGTGTGGCGACGGCCGAGGAGCTGCTGGCCCGGTACGACGAAACCGGCTGGCAGGTCCGCCGGCTGGCCGAGGAGGTGCTGGGCGAGCCGAAGCTGACCTCCGCCGCCGATGTGGTGTCGACGCTGGCGCCCCGCCGCCCGGTGCGGGTGGCGCGGGCGGTGGCGGACGCGGCGGCACGGGCCAGCGGGCCGGGCTCGGCGGCGCGGGAGGAGGCGTTCGGGGGCAAACCGCCGGAGCTGGCCGGCCCGCTCACCCTCGCGCAGAGCATCAACGCGGCGCTCGCCGACGGGCTGCTCGATCACCCCCAGATGGCCGTCTTCGGCGAGGACGTGGCCGCCAAGGGCGGCGTGTACGGCGTGACGAAGGGCCTGCGGGACCGGTTCGGCGCGGCCCGGGTCTTCGACACCCTGCTCGACGAGACGTCGGTGCTCGGGCTGGGCCTCGGCGCCGGGCTGGCCGGGATGCTGCCGGTGCCGGAGATCCAGTACCTGGCGTACCTGCACAACGCCGAGGACCAGCTGCGCGGCGAGGCCGCCACCATGCAGTTCTTCTCGCGGGGCGCCTTTCGCAACCCGATGGTCGTGCGGGTCGCCGGGCTGGCGTACCAGGAGGGGTTCGGCGGGCACTTCCACAACGACAACTCGGTGGCCGTACTCCGGGATGTGCCGGGTCTGGTGGTCGCGGTGCCGGCGCGGCCGGACGACGCCGCGCCCATGCTGCGGACCTGCCTGGCGAGCGCGGCGGTGGACGGCAGTGTCTGCGTGTTCCTGGAGCCGATCGCGCTGTACCACACCCGTGACCTGTATGCCGAGGGTGACGGGGAGTGGCTGGCCGGCTATCCGGAGCCCGGCTCGTGGGTGGCCGGTCACGTGCCGATCGGCCGGGCCCGGGTCTACCGGGTCGGCTCGTCCGACGACCTGACCATCATCACCTTCGGTAACGGGGTGCGGATGTCGCTGCGGGCCGCGGCCGTCCTCGCCGAGGAGGGGGTGGGCACCCGCGTGGTGGATCTGCGCTGGCTGGCGCCCCTGCCGGTGGCCGACATCATCCGGGAGTCCTCGGCGACCGGCCGGGTGCTGGTGGTGGACGAGACCCGCCGTTCCGGCGGAGTCGGCGAGGGTGTGATCGCCGCGCTTGTCGACGCCGGATATGTGGGCGCCGCGCGGCGGGTGGCCGGAGTTGACTCTTTTGTACCATTAGGTCCGGCAGCGCGTCAGGTTCTGGTCTCCCCGGAAGCCATTACCGACGGTGCCCGTACGCTGCTGGCACGGTAAATTCCGTTCCACTCGGTGCGCCACTTGCGCGCAGAGGCGCAACTGTGTGGACTTTGCCTGACGGCGTCGGCCCGACGCCGCGAGCACTGACGAAATGAGGAGGCACGCGACAGTGAGCGCGACCGCTGGTCAGGCCGCCGACGGGGTACGCAGCCTGGCGGACCGGTTCGGCATCGAACCGGGGATGGTCGTCATGGAGATGGGGTACGACGACGACGTCGACCAGGATCTCCGCGACGCCCTGACCGACCGCTGTGGAGATCTGGTCGACGAGGACACCGACGAGGTGGTCGACGCGGTGCTGGTGTGGTACCGCGACGGCGACGGTGACCTCTTCGAGCTGCTCGTCGACGCCCTCGGCCCGCTGGCCGACAACGGGGTCGTGTGGCTGCTCACCCCGAAGGCGGGGCGTGAGGGGCACGTTGAGCCGAGTGAGGTCGCGGAGTCCGCGCCCACCGCCGGCCTCCAGCAGACCTCGACCGTCAACGCCGGCCGGGACTGGAGCGGCGCCCGCCTGGTGCTGCGCCGAGGGGCCAAGGCCAAGAAGTAGCCCGCCATCGCTTCCTCGCGCCCGGCGGTCCGCACCGCCGGGTGTGGCAGGCTGGCGTCATCCCCCGACTCGACCCCGAGGAGTCCGCATGCCGATCGAGGTTGGCGCCGAGGCGCCCGACTTCGTGCTGAAGGACCAGAACAACCAGGAGGTCCGCCTGTCGGACTTTCGGGGCAGGCGCACCGTGCTGCTGGTCTTCTACCCGCTGGCCTTCACCGGCACCTGCCAGGGCGAGCTGGCCGAGGTGCGGGACAACCTCGACGAGTACGTGAACGACGACGTCCAGGTGCTGACCGTCAGCGTCGACTCGGCCTACAGCCACAAGATCTGGGCCGACCGGGAGGGCTACCAGTTCCCGATGCTTGCCGACTTCTGGCCGCACGGCGCCGTCGCCCAGGCGTACGGGGTCTTCAACGACGTGGCCGGCTTCGCCAACCGGGGCACCTTCGTCATCGACAAGGCCGGCGTGGTCCGCTTCGCCGAGATGAACGGCCCCGGCGAGGCCCGCGACCAGCAGGGCTGGCGCAAGGCCATCGCCGACGCGACCGCCGGATAGTGGTACGCCGTGCGGCCGGGCCGGCGGCGAGCAGGTAGGCTTGCCAGCCACCGGCCCGCCGCACACGGGCGATCCGGGCGCGTAGCTCAGTGGGAGAGCACCCGCCTTACAAGCGGGGGGTCGCAGGTTCGAAACCTGCCGCGCCCACCACCCCTTCCCCAGCAGCAAAAGCCGCCCCGAGAAGATAAGTTCCGGAGCGGTGACAGGAGTGGTGGTCAGCCGTCCGTCGAGCTTCCCGGACGAACGCCTGCCGCATGGCATGAGCTTGGCGCGAGTAGGTCCGGACTCGGCAGTTCACGGCCCGGCTATTCCGCGACGAAGACTCCCACGCCGGGCAGGGTCTCAGTCATACCCTTGATCCGTAATACCTGCATGGCACGGTCGATCACCGGCTCGGTGACCTCGTAGTGCTCGATCAGCTCCCGCCGACTGGGCAGCTTGGAGCCGGGCTGGAACTCGCCGGACGCGATGCGTTCGGCGAGGTCGTCGGCGATCTGTTCGTAGCGGTAACGCGGTGGCACCTGGTTCTCCTCGGTTGGCAACACGAGTAGACCACCTACGTCAGCCCTTGGCTACCCAACGGTACCTGTGGGAGGTTGCCGAGGAGGTCGATTCCTCGGTTGGCGCTGTGGGCCGCCCTCGCCGGCGTGGATGTCCGGCGCGTCCCCGCGTTCGGGCATCCACGCCTCCAGATTGCTGCGGCACGAGGAGGCGGCAGTGCGTCCTTTGACTTGGGCAGCACGGCAGACCACGGCGCGAGCGGGAGTGGCGAGCTGGTGAAGCGAGTCTCGTACGACGAGTACGTCTTGGTGGTGGCGCTGACTTTGGCTCGCCGTCACCGGCCCGTCTGGTCCTGGCGGCATTGGCGGCGCATCTGCCGCTGCGGAGGCGAGCTGCCGTGTCGAAGCCGCCACCGCATTCCGATCAACCGCGGCCACTGGCCCAGCCAGGACGGCCCGTCGTGACCACTCACCACCCGGTCAGGCCGGCCTGGACGTGCGGCGGCTGTGCGGAGGAGTGGCCGTGTCAGACCCGGTGCCGGGAGCTGCGAGCCGAGTACGACCGAGCCCGGGTGTCGCTGGCTCTCTACCTGGCCGACCACCTCGTCGACGCCGCCCAGGACCTGGCCCACGTTCCCGCCAGCCACCTGCACTACCGCTTCCTCGGCTGGACCCGATGAGCATCCTGCGGCCTGGCGACGAGAAGTTCCACTACAGCGACGGCTCCCACAAGTGGATCCCACCGGACCCGGACTACGACCAGGAAGTCTGGGATGAGCAGGTCCGCCAACACAAGCGGGGCCACCTCAGGAACGAGCGCCCGAAGGTTCGCATCCAGCGCCTCGTCTGACGGCGGCGATGTCAGGACTGGGTGCGGGTCCACTGCTGGTTGGTGCCGCTTCCGCAGGTGTACTGGGTGATGTCGGTGCCGTCCGCCGTGCCGCTGCTCACCACGTCCAGGCACTTGCCGCTGTGTCGGGCGCGCAGCTGGTAGTAGGTGCCGGTGGCGACCCACTGCCACTGCTGGTTGGTGCCCCCGCCGCAGGTGTACTGGATGACGTTGGCGTTGTTGGCGGTGGACGCGTCGGCGACGTCGAGGCATTTGCCGCTGTTCTGGTTGACGATCCGGAAGTAGCCGCTGCCGGCGTCGCGGAACTCCCACTTCTGGTTCGCGCCGCCGTTCCAGGACCACTGCTTGACTTCGGCGTTGTCGGTGACGGCCCTGTCCAGCACGTCGACCACCTTGCCGCTGTTGCGGTTGGTGATGCGGTAGTAGGACGGCGCCTGCCCGGTGACGGTGCCCGTGACGGCGTCGATGGTGATGGTGGGATACCAGGTCAGGCTCATGGTCGTGGCGGAGGGGAAGTCGATCGGCAACCACACGTACTGGGAGTCGTTGACCGGCCCGCCCCAGGCGCCGGCCCAGCGGTCGCCGAGGTAGAGGTAGCTCGTCGTCGACGTGCCCTGGATGGGGAGCACGAAGGCCGGCTGAGAGCGGTAGGTGGTCGAGTCGGCGACGTTGGTCATGCCGGTCCACGGACCGGAGATGCTGGACGCTGTGGCGTACCTGGCCTGGTTCGGGCTCCAACCGGTCAGGCCCGAGGTGAGCAGGAAGTAGGTGCTGCCGCGCTTGAACAGGGCCGGTGCCTCACGGTTGCCGTCGTTCCAGAAGTTGCCGACCAGCGTGGCCACGGTGAGGTAGTCGGCGGTGAGGCGGTAGATGAGCAGGTCGCGGTTCTCGTCGCCGGCGGAGATCATGTAGGCCGTACCGCCGTCGTTGTAGAGCGTGATGTCCCGCGACATGTTGCCCAGCGGCCGGAAGCTGCCGTGGTAGGTGTAGGCGCCGTCCACGGTGGCCGAGGAGGCGACGGCGGCCCTGGCCTCGCCGTAGTCGGAGCCGTTCTCCTTGTGCATCCACATCACGTACCGGTTGGTGCTGGCGTTGTAGATGACCTTCGGCCGCTCGATGTTTGCCGATTGCAGTTCCGCCGCCGACGACTGGGTCAGAACGTTGTTGCGGAACTCCCAGTCGCGCAGGTTGGTGGAGCGGTAGACGGAGACCGCCCGGAACGTGTTGTTGGCGTTGCGGTTCTCACCGAACCAGTAGTAGTAGTCGCCGACCTTGAGCACCCCACCGCCGTGCGCGTGCACCAGGTTGCCGGCGGTGTCGGTGAACTGCGTGCCGTTGGGGATCGCGACCGGCTCGGCCTGGGCCGGGGCGGCGGCCAGGGTGGTGACCGCCACGATCGCCGTTCCGGCCAGGGTGAGCGCTGCCACCAGGGATGGCAGCCATCTGTTGCGTCTCACGACGTTCGTCCTTCCGTGGGCGGGCGGCGACCGCCGCCGGCATCGGGGCGGCACCCGCGGACTCCGGCACCATTGGTCGATCCATTCATCAATCTACATCTATCATCGCCGTCGACGACCTCATCCGCCGGCTGGTGCCGTTGGGAGAGCCGGTGAGTCCGACCGGGGTCAGGCGCGATCCGCGACAATCACCCGGCTGCGGGCGAGTGACGTGGCACGGCGGATCGGCAGGGCGAGCGCCCGCGCCGTGTCAAGCAGGTCGTGGTCGCCGGTGACGGTGAAGCCGTGTCGGGCCAGCAGGGCGGTCATGGCGGCGGGCGTCCAGGTCGAGCGCCATGGCTCGGTCGCCCAGAAGCTGCGCCGGCCGGTGGACACCATCAGCAGCCGTGCGACGAGCCGGCCCAGCGTCAGGGATTTCCCGGGCAACTGGAAATTGACGACGAGACGGCTGTGCGGTGCCGAGCAGGCGGCGATCGCGGCGACCGTCGTGGACACTTCGGCCCTGGTCAGATACGGCACGACGCCTTCCCAGATCCACGTCGTCGGCTCGTCGGGGCGGTGCCCGGCGGTTGCCAGCGCCTCGGCGAGCCGGTCACGGCCGAAGTCCACCGCCACGAACGTCGGTGCGGTGCCCGGCAGACCCTCGGCGCGTTCACGTTTGTCGCGTTGGCTGCTCGGCTGGTCGACCTCGAAGACCGCCTTGTCCGCGAGTTCCGGCATCCGCCAGGCGCGACCATCCAGCCCGGCCCCCAGGATCACCACCTGGGAGCTGCGGTGGTCCCGTACGGCGTCGTCGATCGCCACAGTGCGGGGCACCATCATCTCGGCGCAGGCCCGGACCGTCTCGTAGTCGACCCGTTGCCGCCACGGCTGGGGAACAGCGGCATCGCGTACCCACTGGACGGCCTCGCGCTCGTCGGCGCGGAGCAGGCGCGCGGCCGTCGGGTCCGCGAACCGGCCGACAGCGATCAGGCCGTCCGCCGCCGCGCGGCCCTGGCAGACGAGCACCGCCGTACGGCTCGCGGCTGGCGTCCTCGGCATCGCTCGCGCTCCTGTCCGTGTCACCGGCATCGGCTCTGCGTGCCGACGGTACCGCCCCGCGGAGCCGGTCGGCCCGCCGGAGTCGGTGGGCCGCCATCATCACTTGACCGCGCCGGATAGCCTTCGCGGTCATGGGCGCGATCAAACCGTGGCACCTCGCGGTCCTCAGCATCTGTTGTCTGCTGCCGGCGGCGCTGGCGATCGCCGGTGGAGTCTGGGCCGTACGCCGCAACCGCACCCGGCGCTGACCCGACGCGCAGCCCGGCCAGCCTGTTAGCGTCGACGGCCATGACGAACGTCGACGAGCACGGTCATCCCGAGCCGCCCGTCGCGGGCGACGAGACCGCCACACTCCTGGGCTCCCTGGACCGCCAGCGCGCCACACTGGCCTGGAAGACCGGCGGGCTCGACGCCGCCGGCCTGCGGGCGACGCTCGGCCCGTCGTCGATCACCCTCGGTGGGCTGCTCAAGCATCTGGCGCTGGTCGAGGACCTCTACTTCTCGCTCAAGCTGGCCGGACGTTCACCGGGGCCGCCGTGGGACACCGTCGACTGGGACGCGAACCCCGGCTGGGAGTGGCGCTCCGCCGCCGAGGACACCCCCGAGCAGCTCTACACGCTGTGGCGGGAGGCCGTGGCCCGGTCCCGGGCCACGGTCGGCGAGCTGCTCGCCGACGGCGGCCCGGAGCAGCTCGCCCGGGGCGAGTGGCCCGACGGTCGGGTACCCAGCCTGCGCCGGGTCCTGGTCGACCTCATCGAGGAGTACGCGCGGCACGTCGGGCACGCGGACCTGATCCGGGAGTCGGTGGACGGGCTCACCGGCGAGGACCCGCCCCGCTGAACGCGGCCCGCTGCGACCCGGCCCGGGGCACCGCCAGAATGGACGCGTGCAGGACACTGTCGCCATCGCGCTGATCACCTCACTGTCCACGTTGGGCGCCGCGGCCCTGACCGGGCTGATCGGCGCGCTCAGCACCCGCCGGCAACTCGCCCACCAGCTCACCGTCGCCCGGCAGGAGAGCGCCGACCGGTGGGCGACCCGGCGTGACGAGTTGCGCCGCGACGCGTACATCGGGTTCCTCGGTGCCTGCGACGCGGCGTACCGCCGGCTGGACCGGCGGTGGGTCGAGCCGGGCCCGGACGCGGTCAGGCCCGGCTACGACGAGACGTACGCGGCGATGCGCGCGGTCGACGAGGCGTACAACCTGGTGTTGGTGGAAGGGCCGGCGGACGTCGCGTCGGCGGGCCGGTCGGTGCTGGCCAGCCTCACGACGGAGTACGCCGAGCAGCGCCGACTCGCCGACGAGCCGGGCGACGAGACGGCGCCGCTGCGCGACCGGCACCGGGAGCGTTGGCTCGCGGCCGTCGAGGCACGGACCAATCACCGCGTCGCGTTCGTCGACGTCGTGCGTCAGGTGTTGGGCCGGGAGGGGTGACGCGGGCCGGCGGGAGCCCTCGGCGTTCGCCAGGCGGGGTGGGCCACCTCAGCTGGTGAAGCCCCCGTCGACGTTGACCACCGCCCCGGTCACGAAGCCCGCTTCGGGACTGGCCAAATGTGCGACGGTCGCCGCGATCTCGGCCGGGCGTGCGTAGCGACCGACGGCGGTGAATCCGGCGATGGTCGCCGCGTTCGGCCCGTCCGCCGGGTTGGCGTCGGTGTCCGTCGGCCCGGGGTTGACCAGGTTGACGGTGATGCCCCGAGGGCCCAGCTCGCGGGCCAGACCCCGGGTCAACCCGACGAGGGCGGTCTTGCTCATCGAGTACAGGGCCAGCCCGGGGAAGACCACCCGTTCCCCGACGTTGCTGCCGATGCTGATGATCCGTCCACCGTCGCCCAGGTGGCGCAGCGCCTCCCGCACGGCGAGGTACGGCGCCCGTACGTTCACGGCGATCGTCTGCTCCAGCTCCGCTGTGCCGAGATCGTCAATGGCGCCGACCAGGAACACGGCCGCGTTGTTGACCAGGATGTCCAGCCGGCCCAGCTCGGCGGCCGTCCGGTCGACGGCGTCCCGGACGGCCGTCGGGTCGGCACAGTCGGCCTGGATCATCAGGGCCCGCCGGCCCAGCGTCTCGATCTGCTTCACCACTGTCGCCGCCTGCCCGGCGTCCTGCCGGTAGGTGAGCGCCACGTCGGCCCCGTCCTGGGCGAGGCGCAGCGCGATACCGGCCCCGATGCCACGGGAGCCGCCGGTCACCAGGGCGGCCTTGCCGTCAAGTGTCGTCGTCATGCAAACGATCATGTCGATGGTTCGGCGTCGCGTCTGGCGGCCATCGGACCGCTCGCTCCCAGCGCCGGGTCCGTTTTCCGCCGCCGGTCAGGGACGCCCTATCCTCGGAACGGAGCGTACGGGGGAGCGTGATCATGGAGCTGGCAGACATCGACGCCGTGCTGTTCGACATGGACGGCACGCTTGTCGACTCCGACGCCGCCGTCGAGCGTGCCTGGGAGCGCTGGGCGTCCGAGTACGCCGTCGAGCCGGCGGCGGCGCTCGCGATCGCGCACGGCAGACCCGCCGATCAGACGATCCGCCGGCTCCTTCCGTCGCTCGACGACGCGGCGGTCGCCGTGGCCGCGGCCCGGCAGTTGGCGTTGCAGTACGACGACCTGTCCGACGTGACAGCCACCCCGGGCGCCCTCGAGCTGCTGTCGACGGTGGCCCGGTTGGGGATGCCCTGGGCCGTGGTGACCAGCGCCGACCTCCGGCTGGCCGAGGCCCGGCTCGGTGCCGCCGGGATCACCGCCCCCGTGCTGGTCACCGTCGAGGACGTGCGCGCGGGCAAGCCGGCCCCGGAGGGCTACCTGCGCGCCGCCGCGCTGCTCGGCGTGCCACCCGCGCGCTGCCTGGTCGTCGAGGACGCCGAGGTCGGGTTGCAGGCCGGGCGCGCGGCCGGCGCGATGACCGCCGCGCTCAAGGGACTCGACGGCGACCTGCGGCTGGTCGACCTGACGCAGCTGGCGTACGGGTTGGCGTCGGCGCCCACGGCACGCTGACCGGCAGCACCGCGGTACCGGCACCGGCAGCGCGACGGCGTCGACCTGCCGCGTCAGGCGAGCCGCTGGGCCAGCCAGGGGAGCAGGGCGTCGGCCTGCGCCTGCTGGAACGCCCGTACGGTGGGGATGCCGGCCGGCGGCGGACGGCGGGCGCTGTCGGCGAAGAAGCCGGCCAGCCCGGCGTACACCCCGGTCAGCGCCGCCGGGTCGACATCCGCGGTGAGCGGCAACCGGCGCAGCATCGCCTCGGTGTCGTGCCCGCCGTGCAGTCGCACGTTCACCAGCAGCAACGCGGTGTCCAGCCAGGCCGGCCCCCGGCAGGCCCACGGCCAGTCGACGACGGTCACCGTGCGGGCCGCGTCGATCAGCAGGTTGTCGGCCCGTACGTCCACATGGCAGAGCGTGTCCCCGCTCAACGCGGCGACGCCCTCGTCGGCGGCCGTCCGCAGCTCGTCGAGGTGCGCCCGAACCCACGGATCGAGTCGTGGCGGCGGGTCGGCGGCGATCCGGTGCCAGCCGGCGAAGTCCCCGGCCAGCAGGTCGGCGGCCGCCGGGACGTGCGCGACGGGGTTCGGGGTGAGCGCGGCGGCCAGCGCCTCCAGGGCGCCCAGCACGCGGGTCAGCTCGTCGGCCCGCCACGGGGTGCTCGGTTGCCGTCCGTCCACGTCGGAGAAGACCAGCGCCACCCACTCGCCGTCGTCGTGGCAGCCCAGCAGGCGGGGCGTCGGCGCTGTCGCGGGTAGCGCGCCGGCGGTACGGGCCTCGGCGCGGTGCAGGACCGGGCTGTCCGGGTTCAGGGCCGAGCTGACCGCCTTCACGAAGGCCCGCCGGCCGGTCGCGGTGCGGACCCGGTCGGCGGTGCCCGGCGAGAAGCCTCCCGACTGGGACACCGCCTCGATCACCCGGTCACCGATGATGCCCTCCACCGCGGACCGGACCGCCGCTGGCAGATCACCCCAGCCGATCCGCGTCACTGTCCCCTGCATCCCGCCACGGTGCGCCCGGCCCGGCCGACGAACAACCCGTTTTCCGGGCATCTCCGGGGCGATCGGCCGGGTCGAGGCCCATCTCGGGTATCACGGTGGCGGCGCCGCGCGTGGTTCTGCTGCACTACGCGCTGAGTGAGACGTCGAAGGGGAGGCCCCGGTGGAGTTGACATTGACGCCGATGACCGAGCAGGAACTGGCCCGGCTGTGGGAACCGCTGGAGGTGGGCTACGCCGAGGATCTGGCCGCGCACCGGGGCATGACACCGGAGGCGGCCCGGGAGCGGTCGGCGCAGCAGCTGCGGGAAGGGCTGCCGGCGGGCGCGGCCACCGAGGGGGTTCTGCTGCGGATTGCGCGGGTCGACGACACCGAGGTCGGGTGGATCTGGGTGAGCCTGCCCGGGGAAGGCAACGCGGGCGGCCCGACCCGGGCGTGGATTCAGAACATCGAGGTGCATCCGGAGCACCGGGGGCGTGGCCACGCGCGGCGGATGATCCAGCTCATCGAGGCCGAACTGGCCGAACTCGGGGTGCCCGAGCTGGGGTTGAACGTCTTCGGTACGAACACCGTGGCGATGGGGCTCTACCGGAGTCTGGGCTTCGAGGTGACCGCGCAGCAGATGGCCAAGCGCATCGACCCGACGGGCTGAGCCGGGACGGTCCCTCGGGCAGGACTGTTCGCCCGACCAGCGGGAAACCGCTGCGGACCGCACCCGGGGAGGAGCGACGGATGACGCATGGCGCCGGACTGACCATCGGTGTGCTCGGCTCGTACGGCGGCCGGAACCTCGGCGACGAGGCGATCCTCACCGGCCTGCTCACCGATCTACGCACGCAGGAACCGAACGCCCGGATCATCGTCTTCTCCCGCAACCCGGAACACACCCGGGCCGCCCACCCCGACGTGGAGGCGGTGCCCTGGGAGGGCGTCAGCCGTACCGACTCGGCGCTGGTGCTCGCTCAGCTCGACCTGCTCATCCTGGGTGGCGGCGGGATCCTCTACGACCGGGAGGCCCGCCGCTACCTGCGGGTCGTCCGGGTCGCCCAGGAACGGGGCCTGCCCCTCATCACGTACGCGGTGGGAGTCGGGCCGCTCAGCGACGCGGTCGACACCGGGATGGTCCGGGAGACGCTCGCCGGCGCGACCCAGGTGACGGTCCGCGACCAGGAGTCCCGGATGGTCCTGGAAGAGGCGGGACTGCTCAACCCGATCACTGTCACCGCCGACCCGGCGTTCCTGCTGCAGCCGGCCGACTTCCCGGCGCACCTGCTCAGCGAGGAGGGGGTGCCGGCCGGGAAGAGGCTGGTCGGGATCAGCGTGCGCGAGCCGGGACGGGCCGCCGAACGCCTCGACGTCGACGGTTACCACCGGCTGCTGGCCCAGATCGGTGACTTCCTGGTGCACCGCATCGACGCGTACGTGCTGTTCGTGCCCATGGAACGCGACGACATCCGGCACTCGCACGGGGTGTTGTCGCACATGGTCGCCGCCGAGCGGGGGCGGATCCTGCACGGCACCTACTCACCGGAGCAGGTGCTCGGGCTGATGCGCCACTTCGACCTGGCCGTCGGCATGCGCCTGCACTTTCTGATCTTCGCGGCGATGGTGGGCACGCCGTTCCTGCCGTTGCCGTACGCCGGCAAGGTCTTCGACCTGGCCCAGCGGCTCGGTGTGCCGGCGCTGCGGGGCGTGGAGCGGGAGGTGGAGGGGCCGCTGCTGGCCGAGGTCGACCGGCTCTGGGACGAACGCGAGGAACGTGCCGAGGCCACGGCCCGGCGGGTCGCGGAGGTCTGCGAGCAGGCGCGGGGCACCTCGGAGGTCACCCGTGGCGTGCTGGACAGGCTGCGCACTCAGTCCCTCACCCGGGTCTGACCCGGGATCACACCGCCGGCCCGGTCCACCGGTAGCGCCACTCGCGGCTCTCCTCGCGGGCGGACTCCAACTCGTAGATCTGCGCCCCCGCCAGCCCACCGGACCCGATGTGGTGGTGGGTGAGCGGCGGGCGGCCGTTGGTGTCCAGCTCGACGGTCACGGTCTGCCCGTCCGCCGCGCCGCCGACGAGGAGGATCTGCACGGAGGAAGCCATGCGCCCATCCTGCCCGTCGCGACGGCACCTCGCAGCGGGATGCGGGGCAGCGCGGGGGCCCCGACGTGGTTACGGTCGGCGAATGACGGAGCAGACCATCGATCCGACGCTCGGCCCGGTGCTCGCCCGCGTCGGGGACGAGCGCGCCGTGCTGACCTCGTTCCTCGACTTTCACCGTGGCGTGCTGCTGCGCAAGCTGCGTGGCCTGTCCGACGCCGACGCGGCCCGCCGGCTGGTGCCCTCCGCGACCACGCTCGCCGGGCTGGTCAAGCACCTGACGCTTGTCGAGCGGAACTGGTTTCCGGTGCTGCTCGCGCCCGAGCCGGGTGACGTCTACCTGAACTCGGAAGAGGACGCGGTCGCGAGCTTCACCCTCGACGAACGCGACACGCTCGACGGGCTCGTCGAGGCGTACGAGCGGGCCTGCGCCCGGTCCCGGGAGGTCGCCGCGCGTTTCGACCTCGACCACGTGGTGCCGCACCCGCAGCTCGGTGAGGTGTCGGTGCGCTGGATCCTGGTCCACCTGATCGAGGAGACCGCCCGGCACGCCGGTCACGCCGACATCCTGCGCGAACTGACCGACGGGTCGACCGGCGCGCTCTGAGGCCGGCCGCCCCGTCGTCATCCGGCGGGTAACAGGCCCGGCGGATACTCCATGCCGTCGTGGGCGCAGGCCGCTGCGGCGACCCGAGCCGCGTACCGGGCCGCCTCCGTCAGGGGCTCGCCCCGCAGCCTGCCGGCGATCAGCCCGGCCGCGAACGCGTCGCCGGCCCCGTTGCTGTCCACCACCGGTCCCGGCGCGGCGGCGGGCGGCACCACCACCCGCGTGCCGTCGCCCGGGTACAGCTCGGCGCCGTCCGCGCCGCGGGTCACCACAACGGTCCGGGGCGCCAGCGTGCCGGCGAGCGCGGCGGCCCGCTCGCCCAGCCGCACCCCGCTGACCAGGACCAGATCGGCGGCCTCGGCGAACGGCCGGTGGTAGGGGTTCGTGCCGTCCCAGTCGTGCAGGTCGGTGGAGAGCGACACGCCCGCCGGGAGCGCGGCCCGCACGGCGGCCAGCGACGGCACGACCCAATCCATGATCGACAGGTGTACGTGCCGGGCGTCCGCGACCAGTTCGGCGATCTGACCGGGCGAGAACGGCGGTTCGCCCTGCCACGGGCGTGGGTCGTACAGCGAGGTGCGCCGACCGCCCGGGTCCACCAGGTTCACCGACCGCCGGGTGCCGCCGCTGTCCTGCGCCAGCACCGCAGGCACCCCGGCCCGGGTCAGCGCCGCCCGGACCAGATCGCCGGCCGGGTCCGCGCCGAGCGTGTCGACCACCCGGACCCGCAGGCCGAGCGCCCGGCCGGCCAGCGCCACCCCGGCGCCGGTGTTGCCGATGCGCAGCTCGATCGGTTCGACGGTGTGCGAGTCGGCGGCCGGCAGCGGCAGCGCGGGCACCCGAACCCGCACATCCACCCCGAGCCCGCCGACGACCAGGAGATCGACCATGGTGCCGACGCTAGCCCAGCCCGGTGACGGGTGCCGTGTCGCCGACGCGCGGACACCCCACCTGATCAACACAGCGGCCGCGGGTGTCGTGCGGTGGGCGCTGACGCGCGTCGCACCGGGCCGCCTATCCTGGGCGCGGGCGGCAAAGGGGGAGTAGGTGCTGGTCATCCATGGGCTGTGGAAGCCCGGCGACGACTCGACCGCCGGCCTCGCCGTCTGGGCCGAGGACAGCGCCGCGCCGCCGGCTCCGCCGCGCCCCGGCCGACCACCCCGGGAGCGCCCGCATCCCTTCGCCGCCGGCCACGCCGACCTCGTCGCGGCCCTCGCCGACGCGGCCGAACCGGCCCGTCCGGCCACCGCGCTGCTCACCCTGCCCACCCGGGCGGGCGTGCCGACCGACTCACCCGAGCTGATCCGGACCGCCGTCGCACCCCCGGCCCGCGGCCGGCTCACCCTCGCCGCGTGGCAGGTGCCCACCCTGCTGTACGCCCCGGACGACGCCCTTGCACTGCTGCGCGCCCTGGACGACCTCCCGGTGGTGCCCGGGGCGACCCTGCGCCACCTCGCCGAGCTGGCCGACTTCGCCGCCGACCTGGTGGCCCGGGGCCGCGTCCTGCCCGGCGTCCACGCGCCGGTCGACGCGACCGCTGCCGACGTGGCCGCTGCCGGCCCGACCGCTGTCGGCTCGGTCGCTGCCGACGTGGTCGTTGCCGTCCCGGCCGTTGCCGTCCCGGCCGTTGCCGTCCCGGCCGTTGCCGTCCCGGCCGTTGCCGGCTCGGCCGCTGCCGGTGGGGCCGGGTCGGCGGCGGACCGGGCGGGCCAGGTGGTCGCGCGGGCCGTCTGGCGTCCGCTGTTGACCGGCACCGACGCGGCCTGGGCGCGGTCGCTGGCGCTGGCCCTACCGCCCGCCGCCCGCGCGGCGGCCACGTCCGGTGCCACCGAGGTGACGGGTGCGGCGCTGGTGGCGGACGCTCTCGACGCGCTCACCGACGCCGCCGCCCGGGCGGCCCTGGCGGCCACGACGCTGGCCCGAGGGGTGCGTCCCGGTGGGCCCGCGCCGGCCTGGTTGGCCGCGCTCGCCGGTCCCCGCCGCGACTTCACCGTCGACCGGGCCGCACTGGACATGCTGCGCGCCGAACTCGACGACTGGCAGCGCGACGCGGCAGGCGGTGCCGTCCGGGCCAGCTTCCGGCTGGTGGAGCCGGCGCCCGACGAGGTCACCGAGCCGATCCTGGCCACCCGCCAGCTGCCGGGAGATGCGCCGCTCGCCGCCAGCCGGACCGCCGACGCCGTGCCGTCCGCCCCTGCCCCGGGCCGGCCGGGCGGCGGTGCGCTGCCCGAGGGTGCCGCGACGGAAGGCGGCGGTGCGCTGGCCGCGGGTGCTGCGACCGAAGGCGGCCGTCGTCCTGGCGAGCCGGTCGGCAGCGGCCCGGCCGGGTCGGCGGAGGCCAGCGAGGACGCGCCGGCCGTCGGCGCACGGTGGCGGCTGGAGTTCGGGTTGCAGGCGGCCGACGAGCCGGGGCTGCACATCGACGCCGGGGAGGTCTGGCGGGCGCACACGCTCGACGGTCTCGCCGACCGTACGGCCAGCCCGCAGGAGACCCTGCTCGCGGAGCTGGGCCGGGCCAGCCGGCTCTGGCCCGACCTGGACGCCGCGCTGCGCACCGCAGCACCCGAGGCCATGGAGTTGGACGTCGAGGGCGCGCACCGGTTCCTCAGCGAGGGCGCCCCGGTGCTGCACGCCGCCGGTTTCGGGGTGCTGCTGCCGTCGTGGTGGCGGCGTCCGTCGGCGCGGCTCGGCGCTCGGCTGCGCGCCCGCAGCCGGACCGCGCCCGGCACGGTGGCCAGCACCGAGGCCGGAGTCGGGTTGGACGCGCTCGTCGACTACCGCTGGGAGGTCGCGCTCGGCGATCAGCCGCTGTCCGCCGACGAGCTGGCCGCGCTGGCGGAGCTGAAGACCCCGCTGGTACGGCTGCGTGGCCGGTGGGTGGAGCTGGACCCGGGTCGGCTCGCGGCCGGTCTGCGTCTGCTGCGCTCGGCCGGCGAGCTGACCGTCGCCGACCTGTTGCGCCTCGGACTCGCCGACGGCGACGACACCGAGGCGCTGCCGGTGCTGGAGGTGACCGCCGACGGGGCGTTGGGCGACCTGCTCGCCGGTGCTGTCGAACGCCGGCTCACCCCGCTCGACCCGCCGCCGGGCTTTGCGGGGACGCTGCGGCCGTACCAGCGGCGTGGACTGGCCTGGCTGGCGTTCCTGCGGTCGCTGGGCCTGGGCGGCGTGCTCGCCGACGACATGGGGCTGGGCAAGACCGTGCAGTTGCTGGCGCTGCTCGCCGGGGACCCGCCGGACGCCGGGCCGACCCTGCTCGTCTGTCCGATGTCGCTGGTCGGCAACTGGCAGCGGGAGGCCGCGAAGTTCACGCCCGGGCTGCGGGTGCACGTACACCATGGGGCGGAGCGGGCGCGGGGGGCGGAGTTCACGACTGCCGCGCACGGCGCGGACCTGGTCCTCACCACCTACTCGGTGGCGGCGCGCGACGCCGTCGACCTGGCCGGCATCGACTGGCACCGGGTGGTGGTGGACGAGGCGCAGGCGATCAAGAACGCGTCGACCCGGCAGGCCGAGGCGGTCCGCGCGCTGCCGGCCCGGCAGCGGGTGGCGGTGACCGGTACGCCTGTGGAGAACCGGCTCGCCGACCTCTGGTCGATCATGCAGTTCGCCAATCCGGGGCTGCTCGGCCCGGCCGCGACGTTCCGCAAGCGGTTCGCCGAGCCGATCGAGCGGCACGGCGACGCCGAGGCCGCCGAGCGGCTGCGCCGGATCACCGGCCCGTTCGTGCTGCGCCGGCTCAAGACCGACTCGTCGATCATCTCGGACCTGCCGGAGAAGCTGGAGATGGAGGTGCTCTGCAACCTCACCGCCGAGCAGGCAGCCCTGTACCGGGTGGTGGTCGACGACATGCTGGCCCGGATCGAGACCAGCGACGGCATCGAGCGACGCGGGCTGGTGCTGGCCACCATGACCCGGCTCAAGCAGGTCTGCAACCACCCCGCCCAACTGCTGCGCGACGGCTCGGCGCTGGAGGGCCGCTCCGGAAAGCTGGCCCGGCTGACCGAGATCCTGGAGGAGGTGCTGGCGGCGGGAGAGCGGGCGCTGCTGTTCACCCAGTACGCGGAGTTCGGCGCGATGTTGCGCGGCCACCTGTCCGCGCGGTTCGGCCGGGAGGTGCTGTTCCTGCACGGTGGGCTCGGCAAGGCCGAACGGGACGCCCTGGTGCAGCGCTTCCAGTCGGCGGACGGGCCGCCGCTGTTCGTCCTGTCCCTCAAGGCCGGTGGCACCGGGCTCACCCTGACCGCCGCCAACCACGTGGTGCACGTGGACCGGTGGTGGAACCCGGCGGTCGAGGACCAGGCCACCGACCGGGCGTTCCGGATCGGGCAGCGCCGGCGGGTGCAGGTCCGCAAGTTCGTCTGCGCCGGCACCGTGGAGGAGAAGGTCGCCGCGATGATCGCCGACAAGCGCGCCCTCGCCGAGCGGGTGGTGGGCACCGGCGAGCAGTGGATCACCGAGCTGTCCACGGGTCAGCTGCGGGAGCTGTTCGCCCTGGAAGCCGGGGCGGTGGTGGAGTAGTGAGCACCGACCGGTTCGCCGACTACGGGCGACCGCGCAAGGTCGACGGCGGGCTGCGGGCGCGCAGCGCCAAGGGCGCGATCGGGCGGTCCTGGTGGTCCCGGCGCTTCCTGGAGGTGCTGGAGTCGTTCGCGCTCGGCACCCGGCTGACCCGCGGCCGGTCGTACGCGCGGGCGGGCCAGGTGCTCCGGCTCGACATCGCGCCGGGCCGGGTCACCGCCCAGGTGCAGGGTTCCCGGCCCCGGCCGTACGAGGTGTCCATCGCGCTGGCGGCGTTCCCGGCCGAACTCTGGACCCGGATCGAGGACGAGCTGGCCGGGCAGGCGTTCTTCAGCGCCCGCCTGCTCGCCGGGGACCTGCCCGACGAGCTGGAGGAGCTGTTCGTGGCGGCGGGCGCCCCGCTGTTCCCGGCCGCCGTCGACGAGCTGACCCAACGCTGCAACTGCCCCGACTTCGCGGTGCCGTGCAAGCACCTCGCGGCCACGTTCTATCTGCTCGCCGAGGCGTTCGACGCGGACCCGTTCGAGCTGCTGCACTGGCGTGGTCGCTCGCGGGCGGACCTGCTCGACCGGTTGCGCGCCCGGCGGGCCGAGGCCACCGGCACTGCGGTGTCGCCCGCGCCGACCGCCACCCGTGACAAGGACGGGTCCACATCGGACGACGATCCGTCCGCAGTGGACGCCCTGCCGCCGGTCGGTGCGGCCCGGGCGCTCGCCGGGCTGGCGGTCACCCCCCTCGCGGAGGCGGCAGACCGCTTCTGGGCGTCGCCGGTGCCGCTGCCCGACCGGCCACCCCGGCTGGCTACCGGGCCGGATCTCCTGCTGCGCCAACTCGGCCCGCCGGCGCCGGCCATCGGAGGGCCGGGCCTGCTGGAGCGGCTACGTCGCGCGTACCGGGCGTTCGGCCCGGGGTGAGCGGTCACGTCCAGCGGCGGCGGAACCGCCACATGATCGCCGCGTTGGCCACCAGCACCACCGCGCAGATCGCGCCGGCCAGCCGGCCGGCGAACACGGCCATCGCCGGGAGCGACGCCCACAGCACGATGGTCAACAACATCAGGTAGCGGCCCCTGCGGGCTCGGACCCGGTGGTCCAGCCGGGCGAAGAAGGCCGGGTCACTCTCCCGGAGCTGACGGGTGATCTGGTCGAACCTGCGCTGATCCTCTTTGCTGAGCATGGCGCTGCCTTCCCCTCACGCGTTCAGCGGTTCGGCGGCATACCCGCTGCGGCGGCGGCTCACGCTCGCCCGCTCCTCCTACTTTTCCCAGCGTGAGGACACCTCACGTCCGGCTTAGCCGAACCTTAAGTTTGCCTGTGGTGGTGAACGGCGCGGAACGTGTCGCGTACGGCGGTGTGGTCCGATCCGTACCCGGCTGCCGCACGTCCGCCCTGCTGGGAAGGTCCGAGTCCGGCCCGGGTCGCCGGCCCGCCCCGAAGGCTGTGGTGAGGGCTGTCTTAAGTGCCCTCACCGGCGTGTTCGGCTCACCTTGAAGGCACCTGAGCGCTTGGTTACCTTGCCGTAGCAACCCCCTCAGGCAACAGTCGCCGCACCTGCCGCACCCGCTCGGTCGCAGCTTCCGGCGCTCATCAGAAATCGGGATTGGTACATGGCCGACCAGAATGTGCCACCACGTCGACCGCGGGACGACCGCGGCTGGGACGGACGCCAGCACCACACCTCGGACAGCTACGGCGACCCCACCGCGTCCGCGTCGTACGGATACGACTCGCCCCACCCCTACCAGGGCGGCTACCCGGCGCAGGGCGACCCGCGCGAGCAGTACGGCGACGGGTACGCGCACGCCGGACAACCCGCCCCCGCCCCGCGTGGGCCGCAGTGGGTCGGCCCGGAGGGTCTGGGCCGTCCGGCCCCGGCGCGTCCGGCCGGCGCCGGACTGCCCACCCTGGACGATGACGACGAGCCGGGCCGCAAGGTCGGCCGGCGCAAGGCCATTGTCGCGCTCGGTGGCACCGCCGCCGTCGTGGCCGGTGGCGCGGCGCTCGCCATGACGCCGCAGTTCCGCAGCCTCTTCGGTGACGAGGCGGCTGCGGACGCGACGGGCAGCACGGTGACCGACGGGACCGCGGCGCGGCCCAGCGGCCAGCAGCCCAGCACGGTGCGTACCTACACCGAGCAGAACGAGAGCTACATGGGCTCTCGGGCCGGCGAGGCGCTGAAGAAGAACGCGCCGACCGGCGGCCGGACCTTCTCCGGCCCGGCGGCTGCCGCCGCGGAGACCAAGGTGACCGTCAAGACGGTGCTCGCCAAGGACCCGATCCTGCACCTGGCCCGGCGGGCCACCTTCGGCGCGACGCCCGCCGTGGTCGCCGACATCAAGCGCCAGGGCATCGACGCGTGGATCCGCGGACAGCTCGACCCGGACAAGATCGAGCCGAGCAAGGCCGAGCTGAAGCTCGCCGAGCTGCCCACCCAGACGCTCTCCGTCCAGCAGTTGCGCGACCAGCGCGACAAGCTCAACGACCAGGGCGCCCAGCCGGAGCGCGAGGTCGTCGACGCCACCCTGGCCCGGCAGATCTGGTCGAAGCGCCAGCTGTTCGAGGTGATGGTCGACTTCTGGAACGACTTCCTGCACGTCGCCGCCGACTTCGACGGCGGCGAGGTGTACCGCACGTCGTTCGACAAGGACGTGGTGCGCAAGCACGCGCTGGGCAGCTACCCCGAGATGCTGGTCGCGGCGAACAAGCACCCCGCGCTGCTGATCTACCTGAACCAGAAGGACTCCCGCAAGGACGCGATCAACGAGAACCTGGCCCGGGAGAACCTGGAGCTGTACTCGGTAGGCGTCGACGGTGGCTACACCGAGAAGGACGTGCGCCAGGCCGCCATGCTGCAGACCGGCCGTGGCGTCGACGACAAGGGCCAGTACGTCCTGCGCGTCAACCAGCACTACATGGGCAAGGTGAAGGTCCTCGGCTTCACCCACGCCAACACGTTCAGCATCAAGGACGTCAACAACCCGACGGCCAAGGAGATCGCCGCCGTGGACGCGGTGATCGACAAGTACATCACCTACATCGCGCTGCACCCCTCGACCGCGAAGTACGTGGCGCAGAGCCTCGCGACCCGGTTCGTCTCGGACACCCCGCCGAAGTCCCTCGTGGACCGGCTGGCCAAGTCGTACACCAGCAACAACGGCATGATCAAGCCGGTGCTGATGACGCTGTTCAGCTCGTCGGAGTTCTGGGCGGCGGTGGGTCAGAAGGTGCGCCGGCCGATGGAGTACCTGGTCGGCACGTACCGCGCCCTGGGTGTCTCGCCGGAGGCGTCGGCGAAGAACGACAACGGCGACAACAAGCGCACCCCGTTCGCCCGGGGCCTGCGGCAGATCCACGACAAGCTGCGCGAGCTGGGCCAGTACCCGATGGGCCAGCCCACCCCGGACGGCTACCCCGACGTCTACGTCGCGTGGACCTCGGCCGGCACGATGGTCAACGGCTGGAACGAGGCCGGCGAGATCGTGGCGGGCTACCGCACCGTCTTCACGTACACGGCGCCGGAGAAGCTGGTCGCCAAGCCGCCGGCCACCGCCGGGGCGTACGTGGACGCGCTCTCGATGCGACTGGTCAACCAGAAGCTGAGCACCCGGGAGAAGAACCTGATCCTCGGCGTGGCCGGCGTGCCGGCGACCGCCAAGGTCGATGCCACGTTCAACGGGGCCATCACCGCCGTCGCGCGGGCGATCCTCGCGTCCCCCCAGCACCACCTCCGGTGAGGCACCCGATGGAGAAGACTGTGTACAACTCTTTCCCCCTGCACCCCGAATGCCCCGACCTCGGGCGGCTGGCCGACAACCCGGCCGAGGCGCTGCTGCGCGCGGAGGCCGACCTGGTCGCCGCCGAGAACGCGGCCGAGGCCGACCGCTACCGCACGCTTGAGGACCTGGAGGAGGCCCAGCAGGACGGCCGCGGCGTCACCCGGCGGACGTTCGTCGCCGGTGCGGCGGCGACCGCCACCGCCCTGGCCACCGCCCAGTTCGTCACCACCTCGGCGTCGTTCGCGGCGACCAAGACCGGCACCCTGATCCACGTCTTCCTCTACGGCGGGCTGGACGGGCTGAGCCTCGTCGCGCCGGACAACGACCCGGTGCTCGCCAAGGGTCGCCCCGAGCTGTTGCTCGGCAACGACTCGCTGGCCCTGAGCCGCGGCTTCAAGCTGACCAGCGCGTTCAAGCCGCTGGAGCAGTACCTCAAGGCCGGTCAGCTCGGCTTCATCCCGGCGGTCTCCGACGAGCGGCTGTCCCGCAGCCACTTCCAGGCCGCGGACGCCTGCAACCTGGGCGGTCTGCCCAACGAGACCGGCGGCCGGGGCTGGCTCGACGGACTGGTCGACAACCTCGGCAAGGGCACCGCGTTCCGCAGCGTCGGCATCGGCAGCACGCTGCCCCGCTCGCTGGTCGGCAACAACGGCGCGCTCTCGCTGAACAACGTCGGCTCGCTGCGGCTCAACGGCGACGACAAGTTCCGGGCCGCCACCGAGAAGGCCATCAAGGGGCTCTTCACCGGGATCAACCACCCGGTCGAGGAGGCCGTGCAGGAGGGCATGGGCGCGCTGGCCACGGCGCAGAAGCTCGCCGCCAAGCCGTACCAGCCCGCCGCGGGCGTCAAGTACGAGGGCGTCGGCAACGCGTTCCAGCAGCTCGCCCAGTTGATCAAGGGCGGCGCCAACGTCCGGGTCGCCACCGTCGGCATGGGCGGCTACGACACCCACGAGAACCAGGGCACCCAGGCGGGCGGTCAGCTGCACCGCCGGCTGGGCGAGCTGGCCAGCGCGATGGCCGCCTTCTTCACCGACCTCGGCCCGCAGGCTGCCGACGTGACGATCATGGTGTCCAGCGAGTTCGGCCGCCGGGTCGGCTCCAACAAGGGCGGCACCGACCACGGGCACGGTGGCGTGGTCACCGTCCTGTCCGGCAAGAAGCTGGCCGGCTCGCTGCTGGGCACCTGGAACGGCCTGGACAAGCTGGACTCCGGCGACGTGCCGGAATACAACAACATGTTCAACGTGTACGGCTCCCTGGCGCAGGGCCGCTTCGGGCTCACCAACGCCGAGGTGCAGAAGGTGTTCCCCCGCATGAAGTACGCACCGATGAAGCTGTACGCGTGACGCATTCGCACACCCACGCCGCCGGCCGCCGCACCGGGACGACCTCGTCCCGGCACGGCGGCCGGTCGGCTGCGCCCGTACCCCCGCAGATCCCGGCGCGGCGCGGACCCGGCGGCCGCCGGCTGCTGGCCGCGCTGCTCCTGGTCGGGCTGCTCGCCAGCGTGCTGCCCTGGTGGCTGGGCACCCCCGCCGGCTCGCTGCGGACCACCGCGGCCACCGTCACCGCCGCCGGCCGGATCACCGGCCTGATCGCCGGCTACCTGCTGCTCGTGCAGGTGCTCATGATGAGCCGGCTGCCGGTGCTGGAGCGGTGGATCGGCGGCGAGCAGCTCGCCCGCTGGCACCGCGACATCGGCGCGACGCTGCTGGTAGCCGTGCTGTCGCACCTGTCGCTGATCCTCGTCGGGTACGCCGACCTGCGGAACCAGTCGGTCCTGGCCGAGGTGGGCACGCTGCTCGGCGACTACGAGGACATGCTCTCGGCCTTCGTCGCCACCGGCATCATGCTCGTGGTCGGCTTCAGCAGCGTCCGGGCGATCCGTCGGGCGCTGCCCTACGAGGTGTGGCACCTGCTGCACCGGTCGAGTTATCTGGTGCTGCTGCTCGGTTACGGGCACCAGTTCACCCACGGCGCGCAGCTCTACAAGCCGGGCCCGGTGCGGACCGGCTGGATCGCGCTCTACCTGCTGGTGGTCGCCGCCCTGCTCTGGGGCCGGGTGATCGCGCCACTGGCGTTCAACCTGCGCTACCGGCTGCGGGTCGCCGACGTGGTCGCGGAGAGCCCGGACACCATCTCCATCTACCTCACCGGGGAGCGGCTGGGTCGCCTGGAAATGCTCGGCGGGCAGTACTTCCGCTGGCGCTTCCTCACCCCCGGCTGCTGGTGGCAGTCGCACCCCTTCTCCGTCTCGGCCGCCGCCAACGGCCGCTGGCTGCGACTCACCGTCAAGGTCGTCGGCCGGCACACCGCCGACCTGCGCGACCTGGAACCGGGGACCCGGGTGTGGGCGCACGGCCCGTCGGGCACCTTCACCGCCGCGCACCGGGTGCGCGAGCGGGCGCTGCTGATCGCCGGTGGCAGCGGCATCACGCCCATCCGGGCCATGCTGGAGGAGCTGCCGCCGGGCGCGGCCCTGATCTACCGGGCCCGTACGCCTGCCGACGTGCTGCTCAGCCGGGAGCTGGACTGGCTGGCCCAGGAACGCGACACGTCGATCTGGTACGTCATCGGCTCCCGCGACGACCCCGGCCCCCGCCAGCTGATGAGCCCGGACGGGCTGCGCCAACTGGTGCCCGACGTGGCCCGGCGCGACGTCTATCTCTGTGGGCCTCCCGGGCTGGTCGAGCAGTCGGTGCGCGCGCTGCGCCGCGCCGGCGTGCCCCGCCGGCAGATCCACCTGGCCACCTTCGAGCTGTAGGAAGGCATCGCATGCGTCGCGCGTTGTTCGCGATCACCGGACTGGCTGCCAGCACGACCGCGCTGGTGGTGCTCAAGGGCTCGCCCGGCGCCACCCAGGTCGCCCAGAACCTGCCGACCGCGCAGCCGGTCAACCCCTCCGGGCCGGGCGTCGACCCGAGCCTCGCCCCGGCCGCCGACCCGACCGCCGGGGCACCGAAGCCGTCGGTGACCGCCGGCCCGTCGTCGTCGCCCAAGCCGACCAGGACCACCGCGCGGCCGTCGGGCACCAAGACCACCGCGAAGGCCCCGACCGCGCCGCGCACCACCACCAAGGCGCCCCAGTCGACCACCCGCCGGGTGACCGGATCGGAAGAGAAGAACGAGTACGGGTACGTGCAGGTCCAGATCGTGGTCTCCGGCAACAAGATCGTCGACGCGGTGACGTTGCAGCTGCCCAGCGGTGGAGAGTCCGACATCCACAGCGGCGACGTCCGGAGCATGTACAACGGCTCCGGCGGTGAGGTGGTGCAGAAGCAGAGCGCCAACCTCAACACCGTCTCCGGCGCCACCGAGACCAGCAACTCGTACAAGCAGTCGCTGCGGGCCGCGATCGAGCAGGCGTTCTGACGTGCCGCCCGCGCTGACCCGACCCGGGCTGTGCCGGGTCGAACAGATCATGGGTACGACGATCACCCTGGACCTCGCCGACGACCTGCCGTCCGCGCGCCTGCGGGAGCTGGCCGATGACGTCTTCGCCTGGATGCGCGAGGTGGACGGCCGCTTCAGCACGTACAAACCCGACAGCGAGGTGTGCCGCTTCGACCGGGGCGAGGTGCTGCTCTCCGAGGCGTCGGCGGACCTGCGCTTCGTGCTGGAGGCGTGCGCCGACCTGTGGGGCGCCACCGACGGCTTCTTCGACGCGTACGCCACCGGGCGGCTCGACCCGTCCGGGTTCGTGAAGGGCTGGGCGGCGCAGGTCGCCTCCGACCGGCTGCTCGCCGCCGGCGCGGCGAACCACTGCGTCAACGCCGGCGGTGACGTGCGCGTCCGCGGCTTCTCGCCGACGGGGGAGCCGTGGCGGATCGGCATCCGGCACCCCTGGGACGCGATGGCGACGTGTCTGGTGCTCGCCGGCACCGACCTGGCCGTGGCCACCTCCGGGGTCTACGAGCGCGGTCGGCACGTGCTGGATCCCCGGCGGGGTGCGCCGGCCGGCGGGCTGCGCTCGGTGACAGTGGTCGGCAGCGATCTCGGCGTCGCCGACGCGTACGCCACCGCCGCCCTGGCCATGGGCGCGGCGGGGATCGGCTGGCTGGACCGTCTGACGGACCACACACACGCGGTCGTCACCGACGACGCCCGCCAGTTCCACTCCACCGCGCTCCCCCTGACGGTCTAGACCCCGCGCCCGTGTCCGCGATCTTGCAGTTTCTGTCGCTGCTTCGTCGCCCTTTGACAGGGCTTGCCGCGACACAAAGTGCAAGATCGGCGGCGTGGGGTGGGTGGGGGTGGGGTCTAGCGCAGCGGGCGATGGGTGCCGGCGGGGCGGGTGCCGGTGGGGCGGGGCCGCCCGGGGCGCGAGCCGGCCGGGCGGGTGCCCGCCCAGCGGTGCCGCCGGTGGCTGCGACGGGGCGGTTCGGTGCCGCCGGGATACGGCGATCTGTCGTGCGTGGACATCGTTCCCCCGTTCGTGGCGCGCGTTCGCGCTGTCACCTGCTCAACGAGCACCGGCCGCTCGGCGACGCTGTCGGCCACCGGATCGAATCGTCGGCCGGGGCCGGGTCACCTGCCCCGGCGGGGCAGGGGCAGGTGACCCGGGAGCAGGTCGGGGGCGAGCGTCACCCCGCTGGCCAGCAGCGCCTCGATCAGGGTGTTCTGCACCAGGTAGGAGTCCGGAAGCTGCCAGCGGGCCTGCTCCGGGGCGACCGCCCAGCGGACGGTCCCCTCGGGCAGCCGGGTGGGTGGCGCCGGGATCCACGAGCCCGGCCCGTGCCGCACGACGTGGAAGCAGTGCTCCAACTCCGGTCGGAGCGGGTCGCCGGGGCGGACCAGGAACATCCACCGGCCGGTGGGCGTGACCAGCACGGGCCCGCGTACGCCGGTGCCGGCCGGGTGGACCTGCACGGCGTCGAGCACGTGCCGACCGAGGTGGGCGGGCACCTCCAGCACGTCGAAGGTCCGCCCGGTGGGCAGCAGCACGCCGTGCGGGCGGGTGCGCCACCAGGTGGCCACCCGGGCCGGGTCGGTGGTGGCGGCCAACTCCCAGTTCTCCAGGGCGGGGTGGCAGCCCACCGTGGGGCAGCCGGCCCGACCGCACACGAACCGGCTGCGGGCGAGGCACGCGCCGGGGGTCACCTCCCAGCCGTGTACGGCGTACCGGATGGCGACCCGGCGCAACCGGACGCGTTCCAGCGGCGACAGTTCGGCGACGCGCGGTACGACGTTCCCCCACATGTGTGCCATCTCCCCTCGTCGGGCCCGGCGAACGCCAGGTCGCATGTCGAGCACCGTCACTGCCGTAACCCACGATCGTTGAGGTTGACGAACGGCTCGTGCAACTTGCACGAAAAGTACGAGGACTGGCTGTCCGGCTGACGTACAGACTGTGCGACCAGCGAAAACTGCAAGACGAACGATGGATCGCCGCACCCGCGGACATCGCCGGCACCCGATGGGTGGTGGCGGCAGGGGAGGGATGGGGAGATGGACGAGCTACCCATTGGACGGCGAGTGGCCTACTGGCGTGGGCGACGCAAGATGTCGCAGCAGGTCTTCGCCGACCGCCTGGGCAAGTCGAAGAGCTGGGTGGACAAGGTCGAGCGGGGCGTTCGCCGGCTGGACAAGTTCTCCGTCCTCTACGAGATCGCCGACATCCTGCAGATGGACGTGCAACTGCTGCTGGGCCGTGACCCGGAGCGGCGTACCGACGCGCTGAACTGCATCGACCAGGTCGAGGTGCAGGAGATCCGGGCGGCCCTGGAGCGGTACGACTCGATGAGCGCCTACTTCGACGCCGTGCCGTACCCGCCTCCGCTGGACGACATGCGCAAGGCCGTCAACCATGCCTGGCTCACCTACCAGTACGGCCGCTACGGAATGCTCACCCGGGCGCTGCCCAAGCTGCTGCGCGACGCTCAGGCGGCCGACGCCGCCTACGGGGGAGCGCAGGCGCCGGAGGCGGCCCACCTGCTCGGGCAGGTCTACCAGATCGCCTCGTCGGTGCTGCGCAAGCTCGGCGAGTGCGAGCTGGCCTGGCTGGCCGCCGACCGGTCGATGGCGGTGGCCCAGCGGGCCGACGACCCGCTGCTGGCCGGCATCGCCACCACCCGGGTCTGCAACGCCCTGGTCGCCATGGGTCGGGCCCGGCCGGCTCTGGAGCTGAACGTCCAGATCGCCAACCGGTTGGCTCCGGGCGGCAGCAACGAGGTCTCCCCGGCCCGGCTGTCCGTCTACGGGATGCTGCTGTTGCAGGGGGCCATGGCGGCGTCGCGGATCGGCGACTCGGCAAGCGTCGACGACCTGATCAACTGTGCGCAGGAGGCCGCCACCCTGCTCGGCGGCGACTACAACCACTACTGGACCTCGTTCGGCCCGACGAACGTCGAGTTGCACCGGGCCGCTGCCGCCGTCGAGCTGGGTGACGGGGGCCGCGCGGTGGAGGTGCACCAGGTGCGCATCGTGGAGCCCGCGTTCAACGCGCTGCTGCCCGAGCGCCGTGCCCACCACCTGCTCGACATCGCCCGGGGGTACGCCCAGATCGGCGACGTGGCGAACGCCGGCGAGATGCTGCTGCTCGGCGATCGGCTCGCGCCGTCGGAGATCCGCTGCCGGCCGATCGCCCACGAGGTGATGTCGGACGTCCTTCGTCGCACACGTGGTGCGCCGCCTTCTCCGATTGCGGAGTTGGCTGAGCACATGGGAGTAGGGGTATGAGCGCGGAGCCGGCGTGATGACCGGCGCACCACACACCAGTGAGCACCGTGCGGTGCTCTACGTCATCGCCTGCGGTTCGCCGCTGGCCCGCCACGTCGGCCGTCTGGTGGAGCTGGCCCAGTCGGACGACTGGGACGTCTGCGTGGTCACCACGCCGGACGGCGCCAAGTTCGTCGACCAGCCGGCCCTGGTCCGGCAGACCGGCCACCCGGTGCGGACGCACTACAAGAATCCCGGCGACCCGGACGTGCTGCCGCCGGCCGACGCCATGATCGTCTGCCCGGCGACCGTGAACACGGTCAACAAGTGGGCCGCCGGCATCGCCGACACCCTCGCTCTCGGGCTGCTCGTCGAGGCGCAGGGCAAGGGCATCCCCATCGTCGCGGTGCCGTACACCAACGTCGCGATGGCCGCCCACCCGGCGTTCCGGGCCGGCGTGGCCCGGCTGGCCGACTGGGGCGTCACGGTGCTCTTCGGTGATCATGTCGTCGCCCTGCACCCACCCGGGACGGGTGAGCAGCACCTGCACGCGTTCCCCTGGCAGATGCCACTGGCCGCGCTGCGGACCGTCGCGTACCGGGCCGCCTGAGCGCCCGGCGGTTGCCTTCCCCGGGTCGACGGACCGGCGCGGCCGGGCCGGGCGTCGCCGCCCGACGGTCCCCGCGCCGGTAAGCTGGCCCGCCGTGAGCATCAGCGCAACCACCCCCACGGTGGCGGACGTGGTCGCCGAGTTGGAACGGCGGTACCCGCCGAGCTGGGCCGAGGAGTGGGACCGCGTCGGCCTGGTGCTCGGCGAGCCGACCGCCCCGGTCCGCCGGGTGCTCTGCGTGGTCGACGTGGTGCCCGAGACGGTCGCCGAGGCGCTGGCCGTCGGCGCGGACATGATCGTCGCGCACCACCCGCTGCTGCTGCGGGGTGTCTCCTCGGTCGCGGCGACGACAGTCAAGGGGCGGATCGTCCACCAGCTGATCCGGGCCGGCGTGGCGCTGTACGCGGCGCACACCAACGCCGACGTCGCGTCCCCCGGCGTCTCCGACGCCCTCGCCGCCCGGTTCGGCCTGACCGGGCTGCGCCCGTTGCAGCGGCCGGCGACCGGCTCCGCCGCCGAGGGTGACGACCGGGGCATCGGCCGGATCGGGGAGTTGCCCCGCCCGATGACCCTCGCCGAGCTGACCCGGCACGCCGCCGCCGTGCTCCCCGTCACGGCCTGGGGAGTTCGCGCCGCAGGGGATCCCGGGCGTATGGTTCGTACCCTCGCCGTCAGCGGTGGGTCGGGGGACAGCTTCCTCGGCGCCGCGACCGCCGCCGGGGTGGACGCGTATCTCACCTCCGACCTGCGGCACCATCCGGCCAGCGAGCACCTCGCCGCCGATGGTCCCGCCCTGATCGACGCCGCCCACTGGGCGACCGAACGACCGTGGCTGGACGACCTGGCCGCCCTCCTGCGAGAGGCGCCGGGCGTCGAGACGCTGGTGTCCGACCTGGACACCGACCCGTGGACCGTGCACGCCGCCGCACCCGTTGTGGACGACAAGGAGCCCGACCGTGAAGGCTGACCCCCAGGTCCAGCGCCGCCTGCTCGACCTTCAGGCGATCGACACCAACCTCGCCCAGCTCGCGCACCGCCGCCGCTCGCTGCCGGAGCGCGCCGAACTGGAGGCGCTGGCCCGGGAGCTGTCGTCGCTGGAGGACGAGCGGGTACGCGCCCAGGTCGCTGTCGACGACCTGGACCGGGACATCGCCCGCCTGGAGAAGGACGTCGAGCAGGTGCGGGCCCGCAAGGAGAAGGACCAGAACCGGCTCGCCGCCGGCACCGGCCCGGCCCGGGAGCTGGAGGCGCTCCAGCACGAGCTGACCTCACTCAACCGGCGCCAGGGTGACCTGGAGGACGCCGAGCTGGAGCTGATGGAGCAGCGGGAGACCGCGCAGGGCGTGCTGGACGGCGTGGAGCAGCGGCTGGCCGACACCCGGGAGAAGCGGGCCGCCACCGAGCAGCGCCGCGACGACGCGCTGGCCGAGATCGCCAAGGAGGAGGAGTTCAAGCGGGGGGCCCGGCAGCCGCTCGCGGCCGACCTCCCGGCCGAGCTGGTCACCCTCTACGACAAGATCCGCGAGGACACCGGGTTGGGCGCGGCACTGCTCACGGCGGGTCGCTGCGGCGGCTGCCGGCTGGACCTCTCCGGCGCCGACCTGGCGCGCATCCGCAAGGCGGCCCCGGACGACGTGGTCCGCTGCGAGGACTGCCGACGGATCATGGTCCGTACCAACGAGTCGGGCCTGTAGGTCGTGGCGCCGCGCGTGGTCGTCGTCGAGGCCGACGGCGGGTCCCGGGGCAACCCGGGGCCGGCCGGCTACGGCGCGGTGGTGCGCGACCCGGAGACCGGCGAGGTGCTCGCCGAGCGCTCCGAGTCGCTGGGTACGGCGACCAACAACGTCGCCGAGTACCAGGGTCTGATCGCCGGTCTGCGGGCCGCCGCCGAGCTGGACGCCGCCGAGGTGGACGTCCGGATGGACTCCAAGCTGGTGGTCGAGCAGATGTGCGGCCGGTGGCAGATCAAGCACCCGGGCCTGCGGCCGCTCGCCGCCCAGGCGGCCACGCTTGTGGGCCGCTTCGACGCGGTCCGCTTCACCTGGATCCCCCGCGAGCAGAACCGGCACGCCGACGCGCTGGCCAACGCCGCCATGGACGCCGCCGCCGGCCGACCCACCCCGCCGCCGGCGTCCCTCGGCGCACCGGCCTCGGCCAGCGCCCCGGCCGGGGGTGCCGCGACGGGCAGCGACCCGGCCACCGCGCCGGCCTCCTGGGAGCCCCGCCCGAGCTTCACCGCCACCCGCCTGATCCTCGTGCGGCACGGCGAGACCGCGTACACCGAGCAGGGCCGCTACTCCGGCCGCGGCGACGTGCCGCTCTCCGAGCGCGGCCGCGCACAGGCGCGCGCCACAGGTGCCCGGGTGGCCGCGCTGGCCCCGTCCGTCGCGGCCGTGCTCAGCTCACCCCTGTCCCGGTGTACGGCCACCGCCGCGGCGATCGCCGGGGCGCTCGGTGACGTGCCGGTCCGCACCGAGGCCGACCTGATCGAGTGCGACTTCGGGCAGTGGGAGGGGCGCACCTTCGCCGAGGTACGCCAGCAGTGGCCGGGGGAGATGGACGCCTGGCTCGCCTCACCGCGGATCGCCCCGCCGGGCGGCGAGTCGTTCACCCACGTGGCCGAACGCGTCCACCGGGTCGTCGGCGCGCTGCCGAAGGCGTACCCCGGGGAGACCGTGGTGGTCGTCTCGCACGTCTCGCCGATCAAGCTGGCGCTGCGCGACGCCCTCGCGGCCAGCGACGCCTTCCTGCACCGGCTCTTCCTGGACGCGGCCGGCATCTCGGTGCTCGACCTGTGGCCCGACGGCGGCATCGCGGTCCGCACGGTCAACGACACCGCGCACCTGCCCGCCGCCTGAGCCGCGCCCCTGCGGCGTCCGTCGCACCTCGCTGCACCGCCTGAGCTGTGGCCCTCGGGCGTCCGCTGCACCTCGCCCGCCGGCGGAACTGTCGCGCCGTTCGGCGCAGCCGGTGCGCCGTTCGGCGCAGAGCCGTCCGCGCTCTGATCGTGACGGCGGTCACAGAGTCGTAGCCTCCGGCCGTTACATCGAGTGCCACGACTCCCCGGAGGTGTGTCAGATGGCTGCACCGGAACCGGAGGCGCCCACCACGGCGCGATCCCGGGCGAAGGACCACAGCCCCTGGAACTGGTTGCTCTTTCTCCCCATCGTGGTGCCGCTGATCCCGGTGTTCTTCAACGGTGACGCGCCCCGGATCTTCGGGTTTCCGCGCTACTACTGGCTGCAACTGGCCTGGATCCTGCTCGGCGTCTCCACGACCACGCTCGTCTACCAGATGACGAAGAAGCGGGGTGAGCACTGATGTGGCGGGACCATCTCACCGAGATCATCGTCTTCTCCCTGCTGTTCCTGCTGGTCAGCGCGATGGGCTTCGTGGCCGCGCGGTGGCGGCGGCCGACGGACATGGCGCACCTCGACGAGTGGGGCCTGGGCGGGCGCAGCTTCGGCGGCTGGATCACCTGGTTCCTGGTCGGCGGCGACCTCTACACCGCGTACACCTTCGTGGCGGTGCCGGCGCTGATGTTCGGCGCCGGGGCGGCCGGGTTCTTCGCGGTGCCGTACACGATCGTCGTGTATCCGCTGGTCTTCCTGGTGCTGATCCGGCTCTGGTCGGTCTCGCACCGGCACGGCTTCGTCACCCCTGCCGACTTCGTCCGTACGCGGTTCGACTCGCCGGTGCTGGCGCTGCTGATCGCGATCACCGGCATCGTGGCCACGATGCCCTACATCGCGCTGCAACTGGTGGGCATCGAGGCGGTCCTCAAGACGATGGGCGTCACGGGTGACAGCGCCCTCGCCCGGCACCTGCCGATCATCATCGCGTTCGCCATCCTGGCGGCGTACACCTACCAGTCGGGGCTGCGCGCACCGGCGCTGATCGCGTTCGTCAAGGACAGCCTGATCTACATCGTGATCCTGGTGGCGGTCATCTACCTGCCGTACAAGCTCGGCGGTTGGGGTGACATCTTCGACGCGGCGGACGCGAAGTTCCAGGCGTCACCGAACCCGAACGACGGCATCCTGCTCAACGGCAACAACCAGTTGCAGTACGTCACGTTGGCGTTCGGCTCGGCGCTGGCGCTGTTCCTCTACCCGCACAGCATCACCGGTGTGCTGGCCAGCCGGAACCGCGACGTGATCAAGCGCAACATGTCGGCGCTGCCGGCGTACAGCCTGCTGCTCGGCCTGATCGCGTTGCTCGGCTACATGGCCATCGCGGCCGGGGTGAAGCCGCTGCCGGGAGCGTCGGCGGGCAGCGTCGACAACAACACGATCGTGCCGCTGCTGTTCGACCAGCAGTTCCCGGACTGGTTCGCCGGGGTCGCGTACGCCGCCATCGGCATCGGCGCGCTGGTGCCGGCGGCGATCATGTCGATCGCCGCGGCGAACCTGTTCACCCGCAACATCTACAAGGAGTACCTGAAGCGGGACGCCACCGCCGCACAGGAGGCGAACGTCTCGAAGATCACCTCGCTGGTGGTCAAGGTCGGGGCCGTGGCCTGCATCGTGTTCCTCGACCCGCAGTTCTCGATCGACCTCCAGCTCATCGGCGGCGTGATCATCCTGCAGACGCTGCCGGCCGTGGCGCTGGGCCTCTACACCCGCTGGTTCCACCGAACCGCCCTGATCGTCGGCTGGGTCGCCGGCATGGGGCTCGGCATGTGGATGCTCTACCAGGTGGCCAGCCCCACCCGGAAGCACTTCGGCGGGTCCGCGTTCCCGCTGGAGAAGTTCGGCTTCGACACGCCCAAGACGATCTACGTGGGCATCGTGGCGGTGCTGGTCAACCTGGCGGTCGCCGCCCTGCTGACGCTGATCCTGCGGGCCGTCAAGGCGCCCGAGGGAGTCGACGGCACCACGCCGGACGACTACTTCGCCGACGAGGGCGACCCCCGCATCACCCCCGGCGTCGACCGCGACGCCGACCCGGCCCGCGAACCGGTCGCCTGACCCGCCCCCCGGGCGAGCGCAGCCGCCCCGGTAGACCGTCGCGTCGGTCTGTCGGGGCGGCTGCGCTTTCGCGGCGTACGGCTACGGGCGGCTCGCCGAGCCGATCCCCCGCAGGGCAAGGGTCAGCAGCTGTTCCGCCTTGGCCGCGCCCATGGGTTGCGCCGCCAGCGAGATGCCGTTGGCGAGGATCATCAGGTCGGCCATGGTGATGTCGGGCCGTACCGAACCCTCGACGATGGCTCGGCGCAGCAGTGGTTCACCGGCGGCGACGAGCGTCGCGCCGCAGGCGTCGGTCTGCTCGACGGGCTCGTTCAGGAGCGAATCCGCGAGGCCGCGGGTTGTCGTGGCGTACGCGGTGACCTCGTGCAACCAGGTCGTCAGCGCGTCGAGGGCGTCCGGCGTGGCGACCAGGTCGCCGGCACGCGTTGCCAGGTTGTGCACACAGCCGCGGAAGACCGCCTGGAGCAGCGACCACCGGGTGGGGAAGTGCCGGTGCAGGGTCGCCGATCCCACCCCGGCGGATCGGGCGATCTCCTCGAGCGAGGCGTACGCGCCGTCGCGGGCGATCGCCTCGGCGGCCGCCGTGACGATGAGGTCGTAGTTGCGCTGCGCGTCCGCTCTCATGGTCCGCCTTGCAGAAGTGGGGTGGTCCCCCATATCGTAGCCGACGAGAAGTGGGGGGCCACCCCGCTTGTTTCTCGGGAGGCATCATGGCTGTTCTCGTCATCGGCGCGACGGGCAAGCAGGGCGGGGCCACGGCCCGAGCGCTGCTCGACCGGGGCGTCGACGTTCGTGCCCTGGTCCGTGATCCGGGCACCGACAGCGCCCAGGCGCTGCGGAATCGGGGCGCCGAACTGGTCAAGGGGGACCTGGACGACGTGGAGTCGCTGCTCGCCGCGGCGGACGGAATGGACGGCCTCTTCTCCATCCCGTATCCGGATGTGACGGACCTGCAGGGCAACGCCGAGGTGACCCGCGGTCGCAACGTCGTCGAGGCAGCGCGCCGCGCCGGCGTGTCGCACGTCGTGCACAGCAGCGTCTCGGGTGCCGGCGAGTTCCACCGCAACCAGCCCGGCTGGGCCGAGGGCCGGTGGGACAGGCACTACTGGGAAAGCAAGGCGGCCATCGACGAGATGGTGCGCTCTGGTGGTTTCGCGCACTGGACCGTCCTCAAGCCCTCGACCTTCATGGAGAACCTCGTCGGCTGGTCCTACCTCTTCGGCGACTGGTCCAGCGGCACGATCATCACCGGCTTCGCCGCGGACACCCGGCTTCCGTGGATCGCCGTCGACGACATCGGGGAGGCCGCGGCGACCGCGTTCGCCAACCCGGAGAAGTTCGACGGCCTGGATGTCGAACTCGCCGGTGACCTGCTCACCATGACCGAGGTCGCGGCCATTCTGAGTGAGGTCACCGGGCGCACGATCACCGCGCCCGTGCTCACCCCGCAGCAGGCAGTCGAGCGCGGCCTGCTGCCCGCCATGGTCAACGCTGTCGAGCAGATCAACGAGAACGGCAGCCCCGCCCGCCCGGAGATGACCCGGGCACTCGGCCTGCCCGCCACGGACTTCCGCACGTGGGCGCGGCGGACGTTCTCCTGAAACCCGGTCCCGTGCCAGGTGTGGGCTTCCGCGCCGGGCGGGCCCGGCGGCTTCACCGCAAGATCGTGCTCGATCGTTGTTGTAGTGGTGTTGGCCGCGCAGGAGGCCACTACAACCAGGATCTTGCGCGATCTTGGCGGTGGAAGGGCTTTTCGCGCGACTGGATGGCGCGGTGAGCCAGACCACGACACCGCCACGCGGGGTCAGCGGGTGCGGTTGCGGTTCACCAGGGCCTGGTTGAGGCGGCCCAGCAGGGTTGCCAGGGAGGCCCGGTCCTCGGCGCTCCAGTCGGCCAGCATGTCGCCGTAGAGCCGGGTGCGGGCGGACTGCACGGCGGCCATCCGCTGCAGGCCGGCCGGGGTGGGGGAGATGACAGTGCCCCGGCCGTCCGTCGGGTCGGGGGTACGGGTGATCAGGCCGTCCCGTTGAAGCGCGGACACCTGCCGGGTGACGGTGGAGCCGTCCAGGTTGAGTCGGGCGGCGAGCGCCGAGACGTTCTGCGGGCCGGCGTCGGCCAGGTGGCGCAGGATGACGTACGCCGCGCGGTCGAGCACCCGGTGCTCGGCGGTGCCGGTGGCCCGCCGGGTGGCCTCGCCGAAGCGCATCAACAGGGCCACCTCGGTCTCGATCCGGCCGAGGGTGCTCGCGTCTTGGTCGTCGCTCATAGCTGTATGATACAGAATAAGTACCTGTACGATACAGCTAATTGAGGAGTCGGAGTGGATCGGCGTTCCGAACCGAACCGCAGTGCCATCTACGCCACCACGCTGGTGGCCTTTCTCGCCATCGCCGGCATCGCCGTCGTCGACCCGATCCTGCCGGCCATCGGCGAGGCGATCGGCGTCACCGCCTGGCAGGTCGAGCTGCTGTTCACCGCGTACATCGCGGTGATGGCCGTCGGCATGATCCCGGCGACGCTGGCCAGCGGCCGGTTCGGCTTCAAGCCGGTGCTGATCACCGGCGTCTCCGTGGTGGGCGTCGCCGCGATCCTCGCCTCGTTCAGCGACAACATCGTGCAGCTCTCCGTGCTGCGGGGCGTCTGGGGGCTGGGCAACGCGATGTTCTTCGCCACCGCCATGGTGGTGCTGGTCAACCTGGCCGTCGACCGGGAATGGGTGGTCGGCCTCTTCGAGACCGCCCTGGGGCTCGGCTTCGCCGTCGGACCGCTGATCGGTGGCCTGCTCGGCCAGGTCAGCTGGCGGCTGCCGTTCTTCGTCTGCGGCGTCTTCATGGTCCTCGCCCTCGGCGTGGCCTCCCGCAAACTCCGCGAACCCACCAACCGGCAGGCCCCAGTACGCGTCGGCCAGATCTTCGCCACCTACCGCCGACCGGCGTTCATCGCCCTCTGCGTGGTGACCGCCGCGTACAACTTCGTGTTCTTCGTGGTGCTCGGCTACACGCCGCTCTTCCTCGGTCTGGACATCGTCCCGCTGGGCCTCGCATTCACCGGCTGGGGTCTCGGCCTGGCCACCGGCATCCTGGTGATCGGTCACCGGCTGGCCCACCGCATCGGCGCGGTGCAGACCGTCGGCCTGGCCATCGCCGGCCTGCTGGTCTGCATGGTCCTCTTCGCCACCTCCACCAGCACCACCGAGGCGATCGTGGTGCTCGTGCTCGCCGGCCTCTGCATGGGCCTGGCCAACGCCAACCTCACCGACCTGGCGCTCGGCCTCGGCTCCAGCGACCGGCGCGTCGCCACCGGCGCGTTCAATTTGGTCCGCTGGGGTGCCGCCGCGCCTGCGCCGATCATCTCCGGCAAGCTCGCCGAGCAGTCGCTGTCGCTGCCGTTCTGGGTCGGCTTCGGGGTGCTCGCCGTCGGCGTGCTGGTCTACCTGGCCTTCGCGCACGTGATGGCCGCCGGCTACGGCGAGCGGGTGCTGTGGTCCCGCTGGAACCGCAGCGCCGCGAGCGCCGAGAACACCGCCGAGGAACCGGTAGGCGAGGCGTACTGACGGGGCCTGCCGCCGCTGGTCCGCTGGACCGCCCAAGATCCGCGCACTTTCGGGGAAACTGCTGCCTCCGGGCTCGCTGAGGCAGCACCATCCCGGAAGTTGCGCGAATCTTGGCTTTGCCGCCGCTCAGTTCAGGGCACGCCAGAGCAGGTAGAGGCCGATCGTCGTACCGAACACCACGATCAGCGTCTTGAGCACCACCGGCGGCAGCCGGCGGACCAGCCGGGCGCCCGCGTACCCCCCGATCAGCGTGGCCGGCGCGACCACCGCGACCGCCGCCCAGTTCACCGGGCCGAACAGGGCGAACACCACAAGCGTCGTGAGGCCCACCAACGCGGAGAGCAGATTCTTGATGGCGCTCACCCGCGCCAGCGTCGCGTCCAGCACCAGGGCCAGGCCGGCGACCAGCATCACCCCGAGCGCCGCGCCGAAGTATCCGCCGTACACCGCGCCGAGCGCGACCATCGTCTGCACCGCGATCGTCCGCCGCCGCGGCGACAGTGCGCGGGGGTGACCGACCAGCCGGCGCAGCGGGCCCTGGAAGGCCAGGACCGCTGTCGCGCCAAGAACCAGAAATGGTACGACCAGCTCGAACGCGCGAGCCGGGGTGGCCAGCAACAGCAGCGCCCCGACGATCGTGCCCACGATTGTGGTGGGCACCAGTGTGGCCAGCGCCCGAGGTCGCGGCAGGTCCTGCCGGCTGCCCGCCACGCTGGCCACGTAGCCGGGAAACACGGCGACCGAGTTGCTGACGTTCGCCGGCACCGGCGGCAACCCGATCGCGATCATCGCCGGGAACGTGATGAGTGAACCGCCACCGGCCACCGCGTTGACAGTGCCAGCGGCGAGACCGGCGGCGAGCAGCAGCGCGGCATGGGAGAGATCCATAGACCCACGAGGCTAGCTGTCGCCTTCTGAGCTGGCGTCGCCGGATCGTCCATGAGCTGCGCGATCTTGCCCGCGCGGGGCGGCAATACCTGCCGCACGCTCGTCGTTAGGATGGGAGCGCGACGGACGAGTCGACCGGGCGGTCGCGTCGGCGGGCTTCGGCCCGCCGCCGAGGAACGTCCGGACTCCACAGGGCAGGGTGGTTGTTAACGGCAACCCGGGGCGACCCGCGGGACAGTGCCACAGAAAACAGACCGCCGACCCCAACGGGGACGGTAAGGGTGAAACGGTGGGGTAAGAGCCCACCAGCACCCCGGGTGACCGGGGTGGCTCGGTAAACCCCACCCGGAGCAAGGCCAAGCAAGGGCCGTCACCGCAAGATGACGACCCGGCGCAGACGCTTGAGGGCTGCCCGCCCGATGTCTGCGGGTAGGCCGCTGGAGCCTGCCGGCAACGGCAGGCCGAGATGGATGGCCGCCGCCGGCGCAAACCCCCTTGGGGTACGCGCCGCGCACAGAATCCGGCGTACAGGTCGACTCGTCCGTCGCCCACCAGCTCAGAGCCGTGATCAAGGTTCTGAGCTGGTTCTCTGTCCGGGCGTCGATGGTCGTTCATGGTCAATATCGGGCGGCGTTTGACGACGCCCTGAGTGCTGGCTCAGTTGGCCCCTTCTCAGGTCGGGCTGGCTGTGCCGCCGTGGGTCGTCTCGGGGCCTGCGCTCGATCGTTTCGGAGCGGGGCCGGCGACTGTGGGGGAGAGTCGGGCACGTCCTGGCGGTGGAGCTGGTGCCGCGACATGGTGACCCGGTGGCAAGCCAGTCCCGGGCTTGGACCGGCGCGGCGGACGGGAGCCCCAACCCCGACGTGCGTCGACGTGCCGGCTTCCGTACCGATCGATGGCAAGCCGGCTAGGCGAACCTGCCCCTACCGCCTAACCGGATGTCCAGGTCTCGCAGGAGGGCGCCGAGCCGTCTGCTGGTTTCGAGGTCCATGTACGGGATCGGCCGGCCTGCGGCCTGGTGCTCGCCCAAGTCGTACAAAGCAATGCGAAGGTCCTCGGCGGTGGCGAGGTCGAGTCGCAGCTCGATCGGGTCGTCCATGCTGCGACCGTAATTGGCGAACGCGTGCGGTGAAGAACCGCACCGTGGGTGCTTGTGGACGCCCTCACCTGAACGCTGTCGCTCATCCACGTCAGGGTGGAGGGCGATGGCGGGCAGTTTGGTGGGGAGCTGTCTGGCCGTCCCTGACTACTCGGCGTCGCTCTGTACCGATCCGGCGCCGGTGCTTCCCGGCCTGGGAGGTTCGGCGCTGTTGTGCACTGGTGGGTCAGTGACAGGGTCCTTCGCGTGGTGGTCGCGGATGGCATCCAAGACCCCGGGCAGTTGACCGCGAGCTGCGGCTGAACGCAGGTGGTCCAGGTAGTCGCGGGATTCGACGATCTTGCCGTCCCTGACGCGCATGACGAACACGGCCGGGATGGTGAAGGGTTCGTCGGTCTCCACCACGATTCCTTCGTACTGGAACTCGGCCACAATGACCTCGGGATCAGCGGTCTCGTGGATGTTGATCTGGGTTGGCCGACGCCGCAGAGTCGGGCCTTGGTACGGCTGCGGCCCGCCGCCGAAGTGGGCTCGTAGCTCTTCGCGGGAGCGCATCGGCGGTGCATCCAGCGGGAAGAACGGGTGGGAGACGTCGGTCTGCTCGGCATAGAGGTCCACCACCTCCGCCCAGCGCTCTTCGCAGACGCCGTTCACGAGTTTCAGGAAGACCTCGCGAGGAGTGTCGGTCACCGGCTCACCGTAACCTGCCGGCCCTATGGCCGGCTGCGCCTGGTCTCGGTCGCCGGAGGGTGAGGGTCGGAGCGTTGTACGACGACGCCGGCCGACCCATCGTTGTGATCTTGCCCTGACCGCGAACCGGTGTCAGTCTTCGAAGGGTGACCTTGCTCAAGCTGATCGAGACGACTCCAGGACAGTATTCGTTGCTGTTGGATGCGGGGACCATGCCGGTCGACGCCCTGGTCGAGGAGCTCGGTCACGAGCCCAACGGGTACTTCTGGGAAGGAGTCGCGGAAGTACTCGTCAGCACCGAGGCCCCGACGCTCGAAGGCCGGTTCGCGTACGACCCGGAGGGTGGCATGTTCTGCGCCCACGGCACCGATCGAGGCGCACTTCAAGAGCTGGAAGCTCTGTTGAACGTGGTCGCGGCCGACGGCGAACGCATGCGGCGGCTCATCACGGACGCCGAGGCGAGCGGGTTCGAGTTCGACGACTGACAGCTGGCGGGCGCCCGTTGGGGACGCCGGCACATTCGAGGCTTCGGCCCGGTGGCAGGGCTTCCAGGCGTCTGGCCTGGGTTACGACCGGGTGGTGACCTGAGCAACGAACGCTCGCCAAGCCGCCGGATCGAAGGTCAGGGCCGGGCCTGCGGGGTCCTTGCTGTCCCGGACGCCGACGACGCCAGGAAGGTTGTCGGCGACCTCCACGCAGTTGCCCCCGGACGATCCGCTGCGCCGGGACTTGCGCCAGATGGCGTTAGTGAGGTCCATGATGGCTGCGCACTTCCTTCATCAGCTCGTTGGACTGTCGGCGCGGGAGCGCTTCGTTGCGAACGTTCTCCCACCTCGCCTGGAGAGTATCCAGCCCATCTTCCGTGTTGACCACGATCCCGCCTAGCTGATTCTCAAGGTGCCCGACCCAAGCCCCATCGCTGGCCCGCGCCAGCGCGAACGGCCCGGACAGCCCGATGTGGAGACCGGCGCTCGCCGGGATCACGTGCACGTGGACGTGCGGCAGCTCGGCGATGGCGATGAGGTGGGCGATCTGTTCCGTCATGATGCCGGCGTACTCGTCGCCGCCGCGATGGAGCGCGGACTCGTCCAGGACGCCCACGACCTGCGGCGGAGCGTCGCTGGTCAGGATCTTGTGTCGGCTCATGCGGGCGCTCACCTGGTGGTCCACCTCGGTGGCGGACATACGATCGTTCAGGCGCATCACGACGCGGGCGTAGTTCTCGGTCTGGAGCAGGCCCGGGATCAATAGTGGCTCGAAGAGGCGAAGCTGTCGCGCGCCGCGCTCGGCGTCGAGCCACGGCAGAAACCACGACGGTGCGCCGAGCTTCACGACCAGGCGCCCGAACAGCCCATCGTTACTGAAGGCCCGGTCCGCTCCCCGGATGAAGTCCATCGTCAGCGCTCGGGTGCCGCTCTCCACGGCGCTGACATGCGAGGCGCTGAAACCCGCAGCCCGGCCGAACGACTCCTGCGTCATCCCGGACGCTCCACGAGCGCGACGGATCTCGCTCACGATGAAGTCCGCGAGGGGACTTGGCACGTCAGCCATTCAACGCTCCTCAAAACGGAGATCGACTACCCGAGGCGGCACACCCCTGGGGCCTGTCCCGCCAGCTCCGGCCCGGACACCTGCGACGCCTTCCGAGCGTAGTGGCATCCACAGCAGAGTGTCACCAGGCGGCGCGGCCGGTAGGGACCACGAGACCCGGCGGTCGCGTTCGTAGCGGGGCCGCTCCCGACGGGCGAGCACTCACGGGAGCGGCCCTTCCCACCCAGCACCAGGGGGAGACCGTGCCTAACGGCAAGCCCGAGAAGCCGATGCGGGCCGGCGACCTGGTCCACCTGACCACCGCGGCCAGCGTCCAGTTCCTGCGGCCGATCTTCGTACGCGTCATTCGCGAGCTGCCCGAGCGGCACACGTACGACGGATGGGTCTGGATCGAGGGTTACCAGCTGAACGCCGCCGGCGACGCGGTCGCGCGGCGCGAGTTGTACGTGCGACGTGCGGGCGTGCGCCGGCAGGCCCGGCCCGTCGCACCCAGCAGGCCACGCAGGCGCGTTCCGGTGCGCGTCGGATGACCGCCCGTCCTCGCCCGCACCTGCCGATGCGTCCGGCGTGGCTGTGTCGCAACTGCGCCGCGCCCTGGCCGTGCGGGCCGGCTCGGCTCGCCCTCGCGACCGAGTTCTACGGTCATTCGATCGCGCTGGCGTTCTACCTGGCCGCGTCCATGCGGGAGGCGATCGACGACGCGTACGACCTGGGTCTGCGTCCAAACGTGGCGGCGATGCACGACAGGTTCCTCGGCTGGTTGTCCCTGGCCCGACGGCCCCGCCGGTCCGGTCGAACCTGAGGTCCTGTGCGTGCCGGCGATGGTGGCCCAGTCAGGCCGTCGGGCTTGCATCCGATACCTGGGTACAGGCTTACCGTCGACGGTATGAGTGATCGCCCTGTCACGACTGACGACGCCTGGGTGCCGGATGCCTGCACCCTCCCGACGGCCGAGCGGCCGCTGCGGCTCGCCGAGTGGGATCGGTTCTTCACCGACGCGGTGCGGGGCGTGGGCCGGCTGTCGGCGCGGCATCTGCGCTTTCAGCTCGACGGTGCCGCGCGGGTCGACGAGGTGGCGCGGGACCTGACGGCCCGGGAGTCATCGTGTTGCTCGTTATTCACGTTCGGCCTTTCCCGGCCGGGACCCGAATCGCTCGCGCTGGACGTCCGAGTGCCGGCGGCCCACGTCGACGTGCTCGACGCCCTCGCCGAGCGGGCCCGGTCTCCGCGGACCCGGAGTTGACCGGGTCGGGCCTGCGCAGCGGGCAACTGGCCGACGCGGCAGGGGTCAACCAGCAGACGCTGCGCTACTACGAGCGGCGGGGCCTGCTCGACCCGCCGCAGCGTTCGCCGGGCGGGCACCGGCTCTACCCGGCCGAGACGGTCACCCTGCTGCGCGTCATCAAGACCGCGCAACGCCTGGGCTTCACCCTCAACGAGGTGGCGGACCTGCTCGACGCCGGCAGACACCGGCACCGGGGTCGATCCGACACCGGCCTCCAGGCGCGTGCCAGGGAAAAGCTTGTCGAGATCGAGCGGAGGCTGGCGGACCTGACAGTCATCCGTGACACCCTGCGGGACGCCATCTCGGCCGGCTGTGACGACCTGGTCACCTGCGCCGCAAACACCTGCTGCCCCCTGCCCTTCGCGGAACTGGCGGAGCACCGTCACGCCAACTGACGAACCGGCCGGGTGGGTCGCCCCACCCGGCCGGTGTCTTGATACCTGGAAACGTCAGTGCTTCTTGAACACCGGCATGGTGTCCAGGGTGGTGGTGATGTTCTGCGTGGTGCCGCCCCGGTACGTCTTCCCGGTGAAGATGTCGGTCCAGCTGTTGCCCGGCGGGAACCACACCGACGTCGTGGCGGTGGTGCCCGGCGTCGTCACCGGAGCCACCAGGTAGTCCGGCCCGTAGAGGTACTGCGAGCCGGCGGTGGCGTACGCGGCCTGCTCGTTCGGGTACGCCAGGTACATCGAGCGGACGATCGGCGTACCCGTGCGGGTGGCCTCCTTGGCGGCGGCGTAGGTATACGGCTGCAGTTCCTTGCGTAGGTTCAGGAACTTCTTGGCCGACGCGTTCGCCGCCGGGCCGTACTGCCAGGGCAGCCGGTCACTGTGGTTGGAGTGCAGCCTGTCGATCGGCTGGAACGTGCCGAACTGCACCCACCGGGCGTAGAGGTCGTCGGGCAGCTTGGTGCTGCCCGGTTCGGTGCCCGGCTCCTGCAGGCCGCCGGTGTGCCCCCCGATGTCGTGGCTCACTGCGGTCAGCCCGGTCGCGGCCGACTCACCAGGCGTGTAGCCGACCTCCATCTGCAGCGTCGACCAGTCACTGGTGGTGTCGCCGGTGAAGTGCAGCGTGGTGCGCTTGTCGGCCCACGGGCCGGTCGCCACCGGGGTCGGGCTGCCGTAGCCGCCGGCCTGCAACGAGCCGTACGCCCGCGAGAACGCGAAGCCGGTCTTGTCGGCGTACTGCTGGTTGATCCACGCGTCCGCGGTCACCCCGGGCAGGGAGGACTTCGTGTTGTCGCAGCACCAGTCCAGCCACCACAGGTCCGGACCCTTGCTGCCCTTGGGCAGCATCTCGTCGTGCAGCTGCATATACGCCTTGAGCTGGTCCGGGTCGCCGAAGTCGAACGCGTAGCAGTCGGGGCCGCCGTTGCAGCCGACGCGCTGGAGCTTGCCCTTCGCGGTGGCCTGCGCCTGCGCGAACTTCGGGTCCGAGCCGAGGATGCTCGGGTGGATGTTGATGCCGGTGTGCAGGCCCTGCTTCTTCGCCCAGTCGAAGAACGCCTTCGGGTCGGGGATCCGGGTGGGGTCGATGCTCCAGCCGTTCCACTTGTCCGGCGCCTTGATGTCCGTGTCAAGAACAAGAACATCCAGCGGTACGCCTTCGCCCTTGGCCCGGGCCACCAGGTTCTGGAACTCGGCGGCGGTGCGGTCGTAGTACTCGGAGTACCACACCCCGTACGCCCACTTCGGCAGCAGCTTCGTGGGCCCGGTCAGGGTCGCCAGGTCCTTCAGGGCCCGGGTGAAGTCCTGCCCGTACGCGAAGACGTAGCCGTCCTGCTCGGCGGCGGGTCGGGGCTTGGTGGTGCGCAATGCCGAGGCCGAGTCGTCGAGGAGGTACCAGCCGTCCTGGTAGAGCAGGCCCGGGGCGGTGAGCGCGGAACCGGTCACGCCGTCCAGGCCCCGGCGGTAGCCGCCGAGCGGCGCGTGCGGGGCGAGCAGCGGGGAGTCCTTGCTCGTGACGGCGACCGTGTCGATGTTGACGTTGCAACTGGCGTCCGTGGGGCACCCCAGCGTCACCGTGTTGGTGCCACGGTCGAGGTGGACCGGGACGGAAACGGTGTTCCAGTAGTCCCACCCGCTGGTCGTCGGAAGAGTCGCCGTGACCGGCGTCGCCGTCCCGGCCGTGACCGACATGGTGCGCGCCTGGCTCGGCTGGGCGCCGGCCTGGCCGTTGGCGTAGCGGATCTGCACCTGGTAGGCACCCGGGGACGGAACATCCGTCACGGTGAGCGCGACGGCGGCCGTGGTGCTCTCCAGGCCGGCAAGGAATCCCGTACCGGAAGCGCCGTTGTGGTCGTTCGCGGGCCGCGCGCCGCCGGTCAGCGCGCCGGTCTCGGCCTCCGCCAGCGTGCCGAAGCGCAGGGGCTGCGGCTGGGGCGCGGCCGGCGCCGGGAGCGGGTCACCCGGGTTGACCACCGCGAGGCTGTCGACGTTCACGTTGCCGGAGTCGTTGGGACCCCGCACGACGCTGATCTCGTGCCGACCCGCGGTGAGGTCGACAGGCACGCTGGCCAGACCCCAGGTGTCCCAGTTCGCTGTGGGCGGCAGCGTCAGCGTACGACCGGCGTCGCCGTCGACCGTGACCGTCAGGGTGCGGGCCACGTTCTGACCGTCGCCGCCGGTGCTGTTGGCGTAGCGGACCCAGAGCTGCTTCGTGCCGCCTGCCGGTGCGTCGAGCGCGAACGTGACCGAGTCGCCGGACGAGGCGAAACCGGCCGCGAAGCCGCGCCCGCTGTATCCCCGGTGGTCGGTGGCCACGCCGGGACCGCTCAGCTGTAGTGACTCGGCCTCGCAGAGCGCGCCGAACGCGCACGCCGGAGCGGTGTGGCTGGCCCAGGGCTGGCCCTGCACGACCTGCTTGCCGGTCTTGAGCCGCACCGTCAGGTTGTCGGCGGTGAACGCCCCTGAGCCGACCTGGTAGCGCAGCGTCATCTCACCTGTGTCGATGGTGAGCCAGCCGTGGTCGACGTGCTTGGTGAACCGCGTACGGGGGAAGTCGTCGCGCCCGATGGCGTTGAAGGTGGCGGCGTCGGTGAACCTGCCGTCCTTCTGGTACTCGGTGCGGATCAGGGTCGGGGACAGCACCTCGAACCGAGCGTTGCCCGAGCGTACGGCTGTGTCCTGGCCCTTGTTGGGTCTGGCCTGCGCCGGCCCGGCCGGAGCGAGCGCCAGCCCCGTGATGAGAATGCCGGCCGCGGCGGCTGCCGTCGTGCGGCGGCGCGGTGAGTTCCGATAGAGCAAGATGCGCTCCTCGTCTCATATGGAGGAAATGAGTCGATGACAACGCTGTCACTCGCCGGAAACACATGTCAACGGGCCTCGAAGGGTGTCCCTTCTCTCTTTCCCGCACCACCCATGCATGACCACGGGCTCGTAGGACGCCACGCCTCCGGACCGGTCTGCCGCAAGCCGACGCCCGGGATGATCCACTCCAGGTCGGCGATCTGGGGGTATCAGGCCGCTCGGATGCCGCCACATCGGCGATCCCGAGTGGATCACGCCGCGCCGACCGCCGCCCGCCGCGCTGCGGGACGCGGGTCGCCGGTCAGCAGGGTGCGGCGGCCAGTGGGGCTGCGCCGGCCAGGGCCTCGACCGTCGTCGTCGGCGCGGCTGACTCCGCCACCGGCGTCGGCGAGGGCGAAAGCGAAGGCGAGGGCGAGGGTGAAGGTGACGGCGGGACGGCGGCGAGAAGGGAGGCCGAGGTGCGTTGGACCTGCTTCGGCGTCATGCGGATGCCCGTGGCGGTCGTCTGGTGGCCGTACACGTCGGTGACCCTGATCGTGTACGGCCCGGGGCCGATCCCGTCCTCGATGGTCCAGTAGTTGTCGACCTGACGGGCCGCCTTGCGGAAGCCCCCGCTCGGCCCCTTCGCCTCGACCGAGCGCAGCGGGTTGCCGTGGTTGCCGACCTGCACGGCGAACCACCACTGCGACGCGCCGCCCTTGAGCCGGAAGGTGAGGCCGCCGTCGAGCGGCGGGTCCACCACCGCCCGGTACGTCACCTGCGCGATGCCCTGCGCCCGGTCGGCGATCCGGGCGAACGCCTCGTCGGAGAGGTCGATCTTGCTAGGCCCGCACCCGCCGCATTGGTCCATGACCATCACCCGGACCGTGCCCTTCGGGCCGCTGACGTCCAGGTAACTGCCGCAGGCCGCCGCCCCGGAGTACTGCGACGCGCCGAGGGCCACGTAGAGCCGGTCCGCGGGAGGGCCCGGGAAGGAGCAGGTGCCGCCCGAGCGGCCCGCGTCGTAGAAGCTCGCCGTTCCCTTGTGGACGGTGTTGCCCGCGGGTGGCGCGGCGCAGGCCGGGGTGGCGCCGCCGCGTACGGCGAGGGTGATGCCGAGTACGGCGGCCAGAGCGGCGATCCCGGTGCCGGCCAACCAGTGCCGGACCCGCCGCTTCAACCGGGGCGTGCCGTTGTCGCCGGCCGGGGTGGCGTTCTCCGGATCCGTGCCTGGTGCCGTCACGGCGGCTGATGTTGCCGCACCACGCCACGGCAGCGCAAAGCCGTCGAGCGAACCGTCACGCGCTGGTTTGGCAAGGGCGCAGTCCGTTGCGACTGTCGCGTTGTCGGCCCCTTCTAGAGTTCCGGCCATGAACCGTCGACGCCCGAGCCGAACCTTCCTACGGGTCTTCTCGGCGTTCTACCTCGTCTTCGCGATGACCGTCACGGGCCTCGTGATCTGGTCGATCGCGGCTGACCGCGGAGCGTCGGAGGCATCGGCCGTGGTGCGCGACGTCGAGCATCGCGGTGCGCGAACCATCCTGACGGTTCAGTTCACGACGAGCCGCGGTGAGACATGTGAAGCGGACTTTAGTGCGGCGGTCGACGCGAACCGGGCCGTGACCGCCGGCGAGCGCATTCACGTCCACTACGCCGAGAGCAACCCCTGCTTCGGGGTGCGCGAGGTTGGCGATCGAACGCCTTGGTTCATCCTTCTCATCGGCGTGGCACTGCTGACCGTCGCCGCCATCCTGGCGTACGTCGTCTGGCGTCGGCCACGACCTCCGCTCCCACTGCGTTACGCGAATATGCCCTGACGGCCGGACAGCCGCGTGGCTATCGTGCGGTCGTCGGCCTTGCGAGGACGCGGTCCCAGTCGACGGTGCGGGCCCAGTCGGCGTAGCTGTGCCAGGCGACGTCCGGGTACCTGGCGTGCAGCGCGTCGATGTCGGCGAAGTCGGTGGTGTCCTCGAAGCGTTGGAACATGTCGCCGATCTCGTCGCCGGCCCACTGCCGGACCTGGTCGAGCGGCATCCGCCGGTACGGGATCTCGCGGCCGAGCACATCGCCGAGGATGCGGGCCGCCTCCTCGCCGGTGACCCGGTCGGAGACGACGTCGATCCGCTCGCCGACGAAGCGGTCCGGGTGCTCGATGGCGTGCACGGCGAGGCCGGCGATGTCCCGGACGGTCACCTGGTCCAGCGGCTTGCCCGGGGACAGCGGGTTGGCCAGGACGCCGTCGGTGAGCCGGCTGAAGCCGACGTTCAGGGCGTTCTCCATGAAGTACACCGGCCCGAGGACTGTGGCACGGACCTGCTGTTCCCGCAGGTACGCCTCGACGAGCTGTTTGCTGTCGGCGTGGTCGATGTCGGTGGCGACCATCCGGTCGGCGCCGCGTACGGAGGAGTAGACGAGATGCGCGTCGGCCCGCGCCGCGGTGTCCACCAGGAGGCGACCCTGGGCGACCTCCTCGTCCTTGCCACCGGCGCCGAACGGCACGGACAGCCCGAAGATCGCGTCGGCGCCGTGGGCGGCTCTGGCGAGCGCCTGCGGATCGGCCAGGTCACCGACGGCGAGCCGTACCCCGGCGGCGGCCAGTGCCACGGCGGACGGCGACTCGGGCGATCGCACGTAGGCGGTGACGTCGTGGGCGTGGTCGAGCAGCAGTTCGGCGACGGCGCCGCCCTGCTTTCCGGTGGCGCCGATGACGAGAACGGTGGTCACGGTGCGGCCTCCCCGATCGCGGTTCGTGGACGACGCCGAGTCTGTGCCCTCAACCATGGTTGAGGGCAAGGGTTAGGCTCGGGCCATGCCGAGGGCCCGCACCGCCTTCCACGAACTCAGCGTCGGACAGGTCGCCGAGCGCAGCGGCGTGGCCATCTCCGCGCTGCACTTCTACGAACGCAAGGGCCTCATTCGCAGCACCCGGACGGCGAGCAACCAACGTCGGTACGGTCGCGACACGCTGCGCCGGGTCGCCTTCATCCGGGCGTCGCAGCGCGTCGGCATCTCGCTGACGGCGATCCGGGAAGCCCTGGACCAGCTCCCCAGCGAACGCACGCCGACCCATGTCGACTGGAACCGGCTGTCCGCGGCCTGGCGTACCGAACTCGACGCGCGCATCGCCCACCTGCAGGCGTTGCGGGACGACCTCACCGAATGCATCGGCTGCGGCTGTCTCTCGCTGCGGGCCTGCCATCTGACGAACCCCCGTGACGTGCTCGGTCGTGAGGGCCCCGGCGCACGTCGTCTGCCGCGGACGGACTGATCACGGCCGTCTGCCGGTATGGCCACGACGCCCGTCGGCGTCGTTTTACGCTCCGAGATATGGCGGCGGCGTGCCCTTCTCGAAATCGGCGCACAAGTCCGGGCAGTGCCCTCACCGCATGATTCCCCTCGCGAGGCGCGAACTCAGACAGAGAGGAAGCACGCATGGCGGTCAAGACGAAGACACGTCCCGGCACCACGGAGATCCGCCCGTTCACGGTGGAAATCCCCCAGGCGGACCTGGACGACCTGAAACGACGGATCGCGGCAACGCGGTGGCCGGAAAAGGAAATCGTCGACGACCAGTCGCAGGGCGTGCCACTCGCGACGATCCAGGCCGTCGCGCGGTACTGGGAAGATGAGTACGACTGGCGCAAGGTGGAATCACGGCTGAACGCCGTACCGCAGTTCATGACCACCATCGACGGGGTGGACATCCACTTCATCCATGTGCGCTCGAAGCACGAGGATGCGCTGCCGCTCATCGTCACCCACGGGTGGCCCGGATCCGTGATCGAGCAAATGAAGATCATCGAACCGTTGACCAACCCGACCGCTCACGGCGCGAGCGCGTCGGACGCCTTCCACCTGGTCATCCCGTCGTTGCCCGGCCACGGCTTCTCCGGCAAGCCGACCGAGTCCGGGTGGAACCCGCAGAAGATCGCGACCGCCTGGACCGAGCTGATGACGCGTCTCGGCTACGACCGGTTCGTGGCCCAGGGCGGCGACTGGGGCGCGGTCATCGTGGACCAGATGGGCGTGCAGGCCCCTCCGCAACTGCTCGGCATCCACACCAACATGCCCGGTGCGATCCCACCCGAGATCGACCTGCTGTTCCAGGGCGACACCACCGGCGCGAACAACGCCATGGGCTCGCTGCCCTCCGGCCTGTCCGCCGACGAGATGCGTGCCGCCGAGGAAGCCAACTACGTCTGGAAGCACGTCGCGTACGCCCTCATGATGGCGACGCGGCCGCAGACGCTCACCGCGCTGGCCGACTCTCCGGTCGGCCTGGCGTCGTTCCTGCTCGACCACGACGCGAAGAGCCTGGCCCTGATCGCGCAGGTCTTCGAGGGCGCCCAGGCGGGCCTGACCCGCGACGACATCCTGGACAACATCTCGCTCTACTGGCTGACGAACACCGCGATCTCGGCGTCCCGCCTGTACGCGGAGAACAAGCTCTCGTTCTTCGCCGCCAAGGGCGTCAACGTGCCGGTGGCGGTGAGCGTCTTCCCCGACGAGCTGTACGAGGCCCCGCAGAGCTGGGCCGAGCAGGCGTACCCGAACCTCATCTACTACAACAAGCTCGACGTGGGCGGGCACTTCGCGGCCTGGGAGCAGCCGAAGATCTTCTCCGAGGAGCTTCGCACCGCCTTCCGGTCGCTGCGCTAGATGGCCGTGCACCTGCCCCCGTTCAACGGGGCGGCCGAGTGGCTCAACTCCGAGCCACTCGGCCCCGCCGAGCTGCGCGGGCGCGTCGTCCTGGTGAACTTCTGGACGCTCACCTGCATCAACTGGCTGCGCCAGGAGCCGTACGTCCGGGCCTGGTCGCAGGCCTACCGCGACGACGGCCTCGTCGTCGTCGGGGTGCACACGCCGGAGTTCAGCTTCGAGCACCAGGTCGACTGGGTGCGCCGGGCGGTCGCGGCGCGCTCGATCGACTACCCGGTCGCGGTCGACAACGACTACGCGATCTGGCGTGCCTTCGCCAACCAGTACTGGCCGGCGCTGTACTTCGTCGACACCGACGGGGTCATCCGCGACGAGCACTTCGGTGAGGGGCGCTACGAGCAGTCCGAGCGGGTTCTCCAGCACCTGCTCGGCGTCGAGCGCGACCCCGTACCCGTCAACGGGCTCGGCCCGGAGGCGGAGGCCGACTGGGACAGTCTGCGGACGCCCGAGACGTACCTCGGGTTCAGTCGCGGCGAACACTTCGCGTCGCCGAACGGACCCGCGCTCGACGAACGCCGCGCCTACGACCTCCCCGAGAGCCTGGTCCTCAACCAGTGGGCCCTGTCGGGCGAGTGGACGATCGGGTCGGAGAACGTCGCGGTCGGCCGGGCCGGCGGCAGCATCGCCTTCCGGTTCCACGCCCGGGACGCGCATCTCGTTCTGGCCCCCGGGACGGGGCGGTCGATCCCGTTCCGGGTGCTCCTCGACGGCGAGGCCCCCGGCCCGTCCCACGGCGTCGACGTCGACGGGGACGGCAACGGCGTGCTGGCGGACGGCCGCCTCTACCAGCTCGTGCGCCAGGACGGCGCGGTCCGGGAGCGGACCCTGGAGGTCACGTTCGGCGAACCCGGCGCCGAGGCGTACGCCTTCACCTTCGGCTGACGCGCAGATCGACAGTGCTCACCGCGTCGGAGACCGGTGAGAAGCTGCGTACCCGAGCGCCGGGACGCAGACGGCTGTCGGTGGCGTACCGGTCGGCGAGCGCCTTTTCCGCGGCCTCGTCGCCGTCGTCGGCCTTGAGCAGCAGCGCGGCGATCTCGTCGGCGAGCGTGAGGTCGGCGTCGGCGAGGTCGTCGGTCATCGCGCCGAAGCTGTCCCACAGCAGCAACTCGTCCTTGCGCCGATGGGCCAGCTCGTGCAGGACGTAGTCGTAGATGAACCAGGCGCCGTGGACCGGCAGGTCGGGGGCCACGCCGTAGACGTCGGGATCGATCGTTCCGGCCCGGTACGCCGACCAGACCCGCGCCGCCGAGTCGAAGAGTCCCGCAGTCGGATCGATGTCGTAGCCGTCGAACCGCCGGTCGCCGGCCGGGTCGATTTCCGGGTCGGCCCAGACCCAGCGGTGGCCGTTCCAGTACTCCACCAGCACGTGATCGTAGTGCCAGCCGGGGGTGAAGTAGGAGGCGAAGCCGACCCGGCTGCGGCTCGGGATGCCGTGCTGACGCAGCAGCGCGACCGAGAGCAGCGTGTGGTCCCGGCAGCAGCCGGCCACCCGGTCGACGGCCGGGCGCTCGGTGCGCAGGGGCAGGGCGAAGCGGGACTGGTCGGTGTCGAGAATGCGCTCCACCCAGCGGCTGTTCACCTCCTCCAGCCGGTCGCCGGGCAACTCGACGCCGCCGGCCCGGTAGTGGACGATCACGTTGCGGGCGGTCGCGGCCACGGTGGCGATGTCGGCGGGCACGGCGTCGAGCAGAGCGGCATGCCGGCCCGGGTCGCTGTACGGGGAGTGCTTGCGGTAGCTGTCGACGTCCATGAGGCGAGTCTTCGTCCTGCCACCGTGTCAGGGTCAAGGCGCTTTTTCCGGCTAGTGTCGACTGCTGTGACAGCGCCCGAGATCACCATCGCCACCTCAGCCGACCGCGATGCGGTGGTCGGTTCACTGGTCGCCGCGTTCGTCAAGGATCCCATCCTGCGGTTCCTGTTCCCCGACGATGAGACCTACCCGCGCCACGCCGCCACCTTCTTCGGGGACCTCTTCGACAAGCGGGTGCACCGGTCGTCGATCTGGATGACAGGTGGCGGTGCGTCCGTCGCCATCTGGGAGCCCCCGGCCGAGCCCTCGACCGGATCCCCGGCGGCCGGGCACGGATCGCCTGCGGAGGCGCGATACCCCGCTGACGTGCGGGCCCGCGTCCAGGGCTACGACGAGGCCGTGCACGCGGCCCTGCCGACGTACCCGTTCTGGTATCTCGGTGTCCTCGGCACCCACCCGGACAGTGCCGGACGTGGCTGGGGCCGCGCGGTCATGCGGGCCGGGCTGGCCCGCGCCGCCGCTGACGGCCTGCCGGCGATCCTGGAGACCAGCAACCCGGCCAACGTCGAGCTGTACCGCCGCGCCGGCTGGGAGGCACTGGGTTCGCTGCCCGAGCCCGTGCCGACCTGGATCATGCAACAGTCGCCCCGCTGAGACGTCCTGGTTGGCGGATCAACCCCGGACCGCGAGCTGGCGCGGCCGGCCGCCCGATCTTGGACAGTTTCCGTCCACCTGACCCGACCGATGCGGGCACCGGATGTCGGGTGGGCCACCTGGCCTGCCGCCTAGCGTTGCTGCTCGTAAGGGAAGGAGGCCCGGGTGCTGGAGCGGCTCAACGAGGCCATGGCGCACATCGAGCGGCACCTCGACCAGCAGATCGAGGTGGCCGACCTGGCCCGGATCGCGCTGACGTCGGAGTACCACTTCCGGCGGCTGTTCTCCGCGCTGGCCGGCATGCCGCTGTCGGAGTACATCCGTCGGCGTCGGCTCACCGTCGCCGGGGCGGACGTGCTGGCGGGGGAGCGGACGTTGCTCGACGTCGCCGTGCGCCACGGCTACGGATCGGCCGAGGCGTTCGCCCGGGCGTTCCACGCCGTGCACGGCGTGGGGCCGGGAGAAGCTCGGCGTACGCAGGCAGCGCTGCGCGCCCAGCCCCGGATGTCCTTCCGACTCACCGTGGAAGGGAGTGGCAGCATGGAGTACCGCATCGTCACGAAGGACGCGTTCGCGCTGGTGGGGCGCAAGGCCCGCGTCCCGCTGGTGCACGAGGGGATGAACCCGGCGATCGTCGCGTTCATCCGCAGCATCGACGCGGAGACGACCGCCCGGATCGAGGCGCTCTCCGATCAGGAACCGACCGGGATCGTCAACGTCAGCGACAACCTCGCCGACGGTCGGGCCGAGGGCAGCGAGTTGGACTACTGGCACGGGGCGGTCACCGGCGCCACGCCACCGCAGGACCTGGACGCGCTGCCGGTGGCGGCCGGAACGTGGGCCGTGTTCACCACCTCCGGAGCGTTTCCGCAGGCAGTGCAGTACCTGTGGCGGGACGTCTTCACCCAGTGGTTCCCGTCCAACCCGTACCGCAGCCGGCCGGGACCGGAGATCTCCCGGGTCCGGGTGTCGGCGGACGGGACCACGGCGGACGCCGAGCTGTGGATCCCCGTCGAACGGGTCGCGTCCTGACGGGGCGGCTCAGTCGGGGACGTCGTCCCAGGTCGTACCGGGCGGCAGGTAGCCGGCCGACTGGTTCTCGCGCAGCGCGTAGGCGAGGACCAGCAGCGCGTGCTTGTCCAACTCGGGCAGCCGATCCACGTCGAACCACCGCACGGCCAGCGACTCGTCGTCGTTGACCCGGGCGGTGCCGGCCACGACCCGGCAGACGAAACCCAGGTTCAGGTATTCGCAGTGGTCCCCGTTGGGGTAGGTGTGCGGGTGCGAGACGGCACTGGACAGGCGTACCGGCGCCACGTCCAGGCCCGTCTCCTCCCGTACCTCCCGGACGAGCGCCGTGGCCGGCTGCTCGCCCGGCTCGACGAAACCGCTGATCACCGACCACCGTCCGTCGTCGGAGCGCTGGCCCAGCAGCAGCTCGCCGGCGTCGTTGCGGATCACCGCGCTGACGCTGGGCAGCCACAGCAGGTCGTGGCCGACGTGTTTGCGCATCCCCACGATGTAGTCCGGTACCGCCATCGGGTGATCATAGGCCGCGCGTGGGCGGCCGCCGCCGTCCCGTCGACGCCGCGTCGCGCTCAGCCCGACCAGGCGACGGTACGACGAGAGCGCGCGTACTCCCCCGGCTTTTTCGCGTGGCCAGTGCCCCCACCTGCACTTCTTTCGGTGTTTTCGCCCGCAGCGCGGTAAGCGTCTCTACTGTGGAGAGGGTTCGGCGACTTGTGTGATCCGGTGGCGGTCAGCCGGTTCGCGGTGCACAGTGATTGCCATGAGCGACAGCGAACGTAAAGGGCAGTTCTACTGGTGCACCCGGCATCACCGGGTCGAGACGGACGCCGACGTGTGTCCGGCGAAGCACGTCCTCGGCCCGTACAACTCGGCGGCCGACGCGGAGAACGCCCTGCAGCGAGTGCAGGAGCGGAACGAGGCGTGGGAGGCCGAGGACGCCCGTTGGGCCGGGGAGGACAGGTAGACGGCGCGGGACGGCCCGCGTCGCGGTAGTTCGTGCTCCGCGAGGACGCACGCGAGAGCACGTCCCCCGAGGAGGAAACCACGATGGCCGAAGCACAGCAGGCCACCACCCGTCCGACAGTCCGGCGCACCACCGCGAAGAAGACCGCCGCGGCGGAACGCAACACGGCGGCGAGCCGGACCACCCCCGTACGCAAGTCCACCACGGCCGCCGCGAAGGCGCCGGCCCGCAAGGCGGCCGGCGGCGCGGGGCGTGCCCCGGCCGGGAAGACCACCACGGCGGCGAAGAAGGCCCCGGCGAAGAAGACCGCGACCAAGACCACCGCGAGCAAGGCCGCCCCCACCAGGACGGCCACCACCGCCGCCGTCAAGACCGCGGCGGCGAAGAAGACCGCAGCGGCGAAGAAGGCCACGACCCGGACCAGCGCGGCGGCCAGGAAGGCGCCGGCCAAGAAGGCGTCGGCCGGCACCTCACCCGCCACCCGCAAGACGACCACCGCCGCGAAGCGGACCTCGACGTCCCCGGCGCGCAAGAGCACCACCGCCGCGAGCCGGACGACGGGTACGGCGAAGAAGACGACAGGCGCCGCCAAGAAGACGACAAGCGCTGCGAAGAAGACGACAGGCGCGGCGAAGAAGACCACGGCGTCGGCGGCGAAGAGGACCACCGCCGCCGCGAAGGCGCCCGCGCGCAAGGTCGCGACCAAGGCGTCCACGGCGAAGAAGACGGCAGCCAAGAAGGCCCCGGCGAAAAAGACGGCGGCGAAGAAGGCCCCCGCGAAGAAGACGGCGGCGAAGAAGACCGCTTCCACCCGCCCGAGCGGCGGCGCCCGCAACGCCCCGGCGAAGAAAGCGACCGGCACCTCGTCGACCACCGCCCGCAAGGCGGCGGCGAAGAAGGCCCCGGCGAAGAAGACCACCGCTGCCAAGGCTCCGGCCCGCAAGGTGACCGCCCGCAAGTCACCCGCCCGCCCGGTCGCCGCACGAGCCACCACCCCCCGGGGTACGCGCAGCACCGCCCGGAAGGCGACCGGCTGAGCGCACGGCGGCCTCGACTCGACACCGACGGAGATCTCGGCCGGTCACCGGAAGCGGATCACCGGCGGCGCTGTCAGGATTGACCCGTGGTCATCCGACGCGTACTCGCGCCCCGCATCGACTTCGGCGCGCTGCGCCGCGAACTCGGTCTGCCCGAGGGCTTCCCGGCGGACGCCCAACGGGAGGCCGACGCGGCGGCTGCCGCGCCGCCCCGGCCGTCCGTCGACCGCACCGACGTCCCGTTCGTCACTGTCGACCCGGCCACCTCGCGTGACCTGGACCAGGCGATGCACCTGGCCCGCCGGCCGGGCGGCGGCTACCGCGTGCGGTACGCGATCGCGGACGTCGCCGCGCACGTCGATCCGGGCGGCGCGCTCGAGGAGGAGACCTGGCGACGCGGGCAGACGGTCTACCTGCCGGACGGCAACGTGCCGCTGCACCCGGTGACGCTCAGCGAGGGCGCGGCCAGTCTGCTGCCCGACGACGACCGGGCGGCCGTGGTGTGGACCATCGACCTGGACGCCGACGGCGGCACCGTGGCCGTCGAGCTGGAGCGCGCCCTGGTGCGCAGCCGGGCGAAGCTCGACTACACCGGGGTGCAGGCGGCCGCCGACGCCGGTCGGCTGCCCGAGCCGATCGCGCTGCTGCCCGAGATCGGCGAGCGGCTGACCGCCCGGGGGCTGCGCCGGGGCGCCATCAACCTGCCGCTGCCCGAGCAGGACGTGGAGCCCGACGGCGACGGCTGGCGGCTGGTGCTGCGCGGGCCGGTGCCGATGGAGGAGCACAACGCGCAGATCTCGCTGCTGACCGGGATGGCCGCCGCCGACATCATGCTGGCCGGCGGGGTGGGCCTGCTGCGGACGATGCCACCGCCGAAGCCGGAGGCGGTGCAACGCCTGCGGGCGGCCGCCGCCCCGCTGGGCGTGCACTGGCCGGACGGCGCGGGCCCCGGTGAGGTGATCGCCGGCCTGGACGCCGCGCAGCCGCGTTCCGCCGCGTTCATCGACCAGGCGGCAGAGTTGATGCGTGGCGCCGCGTACACCGCCTTCGACGGCGCCCGGCCGGAGCAGCCGGAGCACGGCGGGGTGGCCGCCGCGTACGCCCATGTCACGGCGCCGTTGCGGCGCCTCGCCGACCGGTACGCCACCGAGGTCTGCCTGGCCCTGCACGCGGGCCGCGAGGTGCCCGACTGGGCCCGAGCGGCGCTGCCCCGGCTGCCCGAGGTGATGGCCAGCACCGACCGGACCGCCTCGGCGGCCAGCCGCGGCGCCGTCGAGCTCACCGAGGCGGTGCTGCTGGAGCACCGGGTGGGGGAGACCTTCGACGCGGCGGTGCTCGACGTGGACGCCCCACCCAACGGCAAGTCCCGACCCCGCCCGCCCGGCGGAACGGTGGCCCTGGACGCCCCACCGGTCCGTGGCCGCTGCCTCGGTGCGCTGCCGCTCGGCGAACGGGTCCGGGTGCGCCTGGTCACCGCCGACCCGACGGCCCGCACGGTGCTGTTCGAGCTGGCCTGAACCGGCTGTTCCTGCCGTGCCCTGTCGGCTGGTCCTGGCTGGCGTCGTCGGCGGTTGCTGGTGGGCGGTGTCGGGCTCGTCTGGCTGGGCGGTGCCGGCTGTTCCTGGGCGGCCGTGCCGGCGGGTCTGGCTGACCACGTCGGCGGGGCTTCGTCGGCGGGCGGTCGGGTAGCGGGGATTGTCACAGCGGCCGGCGCTGCTGACGGACCGGGCGGTTTGCGAGGATGAGCCCATGGCATACGACGCGAGCACGCTGCCCGACGTGTCCGGGCTGACGGTCGGCATCATCGGCGGCACCGGCGATCAGGGCCGTGGCCTCGCCTACCGGCTCGCCCGGGCCGGGCAGACGGTGCTGATCGGCTCCCGATCGGCGGAGCGGGCCGCCGAGTCCGCCGCCGAGATCGCCGCTCTGCCCCGGATGCCGGCCGACGTCCGCATCACCGGCGCGGCCAACGACGAGGTGGCCCGTCGCAGCGACGTCGTGATCATCGCGGTCCCGTGGGACGGGCACGCCGCCACCGTCGCCGCCCTCGCCGAGCCGCTCGCCGGCACGATCGTCGTCGACTGCGTCAACCCGCTGGGCTTCGACAAGCAGGGCCCGTACGCCCTCACCGTCGCCGAGGGCAGCGCCGTCCAGCAGGCCGCCGCGCTGCTGCCCGACTCCCGCGTCTGCGCCGCGTTCAACCACGTCAGCGCCCCGCTGCTGGCCGACCCCGAGGTCGACCGGATCGACCTCGACGTGCTGATCTGCACCGAAGACCGGGAGCTCGTGGACATCGTCGGCGCGCTCGCCGCCCGGATTCCCGGGATGCGCGGCATCTACGCCGGCCGGCTGCGCAACGCCCACCAGATCGAGGCGTTCACCGCGAATCTGATCGCCATCAACAAGCGCTACAAGGCGCACGCCGGCATCCGCGTCACCGACCTCTGACAGCGTCCGTCCGCTCCGGGCAGGGCCGGCCGGGCGCACGGCTCTTGGCCGGACGGCCAGGGCCCGCCCGGTCGCTCTGAATCGGCTGGTCAGATGACAGCGCCCGGAGGGACCATGCGGCGTGACCGATGCTGATGCGGTGTTGAGGATCGCGGATCTGCGCCGAGCGTGCTCGATGCTCCTGGACGAGGCGGAGAGCCGATTCGGTCCGCAGATCGAGCTGTCGCAGCTCGACGTTGACTACTACTGGAACGTGGACCTGAGTTCGGCATTCGGCATGGTTCAGCGGCCCGAATCGGAGATCGACTGCGGGCAGAGTAGCGACGACCTCGCAGAGCTGACGAGCCTCCTGCAACGGGATGATCCGGAGGGCGTCGTGTCGCTGTGGCACGACCTGTCGCATGTGAGCGGGCTATTGCGGCTGCTGGCGTACCTCGACCTGACCGACACCCGCGAGGTGCGCGAGAACTAGGTGTCGCTACCGATCGAGCCGCCCATGCTCGGCCGCGTTGCGGCCGGGCGGCTCGGCCCATGCGCCGGCAGGCTGCACCCTTGTCAGATCACAGACGCGCAGCGTCTGGCCAGCAGCTCACGAGGCTGAACGGTGGCCCTCGCCGTGCCACCGAGGCATGCCCGAATCGAGAGGAAGCCCCACGACGGACCGGGATGATCGGCTGTCTCGGTGGTCACGTCCTCCGGTGGTAGTGGTTGCGGCGGGGGATCTGTTCGGGGTCGAGCCAGGCGGGTGGGATGAAGTCGGGGTGGCCGTCGGCGGCCAATCGGACGGCCCAGTCGCCGTGGTGGACGTGTCGGTGGTGGTGGCCGCAGAGCAGCACGGCGTTGGTCAGGCTGGTGTCGCCGCCGTCGGCCCAGTGGTGGATGTGGTGGGCGTCGCACCAGCGGGGTGGGCGGTCGCAGCCGGGGAAGGCGCAGCCGCGGTCGCGCAGGACGAGTGCGCGGCGGAGTGGGCCGGTGATGAGGCGGCGTTGCCGGCCGACGTCGAGGGTCTGGCTGGTGCTGCCGAGGACGGCGGGCAGGATGGCGGCGTCGCAGGCGAGGCGCCGCACGGTCTCCGGAGCGAGGTCGAAACCGGTGTCCAACGTGCCTGCGCCGAGCTGCCGGCCGAGGTTGTCGTAGCTGGTGGTGACGACGATCTGTGCGGGCTCGCCGCCGTGTTCGGGTAGCTCGCCGGTACGCAGGCTGAGTCGGCACAGGTCGCCGAGGGCGTCGTGGCGGCGTTGGCCGGGGGAGCGTTGGTCGTCGGGGCCGGTGGGCGCGGTCAGGGGGTCGATGGCCGCGCGGAGCAGGCCGGCGGTCTCGGTGTCGAGGGTGCCGGTGAGGCGCAGCCGGCCGTCGGTGAGGGTGGAGATGGTGATGTGGCGGTCGCGGGCGGCTCGGCGATCCTCGGCGTCCAGGGCGGCCTGGGCGGCTCGGTCGGCGACGTCGGGTGCGACGTGGTCGAGGATGCGGGTGCCGAGTTTGCGCAGCAGGGTCGGGTCGAACTGCCCGGCCCACTCGACCAGCAGGCCGACGGCCTTGTCGGCGGCCGCGCTGCCTGCGGCGCTCTCGACGGTGGTGACGGTGTCGGCGATGACGCGCGCCTGGTCGAGGGTGATGTCGGCGTCGGCCAGCGCCTGTCGTACACCGGGGTTGCCGGTGTCGAGGGTGGTGGCCAGGTCGACGAGGCGGCGGGCGGTGGGGACGGTGAGGTGCAGGCGTTCGCGCAGCCACACCGCCGTGGAGGACGCGCCCTGCGCGATGGGCGTGCCGCGACAGTCGAGCTCGCGGATCAGGGCCAGCTTGATGGCGGCGAGACGCTGCTCGACGCGGTGCGCGGCGTCGAGCGCGGCGATCAGGCCCTGCTCGGGCAGAGCCCAGGCGGCCGAGTCGGCGCAGGCCGTGACCGTGGCCTCTGCCTGCGCCAACCCCTCCATCATGACCCGAGACTAGAACACCTGTACGACACTTTCAGCGACCAAGATCGATTGATTCGTCACGGCCCGGACCGCTCTAGAAGGTGTGTTCGGCGCTCGGGAACTCGCCGCCACGGACCTCGTCGGCGAAACGGCGGGTGGCGTCGGTGAGGACGTCGGCCAGCTCGGCGTAGCGCTTCACGAAGCGCGGGGCCTTGCCGGTGCGCAGGCCGGCCATGTCCTGCCAGACCAGCACCTGGGCGTCGGTGTCCGGGCCGGCGCCGATGCCGACAGTGGGGATCGCCAGTTCGTGGGTGATCTGCTTGGCCACCTCACCCGGCACCATCTCCAGCACCACCGCGAACGCGCCAGCCTCGGCCACCGCCCGCGCGTCGGCCAGCACCTCGTCGGCCGTGTCGCCCCGGCCCTGCACGCGGTAGCCGCCCAGGGTGTGCTCACTCTGCGGGGTGAAGCCGATGTGCGCCATCACCGGGATGCCGGCGCCGACGATCGCGGCGATCTGCGCGGCGCAGCGTCGGCCGCCCTCCAGCTTCACCGCGTGGCAGCCGCCCTCCTTCATGAACCGGACGGCGGTGCGCAGCGCCTGGGTCGGGCCCTCCTCGTACGAGCCGAAGGGCAGGTCACCCACGACGAGGGCCTGCCGGGTCGAGCGCACCACGGCCCGTACCAGCGGGAGCAGGTCGTCGGCGGTCACCGGCAGGGTGGTCTCGTAGCCGAACACGTTGTTCGCGGCCGAGTCGCCGACCAGCAGCACCGGCACGCCGGCCCGGTCGAAGATCCCCGCCGTGTACTGGTCGTACGAGGTGAGCATCGGCCACCGCTCGCCACGCTCCTTGGCGGCGATCAGGTCGCGGGTGCGGACCCGACGGGTGGCCGGTCCGCCGTACAGCGCGGTCACCTCGTTCGGAGTGGACTCGGTCATGACTGTCTCCTTCCTCGAGGCCGCCTGCGCGGTCCCCGGGTTCCGTCGCGATCGTCGCACCGCCAGGCCCGGCGACGGCAGAGCCCAGTGGAAGATGTCACTCACGACCGTCGCGCACCGGGCCCGCCGCACCGCGCCGGGCCGGGTCCGGTGAACCCGACCCGGGTGTACGAGGTCAGCCGTGCTCGCGCCACCGGTTGGTGATCGGCAGTCGACGGTCGCGGCCGAACGCCTTCATGGAGATCTTCGTGCCGGGCGCCGACTGGCGTCGCTTGTACTCGGCGGTATCCACCAGCCGCAGCACCTTGTCGACCACTGCCGGGTCGTGGCCCGACTCGACCAGCCCGTCGCGGCCCAGGTCGCCGTCGACGTAACCGATGAGGATCGGGTCCAGCACGTCGTAGTCGGGCAGGGAATCGCTGTCGAGCTGGCCCGGGCTCAGCTCGGCGCTCGGCGGCTTGCCGATCGAGTTCTCCGGGATCGGGGCGGTGTCGCCGCGGCGGGCCGCGTCCGCGTTGCGCCACTTCGCCAGCCGCCAGACCAGCGTCTTCCAGACATCCTTGATCGGGTTGAAGCCGCCCACCGAGTCGCCGTACAGGGTGGAGTAGCCGACCGCCAGCTCGCTCTTGTTGCCGGTGGTGAGCACCAGGTGGCCCTCCTGGTTCGACAGCGCCATCAGGATGACGCCGCGTACCCGGGCCTGGAGGTTCTCCACGGCGATCCCGGACAGCGACAGGTTGGCGAGGAAGGCGTCCACCATCGGCTGGATCGGCTCGACGCGGTAGTCCAGCCCGGTGCGCTTGGCCAGGTCGGCGGCGTCCTCACGGGAGTGCTCGGAGGAGTGCTGGCTGGGCAGCGACACCCCGACCACCCGGTCCGGACCGAGCGCGTCGACGGCGAGGGCGGCCACCACCGCCGAGTCGATGCCACCGGAGAGGCCGAGCACCACCGACGCGAACCGGTTCTTGTTGACGTAGTCGCGCAGGCCGAGCACCAGCGCGTGCCACACCTCGGCCTCGTCGGCCACCGGCTCGATCAGCCCGCCGGCGGCGGCCGGGCCGGTCGGCGCGGGCGGGATCACGTCCAGCGTGTAATGAGCCACCCGCATGCCGTCCGCGACGTTCTGGCTGCCCGGGGCCGTGGTCGCGGCCGGCAGTTCGACATCGTGCACGAGCAGGTGCTCGACGAACTGCGGGGCGCGGGTGAGCAGTTCGCCGTCCGAGGCGACGATCATCGAGTCGCCCTCGAAGACCAGCTCGTCCTGGCCGCCGATCATGTTGACGTACGCGATGACCGCGTTCGCCTCGGCGGCCCGGCGGCGAACCAGTGGCAGCCGGATGTCGTCCTTGTTCAGCTCGTACGGCGAACCGTTGATGTTGACCACCAGGCCGACGCCGGCCTGCCGGGCGGCGGCGAACGGCCCGCCGGCCTGCCACAGGTCCTCGCAGATGGTCAGCGCGACGTCCACCCCGCCGATCCGCACCACGGTCAGCTGGTCGCCCGAGACGAAGTAGCGGTCCTCGTCGAAGACGCCGTAGTTGGGCAGGTGGTGCTTGAAGTAGCGGGCCACCACAGTGCCCCGGTGCAGCAGCGCGGCGGCGTTGCGCGCACCCCGGCCCGGCTCGGCGTCCCCGCTGACCTGCGGCGGCCCGTCGGCGTCCAGGTAGCCGACGACGACCGGGAGGTCACCGAGACCGTCGTCGGCCAGGTCGGCGGCGAGCCGCTCGACGGCGGCCTGGGACGCGGCGACGAAGGAACGCCGAAAGACCAGATCCTCGACCGGGTAGCCGGTCAGCATCATCTCCGGAAAGAGCACGAGCTGGGCGCCGGCGTCGGCGGCCTGGCGGGTCCAGCTGCGGACCAGGTCGGCATTGCCGGCGAGGTCGCCGACGCTCGGGTTGACCTGGGACAGGGCGAGACGCAGGGTGGGCATGTCCTCATCTTGCCCCAGCAAGGCCGGAGCAATCCGCACCGTCGGACGAGACGGCGGCCACGCGTGAGCGGCCGTGACCGACCAGGCCGGATCGGTACCGCTCGGCGGGCGGGACACGAGGGGACGGACGGCGGCGGTTCGCGTAACGTCTGCGTAACCAGGCCCGGGAACACTGGGCGGTCAGGTCGGGTACAGCCCGGCCAAGGCGGACAAAAAGAGTGTCGCGAGGGGTTGGGGAAGTGGACCGTCAGCAGGAGTTCGTCCTCCGTACGCTGGAAGAGCGGGACATCCGGTTCGTCCGGCTGTGGTTCACGGACGTGCTGGGCACGCTCAAGAGCGTCTCGGTGGCGCCCGCGGAGCTGGAAGCGGCCTTCGAGGAGGGCATCGGCTTCGACGGCTCGGCCATCGAAGGCTTCGCCCGGGTCTTCGAATCGGACATGGTGGCCATGCCCGACCCGACCACCTTCCAGGTCTTCCCGTTCGAGGGCGGGGTCAGCGGCGAGAGCGCCCGGATGTTCTGCGACATCCTGCTGCCCGACGGCGGCCCCTCCTGGGCCGACCCGCGGCACGTGCTGCGCCGCGCGCTGTCCAAGGCGGCCGAGAAGGGCTTCACCTTCTACACCCACCCCGAGATCGAGTTCTTCCTGCTGGAGAACGGCCCGCAGGACGGCTCGGTGCCCACCCCGGTGGACACCGGCGGCTACTTCGAGCACACCACCCACGCGGTGGCCCGCGACTTCCGCCGCCAGGGCGTGCTGGCGCTGGAGCGGATCGGCATCTCGGTGGAGTTCAGCCACCACGAGGTCGCCCCCGGCCAGCAGGAGATCGACCTGCGCTACGCCGACGCGCTGACCACCGCCGACAACATCATGACCTTCCGGCACGTGGTGAAGGAGGTCGCGCTCTCCACCGGCGTGCAGGCCAGCTTCATGCCGAAGCCGTTCACCGACCAGCCGGGCAGCGGCATGCACACCCACCTGTCGCTGTTCGAGGGCGAGCGCAACGCCTTCCACGACGGTGGCGACCCGATGAAGCTCTCCAAGGTGGCGAAGTCCTTCATCGCCGGCCTGCTGGTGCACGCCCGGGAGTACACGGCGGTCACCAACCAGTGGGTCAACTCGTACAAGCGGCTCTTCCCGCAGGCCCTGCCCGACCGGATCACCGAGAGCCCGGCGTACGTCTGCTGGGGTCACCTGAACCGGTCCGCGCTGGTCCGCGTCCCGGCGTACGGCAAGCCGAACTCCGCCCGGGTCGAGGTCCGGTCGCTGGACTCGGCGACCAACCCGTACCTCGCCTTCGCGGTGCTGCTCGGCGCCGGCCTGAAGGGCATCGAGGAGGGCTACGAGCTGCCGCCGGGCGCCGAGGACGACGTCTGGTCGCTGAGCAGCGCCGAGCGCCGCGCCATGGGATACGAGGCGCTGCCGGAGAACCTGGCCGAGGCGATCGACGTGATGGCCGAATCCGAACTGGTCGCCGAGGTGCTCGGCGAGCACGTCTTCGACTTCTTCCTGCGCAACAAGCGGGCCGAGTGGGAGCAGTACCGCCGCGAGGTCACCCCGTACGAGCGGCAGCGCTACCTGGCGCTGTAGTCGCGGGGCTGACGCGGTGGCGCGCTGCCGCTATCGTCTCGATCACCGCGCCGGTACCCCTCCGGGCGGAGAGTCGGGAGGCAGTCGGTGCTGGAGGATCTGCTCAGCGGTGCCTGGCAGAGTGTCGTGTTCGGGATCGTCGGCGTCGGGCTGATGGCTGCCGGGTTCGGGCTCGTCGACCTGCTGACCCCGGGACGGTTGCGGGAGCTGATCTGGGTCGAGCGCAACGCCAACGCGGGGTTGCTGCTCGCCGCCAACCAGCTCGGCATCGCCGGCATCGTCTTCACGGCGATCCTGACCAGCTACAGCGACTTCGGCCGGGGGCTGGCCTCCACCGTGCTCTTCGGGCTCGTCGGGCTGGCCATCATGGCGCTGGCCTTCTTCGTGCTCGACCTGCTCACCCCGGGCAAGCTCGGTGAGGTCATCTGCTCGTCCGAGCCGCACCCCGCGGCCCGGGTCAGCGCCGCCACGCACTTCGGCGCGGCGCTGATCGTCTGCGCCTGCATCGCCTGACGCGGGTGGCCGGTGGCCTGAGGCCGGTGTTCTGAGCGTGGCCGCTTGAGCCTGCCGCGTCCGGGGTGGTCGTCGTACCCCGGCCGTAGCGTGCCGGGCATGAACCGCACGGACCGGCTCTACGCCCTGGTCGAGGAGCTGCGCGCGGTGTCGCCCCGGCCCCGCAGCGCCCGCTGGCTCGCCGCCCACTTCGAGGTGAGCAGCCGGACCATCGAGCGGGACATCGGCGCGCTCCAGGAGGCCGGGGTGCCGATCTGGGCCGAGCCCGGGCGCACCGGCGGCTACGTCCTGGACCGCAGCCGCACCCTGCCGCCGGTCAACCTGACCCCGGCCGAGGCGGTGGCGATGGCCGTCGCGCTGCACCGGCTCGCCGGCACCCCGTTCGCCGGGCCGGGCGCCACCGCACTGCGCAAGCTGGTGGCGGTGCTGCCGGCCGCCGACGCCGCCGAGGCACACCGCCTCGCCGGCCGGGTGCACCTGATCGGCGACGGGCCGGCCACGCCCGTCCCGGCCACCGTCGCCGACGCGGTCACCGCGCGGCGGGTGCTGCGCATCCGGTACGCCGACCGCGCCGGCGTCGACTCGGTGCGCGACGTCGAACCGCTGGGCTACCTCGGCAACCCCCGACACTGGTATCTGCTCGCCTGGTGCCGCATGCGCGACGAGCTGCGCTGCTTCCGTACCGACCGGATCGGGGACGTCCAGGCGCTGCCCGAGGTGGTGGTCCGGGAGCTGCGCCTGACGGATCTCGACATCCCCCGGGAACGGGTCCGGCCGCTGAGCCTGGTCTGAGGCGGGTCCTTCACACACCGATCTCCGTCGGGTGATCCGGAAACACCGACAGGACGGTGTCGCGGACGGCCTCGAAACTGCTCTGGACGACGGCGAACCGCCGTCCCGGCAACTCTGGAGGCAGCACGTGTCCACGACGCCCATCACCTGGTTCGAGATCGGCACCGACCGGTCGGAGGAGGCGGAACGCTTCTACGGCGAGCTGTTCGGCTGGACCTTCGAAGAGCAGGGCGCGGGTAGCGGCGGGTCCTATCGGGTGACGGGTGCCGGCGGTGACACCGGAATCGGCGGGGCCATCCGGGCGACCGACGGGACGTCCCCGAACTACGCGGTGTTCTACGCCGAGGTCGACGACGTCGCGGAGACCTGCCGGCGAGCCGAGGCCGCCGGCGCGAAGGTGCTGATGCCCGCACGGACCGCACCCAGCGGTCTCACGCTCGCCCACCTGCTCGACCCGGCGGGAAATCGCCTCGGCGTGTTCGCACCCCCGCCCAGCAAGGGCTGAGCCGCGCGGATCCCGCGCGCCCGGGGCCGACGTCGGTCCCGCCAGCAAGGGCTGAGCCGCGCGGATCTCGCGCGCTGGCGGGCCGACGTCGGTCCCACGCGCATGATCGACTCCAGGTCGCCGATGTGGCGGTGTCCGGGTGCGAGGGACGCCGCCACATCGGCGAAACGGGGTGGATCACGCCGGACCACCCCAGCCCGGGGTGGTCGGAGGCCGACCCGTCGGGCTACTTGCCCGGCGTACCTGCGGGAGCGCCGTGGCCGGCCGGCCCACGGTCGCCGCCGCCCGGCCCACGGTGGCCGCCGCCGGGGCCGGGGAAGACGCCGGCCTCGACGGCCTTGGTGATGGCGTCGGCCTGCTCCTGGGTGAGCTTGCCGTCCTTGACCGCCTGGTCCAGCCGCTCCTTGAGCGCGGCCTGCCGGTCCTCGGCGGACGGGCGTGCCGGACGGTCGGCGGGCCGGTGCTGCTCGCGGACCTTCTCCAGTGCGGCGGTCACCTTGTCGGTGGGGACTCCCAACTCCTTGGCGAGCGCCTCGGCGAACTCACCCTGCCGGTCGGCCTTCGCTCCGGGGGCGGGGGCGGTGCTGGCGGTCGGGGTCGGGGTGTCCGCGGCGAACGCGATCGTCGGGGCGGCGATCCCCACGCCGAGGACGCCCGCGGTGGCCAGGCCGGCCAGCAGGTGCTTCCTACGGATGGTGCGGGACATGCTGTCCTCCAGAAGGTCGGTGATGCGGCAATGTCGTCACCGACAGTGACGGGCGATCCTGGGCGCGACCCATGGCGACCCTGTCAGCCAGCTGACAATCGAGCAGCGGGCTGCCGATCGAGGCGGCGCTCGCTGAAATCGGTTGTGTCGTCGTTGGTCCGGCGGCCAGTGTTGGTGGTCGCCAACGGAGGGACACCGCACGATGACCGTCGACATTCGGGAGATTCCGCTCGCTGGGTCGGACTCCGGCCCGTACGGCATCACGGTTGGGCCCGACGGCGCGTTGTGGCTGACGCTGGTCCAGGCCGGCGGGATCGCCCGCCTGGGGTCCGACGGCGGGGTCCGGACATACCCGCTGGAGCCGGCCGGCGGCCGCCCGTTGATCATCACGGCGGGTCCGGACGGCGCGCTCTGGTTCACCCGCTCCGGTGACGACCGGATCGGCCGGATCGGCGTCGACGGCGAACAGCGCACCGTCTCCCTGCCGGCCGGTGCCGGGCCGGGCGGCATCGCGGCCGGGCCCGATGGCGCGCTCTGGTACGCCGGCATGACCTCCGACGCGATCGGCCGGGTGGACACCGACGGGACGGTAACCGCGTTTCCGCTGCCCGTGACCGGCGGGTTCGCCTCGATGATCACCGCCGGCGCGGACGACGCTCTCTGGTTCACCCTCAACCGGGCGAACGCGATCGGCCGGATCGACCTCGACGGCCGGGTGACGCTGCACCCGTTGCCCACCGCGGACGCCGGGCCGGTCGGCCTCGCGCTCGGCGCGGACGGGGCCATCTGGTTCGTGGAGATCGCGGCCGGTCAGCTCGGCCGGGTCACTCCGGACGGCGAGGTGACCGAGATCCCGTTACCGGACCGGAGCGCCCGGCCGCACGCCGTCGTGGCCGACCCGGCGGGCGGCGCGTGGTTCACCGAGTGGGGCGCGAACCGGATCGGGTACATCGATCCCACCGGCCGGATCGAGAGCTACGACCTGCCCACCCCGCGCTCGGAACCCCACGGCATCACCCGGACCTCCGACGGAGTCTGGGCAGCCCTGGAGATCGGCGCAGTAGCCCACCTGACCCCGAACCCCACCCCCTGACCCACCCCCTGACCTCGGTGATCAAGAGGTTCGCGTCACGATCCGGCCCGGAAATGACCCGAACCTCTTGATCACCGCCGGGAAAGGGGTGCGGGCGGGTGGGTGGGGTTAGCGGACGGCGGGGGAGACCGTGAGGGTTCCGGTGTCGGTGTCCAGGGTTGCGGTGGTGCCTACCGGGACGGTCAGCTGGTCGGGGCCGTGGCCGATGGGGAGGCCGCCGAGGATCGGTACGCCCAGGTCGCCGAGGCGTTCGGTGAGGACGTCGACGATCGTGGTTTCCCAGCCGTCCCCGCATTCGGTGAACTGCCCGATCGCCACGCCGGCCAGCCCGTCCAGCGCGCCGGCGCGGCGCAGGTGGGTGAGCATCCGGTCGACCTTGTACGGGGGTTCCTGCACGTCCTCGATCAACAGCACGGCACCGGTCAGGTCGGGCAGGTCCGCGGTGCCGATCGACGCGGCGATCAGGCACAGGTTGCCGCCCAGCAGGGTGCCGGTGGCGCGACCCGGCACCCGTACGCCGAAGGTCTCCTCGGTGGGCACCGCCTCGACGGTCACCGGCTCGGTGGTCATCAACGCCGCGTGCAGGGCCTCGGCGGAGCGCAGCGACGTCCGCTCGTCCCGCCAGGCGGCCCCCGGGCCGTGCACGCCGGCCAGCCGGGCGCCTCGCCACAGGGCGAGCTGCAACGCGGTGATGTCCGAGAAGCCGGCCACCACCTTCGGGTCGCGGCGGACGGCGGCCATGTCGATGGCGTCCACGATCCGCTGTGCGCCGTACCCGCCCCGCGTGCAGATCACGCCGCGCACCTGCGGGTCGGCGAACGCCGCGTTCAGGTCGGCGGCCCGCAGGTCGTCGGTGCCGGCGAGGTAGCCGTGGCGGGCGTACGCGTTGGGCGCCGGCACCGGCCGCAGGCCCCACCCGGTGAGCAACTCCATCCCCCGGGCGACCCGCTCCGGCGAGGTCGGCCCGGACGGTGACACCAGCAGCACCGTGTCCCCGGGGCGCAGGACGGGCGGGCGGACGACGGCCGAATCCTCGTTGATCACAATCGCAGAGCCTAACGACACCGCGGGGCCCGACGAGCGGCGAACTCCGGCCGTCGACGCCTGTGTACGCGCCGACCACCGTGGCGGGGCGTGGCGCTGTGCGACGTACCGGCTAGCCTCGACGCGTGGCAACCGCGCTGGTGATCGAGAACGACCCGACGGACGACGCACGCCGGTTGGGTGAGTGGCTGACCGAGGCAGGGCTGGAGCTGTGGGTGGTCCGCCCGCACGCCGGCGACGAGCTCCCCGCCGACCTGGAGGGGTACGCGGCGCTGGTGGTGCTCGGCGGCGACCAGCAGGCGTACCCCCTGCCGGACGGCTCACCCGGCGCACACTGGTTCCCGGCGGTGGAGGGGCTGCTGCGCAAGGCGGTCCGCTACCGGGTGCCGACGCTGGCCGTCTGCCTGGGCGCGCAGCTGCTCGCCACCGCGCACGCCGGTCTGGTCGAGCGGAGCCCGTCCGGGCCGGAGATCGGCCCCGGCGTGGTCGGCCGGCGCGACGCCGCCGAGGGTGACCCGCTGTTCCGGTACGTGCCGCTGATCCCGGACGTGCTCCAGTGGCACTCCGACGAGATCACCGAGCTGCCCCGGGGCGCCACCCTGCTGGCCGCCTCCACCCGGTACCCGCACCAGGCGTTCCGGCTCGGCGACCGGGCCTGGGGGCTGCAGTTTCACATCGAGTGCGACACCGCGATGATCGCCGACTGGGCCACCGACTCGGCCCAGCTCGCGGAGCTGGGCTACGACCCGGAGCTGGTCGTGGCGGCCTGCGACTCGGTGATGGTGGACGTCGAGGAGGTCTGGCAGCCGTTCGCCGCCCGGTTCGCGGCGCTGGCCCTCGGCGAGTTGGACGACAGCACGACGCGGCGTGGCCTGCCGCTGCTCGGGCACTGATGAGCCGGCCGACGAGGGCGCCGGGTCGGCTCGCCCGGTACGGCTTCGGGGTCGCCGACGGCGACGGCGGCGCTCGCGCCGCCGACCTGCTCGGCCCGGACGGGCTGGGCCTCTGGCAGCCGGTCGAGCAGGAGCCGGTCGACGAGACGGCCACGGAGCTGCTGGCCGCGCTGTCCCGGGCCGCCGACCCGGATCTGGCGCTGCGCCAACTGCACCGCATCGTCGAGGCCGAGACGCGGACCAACGGCACCAGCGCCGCCAGCACGCGGGCCGCCAGCGCGCCGAGCGCCCGCACGCCCCCCGCCAGCGCCGCCGGCGGAAGCGGCGCCAGCACGCCGAGCGGTAGCGGCAGCGGCGCGCGCTCGCCGCTGATCGCGGAGCTGCACGCCGATCCCGGGCTGCGGCGGCGACTGATCGCCGTCCTGGGCGCGTCGTCGGCGCTCGGTGATCACCTGGTGGCCAACCCGGAGCACTGTCTGGCGCTGCGCACCGCCCCGGACGGGCTCGCGCCGATCGCCGAGGGTCGACTGGAACCGACCGGCGACGGCAACCCCGTGGCGGTGCTGCGGACCGCGTACCGGCTGGCGTTGCTGCGGATCGCGGCGGCCGACCTCACCGGCGGCCGGGCCCTGGAGCAGACCATGGCCGCGCTGTCCGCGCTGGCCGACGCGACCCTGGCCGCGGCGTACGAGATCGCCGTCGACGAGCTGGCCGACGGCACCGAGCGGCCCCGGCTGGCAGTGGTGGCGATGGGCAAGTGCGGCGGCGGCGAACTGAACTATGTCTCCGACGTGGACGTGATCTTCGTGGCGGCCGAGGACACCGACCTGCCCGCCGCGACCCAGGTGGCGACCCGGCTGATCTCCATCTGCGGCATGGTCGCCTGGCCGGTGGACGCCGCCTTGCGGCCCGAGGGCAGTCGCGGCCCGCTGGTGCGCACCCTCGCCAGCCACCTGGCCTACTACCGGCGGTGGGCGCGCACCTGGGAGTTCCAGGCGCTACTCAAGGCCCGTCCGGCCGCCGGTGACCTGCCGCTGGCCCAGGAGTGGATCGACCAGCTCGCTCCGCTGGTGTGGCGGGCCGCCGAACGACCCGAGGCGGTCGAGGACGTCCGCGCGATGCGTCGCCGGATCATCGACAACATCCCGCCGAAGGAGCTGGAACGCGAGATCAAGCGCGGTCCCGGCGGGCTGCGCGACATCGAGTTCGCCGTCCAGCTCCTGCAACTCGTGCACGGCCGGGGCGACGAGACGCTGCGGGCGCCGGGCACCATTCCGGCGCTGCGCGCGCTGGTCGCCGGCGGCTACGTCGGCCGCGCCGACGGCGAGTCACTGCTGCGCGGCTACCGCTTCCTGCGCAGCGTCGAGCACCGGCTCCAGTTGCAGGCCCTGCGCCGTACGCACACCGTGCCCACCGAACCGTCCGCGCTTCGCTGGCTGGCCGCCGCACTGGGTTTCACCGCCACGCCGGGACGCAGCGCCGTGGAGAGCTTCCGGGCCGAGTGGGTCACCCACGCCACCGAGGTACGCCGGCTGCACGCCAAGCTGCTCTACCGGCCGCTGCTGGAGTCGGTGGCCCGGGTGCCCGCCGACGGGCTGCGGCTCACCCCGGAGGCCGCGCGGCACCGGTTGGAGATCCTCGGTTTCGCCGATCCGGCCGGGGCGTTGCGGCACCTCCAGGCGCTCACCGGCGGGGTGAGCCGCACCGCGGCCATCCAGCGGACCCTGCTGCCGGTGCTGCTGAGCGAGTTCGCCGACGCGCCGGAGCCGGACCGGGGGCTGCTCAACTACCGCAAGGTCTCCGACAAGCTGGGCAGCACCCCCTGGTACCTGCGACTGCTGCGCGACGGCGGTCCCGTCGCCCGGCGGCTGGCCCGGGTCCTGGCCCTCTCCCGGTACGTCGCCGACCTGCTCGCCCGCGATCCGGAGGCGCTGCGGCTGCTCGCCGAGGAGAACGAGTTGGCGCCGCGCCCACGGGCGGTGCTGCGGGAGGGTTTCCTGGCGGCGGCGGCCCGACACACCGACCCGGTCGAGGCGACCCGCGCGGTGCGGGCGCTGCGCCGCCGGGAACTGGTCCGGGTGGCGTGCGCGGACGTGCTCTGCCGCGCCGGCGCGCTCGCCCCCACCCCGACGCGGCCGGACGGCACGACGCGGCCGGCCGTCGGCCTGGCCGACATCACCGAGGTCGGCACGGCGCTCTCCGACGTCACCGACGCCACGCTCGCCGCCGCGCTGCGCGCCGCCCGGGCCAGCCAGAAGGCACCGGACGGGCTGCGGTTCGCGGTGATCGGGATGGGCCGGCTCGGCGGGTACGAGTCGAACTACCTCTCCGACGCCGACGTGCTCTTCGTCTACGACCCGCCCGCCGGCAGCAGCGAGAGCGCCGCCAGCGCCGCCGCGCACGCCATCGCGGAGGAGCTGCGGCGACTGCTCGGGGTGCCCGCGCCCGACCCGCCGCTCGGTGTCGACGCCGACCTGCGTCCCGAGGGCCGGCAGGGTCCGCTGGTGCGCAGCCTCGCCGCGTACGCGCAGTACTACGCCCGCTGGTCCCGGGTGTGGGAGGCGCAGGCGCTGCTGCGGGCACGGTTCGTCTGCGGTGACGCCGACCTGGGCGCCGAGTTCGAGGCGATGATCGAGCCGGTGCGCTACCCGGCCGACGGGCTGACCCGCGAGCAGGTCGTGGAGATCCGCCGGATCAAGGCCCGGGTGGAGAACGAACGGCTGCCGCGCGGCGCCGACCCGGCCACCCACACCAAGCTGGGCCGGGGCGGGCTGGCCGACGTGGAGTGGGCCGTCCAGCTCGTCCAGCTCCGGCACGCGGGCAGAGTCCCGGAGCTGCGCGGCACGCGTACCCTCGACGCCCTCGCGGCGGCCGAGCGGGCCGGCCTGGTCGACCCGGCGGACGCCGCGGAGATGGCCGCCGGCTGGTCCCTGGCCGCGCAGGTGCGCAACGCGTTGATGCTGGTCCGGGGCCGCGCCGGTGACCAGCTGCCCCGGCACGGGGTGGAGCTGGCCGGGGTGGTCCGGCTGCTCGGCCGCGACGATCCGGGGGAGTTCCTCGACGAGTACCTGCGCACCGGCCGGCGCTCCCGCGCCGCCGCCCAGCGGGTGCTGGAGGCGTAGCGCCGGGTCAACTGCCGACGGTGTACTCGCCGGCGTGGGGAACGGTGACGGTGCTCCAGTCCCCGTCGGCGGTGACGGTGGCGCCGCCGGAGGCGACCAGCCACCGGCTGTGCCGGACCCGGACGGCCACCGGGCCGGCGGTCGGGGCCCGGAAGGTCAGCGCCGCGCCGTCGGCGCGGACCAGTTCGGCGGGCGCGGCGACCAGCGGCGTCGGGTCGGCCACCGCCCAGACCCGCCAGTGCGCGCCGGACCAGACCGGCGTCAGGTACGGCAGGCCGCTCCCGACCAGTTCCGCCTCGGCCCGTCCCACCCAGGACAGCGGAGCGTCCGGCACCGCCACGTACTGCACGGCGTTCTCCGCCAGCCAAGCCCGGTAGCTCTCCCGGGTCAGCGGCACGCCGGTGCCCGCCGCGCCGGGCACTGTGGTGAAGAACAGCGGGTTGCGGTCGATGTCGGCCTGCCGCAGCCAGCCGCGGGCCAGTGGCACCTCGCCGAGGCGGGCCGCCTCCCAGTAGTTGCGCGTCGGCGGCACCTCCACCCGGCCGGTGAGCCGCTGCCCGGCCAGGAACGCCCGCAGCGGCGCGTGGTAGCCGGGCGCGCTGGTCGGGTCGCCGATGCCGCGCAGGTCGGCGGGGACCACCGGCGGCTGCCACCCGCAGACCGCCACCAGCAGCGCGGTCAGGCCCACACCGCCCAGCAGGCGGACCCGCCACGACCGCTGCGGCGTCCCGGTGCCGGCCAGAGCGGTGCCGGTCGGGGCGGTGCCGGGCGGCCCGGCGTTGGATGGCACGGCTTTGGGCGGCGCGGGGCGGGCGGCGTGCCGGCGGGTGAGGCGGGCGGTGAGCCAGGCCGGCGGCCGGGCGGCGGCGGCCAGCACCGGCAGGGCGAACATCGTCGCCAGCCGGGTCGCGTTCAACCCCACCGGGGTGTGGACCAGCGCGGCGACGAGCACCCCGGCGGCGGAGAGGAGCGCGCCGTAGCGGACCGGCCGGTACGCCACCAGCGCCGCCACCACCAGGCCGGTCACCACCGCCCGCAGGGTGTCGGTGCGGCTGATGTTCATCCAGCCGCCGTCGCCGAAGAGCAGCGCGGTCGCGGCCAGCGGCACGGCCGCCGCGACACCCAGCGTCAGACCGTCGGCGTAGCGGCGGGTGAGCAGCAGCGCCACGCCCGCCAGGCCGACGAACAGGCCCGCCACCGGGCTCGTCGCCGACGCCAGCAGCGCGCCGACCGCGGCGAGCGCGAGACGCCGATTCCGGGGTACGCCCCGAGTCAACGCCAGCAGCGCGGCCAGCCCGAACGCGACACCCAGGGCGTACGTCACCCGGCCGGAGACCAGGTTGCCGGCCAGCGTGACCACGCCGACCACGCTGCCCAGCAGCGGTCGGGGCACCGGGCTGCGGACCAGCAGCGCGGCCAGCGCGGCGGCCGACGCCACGAGCGCCAGCGCACCGGTGACCCGCACGCCGAGCACTGCCATCACCGGCTGGGACACGAGGCTGTAGCCGAACTGCTGCACCCCGCCGTACCAGCGCAGATCGACAGGTGTCAGACCGTGGGCGGCGAAGAAGTCCGCCCGGGCGACCTGGGCGGCGAGGTCCGATCCCATCAGCGGCAGGGCCAGCCAGAGCGCGCCGAGCACGACCGCGGAACCGGTGGCCACCGCCACCACCCGACTGCGCCGCATGCCCACCTCCGTACCGCGACAACCGTACTGGCAGCATGTCCGGCGTGCCTCACCACCTCGCGCGCTGGACCGGACTGGTCGGCTCGGTGTTGCTCGCCGTCGCCGCGTTCCTCGGCGGCGCTCTGCCCGGCTCACCCCTGCGCGCCACCCCGGTCAGCATCTGGCAGGGCCCGAACGGGCCGCTGGTCCTCGCCGCCTGGCTGGTCGGCACCGCGCTGCTGGCGTACGCCTGGTGGTCGCTGCGCGACAGCGTGCCGTCGACCCGGTGGGCGCTTGTCACCGTCGGGCTCTGGCTGCTGCCGGTGCTGATCGCGCCGCCGCTGGCCAGCCGCGACGTCTACGCGTACGCCTGCCAGGGCGCCAGCTACGCCGCCGGGATCAACCCGTACGAGCAGGGTGTCTCCGCGCTGCCCTGTCCCTGGCTGGACACCATCTCCTACATCTGGCGCGACACGCCGGCGCCGTACGGGCCGCTGTTCGTGGTGCTCTCCGGCGCGGTGGTCAAGGCCACCGGCTCGCTGACCGGCGCGATAGTGCTGTTCCGGCTGATCGCCGTGGCGGGGGTGGCGCTGACCGCGGTCAGCCTGCCGGTGCTGGCCCGGCGAGCCGGCGTACCGGCCGCCCGGGCGGTCTGGCTGACGCTCGCCTGCCCGTTGGTCGCCGTGCACCTGGTCGGCGGCGCGCACAACGACGCCCTGATGGTCGGCCTGCTGGTCGCCGGGCTGGCGGTGATCGCCTCGCGGCCCGGCCGCCCCGGCCCGCTGCTCGCCGGGGGCGCGCTGCTCGGGCTGGCCGCCGCGATCAAGGTGACGGCGTTGGTCGTGGTGCCGTTCGCGGCGCTGGCCGCGATCGTCGGCGGGTACTCGATCCGCGCGCTGATCCGCCACGGCGGCTGGGTCGTCGGCGGCGCGGTCGCCGTCGTGGTCGGGGTGACCTTCGCCGCCGGACTGGACTTCGGCTGGGTCGGCGGCCTGGCCCGAGGCGGCGACGTGATCGCCTGGACGTCGCCGTCCACGGCGGTCGGCCAGACCGTCGGTTACCTGGCGGTGCCGTTCGGCGGGCACATCGACGCCCTGCCGGTCACCCGGGGGATCGGCATGGCAATGCTGGCGCTGCTGCTGGTGTGGTTGTGGTGGCGGGCCCGCACCCGCGAGCCGCTGTGGCACGCCGCCCTGGCGCTGGCCGCAACTGTCGCCCTCGCGCCGCTGTTCCACCCCTGGTACTGGATCTGGCCCCTCGCGGTGCTCGCGGCCACCGCCCGGCGTACCGGATGGTTCATGGTGGTCGCGCTTGTCGCGTCGTTCCTGGTGCTGCCGGACGGCACCGGGCTGGCCCGGTTCACCAAGTCGGTCGGGGCGCCGCTGATGACGCTGTTGGTGATCGTGCTGGTCATCCGGTTGGTACGGTCGGCTCGGGCGGCCCGTCAGCCGGTCGCCGCCGACTGAGGGAAGGTGCGCCGGTGACCGCTCCCGGCGCGTCGCCGCCGCTTGCCGGCCCTTCGGTGGCCCGGTTCGCCAGGTACGCCGGCCTGGTCGGCGCGGTCCTGCTCACCGTTGCCGGGTACCTCGGCGGGGCGCTGCCCGACGCCCCGCTGGGCGCGACACCGGTGTCGATCTGGCAGGCCCCGCACGGGCCCGCGACGCTGACCTGCTGGCTCGTCGGCACGGCGCTGCTGGTCGGCGGCTGGTGGTCACTGCGCGCCGGTGCGCCGTCGGGCCGGTGGGCGTACGTCACCGCCGTGCTGTGGGTCCTACCGCTGCTGGTCGCGCCGCCGCTGGGCAGCCGGGACGTCTACTCGTACGCCTGCCAGGGCTGGACGTACGCGCACGGCGTCGACCCGTACGCGGTTCCGGTGGCGGCGGCCGGCTGCCCGTGGGTGGAGACGGTGGCGCCGATCTGGCGGGACACACCTGCCCCGTACGGGCCGGTCTTCGTGCTGCTCGCGGCGCTCGCGGTCACGCTGGGCGGCGGGCTCACCGGCACGGTCGTACTGCTGCGGGTCCTCGCCGTGGCGGGCCTGCTCCTGGCGGCGTACTGCCTGCCCGCCCTGGCGCGGGCGGCCGGCGTGCCGACCCGGCGGGCGGCCTGGTTGGCGCTGGCCGCGCCGGTGGTAGGCGTGCACCTGGTGGCCGGGGCGCACAACGACGCCGTGATGCTCGGGCTGCTGCTGTGCGCGTTGCTGCTGGTGATCCGACGGCCGGGTCGACCGGGGGCGCTGCTCGCCGCCGGGGCCCTGTTCGGCCTGGCGGTCACGGTGAAGGCCACCGCCGTGGTGGTAACCCCGTTCGCCGCGCTGGCCGCGGTGCACGGCCGGCACACCGTACGGGCGCTGCTGCGCGACGGCGGCGCTCTGGCCGGTGGGATGCTGGCCGCGCTGCTGGTCACCTCGGTGCTGTCCGGTCTCGGCTTCGGCTGGGTGGGCGGGCTGACCCGCAGCGGAGACTCCGAACAGTGGACGTCGCCGCCCACCGCCGTCGGCCTGCTGGTGGACTACGCCGGCGCGCTGGTCGGGCGCGACCCGCAGGCGGTGCCGGTGGTCCGGGCGGTGGCGCTGCTGCTGCTCGCGATCGTGGTGGTGGTCCTGTGGCTGAGGGCCTGGCGGGCCTCGGATGATCCGACCCTGGACCGCGCCCGGGTCACGCTGCACGGCGCCGGCCTGGCCCTGGCCGCCACTGTGGTCCTGTCCCCGGTCTTCTACCCCTGGTACGCGACCTGGCCGCTGGCGCTGCTCGCGCTCACCGCCACCCGGACCACCTGGTTCGTGCTGCCGGCCGGGGTGGCGACGTTCCTGGTCCTGCCCGACGGCACCAACCTGGCCCGCTTCACGAAGGCCCCCGGCGCGGTGGCGATGACCGCTCTGCTCCTGTTCCTGCTCCTTCGGGTCGGTCAGAACGGGCTGAAGCGTCCGCCACGTCGATGATCGCGGTCCGCTGCTCACGATCGCGCTCGAACAGGGAAGTAGTGGCATCGCCGGACCTGCGAGGCCACTACTTCCTGAATCGAGCACGATCTTGCGGCAGCGGCAGCGGCAGCAGGGACGTGCGGGGTGGGCGCGGTCAGCGGTGCGTGTTCCAGGTGGCGCCGGGGGTCAAGGGCCGGGCCAGCCGGGCGCGTACGGCGAGTGCCACCGGTAGCAGGGCGGGGCCGACCAGGCCGACCACGGCCGCCGTCGCGGCGAGTGCCGTCCAGCTCGGGTTGAACTCGGCCGGCACGCCGTCGGCGGCCCCGGCCAGTGGTTGCAGGGCCAGCAGGCCCACCGGGGTGAACAGGGTCAACAGGGCCCAGCCGCCCCGGTGGTCGCCGCGCAGCGCCAGTCCCACGGCGAGCAGCACGGCCACCGCGAGCACCGCCACGGCGGCGTTGAGCAGGGCCTGACCCGCGGTCCCCGCGCGGTAGGTCCAGGCGAGGCTTTCCGCCGTCAGGCTCGCTGCCGCCACCAGGCCGGCGACGGCCGCGACCAGCGGCGTCACCCGCAGCGACACCTGCCGCTCGCCGGACGCGCCGAGCGCCACCAGCCCCAACCCGACCTGGGGGAGCAGCACGAACAGCGGCGGACGGGGCAGGTCGGTGAGCGCGGCGGCGGGGACGAGCGCGACAGTGAGGAGCACCGCGAGCGCGACCGCGTGTCGGTGCCACCTGCCGGGTGTCAGCGCCTGCGCCGCGGCGGCGAGCAGCCAGCCGACCCACGCCACGATGCCGAGCGAGACGAACGGCCCGACCGACGGCTCACCGAAGCCCGGCGGTGCGGGGCGCAGTTCGAGCACCGTCCACACGCCGGCGAGCATGGTGGCGGTGAACAGGGCCACGGCGGCCGCGAGGCGTACGCCCGGGACGAGGTGGATCACGCCGGCGGCGCGTACCCGCTGACGCAGCCCGCCGCGCAGGAGGTCCGCGGCGTCCGCGGGCGCCGGCCAGCGGCGGCCCGGCGTGGCCAGGTCCAGGTACGTGCCGACGATCTCGGCGCCACGGGAGCGCCGGTACTCGGCGGGGTAGGCGAGCAGCAGCCGCAGGTAACGTCGCTCAAGATCGGTCATGCCAACCCTCCGGCGATACGCGGGGCGGCCGGCCGGGCGGTGCGGGCCCGCTCCGCCAGCCGCCTGGTGGCGGCCTCGACGTTGCGCCGGAGCCGCTCGGTCTCGGCGCTCAGGGTGGCGTCACCGGCGGGGGAGAGCCGGTAGTAGCGGCGCAGACGGCTGTCCACCACCTCCTCCCGGTCGACCTCGACGAGACCGGCGTCGACCAGCCGGTCGAGTGCCCCGTAGAGCGTCCCGGGGCGGAGCGACACACGGTTGTCGGAGAGGACGGCGACCTCGCGGATCAGCCCGTAGCCGTGCATCGGCTCGGCGGCGAGCGCGGTGAGGATCAGGAACGTGGGTTCACGCAGTGGTGTATCCATCGCCGTAATATATCGGATACGAAGGTATGCCGGGGGGCGGCGCCGCTTCGCACGCATCTGATCGGATACCAGGGGTCGAAGTGGCCCACCGGCCTGCGACGGCCCCGGAGCACCCATCTGCGATCATGCTCCGCTGTGGAGCTATACGGACCGTTTCGCCGCGAGGCGATGGAGCGGGGCATTCCGGCGGATCAGGTTGACCGGTTCGCCGAGCAGCTGCGATTCGCGATCTGGGTAGGTGGCGGTGACGGCGGCGAGGACGTGGTCGGGCAGAGCGGCGGACTGCCCCGGCTACCTGTCGACGCCGAGTGGCCGTCCGAGCGCGGGATTCCGTTGCCGTTCGTCGCGTCCCTCGACTGCGCGGCCCTTCCGAAGGTGGAGCGGCTTCCCCTGCCGGTGGACGAGAACCTCATGTTCGCCTCGGACACCGTGCAGCAGCTGGTCAGGGAGCTGACGTACACCGACGAACTCATCGAGCTGGTCCAGGATCTCTGGCCCACGGAGAACGGCCTGGCATCCCTGCGCATCGGTGGATACACGAAACGAATCGGAGGCTCGTACTCTCCGGAGGAGCAGATGGCGCGTGCCAGCCTGCGGGCCCGACTGGCGACCGGACCTGACCTTGCGCGGCCCGAGAGGATCCGCTGGCGCCGCGAAGAGGAATCCCGACTGATTCGGGAATGGGTGCCGCTCGCCCAGTTCCCCACCGAGTTCTTTGTCACTTCGGTCGCTTCTTGATCAGATTCGACGACCTGGCCGCCGGCCGCTTCGACCAGATGCGCTCCTTCCCCGCATTCACCGAGTAGGCCGACAAGAGCTACCTCGGCGTTTGAGGACCGGGGCGAGCACGGTGACGTCCTGCTCGTCGGGCAGGGCGCCGATCTGGTCGGTGAGGTGAGGTCGGTTCACGAGTCGTCCCGGGTGGTGGGCGGGGCGGCCTGATCGGTGGGCGCTGTGGCGGCCGGGGTGAGCCGGTCCAGGATCGCGGTGACCACCGCGGCGGTATCCGGGTCGAGCCCGTCGAGCAGGGTGGGGTCGCGGTCGCCGGCGAGGATGCGGTGGAGCACTGCCGCGAACGCCGCGCCCTCTGGGTCGGCGGCGAGATCGTCGAGGACCGGGGTGAGCTGCGCGGTGGCGTCGGGGTCGCCGCTGGCCGCCGCGACCGTGACGTCCATCAGCGCATCCAGCCACTTCTCCTCGTTGTTGGTGAGGGTGTGCCAGGCGTCGAGATCGACGGTGACCTCGCCGGCGAGGGCATCCAGGAGGCGGCGGACGATCGCGGTGTCGATCGGGTCGAGCCCGTCCAGTGCTGGGGTGTGGTCGCCGGCGTGGATGCGGCGCAGCACCTCGGCCAGCTGCCGCCAGTCACTCTGCTCCCCGCGGGCGGTGAGGGCCTGGTCGAGGGCGGCAGCGGCGTCCGGGTCACCGCCCTCGGCGGCGATCAGGGCGGCGATCACCGGTTCCCACCAGGTCAGGTGCCGCTGCAGGTCGGCTTCCTCCTCGGGGGGCAGGGAGCGGGCCAGGCGGAGCACCTCATCCAGCGCCGCCTGCCCGTCCGGGGCGCGGGCGGGTAGCCGGGCCACCAGATCGGCCAGGTGCACTCCGTCGACCTGGTCGACGATGCGGCACACGTCGGCGAACGCTGCCGGGGGCGGCGCCTCGTCCCGGGCAAGCAGTCGGGCGAGGGCGCGGACACGTCCGGTCAGCTCCCCGGCACCGGTCTGGTATCCGATCACGGCGGCGGCCAGGCGATGGGCCCACACCTGCTGCCGCTCGCCGCCGTACCGGTTCAGGTAAAGGGCGAGGTTGGTGTGGCTGACCCCGATGCCGTCCGGCTCCCCGGCCGCGTAGCCCAGCCGCAGGGCATCCTTGCCCAGCTCGATCGCCGGGCCGCCGTGACCCAGCTGATCCTCCACGTCGGCCAGAGCGGACAGCACCTTGCCCAGCATGGTGATGTTGTGGTCGGCTTCGAAGACCGTCCGGCACCACTGCAGCAGGGTCCGGGCCTCACCGACCCGGCCCAGCCGCAACAGCGGCCCGTATTCGTTGAGCGCCGAGAAGGCCTGCTCGGCGTCGCTGGCCCCCCGCCCCCGCTGGGAGGCGAGTATCTCGGCGCTGAAGTCCAGCGCCTGCTGCCACCGGCCGAGATCCTGGGCCGCCGTACGGCCGAGGTCGAAGATCACCTCCCGGACGTTGAAGGGGTCTGAGGCCTCGGGTGTATCGGAGGACTCGGGGAGGGCGGCCATCGCCGGACGGAGCTGTTGCACGGCGGCGAGCACCTGGTCGGCATGCCCCTGACGGACGAGGATCTGCAGCCGCTGCGCCTCATCGAGCAGCTGGGTCCAGGGACCCCATCCGGCCTGGCGGGTGTACTCCTTCTGATCCTCGGCCAGGCTGAGGGCGTCGTCGAACCGACCCAGCCTACGGTGGAGGTTGACGAGGTCCGTCGCGATCGCCGAGGCCAGTGGGAAGTTCTGCTGGGCGACGGCGGTGTCGAGCAGGTCACGTAGTTCTGTGGCGGCGTGGTGGGGTCGGATGGACCTCAGGGCTCGTGCGTGCAGCCGCCCGGCGCGCAGTTCCACATCGCTGCCGCGGCCGCCCTCGCGGGCCCTGGCCAGCAGCGGCAGCACCGCCGCCGCAGTCCCCGGCGAGGCGCTGCGGTTGAGGACCGCCTCTATCGGATACAGCACCTGCTGCCACTGGTGTTGCCGGATCAGGTAGGGGGCGGCGGCCAGCGCCGCCCGGCGGACCAGCCAGCCCAGCTCCTCCCGCTCCCGCTGCGCAGCAGCGTCCAAGAGGGCTAGCCAGTAGGCGGCGAGTTCGGTGTCCACGGCGTTGCCCAGATCGGGGCCGATCATGGTGCGGCCGGCCTCGGCGACGCCGGGATGCAGGTGGAACCGCGCCGGCCGGCCGGTGTCCGGGTTCCGGTCCACCGCGACCAAAGCCTGCTCCAGCAGCGGCGCCAGGGCAGCGTCCAGGTCGGGGGGCGGGCCGGGTTTGTCCAGCCGCTGCCACAACTCGGCCCAGCTGCCCTCGACCACGAGGCCGAGGCGGTCGTCTTGTTCCAGGCAGCACAGCAACCCGAACAGGGTGGCCGAGGCGGCGGGCAGGGTGCCGGTGGTGCCGCGGGTCCAGCCGTCGAGCACCCGCAGATAGTCCTCGCCAGTGGCAGACGCCTCCCCGTGCTGCAGGAAGGCATCCAGGCGGGTGCCGGTGTCCAGCCAGGTCTGGTCCGCCTCGTCCAGCCGGGACTGCAGCGCGGCCGGATCCTGAGCTTGCCCGTCGGCCAGCTCGATCAGCTTCGGGTGGCCCTGCACCACGGCGAGGGTGCGGGCGGCCAGCGCTCGGGCCTGGCGTGCGTCGAGGCCGCGGCTGGCGCCGTCGAGCAGGGCGCGCAGGTGCGGCCATTCCCGAGCCAGCAGCACCGCCTCGGTCAGCGACAGCGCGTGCACCGGCTCCACCAGCACCCCGGGCGGCAGCCCAGCGATCGGGCGGCGGGAGGTCAACACCACCCGGGACAAGCCGCCGTGGCCGGTGAGCGCGTCGATCAGCAGCTGCCACCGCTGGTCGCGCCACCCGCCGGTGTCGGTGAGCAACGATTCCAGGTTGTCCAGAACCAGCAGCACCCGCTGACGTTCGAGGAACTCGGTCAGGGTCGGCAGAAAGGCCTGCAACGCGGCAGTGTCGTCGACCAGGTGCGCCAGCCGAATTCCGGGCAGCTGCGCCTCCAGATCCAGGGCGAACGCGGTGAGCGCGGCGGTGATGTCGTGGCCCTCCGGCGGGGCCTGATGCCACACCAGCCGGGCGAACCCGTCCTCGTGGGTGTACGCCAACTCCAGCGCGCAGGCGGTCTTCCCGGCCCCGGCCATCCCGTGAAACAGCACCCCGCTGCGGCCGCTGCGCGGGGCCAGCGCGGCGGTGGCCCGGGTCATCGGCCCCACCCGGCCCACGAAACGCTGCGGCTGCGGGTCGAACCGGGCGAGTTTCTGTTGCTCGGCCTGGAACACCACCGGCTGCCCGGGCGGCGCGTCCAGCCTCAGCTCGCCGGCTCGGGCGCCGAACAACGCCGGGGTGGTCACCGACAACGCCGGCGCCCCCGCGGTCGGGGGATCCTGCACCACCCGCGGCAACGTCAGCCCCAGCGCCCGCGCCACCGGCTGCCCCTTACCCAACACCAGCTGGTAAAACGAGCCGGCGAGGGCGATCGCGAAATCGTCCACCACCGGATACCGCATCGCCAGCACCGCGCAGTCCAGCCGGCGCACCAACTCGGTGGCCACCGCCGGCAACGCCCCCTCCGCCTGGTCCGAGCCGCCGCCCGGGGTGGCGCCGTCAGTGCCGTACCCGTCCGGGCCGGCCGCACCGTGTGCGGGGTCTGCGGGGCGCAGACCGAGCAGGCGCAGATGTTCGGCCGCGGTCACCGCCGCCGACTCGCAGGTGGACAGGGTGACCAACTTGATCTGCCGACCGACCACATTCAACAGGTTCACCAACTCGCGGCTGGAAATCAGATCCCGTTGTCCCGTGTCCTTCTCCAGCAGCAGCCCGGCCGGCAGGCCATGCCCGGAAATGTGCAGCACGTCCCAGCCGGCCTCTTCGAGCAGGGCGTCCTCCAGCCGTTTGCGGGTGGCGCCGTACTGCAACACCCGCAACTCCACCGCCTTCTCATTGGCCGCGGCAATCTCCTGCACCAGCTGCGCCAACGCGTAGCGTTCCCGGCGCAGGTTCAACGCCGACGCGTCCTCCGGCAGGCTGAAGACCGCCAGCATCCGCAGCCGATCCCCCACCGGCCTCTTGACCCGCGGCGTCCGGCCCACCGGGTCGACGACGAAATTCACCCACTGCACCGCCAACGCTTGACCCCCGACGTGGGCCAGCTCCCACGGCCGGTACGCCAACACCTGCGCCTCGGCCGGCACCTCCAGCCGCACCGGCTCCTGCCACTCGGCAAGCGCCACCGCTACCGGGCCCAGCACCCGCTCCCCGATCCACGCCCCCACCTGCGCAACCAGTTGCGCCTCACTGGCCAACCGCCGATCCGGCGCTGCATGCCAGAACAGGTACTCGTCCAGCGCGGTGAACGCCTCGTACTGCCACTCCCCGGCATCCAACTCCACAACATGATCAGCCAGAAACCGGCCGCCGTCGGCGTCGGTCAGCCGCCACCGCCACCGCATCGGCCCCGCGAAGTCCAACACCTCAAGCCGCAACATCCACCCACCACCCCGGACTGTGACCGCACCGTTCCACCCTGGTACACCCACGCCACCGCAACAATCCCCACACCCGCTGATCACCCGGACAGTCAGATAACCGCCAATGACCACGCCGACCGTTCACCCCGTCAACCGGCCACCCGGTGCCGGACTGGACGGTGAGTCAAGGCCGACCGCAATCACGCCTACGGTCCTCCCTTGTGGACTTATCGACCACCTGGTCGTCAAGACCAACACCAGCGCCCGCACCGTCGAGCTGCCTGATGTCGTGGTGGTGGCGCTGCGTCAGCACCTGACCGACAGCTGCGACGCGGTCGAAGTCGACGACGACACGGACCGTCGCCGGCCGGTCCGCCGGGCCGCACGCCTGCTGTTCAAGGGTGTTGGCGGCGAGCCCGTCAACGCGGCGGCCTCCCATACCTGGGCGAGCGCCCGGGAAGCGGTCGGCCTGCCGGCGCGGTGGGCACTACTACGTGCTCGACCGGACCCGGCTGCTCATCGACGGCGCGCTCGGCCAACACGAAACGGCGGCCACGCCGGCTGTGAGCCGGGCATGACCGCCGTTTCGTGAAGTTGTACCCAACCTGTACCCAAGATCAGTAGCGATCCTGTTGCTCCAGGTCAGAGCCCTTGATCAGGCTCAGCAGTCGTAGTACATGGCGAACTCGTGCGGGGTCGGGCGCAGACGCACCGGGTCGACCTCGTTGGCGCGCTTCCAGTCGACCCAGGTGGAGATCAGGTCGGGGGTGAAGACGCCGCCGTCGAGCAGGTAGTCGTGGTCGGCCTCCAGCGAGTCGAGCACGGCCGGCAGCGAGCCCGGGACCTGCTTGACGTCGCCCCACTCCTCCGGCGGGAGGTCGTAGAGGTCCTTGTCGATCGGCGTCGGCGGCTCGATCTTGCTCTTGATGCCGTCCAGGCCGGCCATCATCATGGCCGAGAAGGCCAGGTAGACGTTTGCCGACGGGTCCGGCACGCGGAACTCGACGCGCTTGGCCTTCGCGTTGCTGCCGGTCACCGGGATGCGGGTGCAGGCGGAGCGGTTGCGCTGCGAGTAGACCAGGTTGACCGGCGCCTCGTAGCCGGGCACCAGGCGGCGGTACGAGTTGACCGTCGGGTTGGTGAAGGCCAGCAGCGACGGCGCGTGGTGCAGCAGACCGCCGATGTACCAGCGGGCGGTGTCGGACAGGCCGGCGTAGCCGGTCTCGTCGTAGAACAGCGGCTCACCGTTGAGCCAGAGGCTCTGGTGGGTGTGCATGCCGGAGCCGTTGTCGCCGAACAGCGGCTTGGGCATGAACGTCGCGGTCTTGCCGTTGGCCCAGGCCTCGTTCTTCACGATGTACTTGAAGAGCTGGAGCTGGTCGGCGGCGTGCAGCAGCGTCGAGAACTTGTAGTTGATCTCGGACTGGCCGGCGGTGCCCACCTCGTGGTGCGAACGCTCCACGGTGAAGCCGCTGTCGACGAGCCGACGCACGATCGAGTCGCGCAGGTCGGCGTAGTGGTCGACCGGGGGCACCGGGAAGTAGCCGCCCTTGTACGCGGTCTTGTAACCGCGGTTGCCGCCCTCCTCCTCGCGACCGGTGTTCCACGCGCCCTCGACCGAGTCGATGTAGTAGAACGACTGGTGCGCCGAGGTCTCGTGGCGGATCGAGTCGAAGATGTAGAACTCCGCCTCGGCGCCGAAGTAGGCGGTGTCGGCGATGCCGCTCGCGGCGAGGTACGCCTCGGCCTTCTTCGCGACGTTGCGCGGGTCGCGGGTGTAGGCCTCGCGGGTGAACGGGTCGTGGATGAAGAAGTTGAGCGCGAGAGTCTTCTGCGCCCGGAACGGGTCGATGAACGCGGTGGCGACGTCCGGGAGCAGGAGCATGTCCGACTCGTGGATCGCCTGGAAACCGCGGATCGACGAACCGTCGAACGCGAGGCCGTCGGTGAAGAGGTCGTCGTTGACGGACTCGACCGGCAGGTTGAAGTGCTGCATCACGCCGGGCAGGTCACAGAAACGAACGTCGACGAACTTCACGTCCTCGTTCTTGAGGTATCGCAGCAGTTCCTCGGGATTGGCGAACACACATCCTCCTGGCACGTCCACGGGGTGGCTAGGCTCCTGGCGACGCTATGGCCGGGGGGTTGCCCGGCCGTGTCTTGAGTGTTTCTGCCGTGTTACGTCCCTCGCGGAGCGTCAGCGACGCTCCTGTCCACGCACTCAGCCTGCGCGAACGCCGTACCGGCTGTGCCAGTGTAATGACACTTCATGCCATTGGCCCGAATCGGCACGCAGTGGTGACGGCGATCCGAGGCCCCGATCCGGACGCGGATACCCTTGATCGCTGTGACCAATCCGTACGTCCCGGCAGCGCCGGCCACCGACCCCACCTTCACCCCGCCGAGCCTGGGTCGGCGCTTCGGAGCGTTGATCATCGACTGGGTGCTCTGCCTGCTGGTGGCCAACATCTTCGCCGATCCGGTACGCGACGGCTGGGCGCCCGTGTTGGTGCTGATCCTGGAGTACGGCATCTTCCTCGGCCTCTTCGCCCAGACGCCGGGCATGTACGTCACCAAGGTCCGCTGCGTGAACTGGCACGACGGGGGCCGGATCGGCGTACCCCGCGCGCTGGCCCGGGGCGTGCTGCTGGCGCTCGTCGTCCCCGCGCTGATCATGGACGAGCACCGTCGGGGCGTGCACGACCGCCTCGTCGACTCGGTCATCGTCGACGCCCCGCGCGGCTGACACGCCCGGCACCCGGACTCCCGCGATCCCGCCCCGCCCGCCTCCGCACCGCTCGGGCCCTCGCCGGCCGGATCGGCTGTCACCTCCGCGGCGTGCCTGTCGGAGGCCCGCCTCCCGCAGGCCGACGCCGACGAGATCCCGCCCTCCGAACGGGAAGACCTGGCAAGATCCGCGCAACATCGGGGATGTTGCTGCCTCCCGCGCGTCGGAGACAGCAACATCGGGGATGTTGCGCGGATCATGGGCGCGGGGCGCGGGGCGCGGGGCGCGGGGCGCGAGGCGCGAGGCGCGAGGCGCGAGGCGCGAGGCGCGAGGCGCGAGGCGCGAAAAGAGCCGGACCCGTCTGGGTCCGGCTCTTTCGCAGTGTACGGGTCAGCGTCGCGGCTGGCGGGCACCGCCCGGCGGACGCATGTTCTTCGGGATCGCGCCCTTGGGCATCTGCGGACGGGCGGTGAGCGCCTTGAGTCGCTTGTCCAGCGCGTTGACGTCCTTGCCGCTGAGCGCGCGGGGAAGCCGCAGCAGCGTCGTGCGCAGCTTGCGGATCGGCAGCTCGCCCTCCTGCTGGCCGATCACGTAGTCGTGCAGCGGGGCGGAGCCGATGACCTTGGCCAGCCGTCGCTTCTCCTGCCCGAGCAGGCCGCGCACCCGCTGCGGGTTGCCCTCGGCCAGCAGGATCACGCCGGGCCGGCCGATCACCAGGTGGACCATGTCCATCTGGGTGGTCGAGCTGACGGCAGGGGTGACCCGCCAGTCGCCGCGCATGTTGTCCATGATCTGCGCCGCTGCGCCGGGCTGCCCCTCGGCGGCGTTCATCATCGCCTTGTTGGACCGCAGGTTCAGCACGATCAGCACCGCGAGCAGGACGAAGAGGATGCCGATCGGCAGCCAGATCCAGCTCCAGAGGATCACCGCGACCACGGTGAGCGCGAGCGGGATGAGCACCGCTGCGGCGACCAGCGGCGCGAACCACCGGTCCTGCTTGGCGGTGAACTGGAACACCATCCCGATCTGCTTCAGCCGCTGGCCGAACGAGACCTTCTCCTGGGGCTTTGCCATGTCGCAGAGTCTAGTGGTCCCCGCCGGCCGCGTTGATCCGCGTCCGGGTGCCGGCCGGCTGAGTACCTTACGTCGCCTTACCCGCCCCGACCGGGCGGGTAAGGAGGGTACGGCCGGGCAAGATGAGGCGGTGTGCCCATGCCGGGCCGGGGCCTTCGCGCGAAGAGTCGTCAGCAGACAACGACGACGCGACGAAGGAGCCCGACATGTTCGGCAACGACGTAGATTTCCTGCTCTCCGTGCACCGTACCCACGCCGCTGAGCTGCGGGCCGAGGCTGCGGCGGAACGGCTCGCCCGGTCGGTGCCGCGCCGCTCGGGTCGTGCCTGGTTGGGCCGCCGCCAGCCGACCCGCCGCACGGGTGACGACCGCCGGTGACCCCGACCGCCGCACCCACCGCACCCACCGCACCCACCGCGCCCGGGCCCGTCCCACCGGCCGGCCGGCACGACGACCCGGCACCCGGGTCCGAGCCGTCAGCCGGCGGGCCCGGGTCCGGACCGTCGACCGGCGGGCCCGGGTCCGGACCGTCGACCGGCGGGCCCGGGTCCGGACCGTCGACCGGCGGGCTCCGGTCCGAGCCGCCGACCGGCGGGCCAGGAGGCGGGGCAGTCCCGTCGCCGCGTCGCCGGCCGATCGGCGGGGACGGTGCGTCGCCCGGTCATGGCATGCTCGGTCCCGTGACCGTACGTGCCGCCAGTTCCGTCCTCGTCGGCCGCCACCGTGAGATCGCGGCGCTGCGGGACGCGCTGGGCCGGGCCGGGAAGGGCGAGCCGGCCACCGTGCTGGTCGGTGGCGAGGCGGGCGTGGGCAAGACCCGGCTGCTGGAGGAGTTCGCGGTCGGGGCCACCGCCGGGGGCGCCCGGGTGCTGATCGGTCAGTGCCTGGAGCTGGGTGAGGCGGGCCTGCCGTTCGCGCCGTTCGCCGCCGCGCTGCGCGCGGTGTTGCGCGCCGACGGGGCGGAGGTCTTCGCCGGCTACGAGGCGGAGTTCGCCCGCCTGCTGCCGGAGCTGGGCCGGGTGCCGGCGGGGTTGACCGCCCCGAGCACGCGACCACTTACCGACGCCCCACGCGGATACCTGTTCGACCTGGTCGCCGAACTGTTCCAGCGGCTCGCCGACGTCCGGCCACTGCTGCTGATCATCGAGGACCTGCACTGGGCGGACCGTTCCACCCGGGACCTGATCGGTTTCCTGGTCCGGGCCGCGCGACCGGGCCGGCTGCTGCTGGTCTGCACCTACCGCACCGACGAGTTGCAGCGTGGCCATCCGCTGCGCCCGTTCCTCGCCGAGCTGGACCGGGCCCGCGGTGTCGAGCGGGTCGAGCTGGGCCGGCTGGACCGCGACGGCACCGGCGCGATCCTCGCCGACCTGCTCGGCGGCGAGCCGGCGCCGCGTGCCGTCGACGACATCCACGACCGTACGCAGGGCAACCCCTTCTTCATCGAGGAGTTGGCCGTCGCCGGCTCCCCGCTCGGCTGCGCGGCGCTGCCCGAGACGCTGCGCGACCTGCTGCTGGCCCGGGTGGACCGGTTGCCCGAGCCGGCCCAGCGGGTGCTGCGGATCGCGGCGGCCGGCGGCACCCGCTTCGCCCACGGTCTGCTCGCCGAGGTCGCCGGCCTGCCCGAGGCCGAGCTGGAGGACGCGCTGCGCGCCGCGGTCGCCGCCCAACTGGTGGTGGCCGACCCGGACGGCGACTACGAGTTCCGGCACGCCCTGGTCCGCGAGGCCGTGCACGACGAGTTGCTGCCCGGCGAGCACGCCCGGCTGCACGCGCGGTTCGCCGCCGCGATCGAGGCCCAGCCGCACCTGGTGGTCGCCGGCCGCGCCCCGGCCGAGATCGCCCACCACTGGTACGCGGCGCACGACCACCCCCGCGCCCTTGTCGCCGCCCGGGTCGCGGCCTGCGCCGCCGCCGACAGGTACGCCTACGCCGAGCAGCGTCGACTGCTGGAACGGGCGTTGGAGCTGTGGGAGTTGGTGCCCGACGCGGCCGACCTGCTCGGCATGGACCACCTGGCGTTGCTGGAGCAGACCCTGGACGCGGCGGTGACGGCCGGCGACTTCAGTCGCGCCATCACGTTGACCCGCGCCGGACTGGCCGAGGTGGACGCCGACGCCACGCCGCTGCGCGCCGCCCGCCTGCTGGACCAGCGGGGCCGGCTGATGGCCCTGCTCGGCAAGAGCGACGGCAGGCGGGAGCTGGACGAGGCGTACCGACTGGCGGCCGGCGGGCCCTACGGGGTGGAGCGCGTCCGGCTGCTCGCCGACATCGCCGCCCACCTGGTCAAGATCGATCCTGAGCAGGCGGCCCTGGTCGCCGCCGAGGCGAGCACGGACGCCGAGGCGCTCGGCGAGGAGCTGGTCCTGCTGCCGACGCGGATCGCCCTGCTCTGCCACCAGCAGCTGGACAACCGGTTGGCGGAGCTGGGCAGTGCCGAGGCCGTGGCCCGGGCGGCCGGGGACCCGGCGGCTCTCGTGCTGGTCAAGGTGTTCCAGTCGGACGTGCTCTGCGAGCTGGGCCGCTACGCCGAGTCCGCGCAGGCGGCCGAGGCCGGCCTGGCCGAGGCGCGGCGGGTGGGGATCAGCCGCTCGGCCGGGGCGTACCTGCTGTCCAACCGGGCCGAGGCGCTCATCGCGCTGGGCCGGTGGGACGAGGCCGAGACGGTCTGTGCGGAGGCGGCCCGGATCGACCTGTCCGGTGTCACCGGGCTGCACTGGTTGCAGCTGGGCGCCGGTCTGCGGTTGGCGCGGGCGCACCCGGGGGCCGACGAGATGGTCGACCGCGCGTTGGCCTTCCTCGCCCGGCCCTACCTGTGGCCGAACCACCGCCTGCCCCTGCACGAGCTGGGCATCGAGGCGGCGCTGGCCGCCGACGACAAGATCGAGGCGGTCCGCGCGGCCCGCGTCGCGGTGGCCGACGACAGCCTGCCGCACCTCCCCCGCGAGGGTTGGCCGGTGCTGAGCGCCGCCGCGCGTACCGCAGCCCGGGTGGGTGACGGGGAGCTGGCTGCCGCCGTCGCCGCGCTCGCCGCCGACCTGCCGGCGCGACACCCGGCCGCGCGGGCGCACGCCGCCCAGGTCAGCGCTCTGCTGGCGGCGGACGACGAGGCGGTGCCGGCGTGGCGGGCGGCGGTGCAGGCGTGGCGCGTCGACGGTCAGCCGTACCCGCTCGGTCGGGCGTTGCTGGCGCTGGCCGAGGCCGCCGCGGCGGCGGGCGAGCGCGACGAGGTGTCGGCGGCGGTCACCGAGGCGGCCCAGATCGCCCGGCGGCTGGGCGCGACGCCGCTGGCCGAGACGGCCGCCACCCTGGCGCGGCGGGTCGGCCTGCGGGGGGCGGGCAACGGTGGGGGCGGTGCCGATCTGCTGACGGCCCGGGAGCGCGAGGTGCTGCGGCTGGTCGCCGAGGGGCACAGCAACAGCCGGATCGCCGAGCGCCTGTTCATCTCCCCGAAGACGGCAAGCGTGCACGTCTCCCGGATCATCGCCAAGCTGGACGTGACCAACCGCGGGGAGGCGGCCGCGCTGGCCCGTCGTCTCGGTCTGCTCGCCGAGCCCGCCGCGCCCCGCTGACGGGTGGTCTTTTCAGCCGCGCGGCAGGTAGATCCGCCAGCCGTCGACTGTGACCAGGTCCAGGTCGGCCGGGTCGGTGCCGAGCCGCTCGTCGAGCCGGGCCGCCAGCGGTGAGCCGGTCGGCGCGACCCAGGCCGGCGCCGCCGCACGCTCCACCTCGCGGCGGTACGCGGGGTAGCGGTCGAAGCCGGGACGCAGGGTGTCGTCGACCACCGCGCAGACCACCTCCTCGCCGCTCGCGAAGGTGAGGCGGTTGCAGGTCCAGTAGTCGGCGCGGACGTGTCGTACGCCGAGGTGGCGCAGCGTGGCCACCAGCTCGGCGTGCCGGGCCTCGGCCGTCCGGGTCGCCGGGGCCGTCCGGGCCGCCTGCCCGGTGGCGTACGCGGCGGTGACAAGCGTGGCGGCGAGGACGACGAACGCGCCCAGCCGGGTCACCGGCCACCCGGGACCGCGCCGGGCCAGCGTCCAGACCGGCCAGAGCAGCGCCGATACGGAGATGAGCAGCGTGGACAGATAGCGCGAACTCTCCACCGGGGTCAGACCGGAAGAACTGCTCAGCGTGTACGCGGCGAGGGTCGCCGCCGCGGCCAGCGCGAGAGCCAGCCGCATGGCCGCCGCGACCCGGGGCGTCGAGCCGTCCGCGCCGCCCAACGCGGGTGGGTGGCGGAGCGTTAGCCAGGCCGTGGCGGCGGCGGCGACCAGCAGCACCGGCAGCGCGTACGCCCACCACAGTTGCCAGGTGGCGCAGGAGCCGGGGCCGCAGAAACCCATGCCCAGCGGCGGCCCGAGCAGCAGCCCGCCGTGCAGCCGGTCCGCCCAGCTCGCGGTGGCGTCCGCCCCGCCGGCGGCGAGCACCGGGTGCAGGGGGTTGCGGCCGGTCAGCAGGCTGTGCCCCAGCAGCGGGGCGGCCCCCAGCACGGCTGCCGCCCCGAGCAGCGCTCCGGCCCGCCCGCGCAGCTCCCGGTGGCGGAACCCGACCAGCACCGCCCCGGTCGCCACGACGTACGGCAGCACCAGCGGGTCGACCCAGAGCAGCAGCCCGGCCAGGAACCCCCAGACCGCCCAGCGGACGGGTCGCCACCCCGGCCGGCCGGCGGCCAGGTCGACGGCGAGCAGGGCGAGCGCCACCCCGGCCGCGTTCATCTCGGGGTAGCCGCCGCCGGCGATCAACTGGTTCTTGACCACCCGGTCGGCGCCGAGGGCGAGCAGCGCCACCACCAGCAGGGCGAACCAGCGGTCCCCGGTCAGCCGCAGCGTGAGCCGCCAGGTCAGCAGCAGGAACAGCGCGTACAGCGCCAGCGTGGGCAGCCGCAGACCGAACAGGGACGGACCGAACAGCGCGAACACCGGCGCGGCCAGGTACGCCTCCAGCGGGCCCATGTACTGCTGGCCGTAGAACCAGACCGGAAAGTCCTCGCCCCGGGCGATGTGCAGCGCGGCCAGCCCCATGGTGGCCTCGTCGCTGTTCGTCGGGGGAGTGGCGTGATTCAGCAGCCAGAGCCGGTAGCTGACCCCGGCGAGCACCGCAAGACCGGTGAGCCAGCCGACCAGGCCGAGGTGCGAACCGGGCCGCGGACGCGGTCGACCCGCGCCGCGCGGCTGTTCGCGTACGCCGGCGGTCATCGCTCGATCATGGCACCCGGACGCCGCACGCCCGTGCGGCGCTGTCGGCGGGTCAGCCGGCGGTGACGACCGGGGTGGCGGCGCGGGCGTCGAGCGCCTGCTTGTAGAGCCGGCCGGCCCGGTACGACGAGCGCACCAGCGGCCCGCTCATCACCCCGGCGAAGCCGATCTCCTCGGCCTCCTCGCGCAGCTCCACGAACTCCTCCGGCTTGACCCACCGGGTCACCGGGTGGTGCCGGGGGGAGGGGCGCAGGTACTGCGTGATGGTGATCAGCTCGCAGCCCGCCTCGTGCAGGTCGCGCAGCGCCTGGGAGATCTCGGCGCGCTCCTCGCCCATGCCCAGGATCAGGTTGCTCTTGGTGACCAGGCCGTCGGCGCGGGCCTGCCGGATGACGTCCAGCGAGCGGTCGTAGCGGAACGCCGGCCGGATGCGCTTGAAGATGCGCGGCACGGTCTCCACGTTGTGGGCCAGCACCTCGGGCCGCGAGCCGAAGACCTCGGCCAGCTGCTCGGGGACGGCGTTGAAGTCGGGGATGAGCAGCTCGACGCCGCAGCCGGGCTGCAGCGCGTGGATCTGCCGGACCGTCTCGGCGTACAGCCAGGCGCCGCCGTCGGGCAGGTCGTCACGGGCGACACCGGTGATGGTGGCGTAGCGCAGGCCCATCGAGACGACCGACTCGGCGACGCGACGCGGCTCGTCGGCGTCGAACTCGGCGGGCTTTCCGGTGTCGATCTGGCAGAAGTCGCAGCGCCGGGTGCACTGGTCACCACCGATGAGGAACGTGGCCTCCCGGTCTTCCCAGCACTCGTAGATGTTGGGGCAGCCGGCCTCCTGGCAGACGGTGTGCAGCCCTTCGCGCGACACGAGCCCGCGCAGCTGGGTGTACTCCGGGCCCATCTTGGCCTTGACCTTGATCCATGGCGGTTTGCGCTCGATCGGCGTCTCGGCGTTGCGCGCCTCGATCCGCAGCAGGCGACGCCCCTCGGGGGCCGCCGTTGCGGTACGCGCTGCCTGGCCGGTCGTCGGCGCGGAGTGCTCGATCGTCACGAAAACGAGCCTACGCCGGATGGCAGCCGTCTATGTGCGTCAGGCGACCGGCGTCACGCCGCTGATGTTGTGACGCCGGACACCGGCAAGCCCAAAAATGGCGTCACACGCGCCGGGTTCGGGTGTTAGCGTCGCCGCCAACAGCGACGACGGAGCCGAGTAGCGCCCCGACCCGCCAGTACAGAGAGCCGCCGGTGCTGAGAGGCGGTCTGGCGACGGGTGCGCGAAGACCCTCCCGAGCTGCGGGCAGAACGGCGGCGACGCCTACTAGAGCCCGCCCGGCTGGCCCCGGTCACCAGGCGACGAACGAGGCCCCCGCTCCGGTGGGGGCGAAGGTGTGGTGGCACCGCGAGGTTCCCGCTCGCCCACACCTCCCTGGGGCTGATGCGACACCGTCGCCCCGGTGGCGGCGTCGCGATCGACCGAGGAGCAGCCCGTCATGCGCCGAACCCTGTCGCACCACCTGCCCGCCCACGTCGGCGAGACCGTCCGGATCGCCGGCTGGGTGCACCGCCGCCGCCTGCTGAAGTCGGTGGCCTTCCTGATCGTGCGGGACGCCGCCGGCCTCGCCCAGGTCGTCGTCACCGACCCGGCCGTCCGCGCCGAGCTGGAGAAAATCACCGAGGAGACAGTCGTCGAGGTCACCGCCACGGTCACGTCGAACGGCACCGCGCCCGCCGGGGTCGAGCTGACCGACCCGACGGTACGACCGCTCGGCCCACCTGCCGAGCCGCCACCGTTCGACCTGTACCGGCCGGCGCTCAGCGCGAGCCTGCCCACCCAGCTCGACAACGCCCCGACCGCGCTGCGTCATCCGACCCGCTCTGCGGCGCTGCGCGTCTCGGCGGCGGCCGTGGCCGGCTTCCGGGCTGCCCTGGATGCCCGCGACTTCGTAGAGATCCACACGCCGAAGGTGGTCAGCTCGTCCACCGAGAGCGGGGCGAACGTCTTCGCGCTGGACTGGTTCGGCCGGCCCGCGTACCTGGCCCAGTCGCCGCAGTTCTACAAGCAGTTGATGGTCGGCGTCTTCGAACGTGTCTACGAGGTGGGGCCGGTCTTCCGGGCCGAACCGCACGACACCGTCCGGCACCTCGCGCAGTACACGTCGCTCGACGCGGAGCTGGGCTTCGTCGCCGACCATACCGACGTGATGCGGGTGCTGCGCGAGGTCGTCGCCGGCATGCTGGGCGCGGTGGCTGAGCGGGCCGGTGGCGCCCTGGCGACGCTGGGCGTCGAGGTGCCGGCCGTGCCGGTGCAGATCCCGGCGGTGCACTTCACCGAGGCGTTGGCGATCGCCGGGGCTCCCGCCGACGAGCCGGACCTCGCGCCGGCCCACGAACGGGCGCTGGGCGAGTGGGCCCGCCGCGAACACGGGTCCGACTTTCTCTTCGTCACCGGCTACCCGATGGCGAAGCGACCGTTCTACACCCACCCGGACCCGGTGCGGCCCGCGTACTCGAACGGGTTTGACCTGCTCTTTCGTGGCCTGGAGCTGGTCACCGGCGGGCAGCGGCTGCACCGGCACGCCGACTACCTGGCGGCGTTGGCGGCCCGGAGTGAGCCGGTCGAGCCGTACACCGGTTATCTGGACGCGTTCCGGCACGGCATGCCGCCGCACGGCGGGTTCGCCATCGGGCTGGAACGGTTCGTGGCCCGCCTGGTCGGGGCCGCCAACGTCCGGGAGGTCACCGCGTTCCCGCGTGACCTGCACCGGCTGACGCCGTAGGGCCGGGTGCCGGCTGTGCGCTCAGACCTCGGTCAGGGTGGACAGCCGGCGTTCGACCACCGGGAGCACGTCCGCGACGCTGATCGGGCGGCCCAGTTCGGCGGTGAGCGAGGTGACGCCGGCGTCGCGGATGCCGCACGGGACGATCCTGTCGAAGTACGTCAGGTCGCAGTCGCAGTTGATCGAGAAGCCGTGCAGGGTGACGCCCCGGGCCACCCGGATGCCGATGGCGGCCACCTTGCGGGCCGGCCCCCGGTCGTCCTCGGGCACCCAGACGCCGCTGCGGCCCTCGACCCGGCCGGCGGCCAGGCCGAACTCGGCGCACACGTCGATGAGCAGCTCCTCGGTGCGGCGGACGTAGGCGACCACGTCCACCGGGTCGGGCAGTCGCAGGATCGGGTAGCCGACGAGCTGACCCGGGCCGTGCCAGGTGATCTTGCCGCCCCGGTCCACGTCGACGACCGGGGTGCCGTCCATGGGCCGGTCCCACGGCTCGGTGCGCTTGCCCGCGGTGTAGACGCTCGGGTGCTCCAGCAGCAACACGGTGTCGCCGCGCTCGCCTGCCACCACCGACTCGTGCAGGCGCCGCTGCTCGTCCCAGGCGGCCTGGTAGTCGAGCAGGCCGGCGCGGACGGCCGTCAGGCCGGAGGTCGTCGTCGTCACGGCGTCCAGCCTAGTCCCGCCGCGGGCTCGGATCCGTCGTGAGCCGCCTCACCAGGGTCGGAACAAGGGGCGGGTCTACCGGTCGGCCGGCGGGATGCGCCAGATCCACACGTCGTCGACCCGCTGCGGCTCGCCGAACAGCGCGGTGGCCGTCCGCCGGACCGCGGCCTCGTCGACCTCGAACTTCGCGCCGTGCACCTCGTCGGCGAGGACCACCGTCTCGATCCGCCAGTGCCGCAGGTCGGAGGTGACCTCCCGCTTCGTGCCGTCGGTGATGATCGGCACCAGCCCGGTGCGGCCGGCCTGGTCCATGAGTGCGCTCAGGGTGCGCGGCACCGGCCCGATCCGGCCCCGCCCGTCCGGGCCGCCGGGGCCGAGGAAGAAGCCGCCGGGGATCGCGAACTCGCCCTGCCGGTGCGACAGGGCGTACGCCTGCCAGCGTTGCCCGTCGGGGTAGATGTCCACGGCCAGCGGCACCGGGGTCAACGTGTTGCCGTCGGAGACGTACTGTCGCCAGGCGCCGGACGTGATGAAGTGCGGGATGGGCTCGCGCTCCCGGGTCAGCAGCGGGGTGGGCAGCAGCGGCAGCAGGGCCACCGCGAACCCCAGCGACCAGGCCAGCTCCGTCGACCGGTGCCGGGGCGGCGCGGCTCGCAGCTGGTCGAGGGTGTACGCCAGCAGCACCCCGATCACCGGTGCCACCACCAGGGCCAGCCGGGCGGGCAGCGCGGCGTTCACGACCGGCAGCTGCCCGAGCACGTCGAACGGCATGGGCAGGTCGGTACGGCGTCCGTCGATTTTCGCCACCGGCCCGAAGGACAGCACCGTGAAGATCACCGCGACGACGCCCAGCGCCCAGAGGACGGCCCGACGGCCGGGGTCGGCGCGTCGCCAGAGCACGACGAAGCAGACCACGGTGAGCACCAGCAGCGGGATACCGAAGAACGAGTTCTCCTCGGTGGGGTTCGGCGCCAGCGAGGTGCCCAGCCCGACCTCCCCGGCCAGGGACCGGCGCGGGAAGGCGACGAACGCGGCGATGTCCTCGGAGTGGATCACCGGGTCGAAGCCGGTGCCGTGGAACCGCTGCGGCCCGGCGAAGTGCAGCCACAGCGGGTACGACAGCAGCACCCCGGCGACCACAGCGGTCACGCCGAGCCCGCGCAGGAAATTGGGCAGCGCGGCGCGGGCCTCGGCCCGGTGGGCCGGGTGCAGCGCCCAGACGGCCACGAACACGCCGAGCGCGAGGGCTGCGAAGAACAGGCCCTCGGCGGCGATCGAGAAGGCCACCGCGACCAGAGCGCCGAGGATCACCCCGTCGCGCAGCCAGTGCCCGGGGCGGCGCAGCGCGAACAGCCGCCAGATCAGCAGCGGCACCAGCCAGCCGGCGGTCCAGTTCAGGTGGGCGTTGGCGTGCGAGACCATGCCGGGGGAGTACGCGATGAACAGGCCGCCGACCCCGGCGGCGAGGCGGCTGCGCACCACGTGCCGTGAGAGCAGCCAGTACCAGGCCAGCGCGGTGGCGAGCAGGTTCAGCGTGAGGATCACCAGGAACGTCGCCGGTGGCCCGATGAGGTACGTGAGCGGGGCGAAGACCACCGCGTACACCGTGATCGAGGTGTTGACCGCGAGGTTCACGCCGTCCGGGACATTGATCAGGTACGTGAAGAAGGGGTTCTCCCCGTGGGTGACCGCGTGCCCGCCGAAGGCCAGCAGCCACTCGAACAGCGCCTGGTCGCTGGAGTTGACGGTGATCGCGCGAACGTTCGGGTCCCGCCACAGGCCGCTGGTCACCCAGACGGCGAGCGCGAGCGCCACCAGCACGACGATCAGGTCGGCCCGGCGGTCCCGGAGGGCGCGCGGCGGCGACGCGGGTGCGGGCCCGGTGGCCAGCGACGGGGAGGACGGCACGCAGCGGACGTTACCAACCGGACCTGGACGAGCCGGTCAGACCGGCGGTTGTTGTCGACTCCGCTGCCTGCGCGGTGGCCATGGTTCGTCGTACACAACGGCTGCCGTGAATGTGTGAGTGTGCGCCATGTCATAGCGGCGACACATCGTCGTAACGTCTCGGCAACTCGACCGTGACCCAGTTCACAGTCTGCCCCTCTCAGGAGGCCGCCGTGCGCCGCTCCACATCCACCCTCAACCGGCTGCTCGGTGCGGCCACCGGGCTCGTCCTCGCCGTGGCGGGGGCGATCACCCTCGCCACGCCCGCCCAGGCCGCCAGCCTCACCCAGGTCACCGGGTTCGGCTCCAACCCGGGCAACCTCGCCATGTACGCCTACCGGCCGGACAACCTGCCGGCCAACTCCCCGGCCGTGGTGCTGCTGCACGGGTGCACGCAGAACGCCTCCGGCTACTTCAGCGGTTCCGGCTGGCAGAAGTACGCCGACCTGTGGAAGTTCACGCTCATCGTCGCCCAGCAGCCGTCCGGCAACAACGCCAACTCCTGCTTCAACTTCTTCGAGAGCGGCGACACCACCCGGGGGCAGGGCGAGGCGCTGTCGATCAAGCAGATGGTCGACCACGCCAAGGCGAACTACGCGGTCGACGGCTCCCGGGTCTTCGTCAGCGGCCTCTCGGCGGGCGGGGCGATGAGCGCGGTCATGCTCGCGACGTACCCGGACGTCTTCGCCGCCGGCTCGATCATCGCCGGCATCCCGTACCGCTGCGCCACCAGCATGGTCAACGCGTTCAGCTGCATGAACCCGGGCACCGACAAGAGCCCGGCCGCCTGGGGCGACCTGGTCCGTGGCGCCTACTCCGGCTACACCGGCCCGCGCCCCCGGGTGGCCATCTGGCACGGCACGTCGGACACCACTGTCACCCCGCTCAACGGCACCGAGTCCCGCGACCAGTGGACCAACGTGCGGGGGATCTCGCAGACGCCGACCAGCACGTCGTCGCTGCCCGCCAACACCAGCCTGGAGGTGTACGGCAACGACGAGGTACGCCTCTACCGGGTCTCCGGCATGGGCCACGGCACCCCGGTCGACCCGGGCTCCGCCGCTGACCAGTGTGGCACCGCCGGCGCGTACTTCCTGGACACCATCTGCTCGACGTACCGCGACGCGCTCTTCTTCGGCCTCAACGGCGGCGGCAGCACCCCCACCCCGACCCCCACGGCCACCCCCACCAGCACGCCGAGCCCCACGGCCAGCCCGACGCCGAGCCCGACCCCGACCACGCCGGCGACCTGCGTGACGGCGAGCAACTACGCCCACGTCACGGCCGGTCGGGCGTACCAGTCCGGCGGCTACGCCTACGCGAACGGCTCCAACCAGCGCATGGGCCTCTACAACACCTTCTACACGAGCACCCTCAAGCAGACCGCCCCCAACTACTGGGTGATCGGCTGCTGACCCCCAACCCCACCCCCACCCCCGGTGATCAAGAGGTTTGCGTCAGGATCCGCCCCCCGGATGACGCAAACCTCTTGATCAACTGGATGAGGGTCAGGCGGTCAGGGCCGCCTGGAGGGCCTGGGGGAGGGTTCGGTGGTGGTAGGGGTAGTTGGCCTTGGTCAGGACTCCGGGGTGGACTCTCGTGCTGGTCAGGGCCTCGTGGGCGAAGCCGCCCAGCGCCACCTTCAGGGCCAGGGCGGGAATCGGGATGATCGCCGGCCGGTGCAGCTGGCGGGCCAGCTCCCGGGTGAACTCGGCATTGGTCACCGGATGCGGCCCCACCACGTTGACCGGGCCGGCGATCTCGTCGTGGGCCAGCAGGAAGAGGGTCGCGTCCAGCCAGTCGGCCATCGAGATCCACGGCAGCCACTGCCGGCCACTGCCCAGCCGTCCGGCGATGCCCAGCCGGAACGGCAGCAACTGCGGCTTGAGCAGCCCACCGTCGCGGTGCAGGGGCAGGCCGGTGCGCAGTCGCACCACGCGTACGCCGGCGTCCTCGGCCGGACGGGTCGCGGCCTCCCACACCCGGCAGACGTCGGCCAGGAAACCCTCGCCGGCGGGCGCGTCCTCCTCCACGACCCGGTCGCCCGTGTTGCCGTACCAACCGACTGCCGACGAGTTGAGCAGCGCCTTCGGTCGGTCGGCGGCCGGCAACCCGGCGATCGTCGTCGCCAGCGTCGTGCTGCTGTCCACCCGGCTGGTGCGGATCAGCCGCCGGTAGTCGTCGTTCCAGCGCTTGTCGCCGACGCCTGCGCCGGCCAAATTGATGACGGCGTCCGCGCCGGCGACCGCCGCCGGGTCGAGATGGCCGGCCGCCGGGTCCCACTGCCGCTCTCGCGGGTCGCGCGCCGGTCGGCGCACCAACCGGGTGACCTCGTGCCCGTCGGCGGCGAGCCGGTCGCCCAGCCGGCTGCCGAGAAAGCCGGACGCGCCGGCCAGAAGGATCCGCATGCCCTTATCTTCGTCGAAAACGTCACCCTCGGACGCGCCCCGGCCCCACTCCCCGCCGATCTTGCACTTTGTGTCGTCGTTCTGCCCGGCAAGGTCCGTTCTGCCGGGACAGCAAGTGCAAGATCGGCGAAGAACGGGGTGGGGGTCAGGCTTGGCGTAGGTCGGCCAGGAGGTTTTCCACCTCGGCGTATTGCTCCTGCGGGAGCGGGCCCAGGGTCAGGGTCGCCAGGTTCTCGTCGGCCTGGGCCACCGTACGGAGGCCGGGAATCGGCACCGTGCGCGGGCTGCGGGCCAGCAGCCAGCCCAGCGCGCCCTGCGCGAGGGTCCGACCGTCCGCGGTGAGCGCCGCGCGGACCTGCTCGACCCGTGCCGCCCACTGCGGCGTGGGCCGGCCGTCGGTGAACCACTGCAACCACTCGGGCGCCCGACCGCGCACGTCGTCCGCGCCGAGCGTGCGGCTCGACCCGGTGAGCAGGCCCATCGCCAGCGGTCCCCGGTTGAGGCTGGCCAGGTCGTGGCGGTCGCAGACGGCGAGCACCGCCGCGTTGTCGCTCAGCACCGACTCGTCGTGCTGGATGGCGGCACAGTTCTTGCCAGCCGCCGCGAACGCGTCCGCCGAGGCCGGGTTGTCGGTGCTCCAGCCGTACGCCCGGATCTTGCCCTGGTCGACCAGCTCCTCCAGGGTGCCGACCAGGTCGAGCGCGGCGGGCGTCGGCAGTTCGTTGATGTGCAGCTGGTAGAGGTCCACGTGGTCGGTGCCGAGCCGCCGCAGTGAATCCTCCAGGCTGCGCACGGCGAACGCCGGGCTGGCGTCGGTGCCGAGCGCCCGCCGGGTGGCCTCGTCGCTGACGTTGCCGAACTTGGTGGCGATCACCGCCTCGTCCCGGCGACCCGCCAGGGCCCGACCGAGGATGCGCTCGCTGTGCCCGGCGCCGTAGTTGCTGGCCGTGTCGAACAGGGTCACCCCGAGATCGAGGGCCCGGTGGATGGTCCGGATCGACTCGTCGTCGTCCACCTCTCCCCAACCGAACGGCTGGCCGTCGTCACCCCAGAGCGGGCCGCCGATCGCCCAGCACCCCATCCCGATCGCGCTCACCTCGATGCCGCTGCGTCCCAGCGTTCGTGTCGTCGTCATGCGGACCAGCCTCCAACCTGGAGTGCGCTCCAGGTCAAGGGGTGGCTACCATGCCGAGACATGACCGGTTACGCGCCCGCGGAGGCCGCCCGGCGCAGCGGCTTCAGCCTGGACACGCTGCGGTACTACGAGAAGATCGGCCTGCTGGCCGACGTGAATCGCACGGCGGGCGGCCAGCGCGTCTTCACCGACGACGACCTGAGCTGGCTGGTGCTGTTCCGCTGCCTGCGCGACACCGGGATGCCGATCGCCCAGATGTGCCGGTACGCGGCCCTCGCCCGCGAGGGCGAGCACACCGTCGACGAACGGCGCGAGCTGCTGCAACGACACGCGGCCCAGGTCGAGGAGCAGATGCGCCTGCTCCAGCGCCAGTACGACCACCTCCGGGAGAAGATCCGCTTCTACGAGCGCCTGCCCGGCCCGACCCCGCCGGACGACGACCGGTGACGGCCGGCGCAACCGGGCGGGGCCGGCGGGGGCCACGCGCCGCGGCACGCCGAGGTGGCTGGCGGCACCGCCACGTCGGCGACCGGGAGTCGATCTCGGCTCAGCCGGTCGGCGCCGTCAGGCCGAGCAGTTGCTCGGCGGTCCCGGGTCGACCGGTCAGCGCGTTCAGGGCGCTGACCAGCCGCTTCTCCTCGTAGCGGAAGTGCGACTCCAGCAGGGCGGCCAACCCGTCCAGCTCAGCGCGTACCTGGGTGGTCGGCAGCGGGCGGTCGTCGCCCAGCAGCTCCTCGACCCGGCCCAGAATCCCCGCCACGACCTCGTGGTCGACGAGCAGGTTGGCCAGGACCGGGCGCAGCTCGGGCACCTCGTCGGCCAGGACCCGGAACGCGCCCGCGTCCTCACCTGTGTGGTGGCGGCCGAGCGCGGCGCAGAAGGTCAGACAGTGGGCCCGCAGGTCGCGCGACGGGCGGGCGTCGCCGCTGGGGGTGTCACCGAGGTCGGCCCGCAGGCGGGCCAGCTCCGCGCCGAGCCAGAGGTGGATCTCGATCATCTGGTTGCCGACGGCGGCGAGCCGCTCGGCGGGTGAATTGTTCGGGTGCACGTTCGTCCCATGCTGTCCCCGCGCCTCCATGCCCACGGCGGCCTTCGTGCCGGGTGCACCGCGACGCTGTGCCGGAGCTTACCCTCCGGCGGTCACGGCGTGGTGGGCTCGTCCGGCTCCCGGAGGTCGTGCCAGCGGGCCCGCCACGCGGCCTCGTGCGCCTCGTGGCTGGTCCGCTCCTCGAAGACGACGGCGCGCAGCGCGTGCCGGGACGTCGACATCACCATCACCTCCACGGCCACCAGCGCCACGCAGATCACCGTCGCGAGGGTGAGCGCGCCCAAGGCGGGCAGATGCTGGCCGACCGGCAGGGCCGCGGTCAGCACCACGATGACGCCCACCCGGCTCCAGCTGAGCGTACGCAGGGTCCGGAGCTGGAACAGGATGTTGACGGCGTAGTAGCAGATCAGCCCGCCGAAGAGCATCGGTACGGCCGGCCCGTCGGCCTTCTCGGCAAGGCCGCCGGCCGGGTCGGTGATCTTGTGCAGGATCTCCTCGTTGCCGATGGAGAAGAGGATGATCCCGGCGATCATCGGCAGGTAGAGGTACGCGTACGCGTCACGGGCCATCGCCACCCGGGGAGCGCCCTCCGCCGCGTGCAGGGCGATCCGGGCGGCCGGGCCGATGAAGTCGAAGTGCGCCCACCAGAGGGCGGCGGTGACCACGATGCTGAGCGTGGCGGCCGCCACCGCCGGCCAGGTCACCGGCTTGCCGAGCAGGTTGCCGCCCACGCCGGTGGAGATGACGGACTCGCCCAGCGCGATGATCAGGATGAGGTCGTAGCGTTCGGTCCAGTGCTCGGCGCTGGTCACCCCCCAGCCCCAGGTGCCGACGATGAAGCCGGTGGCGAACTGGACCACCACCACGGCGATCCACAGGCCGTCCCGGACCATCGCGGCCTGGTTCGGGTCGGCGATCTGCGGCGGGATCAGCGCGGCGGCCAGCAGCAGGACGATGCTGGCGGCCAGTTCGGGGGCGAACCGGCGCAGTTGCCGGCGCTCCTGCGGGCTGTCCCGCACCACATGCTGGTAGAGGATCCAGTGGATGCCACGGACCACCACGTAGCTGACGGCCACCAGCATCGGACCACCGGCGCTGCCCTTCGGGTCGCTGAACGCCTGTGGCAGCGCCAGCGCGAACGCGAACAGGGCGGCCATCGCCACCACCATGAGCACCGGGACGTAACCCTCGCCGAGCCGTACCCGGGTGGCGACCAGGCTGTGCACCACCCAGCACCACCAGAGCACGGCCAGCACCAGGGCGGCGTGCAGCAGCTGTCGACCGGAGATGTTCGCGGCCGTGGCGCGAGTGATGATGAAGAACGAGAAGACGAAGACCAGGTCGAAGAAGACCTCGAACTTGTCCACCCGTGCGCCGGGGGCGATCGGGACGGCTGGTCCCAGTTGTCCACCCCGCCGGAAGCCGCCCACGGTCCCACTCTGGCAGCGTCCGGCCTGCCCGGAGGACGGAACGGGTCAGCCCGCGTCGCGCGACCGCAGGCCGCCCACCAGCAGGTCGAGCAGCCGGTGCAGGCTCCGGGCGTACGGGTGGGTGCCGGACGTTACCTCCGGTCCGGGGCGGGAAACCGCCTGGACCGCGGCCGGAAGCAGCCGTTCGCGGTTGTGCAGCGCGTCCGCCCGCAACGGGCGCGGACCGACCGGCCCGCCCCACCCTGGACAAGGATGGATCATGACGACGAGCAATCCGATCACCACTTCGTTCGCCCATGACTCCACGGCCATGGACGTGATCCGGGGCGTGGACCTCGTCGGCCGGCGGGCGATAGTCACCGGCGGCTCGTCCGGCATCGGCGTGGAGACCGCCCGTGCCCTGGCCAGCGCAGGCGCGGAGGTCACCCTGGCCGTGCGCAACCCCGACGCCGGCCAGAAGGCCGCCGACGACATCACCGGCACCACAGGCAACGACCGTGTGCTGATCGCCCCGCTCGACCTCGCCGACCAGGATTCGGTCGCCGACTTCGTGGCCAACTGGGACGGCCCGCTGCACATCCTGGTCAACAACGCCGGCATCATGGCCGCCCCCCTGAGCCGCACCCCACAGGGTTGGGAGATGCAGTTCGCCACCAACCACCTCGGGCACTTCGCGCTCGCCACCGGGCTGCGTCCGGCGCTCGCCGCCGCCGACGGGGCCCGGATCGCCTCGGTCAGCTCCGCCGCCCACCTGCGCTCGCCGGTGGTCTTCGACGACATCCAGTACGACCGCCGCGAGTACGAGCCGTGGCAGGCGTACGGGCAGTCCAAGACGGCAAACGTGCTCTTCGCCGTGGAGGCGACCCGCCGCTGGGCCGACGACGGCATCTTCGCCAACTCGCTGATGCCCGGCGCGATCCAGACCAACCTCCAGCGTTACGTGAGCGAGGAGGAGCTGAATCGGATGCGCGCCGGTAACGCGGCGGCCTGGAAGACCGTCGAACAGGGCGCCGCCACCTCGGTGCTGGTCGCCGCCTCGCCACTGCTCGACGGCGTGGGCGGGCGCTACTTCGAGGACTGTCAGCAGGCCGCCCCGGCCCGGCCCGGCGGCCGCACCGGCGTCGCCGACTACGCGCTGGACCCGGAGGCCGCCGAACGGCTCTGGAAGGTCTCGACTGATCTGCTCAAGGGCTGAGCGGCGGAGACGAAGGGGCGCCCCGGTCGACGACCGGGGCGCCCCTTTCGGCGTTACTGCGGATCAGGCCAGGCCCAGCTCCGACTCGAAGTTGCCGCCCTCCAGCCGCTCCTTGACCGCGGTCAGGAAGCGGGCCGCGTCGGCACCGTCGATCAGGCGGTGGTCGTAGGACATGGCCAGGTAGACCATCGACCGGACCGCGATGACCTCGCCCAGCTCCGGGTCGTTGACCACGACCGGACGCTTCACCACGGCACCCGTACCGAGCATCGCCGACTGCGGCGACGGCACGATCGGAGTGTCGAAGAGAGCGCCCCGGCTGCCCGTGTTGGTGAGCGTGAAGGTCGCGCCGGCCATCTCGTCCGGGGTGATCTTGTTGTTCCGGGTGCGCTCGGCCAGGTCGGCGATCCGCTTGGCGATGCCGCCCATGTTGAGGTCACCGGCGTTGTGGATGACCGGCACGAGCAGGCCGCGCTCGGTGTCCACGGCGATACCGAGGTGCTCGGCGGCCGGGTAGGTGATCGTGCCACCGTCCAGGTCCATGCTCGCCTGGATGATCGGGTGGGTCTGCAGGGCCTCGATGGCGGCGAGGGCGAAGAACGGCAGGAAGGACAGCTTCACGCCGTGCTTGGCCAGGAACGAGTCCTTGGCCTGGGCCCGCAGCTTGGCGACCTTGGTGACGTCGACCTCGACGACAGTGGTCAGCTGCGCCGTCTCGTGCAGCGACTGCTGCATCCGCTTGGCGATTGTCGCCCGGATCCTCGGCAGCTTCTCCGTGGTGCCCCGCTTGGCGCTCGGCTGCGCCTTGGCGGCCGGCTTGGCCGCAGGGGCCGACGGCGCGGCGGCCGGCTGCGCGGCCGGAGCCGGCGCGGCCTTGGCGGCCTTGGCCTTCTCGGCCGCGTCGAGGACGTCCTGCTTGCGGATGCGGCCACCCACACCGGTGCCGTTGAGCGAGGCCAGGTCGACGCCGTGCTCGCTGGCCAGCTTGCGGACCAGCGGGGTGACGTACCCGGCGGCCTCCTCGCCGCCACCCGGCGCCGGAGCGGACGGGCGCTGCGGCGCGGCGGTCGGCGCGGACGGCTGAGCCGCCTGCTCGGCCTGCGCCGGCTGCGCCGAGGTCTCCGCCTCAGCGGCCGGCTCGTTGTACGACACGCCCGACGTGGGCTCCTCGACCTTCGGCTCCGGCTTCGGCTCGGCCTTCGGCGCCGGCGCGGCCTCCGCCTTCGGCTCGGGCTTCGGCTCGGGCTTGGCCTGAGCGGGGGCACCACCGGCGACGCCGATGATCGCCAGGTCGGCGCCGACGTCGGCGGTCTCGTCCTCGGCGACCTTGATCTCCAGCACCGTGCCGGCGACCGGCGACGGGATCTCCGTGTCCACCTTGTCGGTGGAGACCTCCAGCAGCGGCTCGTCCACCTCGATGGTGTCGCCGACCTGCTTGAGCCAGCGCGTGACCGTACCCTCGGTGACGCTCTCACCCAGGGCCGGCATCTTCACCGCGGTGCCCTCGCCCGACGACGCGGCGGCCGGAGCCGGCGTCTCGGCCGGGGCCTCGTCCTGGGCCACCTCGTCGGCGGTGCCCTCGGCGGCGGCCGTCGGCTCGGCGGCCGGCTCGACCTCCTCGGCCGGGGCCTGCTCCTGCGGCGCGGCCTCGCCGCCACCGGTCGACTCGCCCTCACCGGCGATGACGGCCAGCTCGCTGCCGACCTCGGCGGTCTCGTCCTCGCCGACCACGATCCGGCTCAGCACGCCCGCCGCGGGCGACGGGATCTCGGTGTCGACCTTGTCGGTCGAGACCTCGAGCAGGGGCTCGTCGACCTCGACCGTGTCGCCCTCCTGCTTGAGCCAGCGCGTGACGGTGCCCTCGGTGACGCTCTCGCCGAGCCGGGGCATGGTGACCGATACCGGCATGTTCTCCAGACTCCTTCATTCCCCTTGGGGGATCTTCGCCCGTCGCCGGACGCCGCGGTTTGGGTGATCAGGCGTGCGCGTGCAGCGGCTTGCCGGCGAGGGCCAGGTGCGCCTCGCCCAGGGCCTCGTTCTGGGTGGGGTGGGCGTGCACGAGCTGGGCGACCTCGGCCGGGTAGGCCTCCCAGTTGTAGATGAGCTGCGCCTCACCGATCAGCTCACCCACCCGCGCGCCGACCATGTGGACGCCGACGACGGGGCCGTCCTCGACCCGGACCAGCTTCACGAAGCCGGTGGTCTTGAGGATCTGGCTCTTGCCGTTACCGCCCAGCGGGTAGTTGTACGTCTGGACCTTGTCGGCCCCGTACTGCTCCTTGGCCTTCGTCTCGGTCAGACCCACCGACGCCAGCTCCGGGTCGCAGTAGGTGACCCGCGGGATGCCCACCTCGTCGATGACGGCCGGGGTCTGCCCGGCGATCTCCTCGGCGACGAAGATGCCCTGCTGGAAGCCCCGGTGCGCGAGCTGGAGGCCGGGCACGATGTCGCCGACGGCGTAGACGTTCGGCACGCTGGTGCGCAGCCGCTCGTCGGTCAGCACGTAGCCGCGGTCCATCTTGACGCCCTGCTCCTCGTACCCGAGGTTGGCGGTGTTCGGGCCGCGACCGACGGCGACCAGCAGCAGCTCGGCCTCGACGGTCTCGCCGCCCTGAATGGTCAGCTTGACGCCGTTCTCGGTCTTCTCGACCTTCTCGAACGGCTTGCCGACCTTGAAGTTGATCTTCCGCTTGCGGAACGCCCGCTCCAGCGCCTTGGACGACTCCTCGTCCTCGGCCGCGACCAGTCGGGGCAGCGCCTCGACGATCGTCACGTCAGCGCCGAAGGACTTCCACACGCTGGCGAACTCGACGCCGATCACACCGCCGCCGAGGACGATCACCGACGAGGGGACCCGGTCCAGGGTCAGCGCGTGGTCGCTCGTGATGATCCGCTCGCCGTCGACCTCCAGGCCGGGCAGGCTCTTGGCGTACGAGCCGGAGGCCAGCACGACGTTGCGGCCGGTGTAGCGCTTGCCGTCCACCTCGACCACGTTCTTGCCGACCAGCTTGCCGGCGCCGGCCACGAAGGTGATCTTCTTCGAGCCACCCACCAGGCCCTGCAGACCCTTGTACAGGCGGGAGATCACGCCGTCCTTGTACGAGTTGACGCCGGCCATGTCGACGCCGACCAGCTCGGCCTTCACACCGAACTGCTCCGACTCGCGGGTCTGGTCGGCGATCTCCGCCGCGTGCAGCAGCGCCTTGGTCGGGATGCAGCCGTTGTGCAGGCAGGTCCCGCCGAGCTTGCCCTTTTCGATAAGCGCGACGGACAGGTCCAGCTGGGCGGCGCGCAGCGCCGCCGCGTAGCCGCCGCTGCCACCTCCGAGGATGACAATGTCGAAGGTCGCTTCGTTCGGCTCGCTCACGTCCAACTCCCAGGTCGCGTCACTGCATCGGGGGTCACGGAGGGGTAACACGGACACACCCCACCTCGGTCATCTTGTCACCACCGGGCACAGGGTGCGTAGTGAGGTGCCCAACGACACGTCATCGACACGTACCCTTGGCACCGTTGTCGATGACGTGACATGGGGGAGAGGTTCGGTGGGGTTGTTCCGGCGCCGGAAGCAGGCGCGTGTGCTGAGCCACGACCGCGCGGCCGACAGTGGGGATCTGGACCATCTCGCGCACTTCATCCGCAGTCGGCGCGGCGTCGAGGCGTTCATCGAGCCCCGGACGACTGTCACCCAGACCACAGTCATCCTGATCGCCGACGACGGGGAGTGGACACGCCGCCGCATCGACGGCCCGGACGGCGCGCGGCGCTTCGCGTACCGGATGGGCATCCCGGTGTACGACGTCCGGCTGATGGGCTACCCGCAGCGGATGCGCGACTTCAACGAACGCCGCAAGCGCCGCCCGGAGCAGTACTGACCTGCCGAGGGGCCCCACCCGGGGCCCCTCGGCACCACGTCAGCCGTTGGCGGCGACGTCCTCGACCAGCTGCACCAGCGTGCGGACCGGCACGCCGGTGCCGCCCTTGGTCCAGTAGCCGGTCGGCTCGCCCGAGTGGTAGCCCGGCCCGGCGATGTCGATGTGCGCCCACGCCACGTCGTCGGCCACGAACTCGCGCAGGAACACGCCGCCCTGCAGCATGTGCCCGGCCCGGTCCATCCCGGCGTTGACCTGCGAGATGTCCGCAACGTCGGAGTCCATGCCCTTGCGCACGTCGTCCGGCAGCGGCATCGGCCAGGCCGGCTCGCCGACCGCGTCGCCGACCGTCCGGACCCGCTCGCACAGCTCGGGCGTGCCCATCACGCCGGCCACCCGCTTGCCCAGCGCGATCACCTGACCGCCGGTGAGGGTGGAGGTCTCGAACAGGTAGTCGGTGCCGTCGGCGCACGCGCGGGCGATGGCGTCGGCCAGGACCATGCGGCCCTCGGCGTCGGTGTTGAGCACCTCCACCTTCTTGCCGCTGAACATGCTGATCACGTCGCCCGGCCGGTAGCTGGTGCCCGACGGCATGTTCTCGGCCATCGGCAGGTACGCGCTGACCGCCACGGCCGGCTTCAGCGCGGCGATCGCCAGCATGGCAGCGCCCACCGCGGCGGCGCCCGCCATGTCGGACTTCATCTCCCACATGCCCTGCGCCGGCTTGATCGAGATGCCACCGGTGTCGAAGGTGATCCCCTTGCCGACCAGCGCGACCCGCTTGCCGTTGCCGCCGTCCTGCGGGGTGTAGGTGAGCTTCACCAGTCGCGGCGGGGCCTCCGAGCCCTGCCCGACCGCGATGATGCCGCCGTACCCGCCCGCGGCCAGCGCCGCCTCGTCCAGCACCTCGACGCCGAGGCCCGCGTCACGGGCGGCGGCGGCCACGGCGTCGGCGAACGACGGGGGCCGCAGCTCGTTCGGGGCGGTGTTCACCCAGTCCCGGCTGAGCCGCACCGCGCCGGCGACCGCCTGCGCGCGGGTGATCTCCGCCTGGGCGGCCGGCTCGGCGGCGTCCGGAACGGAGATCAGCACCTCGGCCACCGGCTCGCGCCGGGTCGGCTGCGGACGGGTCTTGTAGCCGGCGAACCGGTACCCGCCGAGCAGCGCGCCCTCCGCGACCGCGCGCAGCGCGGCCGGCGCGTCCGAGTCGTCGGGCAGCGGCATGCTCAGCGCCACCTTCGGCGCCCCCGCCAGGGCCCGGACCGCCGCGCCGGCGGCCCGGCGCAGCGTCTCCGGCGCCGGGGCGGCGCCCGTCGGCTCCGGGCCGAGCCCGACCGCGACGACCAGCGGAGCGGTGACGGTGCCCAGCGTGGCCAGCTTGATGACCTCACCCGGCCCACCTGTCGCACCGAGCAGCGCGAGGGTCTCGGTCAGCTTGCCGTCGAAGGCGACGGCGATGCTCTCCGCGCCGCTGGCGAGCAGCAGGGTGCCGGCGAGGCCGCTGGTGGCGCCCTGCTCTCCGGTCTGGCTGTGCACGCCGATCACGATCGCGTCGACGGCGAGCTCGGCCGGGTCGGTGTCGACCAGGCTCAGGTTGGTGGTGCGGGGTGATGTCACTGAAGCTACTCCGGGCGGGCCGGGCCGGTCGCGACGTCGCGTACCAGCGGTGAAGGTCTCCGGCGGAACCTACCCGCCGGACGTCAGGGCTGTCCCGTCGATCACGCCAACGGGGTCCCGCCGATGCTAACCAGCGGCGTTGCCCCCGGTAAGTTGCCACCCATGACCGACGTGACCTCCGACGCCGCCGCGACCCGGCTGCGTCGTTCCCCGCTGCACGAGCGGCACACCGCCGCCGGCGCCAAGTTCGCCCCCTTCGGGGGCTGGGAGATGCCGCTGGAGTACGCCGGCGGCGGGGTGCTCAAGGAGCACGCCGCGGTGCGTACGGCGGTGGGGGTCTTCGACGTGTCGCACCTGGGCAAGGCCCGGGTGACCGGCCCCGGCGCGGCCGAGTTCGTCAACTCCTGCCTCAGCAACGACCTGCGCCGCATCGGGCCCGGCCGCGCGCAGTACACGCTGTGCTGCGACGACGCCACCGGCGGCGTGGTGGACGACATCATCGCCTACCTGTACGCCGACGACCACGTCTTCCTCATCCCGAACGCCGCGAACACCGCCGAGGTGGTGCGCCGGCTGCGCGCCGCCGCCCCGGAGCGGATCACCGTCACCGACGAGCACGAGGCGTACGCGGTGCTGGCCGTGCAGGGCCCCCGCTCGGGCGACCTGCTCGCCGCCCTCGATCTGCCCACCGAGCACGGCTACATGAGCTTCGACGCCGCCAACCTCGCCGCCGTGGAGCTGACCGTCTGCCGCACCGGCTACACCGGCGAGCTGGGCTACGAGCTGGTGGTGCCGGCGGAGCACGCGGTGACCGTGTGGGACGCCCTCTTCGCCGCCGGCGAGGCGTTCGAGCTGCGCGCCTGCGGGCTGGCCGCCCGGGACACGCTGCGCACCGAGATGGGCTACCCGCTGCACGGGCAGGACCTCTCGCTGGACATCACCCCGGTGCAGGCCCGCTCGGGCTGGGCGGTCGGGTGGGACAAGCCGGCCTTCTGGGGCCGCGACGCGCTGCTCGCCGAGAAGGCCGCCGGCCCTCGACGTACGCTGCGCGGCCTGGTGGCGGTCGACCGCGCCATCCCGCGCCCCGGTATGACGCTGCACGTGGGTGACAAGCAGGTCGGCACGGTGACCAGCGGCACCTTCAGCCCGACCCGCAAGCAGGGCATCGCCCTGGCCCTGCTGGACACGGACGCCAGCCTGGCCGAAGGCGACGAGGTGCAGGTCAACATCCGAGGCCGCCAAGCCCCCCTGCGCCTGCAGAAACCCCCCTTCGTAACCCCCTCAACCCACTAACCCCACCCACCCCCGACTCCCACGGGTCCGCCGCCCGCCCTCGCCCTGGTGATCAAGAGCTTTGCGTCATTCCCGGGCGAGATTCTGACCCAAATCTCTTGATCACCGGGCGAGGGAGGGTGGGGGCGGCGGGCGGTGGGGTGGGGTGGGTTAGGGGGTTGGGGTGGTGGGGGGTTCGCCGGAGTCCAGGACCGCCTGGGTCCAGCCGCCCTCGATGACTCCGGTCGCGTTCAGGACCGCCCAGTCGACGACGTCTGTCGCCTCCACCACCACGGGGGCGCCGATGCGTACGCTCTCGTCGGTGTTGGCGTCGCTGGCGCTGACGCCGACGATCCGCTCCGGGGTCTCCCACGAGGTGACGCCCGCCCAGACGTACTCGGGCCCGTCGTCGCCCGGCAGGCCGTACTTGACGACCAGCTGCGACTCCGCCGGTAGCTGGCCGGCGACGAAGCGGGCCCGGGCGTCGCCCAGCGCGGCGCGGGCGGTGGCGACCGCGCGGCTCATCGCGTCACCGGAACGCGCGTAGCGCACGTCCGGCTGGATGCCGGAGAACAACGTCGCGCAGGCGGCGGCGTAGTAGCGCCCGTCCGGGCCGGGATGCCCGGCCGGCGGCCGCAGGCTCAGGAACGAGTCGGCCTCCGGGTCGGTCGCCGGGTCCAGTTCCAGGCGCAGCAGCACCGGGGCCGTCGCGCCGTGCTGCTCCGGGTTGCCGTACGCCACCGCGATGTCGTGCCCGGTCACCGTGGCCAGCACCGGCAGCTGCACGAACGCCGGCACCTCCTCGCCGGTGAGCCCGTCGGTCCAGTCCCGCAGCAACCGTCGGGCCGCCCCGGTCATCACCGCGCCCCAGGCGCGGGTCAGATGGTCGGGCACCCCCTGGGTCTGCAACTCCAGCAGTCCGAAGCGCCGCAGCCCCTTCGTGGTGAACCACAGCCCCTCGGTGTCCGAGGAGTACGGCACCAGCACCCAGTCGACAAGCCGGATCCGGCCGTTCTCGTCGGGGAGTGAGCGCAGCGCGGTCGCCGGGTCGAGGAACTGGAGGCCGAAGACGTCCACGACGTCGCCGTCGACGGACTCCGCCACGGCGGCCGCGACCGCCCGGGCCGCCCACTCGTGCGCGGGTGGCCACCCCGGCCGGTACTCCGCCTGGACCACGACCAGGTGTGTCGCCGCGGCCAGCCGGGCCAACTGCGCCTCGGTGGCGCCGAACGCGGTGAGCAGATCCGGCGGGAGCGCGGGGAACTCGGCGATCGGCCGGGTGTCGACGCTCATCAGCGGGCTGTCCAGCATCTGCCGGGCGAGCCCGTGCACCGGCTCGGCCAGCCGGCCGGTCAGCGCCGCCACCGCAGTCTTCGCGCTGACCTTCGGCAGCCCCGCCATCGGCACCAGGTAGGTCGCGCTGAGCGACTCCGGCACCGGTACGGGCAGGAAGTCGTCAGTGATGAGCATGTGGGTTCCCCCGGTGGCCGTGCCGGTGCTGTCGAGCCGAACGCTACCCGGCCGGCCGCGCCCGCTTCAGGCGGACAGCACCACACCCAGGTAGACCAGCGTGGTGACCACCTCGACTGTCGCGCCGAGCACGTCGCCGGTGATGCCGCCGAGCCGGCGTACCACGTGGGCCAGCAGCGGCACCGCGACGGCGAGCGCGGCGACGACGGCGACCGGCCCCTGCCACGGGCGGCCCGGCACCGCGGGCACCGCCAGCAGCACGACGGCGACCGCGCCGACGGCGAGCGCCACCGGGCCGACGGTTCCCGCCACCAGGGCCCCCAGCCCGTCCGGCCGGGCCGCGGGCACGCCCCGCCGGCACGCCACCGTCACACCCAGCCGCCCGGCCGCGGTGGCCGCCACCACCGCCGCGAGACACGCCGGCCAGGACCGGCCGGCCAGGTCGGCGAGCGCAGCGGCCTGCACCAGGAGTACGACCACCAGGGCGACGACGCCGAACGGCCCGACGTCCGGCTTCTTCATGATCTCCAGCGCGGCGGCACCCCGCCGGTACGACCCGAGCGCGTCCACGGTGTCGGCCAGCCCGTCCAGGTGCAGTCCGCGGGTCAGCAGGGCGGCGGCGCCCACCGTCACGCCGGCGGCCACCAGCGGGGGAGCGAGCATGCCGATCAGCAGCAGGACGCCGCCGAGCAGCACGCCGAGCAGCGCGCCGACGGCCGGGGCGAGCGCCATCGCGATACCCGCCACCGGGCGGTCGATCCGCCCGGCGCGTACCGGCAACGTGCTGAAGGTGGTGATCGCCAGCCGGGCGCCCGCGACGAGCCGCGGCTCAGCCGGCACGCCAGCCCGACGCCGGCTGCTCGTCGGTGGCCGTGCGGGTCGGCCCCGGCCCGGCCGGCTCAGGCTCGGTGAACTCCGGGTCGGTGTAGTCAGGCCCGGTGTACGCCGGCTCGGCGTAGTCCGGCTCGGCGTCGTCGGTCTCCGGGTCGGCTTCCGGCTCGTCGGTCGGGTCCGTGTCGCCGGTCAGCGACGGGTGCACCGGCAGCGCGGCGGCCAGTGCCAGCACCGAGCGCAGCAGCGGCAACGCGACCAGGGCGTTGGCGCCCTCGCCGAGGTCCAGTCGCAGGTCGAGCAGGGGCGTGAGGCCGAGCACGTCGGCGGCCAGCCGCACCGCGGGATGCTGGCCGTGGTCGGCCAGCAGGCACCAGTGCCGCGCCTGCCCGGCCAGGTCCCGGCTGACCATCCCGGCGGCCAGCCCGACCGGCCCGTCCAGCAGCACCGGCACCCGGCGGGCGGTGGCGCCCAGCAGCACGCCGGTGGCCACCGCCACGTCGCCGCCGCCCAGCTCGGACAGCACGTCCTTCGCGCCGCGCGGCGAGCGACGGGTGCGGTGCAGCGCGTCGCGCACCGCCGCGCAGCGGACCATCCAGGCCGCGTCGTCGATCTCACCGGAGTCGGTGATCACCCGGCCCAGCACCGCAGGTGGTTCCGCGCCGGCCGTGGCCGCCAGCACCGCCGCCGCTGCCGCCTCGGTGCCGGCACCGCACGCTCCCAGGACCAGCAGTTGTACGCCTGCGTCGGCGGCCTGCTCGGCCAGGCGCCAGCCGTAGCGCAGCGCCGACTCGACCTGCTCGCCGGTGAGGGCCGGCTGGGTCTCCATCGGCGCGGAGGCGGGGGTGTCGACCACCTGCAGGCTCGCGCCGCTCTCGGCGGCCAGCCGGGCCAGCGCGCCCCGTCCGGCGCGCGCCTGGGCGGCGCGACGCGCCGACTCGCCCGCGACGGTGCCGGCCGACGCGCCGCCGGCGTGGTCGCCGTTGAGCAGCAGCACCCGCACCGAGCCCCAGGCGGCCGGCGTCGACGTGCCCTGGGTGGCCGCGGCGAAGCCGACCACCCGGTCCAGCACGCCCAGCCCGGCACCGGGCACGTCCAATGTGGCCAGCCGGTCCACCGCCTGCGGGCCGGCGTAGTCGTCGGGCATCGGCAGCTCCATGCCCGGCTGGATGACCAGCCCGGTGGCCACCATCGGCAGCGCCATGGTCGGCGCGGCCCAGGGGTTGCCGGGCTCCTGGTTGGGGGCGGCCGGCGGGGTGTGGGTCAGCACGTCGGGCAGCTGGACCTCGGGGGTGGGCTCGGCGTCGAGCAGGCTCGTGCCGGCCTGGTGTGCGCCGGCCCGGCCCGTGCCGGTCTGGCTCGCGGCCGGTGAGACGGGGCTCGCCGACGCGCTCACGGTCGCGGCGGCGGCAGCGGTGGTGGGTGCCGGCTTCAGCCAGGCCGGTTGGCCCGCCACCACCAGCACCACGGCGTCGCAGGCGTCGGCGACCGCGCGGTTGGCCGCGCCGAGCGCGTCGGTGAACGCCCGGCCCAGCGGGGTGGTCGGCACCAGCGACAGCCCGACCTCGGGGCTCACCAGCACCACCCGCGCCGCGCAGGTGCGGATCGCCTCGGCCAGTTCGGCGATCGTCGCCACGTCGTCGGCGGGCTGGTGCTCCGGGTCGAGCAGCACCGTCACCCAGCCGCCCAGGTCGTCCACGAGGAGCGTCTCGTTGGGCTCGGCGGATTCGAGCACGTCCGCGAGCCGGCGCGGCTCTCCGGCGGTCTCCTCGGTGGTCCAGCTGCCCGGTCGTCGGGCGCGATGCGTCGCCAGCCGGGTCGCCCACTCGGTGTCCTCCGGGTCGCCCTCCGGCGCGGTGGCGACGTAGCGGACCACCGGCGCGTCGGCGACCAGGGACTCGGCGAACTCGGACTTGCCGGACCGGATACCGCCGAGCACCAGGACCGTGTTCCACCCGTCAACGGACATGTCCGTACCTTAGTTCTCATGCCCCGGGTCTGGGCACGTCGCCCCAGCCCTACCGACTGTCGACAGTCCGTTCCGCGTCCATTGCAGGCAAGCGTCCGCTTCCCTGTCGCCAGGTGACGACCGGACCGGGCGGCGTCGTGCGAAGCACCCGCGATCGCCGGCGTTCGTCGGTGGTCAGCCGCAGTGTTCGAACCCGCTGCCGTAGCTCACCCCGCCGGTGGCGCCGCCCCACTTCACGCACGCGCCAGCGGCGGCGGCCCGCACCGGCCCCGCGTAGTAGTCGAACGACCCGCTGTCGGTGCTGCGGGCCCGTCCCTGCACCTCCAGGTACGCCGACGCGGCCGTCCTGGCCCCGACCGCGGTGTCCTTGAGGGTGACCACGCAGTTGTTGCCGTTACCCGAGTGGTAGAGCAGGTAGACGCGGCCCTGCCGGCGGCCGCCACCGTCGGTCAGCGTCGCCGAGTCGATCACCTGATAGCCGCTGCCGCACGCCTGCGCCGCCGTGTACGGGTTGGGCCGGCCCGCCGGGCTGCCGCTGGACGTCGGTCTGCCACTGGCCGCCCCGGTCGGCGTGGTCCCCGGTGCCGCGCTGCGGGTGGCCGGGCTGCCGCTGGCGGGCGTACCCGATCGGTCGCCACCGGTCGGTGTGGCGGTCGCGGTCCGGGCGGCGCTCGGCGTGCCACCGGCCCGGGATGCCGGGGTGGTGGTGTCAGTGGTCGGTGGCGTGACAACGGCGCCCGACGTCGATTCACCCGCCAGCGCCGCCGAGCCTGTCGTCGCGCCCGGCCCGGCGTCCGGACGCAGCGCCGTCACGGCCCCGCCGACCAGCGCGATCAGAACGATCGCGCCCACCCCGACCAGCAGCGGCCCGCGTCGCCGGCTCGACGACGTCGGCAACGGATCCTCGCGGGTCGGCCCGGTCTCGGCCTGCCGGATCGGGGCCAGCCCGGCCCGGAAGGCCGGTGGCCCGGCCGGGTCCGTGGGCGGGACCGGCTGCGGCGTCGGCACGCCGGTCGGCACGGGCGGCGTCGAAATCGGAACGGGCGAGGCCGGCGGCGCCAGGGCCGGGGTGGTGCCCGGAACCGGCGGCGCGAGGGCCGGTGGGGTGGTGGCGCCCACCACGGGCGTCGCCGGGGCGGCCACCGCCCACGGAGGGCGGGCGGACGGCGGGATGCTGGCCAGGGTCGCGTCGCGGGCGTCAGCGGCGGCAGCGGCCAACTCAGCGGCGCTGGCGTACCGTTCCGCCGGCCGCTTGGCCATCGCCCGCGCGATCACCGCCGCCACCGCGGGCGGCGTGTCCGGCGGCAGCGGGGCCGGCTCGTCCTGGGCGTGCCGCAACGCCACCGCGAGCGGGTTGTCGCCGTCGAACGGTGGCCGCCCGGCCAGGCAGAAGTACGCCACCGCCCCGAGGGCGTAGACGTCCGTGGCGGCGGCGACCGGCTGGCCGGTGGCCTGCTCGGGAGACATGTACGCGGCGGTGCCGAGCACCATGTTCGCGGCGGTCAACCCGGCCATGCTGCGGGACCGGGCGATGCCAAAGTCGACGAGCACCACCCGACCGTCCGCCTTGACCAGCAGGTTGCCGGGCTTCACGTCCCGGTGCACGATGCCGGCGAGGTGGGCGGTGTGCAGGGCGTCGGCCGCCTGCGCCAGCACCGACATGGTGGTGGCCGCGTCCAGTCGCCCCGCCGTGCGTACCCGGGCCGACAACGGTTCGCCCTCGACGTACTCCATCACCAGGTAGTCGACCCGGCTGCCGTCGGCGAGCGCGGCCTGCCCGACGTCGTGCACCGCGACCACGCCGGGGTGCCGCAACGCCGCGAGCATCCGCGCCTCGGCGCGGAAGCGGGCGGTGAACTCGGCGTCGGCGACCAGCGACGGCAGCAGCACCTTCACCGCCACCTCGCGCTCCAACAGCACGTCGGTGCCGCGCCAGACCGCGCCCATCCCGCCCGTCGCCACCCGCTCGCCCAGCCGGTAGCGGTCGCCGAGCAGTACCCCCCGAGTCAGCACCGAGCCACCGTACCGGCCGGCGTCGATCGGATTGATCCACCCCGTGGACTGCCGCGGGGGCGAGCGAGCGGCCGTTGCGCGCCGGGCCGACTACGCTTGCGGGGGTTCGTCCCACGGGGACTTCAGCGGCGAGGGGAGACGCGGCATGGCGTGGAGCTGGCGGTACGAGGGCACGGACGGTCAGACGGTGGAGGGCCCGGCGGAATCGTTCGGCAGCCAGGCCGACGCCGAATCCTGGATCGGTCAGACCTGGCGTGAGCTCGCGGCGTCCGGCGTCACCTCGGTCGCGCTCGTCGAGGACGACCGGGTGGAGTACCGGATGAGCCTGCTGCCCACGGCCGAGTGATGGCCTACGACCGGCCGGGGGCCGACGGGCTGGTGCTCGGCGTGCCCAAGGCGGCGTTCCGGCCCAGCCCGGTGTTCCTCGGCCTGGTCGCGCTCTTCGCGGTCAGCGGGGTGCTGGCCTGGAACGGGTACGGCAGCGTCCGCCTCGACGTGTTCCTGTTCGTGGTGTCCGGCTGGCTGGTGTCGCTCTGCCTGCACGAGTACGCCCACGCGGTGGTGGCCTACCGCGCCGGTGACCGGGACATCGCCCACCGCGGTTACCTGACGCTCAACCCGTTCAAGTACACCCACCCCCTGCTGTCGATCGTGCTGCCGGTGGTGGTGGTGCTGCTCGGCGGCATCGGTCTGCCCGGCGGTGCGGTGTGGGTGGACCGGCACGCCATTCCGGGGCGGCTGCGGCACACCCTGGTCAGCCTCGCCGGCCCGGCGACCAACGTGCTGTTCACGTTGCTGCTCGTGCTGGCCGTGCGACTCGGCACGTCCTCGGGTGGCCCGGTGGAGTTCTGGGCCGGGGTGGCGCTGCTGGCGTTCCTGCAGCTCACCGCGAGTGTGCTCAACCTGCTGCCGGTGCCCGGCCTGGACGGCGGCAACATGATCCAGCCGTGGCTCAATCCGCAGTGGCGCAGGATGTACGACCTGTTCGCCCCGTACGGCTTCATTCTGCTGTTCGCGCTGTTGTGGAACCCGCGCATCGGCGGCTGGTTCTTCGACGCGGTCTTCGCCGTCGGTGACCTGCTCGGTCTGCCCTCCTGGCTCTACGCCGCGGGCCTGGACCTGATCCGGTTCTGGCAGGGCTGAGCCGAGCTGTCCGGTCCGGCCGGCGCGGGTGCGCCGACCGGACCGGACCCGCGTCAGGGCCGCTCGGCGGGGGACTCGGTCTTCGCCGGGTCCCGCTCGGTGACCGGCTCGACGATCTCGTCGATGGCCTTGAGCAGCCCGGCGTCGAGCTTCACCCCGGCCGCCTTCACGTTGTCGTGCACCTGCTCGGGGCGGGACGCGCCGATGATCGCCGACGACACGTTCGGGTTCTGCAGGACCCACGCCACGGCCAGCTGGGCCATGCTCAGCCCGGCCTGCTCGGCGAGCGGCTTGAGCTGCTGCACCCGGGTCAGGACGTCGTCGTTCATGAACCGCGAGATGAAGTTCGCGCCCGACTTCTCGTCGGTGGCCCGGGAACCGGCCGGCGGCGGCTGCCCCGGCAGGTACTTGCCGGAGAGCACGCCCTGGGCCATCGGCGACCAGACGATCTGGCCGATGCCCAGCTCCTCGCTGGCCGGCACGACCTCGGCCTCGATGACCCGCCACAGCATCGAATACTGCGGCTGGTTGGAGACCAGCGGGATGCGCAGCTCCCGGGCGAGGGAGTGGGCCGCCCGCAGCTGCTCGGCGGTCCACTCGGAAACGCCGATGTAGTGCGCCTTACCGGAGTGCACGACGTCGGCGAACGCCTCCATCGTCTCCTCCAGCGGCGTGCTGTAGTCGTACCGGTGGGCCTGGTAGAGGTCCACGTAGTCGGTGCGCAGCCGGCGCAGGGAGCCGTTGATCGACTCCATGATGTGCTTGCGGGACAGGCCACGGTCGTTGCGACCCGGCCCGGTGGGCCAGTAGACCTTGGTGAAGATCTCCAGGCCCTCGCGACGCTCGTTCTGCAGCGCCCGGCCGAGCACGTCCTCGGCCCGGGTGCCGGCGTACACGTCGGCGGTGTCGAAGGTGGTGATCCCCGCGTCGAGGGCGGCCCGGACGCAGGCGTTCGCCGCGTCCTCCTCGACCTGGGAACCGTGGGTGATCCAGTTGCCGTACGAGATCTCGCTGACCATCAGGCCGGAACGGCCCAGGTGTCGGAATTCCATACTCCGACCCTAGCTCCGGTGGATCACGATCGCCGTGCGGCGACTCACAGCACCGGGTTCGCGTCGGTCAACAGCCGGTCGATCTCCTCCAGCACGGCCGCGCGATCGGGGTGCACCAGGTCGATCAGCGGCCCACCCCGCCGGTCCAGCGCGCCCCACCGGCCGCTGCCGCTGACCACCAGGAACGCCACCGGGTGGATGACCACCATCGGGTACGACGGCTGCACCAGCACCGCGCCGGTCCGGTCCACCACACCGCGCCGACCGGCCACGTCGACGACGACGAGACCCTCGTCGGTGAAGCCGTCGACCGGACCCGCGTCGGTCAGCTCGGTGACGAAGCCGTGGTAGCGGGTCGGCACCACGATCCGGCCGGTCCGGTCGACCGCGCCCCACCCCTCGCGCTTCACCGCGGCCAGCCCTCGGCGGAACGGCCGTACGTCGGCGAAGTTCGGCGGAACCTGCACCGCGCCGGTCGGGTCGATCGCCGTCCATCCGCCGTCGGTGACCACCCAGGCCAGGCCGTCGCTGAACGGGCGCACCGCCCGGTACGAGGGCGGGATCACCGTCGTACCCAGCAGGTTGATCAGGGACCACCGGTCGGTGTCCGGTCGCCGGACCCAGGCCAGCCCGTCGTGGAAGGGCTGCGCCTCGGCGTACCGGGCGGGGATGACGACGTCGCCGGCGTGGTCGGTGTAACCCCACAGCGGTCCGTCGCGGTCCGGCTGCGGGGGCCGGTCCCGGTCGAGCACCTCGTCGCGACTCCGGGGGTACGGCCCGAAGCCGTCGGCCGAAGCCCGCGCGGTGACCGCGTCGAGGGCCACCCGGATCCGGTCCAGCAGCTCGGCGTCGCCGGCCCCGCGCAGGTCCAGCGCCCGCTCGAAGTGGTGGCAGGCCTCCATCAGCCGACCCTGGTCATAGGAGCACCGCCCGGCGTGCTCGTGCAGGGCGGCTCGCAGCCGGTCGGGCAGTTCGATCGAGTTGGCCTCGGCGAAGAGCTGGTCGGCCTCGGCGTAGTCGCCCCGCCAGCGCAGGACGTGCGCCAGCCGGGCCTGGGCCAGCGCGGTCCGGCGCAGCTCGCCGGTGGCCTCCGCGTAGGTGAGGGCGAGCCGGCCGTCGGCCAACGCGTCGTCGAGGTCGCCGAGGATCCGCGAGGCGACCGCGCGCAGGCTGAGCAGCCGCGCACGGGCCTTGTTGTCCACGGCCGAGCCCAGCTTCTCGGTCAACCGCCGTCGGATGGCCCGCATGGCGTCCGGCTCGGTCAGCTCCTCGCGCAGGGTCACCGGGTCCAGCCGCCAGCGGTACGCGGCCAGAACCTGCTCCGGGTCGCCCTGATCGGCCAGCGAACGGCGGGGCGTCTCCGGCGCCGTGGCGGGCGGCGCCGACACCTGCGCGTCCTGGTCGGACGACCCGCTGCGCGGCCCGGGAATGCCAGCGAGCGGTACGGCGGCAGCGGGAGACACGGGCGCGGCGGGCGGGGCGGAGACGGGTGGCGCGGAGACAGGCGTCGCTGGTGGCGCGGAGACGGGTGCCTGCGCGGCCGGTGCTGCCGAGGCGGGCGGTGCGGAGACGGGTGCCTGCGCAGCAGGTGGCGCGGAGACGGGCGCGGCCGGCGGTGCGGTGGCCGGCGGTGCGGAGACGGGCGCCGTCGCGATGGGCGGTTCGGCCGCCGGCTCGGGCGGCGTGCGCGTCCCATCGGTCGTCGAACCCGACCCTGCCGGGTCGGTAACCGTGTCCGGGCTGGCGGTCGACGGGTACGCGCTGCTCGACGCGGGCGATGCCGGCCAGTCCGACGGTTCGGCGTCGACCAGGCCGTCCCGCGACGCATCGGTGGACGCGTCGGCGGTCGGCGTGCTCGTCGGGCCGGCGGCGTCGTGGCCGTCGTCGGCGGCGAGGTCGTTGTGGTGTCCCGGCGTCTCGGCGTACGACTCACCGCTGTGCGGACGGTGGCTATCGCCCGATGTCGGCTCGACGGTTGCCGTCGTGTCGTCCGCATCGTCGACCAGCTCGTCCGACCAGGTGTGTGGAGCACCGGAGACCGGGTGTGCCGGCGGTCCGGAGACCGGCTCCCGTCCGTCGGTCGGCGTCGGCTCGGTGGTGGGCTCCCCGTGGGTGGCGAGGTCGTCGACCCAGGAGCGACGCTCACCCTCGGCCACCTCCACAGACGTGGCGGAGGCCGGCGGCGCCGAGACGGGCCAGGCGGAGTCCGGCGGTGTGGAGACGGGCGGTGCCGAGACGGGCCGGGTCGAGTCGGCCGGCGCAGGAGCGGGCGGTGCCGAGACGGGCCAGGCGGAGTCGGGCGTCGCGGCGCCCGGCGGTGCCGAGACCGGCCAGGCCGAGTCGGACGTCGCGGCGCCCGGCGGTGCCGAGACAGGCCGGGTCGAATCCGGCGACGCGGGTGTCGGCGGTGCCGAGACGGGCCAGGCCGAGTCGGGCGGTGCCGAGACCGGCCGTGCCACGTCCTGTGGTGCCGAGACGGGCTGTGCCGAGTCGGGTGGGGCGGGGCGTGCGGCGATCGGATCGGCCGGCGGTGCGGACACCGGTCGGCTCGGTGGTGGGGAGAGCGGTTCGGCGATCGGTGTCGCAGCGGCTTCGACGGTCGAGTCGGGTCGTCGGTCGGTTGCGGGGTCGCCGACCAGCGGTTGGGCGGACGTCGCCGACGGGTCCTGCTCGTCCTCGGCGTGTGGCGGCGAGCCGGCCGACCCGTCGCCGGGCTTCCAGTCCTCGCTCGTCTCGGCGACGGTGGCTGTCTCGGGTTCCGCGGCCGGTCGCTGGTCCGCTGCTGTCCCGTCCTGGTCGGGCTCGACCGGCTGGGTGCCGGGGCTGAACCAGGCTTCCGGTCCCCTGGTCAACGCCTCCGCTGGCTCCGCAGGAGTCGGCACGGGCGCTTCCGAGGGCGCCGGGGGCACGTAGCGACGCGGTACGCCAGGGGCGATCGGGAGCGCCGGCTCGGCGTCCGGCGCGGGTTCCGAGGACGTCGGCGTCGTGGGGCTGGCGGGTTGCTCCGGCCGCTGCCAGGCCGGTGGGGGCGCGACCGGCGGGCGGTCATCCGCAGGCGGCGAGGGCCGCTGCCCGGGGCTGGGATGCGTCTGCTGGTCCTGCTGGACCGGCGGTGTCGGGTGCGCGCGGTTGTCCGGGCCGGGATAGCGCGGTGGAGCGGTGGCGCGCGGGTCGGCAGTCGACGCCGGTTCGGTGGGTGTGCGGTGCTCGGGCCGCTGCGGCGGCTCCGGCCGCTCGTCCGCCGCCGGCGGATCCACCGGGGCGGGCAGGAACTCCAGCCGCAGTCGGGCGGCCGGTGGACCGGAGACGGGGACGTCCGCCGGGGAGACCGGAGTGGCCGACACCGGCCGGTCGCGCTCGGCGCGCGTGGACGACGTGGACGGTTGCCACCCGTTGTCCGCCGCAGCGGGAGAGACGGGGGCCGCGGATACCGGCCGGTCCCGGCCGGGCGCGGCGGGCGCTGCCGGCGACACCGGACGAACCGGAGTCGACCGGCCGGTGCCGGGCGTGGCCGGGGAGACGGGTGTGGGTGGGACCGGCGTCGCTCGGCCGGTGCCCGGTGCGGCAGGGGAGACGGGTGTGGGCGGGATCGGAGTCGCCCGGCCGGTGCCCGGTGCGGCCGGGGAGACGGGTGTGGGCGGGACGGGGGTGGCCCGGCCGGAGGTGGGTGGCGCCGTCGCGGCGGGACGCGCGGGCCGATCGTCGTACCGGGGCGGCTCCGCCGCTGGCCGTGCGGGTCGCGTCGCCGGTCGTGGCGACACCTCCGGCTCGGCGCCGTAGTGCGGCTCGGGCCGGTAGCCCGGCTCCCGTGTCCGGTCCGGGTGCACCGGACCGGGCGCAGGCCAGGGTAGGCCGCCACCCGAGCGGGGGCCGGGCTGCGACCGCGGCTCGCGGTAGGTCTCCTCGCGGTACGGCTCATCGCCGTACCGCTCCGGCCGGGCGTTCTCGCGCGGACGCCGGTCTGGGTACGCCTCGGCGCGGGCTGCCGCCTCGCGGGGTTGCTGCCGGTGCGGCTCGACATCGGGACGGCGACGCTCGCCGTCGTGGCGGGGCTGCTCCGGCGTCTCCGGTTCGGGGCGACGCCGCCTCCCGCCGTCGGACGTCTGTGGCGGACCGAACGCCTCGTCGGGCCGGCGCTGCCGGTCGGTGTGGGCACCGGGGCCAGCGTCCACGCGGGACCGGCCGTCGGCAACGCCCCGCTCCGAGCGCCGGGCGTCGTCGGGTAGGCGTTCCGAGCGGCGGGCCTCGTCGGCAGCGCCCCGCTCCGATCGGCGGGCGTCGTCGGGCCGGCGTTCCGAGCGCCGGGCGTCGTCGGGTAGGCGTTCCGAGCGGCGGGCCTCGTCGGCAACGCTTCGTTCCGAGCGGCGGGCGTCATCGGGGAGGCGGTCGGGGTGGCCGTCGGCGCGGTAGCGGGACCGGCTGTCCACGGGTGCCCACTGGCCGGCCCCCTCGGCGGCCCAACCGTCGGTCGGGCGGCCGTCGTGGCCCCTGGCCGGTCGGGTGCCGTACCCGTCGCCGGGGTGCCGGTCGTGACTCGCGGCCGGTCGCTCCGACGTGCCGCGCCGGCGCGGCGCCTCGTTCGGCTCGGGCACCCAGCCGGAGTCACCGCGCGGTGCGGGGGAGTAGGGCCCGGGGGAGACGGGTGGCGCCGTCGGGTACGCCCGGTCCCGGTCGATCGGCTCGGGTCGGGGCGCACGGCTGTCGTACCGCTCGGAAGTGGGCTGCTCGCGGTGCCAGGCGGCCTCCCGGGCCGGTCCCCGGTCGTCGCCGGGACGCCGGTCGGACCAGGCGGTCCGCCGGTCCGACTCGGGGGAGCGGCGCTCCTCGCGTCGGGGCGGCTCGGGGAGCGGCCGACGGTACGGCTCATGGTCGTAGTGCGGTGTCTCGGATCGGCCGTGGTGCGCCGTGTCGGCGGGGCGCTCGTCACCGCGCGACCAGCCGTAGGACGAAGTCTCACCCGGCTCGTCGTCCGGCCCCCACCGGCCGTTGGGGGCCGGCTCGCCCGGAGGCTCGTCGGCCCAGGAGCGGCCGAGGTAGGTGCCGTCCGGTCGGGTGGGCGCGAGCGGCGGCACCTCGGTACGACCGACCACTGTCGCCCGTCCGCGCGGCGGTGCGGGCTGGTGGGTGACGCCGATGTCGCCGGGGTAGCGCTGGCCGGGGAACTGAGGGTGCCACTCGGTGGTCGGCTCGACCACCCAGGACGGCTCGTTCGGGTCCCGCCACCGGTCGGTGTAGCGGCCGTTCATCCGTCGAGCCCGTCGCCACACCCGGCCGCGTGGCCGCTCCCCGTCGACGGTGAGGTGGCCGAGGTCGGGCCCCGCTGACCCATGGGCGTCCGGTCGCCGCCTGCCACGCCCCGGTGGCCGGCTCGCGTCCGCTCGCTCACGGCGTTGTCACCTCGTTGCACATTGTCGCGCTGGGGCCTCGCGTGCCGGTCGGGTCGCCCGTTCCGGCAGGGCGTGGCTGCGGATGGAGGGTAACGGCGTGGGCTCGTTCACCGCCACTGTGGCACCGTCCACGAGCGCAAACGTTATCCGATGGTTCCGGACATTTAGGTCGATAACCCAATCTGACCTTCGACGATACCCCACCCGCCAGCCAGGTGGACCGGAGCATCGGGTCAGGGATGCTCCATGACGAGGACGGCGAAGGTGCCGGGGACCAGCGCCTCGTACCGGTGCGGTGTGTCGCCGGGGAACGTCGCGTAGTCACCCGGGCCGAGGTCCACGGTGCCCGCCTCGGGGCCGACGCGCAGCCGCCCGGCGGCCACCACCACGTGCTCGATGCTGCGCGGGGTGTGCCCGTCCGCCTCCCGGACCGCGCCCGGCTCCAACTCGATCAGGTAGACGTCCCGGCGCAGGTGCGACGTGCCGGCGCTGAGCAGCGTCCCGGTGAAGTCGGCCTGTTCGGAACCGACCCGGGGTCCCTCCCCGGCGCGGATCACCCGGATGTCGACGTGGGCCGGCTCCACGAGCCGGCTGATCGGGACGCCCAGCGCCGCGCCGAGCGCCCAGAGCGTCTCGACGCTCGGGTTGCCGGTCCCCGACTCCAGGTGGGCGAGCGTCGACTCCGCCACCCCCGCCCGACGAGCCAGCTCGGCCAGCGAGACACCGACGCGTTCCCGTTCGCGGCGCAGCGCGGCAGCGATGGTGGCCAACGGGGCAGCCGGTTCTCCAGGCATGCGTGTTCGCTCCAGTGGATCAACGTTCGCGGTGACGAACAACGGGCGACCTGTTCACCGTGATGAACTACGCGCACGGTACAACGAACAGCCGCGGCCCGGATGCTTCCCGCTGTGCTTTGCCCCCAACGCGGCCGGAGCCGCCGCCGGGACGACGTGGGCCCGCCGGAGCCGGGATCAGACCTTGTCGCCGATGTTGACCTGAGGAGCCGGAGCGCGCATCCGCCGGAAGGTGATCGACCGCATCACGGCGTAGAGATAGAGCGAGCCCATCCGCTGGTCGCTCTTCGGGAAGCGCTCCCGGACCAGCTTGCCGATCTTGCGGCAGATCAGCAGCGAGTCGACGACCACACCCAGGGCCAGCGCGCCCCAGAGCACGTTGGAGATCAGCCGCACCACCGGCGGCATCGCCGCGTTCGAGCCGATCAGCACGATCAGCGCGCCGCCGAAGAACCAGGTGCCGACGGTACGCCGGGAGTCGACCACGTTGCGTGCCAGCAGCCGCTCCGGGCCCCGGTCGCGGGGGCCACCCTCGCGGCGGAACTCGGCCGCGGCCTCGGTACGCAGCTGGCGGCGCCGCTCCCGCTCCTCCTCCTTGGTGAGGGGACGGGTGGGGCCGGCCGGGCGACGGCCGACGGTCGGCCGCTTCGGCGTCTCCCGACCCTTGGCCGGGGTGTAACCCCGGGGACGTTCGGCGGTCTCCTCGGAGGTCACCGAGGAGACGGCCTCGTCGACGAGGTCGTTGGACTTGCGGCGAAAGAGCGACGGCACGCGGCAAGGGTAGCCAACGGTCCGCGCCCGGTGCACATCGCGGTACGGCGGCGGACGGCTCCAGGTCGCAGCGCGACCTGGAGCCGTCGGGGCCGAACGATTGGTGCGAGAGGTTACGGACGCTCGGCGTGCGCGCCCAGGTCGGCGAGCTTCGCCTCGAAGTCCTCGTAGCCGCGGTTGATCAGGTCGACGCCGTACACCCGGGAGGTGCCCTCGGCGGCGAGCGCGGCGATCAGGTGGCTGAAACCGGCCCGCAGGTCCGGGATGACCAGGTCGGCGGCGTGCAGCTTGCTCGGCCCGGCGATCACCGCCGAGTGCTTGAAGTTGCGCCGGCCGAAGCGGCACGGGGTGCCGCCGAGGCAGTCCCGGTAGACCTGGATGTTGGCGCCCATCGAGTTCAGCGCCTCGGTGTAGCCCAGCCGCTGCTCGTAGACCGTCTCGTGCACGATCGACAGGCCGCGGGCCTGGGTCAGCGCCACGACCAGCGGCTGCTGCCAGTCGGTCATGAAGCCGGGGTGGACGTCGGTCTCCAGCGCCACCGCGTTCAACTCGCCGCCGGGGTGCCAGAAGCGGATGCCGCCCTCCTGGCCCGGGTCGCCCAGCTTCGGCGGCCGGGTGTCGGTGACCTCGTACTCGCCGCCGACGGACCGGAAGATGTTCAGGAAGGTCATCATGTCGGCCTGCTGCGCGCCGAGCACCTCGACGTGGCCACGGGTGGCCAGCGCGGCCGCGGCCCAGCTGGCGGCCTCGATCCGGTCGGGGATCGGGCGGTGGGTGTACCCGTGCAGCTTCGGCACGCCCTGGATCTCGATCACCCGGTCGGTGTGGACCTTGATGATCGCGCCCATCTTCTGCAGGATGCAGATCAGGTCGATGATCTCCGGCTCCACCGCGGCGTTGCGCAGCTCGGTGACACCCTCGGCCATCACCGCGGTCAGCAGCACCTGCTCGGTGGCGCCGACGCTCGGGTACGGCAGGGCGAACTTGGTGCCGTGCAGGCCGTTCGGCGCGGACAGGTGCAGACCCTCGGGCCGCTTGTCGACAGTCGCGCCGAACTCCCGCAGCGCCTGCAGGTGGAAGTCGATCGGGCGCGGGCCGATGTGGCAGCCGCCCAGATCCGGGATGAACGCGTGCCCGAGCCGGTGCAGCAGCGGCCCGCAGAACAGGATCGGGATCCGGCTCGAACCGGCGTGCACGTTGATCTGGTCGGTGCTGGCGCTCTCAACGTTCGCCGGGTCGAAGACGAGCTCGCCGTCCTCGGCGCCGTCGGTCACCTTGACGCCGTGCAGACCGAGCAGACCCCGGACCACCTCGACGTCGCGGATCTTCGGCACGTCGAACAGCCGGCTCGGGCTGTCGCCCAGCAGTGCGGCGACCATCGCCTTCGAAACCAGGTTCTTCGCGCCGCGCACGCGGATCCGCCCTTCGAGCGGAGTGCCTCCATGCACGATCAGGACGTCGTCGGTCAACGCAACCTCCAGCGCGTCGGTGCTGCTGTGTTGATGGTGGGGAGCCTGAACTCTGTCGCTACCCCGGATGCGGCCATATCGAAACGGCCCGCTTGCGTCCTCGCCTCGGCAGCATAGCCCTCGGTGACGAAAAAGGACTCGGTCAGACCGGCGTGTGTGGCATTAATCGGTGATCCGGCACTTTTGCGTACCAAGGACGTCACAGATCGTGATCACGCACCGGGCAGGGCGAGCATCTGGTCCAGCGCCACCCGGGCGTGGTGCGCGGTGTCGGCGTCGACAGTGATCTGGTTGACGACCCGACCCGCGACCAGCTCCTCCAGGGCCCAGACCAGGTGCGGCAGATCGATCCGGTTCATGGTCGAGCAGTAGCAGACAGCCTTGTCCAGGAACATGATCTGCTTGTCCGGGTGGGCCAGCGCCAACCGGCGGACCAGGTTCAGTTCGGTGCCCAGCGCCCACGCCGAGCCGGCCGGCGCCGCCTCGATGGTCTTGATGATGTACTCGGTCGAGCCGACGTGATCGGCGGCCGTGACCACCTCGTGCCGGCACTCCGGGTGGACCAGCACGTTGACCCCGGGCACCCGCGCCCGCACGTCGTTGACGCTCTCCAGGGTGAACCGGCCGTGCACCGAGCAGTGCCCCCGCCACAGGATCATCTTGGCGTCACGCAGCTGCTCCGGCGTGAGCCCGCCACCGGGCTTGTGCGGGTCGTAGAGCACGCAGTCGTCCAGCGACAGGCCCATCTCCAGCACCGCCGTGTTGCGGCCCAGGTGCTGGTCCGGCAGGAAGAGCACCTTCGAGCCCTGCTCGAACGCCCAGTCCAGGGCGCGCTTGGCGTTGGACGAGGTGCAGACCACGCCGCCGTTGCGGCCGACGAAACCCTTGATGTCGGCCGAGGAGTTCATGTACGTCACCGGGACGGTCTCGGCGGCGATGCCCAGCTCGGTGAGCGTGTCCCAGGCGGCCTCGACCTGACCCAGCACGGCCATGTCCGCCATCGAACAGCCAGCGGCCAGGTCGGGAAGGATCACCCGCTGCGCGTCCGTGGTGAGGATGTCGGCGCTCTCGGCCATGAAGTGCACGCCGCAGAAGACGATGTACTCGGCGTCCGGCCGGGCCGCGGCCTCCCGGGCCAGCTTGAACGAGTCGCCTGTCACGTCCGCGAACTGGATCACCTCGTCGCGCTGGTAGTGGTGCCCCAGCACGAACACCTTGCTGCCCAGCTTCGCCTTCGCCGCCGTGGCACGGGCCACCAGATCCGGGTCGCTCGGCGCCGGCAGGTCGCCCGGACACTCGACGCCGCGCTCGGTGTCGGGGTCGCTGCCCCGGCCGAGCAGCAGCAGAGCCGTCGCCGTGTTGGAGGGTTCCACCCAGGTCGAAGTCACGTAGCCCATGGTCCCACAGCGCGAGCGCGCCGCAGCTCCGCTCGGTGTGGGCTGCCACACTGCTCGACATGCGCGTGCTGCTCTGCCCGGACAAGTTCGCCGGCACCCTGCCCGCACCGGAGGTCGCCGCCGCGGTGGCGGACGGTTGGCGCAGCGTCGCCGATGGTGACGAGCTGCTGATCCGGCCACTCGCCGACGGCGGGCCCGGCTTCGTGGAGGTGCTCGCCGAGGCGCTCGGCGGCCGGCGGGTGACGGTGCCGACAGTCGACCCGCTGGGCCGGCCCGCGGCCGGTGAGATCCTGCTCACCCTCGACGGCACGACGGCCTACCTGGAGAGCGCGCAGGCCTGCGGCCTGCACCTGCTCTCCGCGGCCGAGCGCGACCCGAAGACCACCACGTCGTACGGGCTGGGTCTGCTGGTGACCGCCGCCGTGGAGAGCGGGGCCCGGACGGTGGTGATCGGGCTGGGCGGCTCCGCCACCAACGACGCCGGCGCCGGCATGCTCGCCGCGCTGGGCGCGACGCCCCTCGACGCCACGGGCGCGGCGCTGCCGTACGGCGGGGCGGCCCTGGCCCTGGTCGACGCCCTCGACGGCGCTCCCCGGCTGCGCGGCGCCCGGCTCGTCGCCGCCACCGACGTGGACAACCCGCTGCTCGGCCTGCACGGCGCGAGCAACGTGTTCGGCCCGCAGAAGGGCGCCGACCGCGCCGACGTGCTGCTGCTCGACGCGGCCCTGGAGCGTTTCGCGGCGGTGCTGGAGCGTGACCTTCCCGGCTGCCCGGCGGGGCTCGGCGCGCTGCCCGGCGGTGGGGCCGCCGGCGGCCTCGGCGCGGCCATCCTCGCGCTCGGCGGCGCCTGCGAGTCGGGCATCGGCCTGGTCACCCGGGCCACCCGGCTGGACGCCGCGCTCGACACCGCCGACCTGGTGATCACCGGGGAGGGGTCCTTCGACCACCAGTCGCTGCGCGGCAAGGTCGTCGCCGGGGTGGCCGGCGCCGCCCGGGATCGTGGGGTGCCCTGCGTGGTGGTGGCCGGGCAGGTCAGCACCGGCCGACGGGAGGCCGCCTCGGCGGGGGTGACCGACGCGTACAGCCTGGTCGAGCACTTCGGTGGGGAGCAGGCCGGCGGGCTCGACGCCGCGTTGAGCCGTCCCGCCGACGGGCTGCGCGAGCTGGGCGCCCGACTGGCCCGGCAGTGGAGCCGCTGAGCGCTCCACCGACCCGCTCCAGGCCGTCGCGTCCGGGCCGACCTGGGGCGCTGGTCCCGCCACGCGGGTACGTCCGGCCGGGGCGGCGTACGATCGGAACCGGACCACAACCGGGAATCACTGGACGGCGCGCGGCGTTGGCCAGTGCGTCCGGACCCAAAACCGCGCAGGGAGACTTCCACGTGACCACGCCAGCGCAGACCGAGTCGACCGAGGCCCAGGCCCCTACTTCCGTCGTCCTCACCGACGTCGCGGCGCAGAAGGTCAAGGCCCTGATCGAGCAGGAGGGCCGCGACGACCTGCGGCTCCGCGTCGCGGTGCAGCCGGGTGGCTGCTCCGGCCTGCGGTACCAGCTCTTCTTCGACGAGCGTTCGCTCGACGGTGACGTCGTCAGCGACTTCGGTGGCGTCGAGGTCGTCGTCGACCGGATGAGCGCCCCCTACCTGTCCGGCGCGACGATCGACTTCGCCGACCGGATCGACGCCCAGGGCTTCACCATCGACAACCCCAACGCGGGCAACTCCTGCGCCTGCGGCGACTCGTTCAACTGAGTCGCGCACCACGCACCACCGACGACGGGGCCGTCCTGCGGGACGGCCCCGTCGTCATGTCGGGCTGATGGTGGGAGCGGTCCCGGGTGGCCCGGGTGCACGGGTGGACGGGCGGTTGCCGTTGCCCGACCGACCGGACACGTCCGGGTTGCCGGGCCGGTAGGCTGACCGCGCCCTGCTCCCGACCCTGAGGGTTGACATGAAGATCGCCGTGACCGGCTCGATCGCCACCGATCACCTGATGAGCTTCCCGGGTCGGTTCGCCGACCAGCTCATCGCCGATCAGCTGCACAAGGTTTCCCTCTCCTTCCTGGTGGACGACCTGGTGCTCCGCCGTGGCGGGGTCGCGGCGAACATCTCCTTCGGCATGGGGCAGCTCGGGCTGCGCCCGGTGCTGCTCGGGGCGGTGGGCGCGGACTTCGCCGACTACCGCTCCTGGCTGGAGCGGCACGGCGTGGACTGTGACTCCGTGCACATCAGTGAGGTGGCGCACACGGCGCGGTTCGTCTGTACCACCGACACCGACATGTGCCAGATCGCGTCGTTCTACGCGGGTGCGATGAGCGAGGCCCGCAACATCGAGCTGGCCCCCGTCGCCGACCGGCTCGGCGGGCTGGACCTGGTGCTGGTCAGCGCCAACGACCCGGAGGCGATGCTGCGGCACTCGGCCGAGTGCCGCAGCCGTGGGTACGCCTTCGCCGCCGACCCCTCTCAGCAGCTCGCCCGGATGCCCGGCGAGGACGTGGTGGCGCTGATCGAGGGCGCCGAGTACCTGATGACCAACGACTACGAGAAGTCGCTGCTGCAGAGCAAGGCGCAGCTGACCGACGACCAGTTGCTGGACCTGGTCAAGGTGCGGGTCACCACGCTGGGCAAGGACGGCGTGGAGATCGCCGGCCGCGGCATCGACCCGATCCACGTGCCCATCGCCCGGGAGATCCGGGCGGTCGACCCGACCGGGGTGGGCGACGGCTTCCGGGCCGGCTTCTTCACCGCGCTCTCCTGGGGCCTCGGCCTTGAGCGGGCCGCCCAGGTCGGCTCCCTGCTGGCCACGCTGGTCCTGGAGACGGTGGGCACCCAGGAGTACGACGTCCGCCGCGACCTGTTCGTCAAGCGCCTCGCCGAGTCCTACGGCGACGCCGCCGCCGAAGAGATCCGCCCCCACCTCCTCCCGTAACCCCCGCCCCACCCAGCTCAACCTTGCCCGCCCCGCCCCGCCCCGCCCCGGCCCCAGCCCAGCCCCAGCGATCTTGCACTTTCTGTCGCTGTTTCGCGGCTTATGCGCGGTTTTGTCGCGGCAGAAACTGCAAGATCGCGGGGCCGGGTGGGGTTAGTGGGTGCGGCGGATGTCGTAGGCGGGGCCGTCCGGGCCGGTCACCGCGCCGAGGAACTCCTGGCCGCGCATCCGGCACCAGGCGGGGATGTCCACCGCCGCGGCCGGGTCGTCGGCGAGCACCCGGACCACCGTGCCGACCGGCACCTGCGGCATCCGGCGGGCCGCCGCGATCACCGGCAGCGGGCAGCGCTGGCCCCGGCAGTCGAGCACCTCGTCCGGCATCGTCACAGCCCCACCACCCCGGCGTCGGCGCGCAGCCCGGCGACGATCCCGGGCAGTTCGGCGAGGAACCGCTCGACGTCGGATTCGGTCGTGTCCCGGTGCAGGCTGACCCGGACGTTGCCGTGCGAGAGCACTCCCATCGCCTCCAGCACGTGCGACGGCCGCAGGGTGGACGACGTGCAGGACGAGCCGGACGACACCGCGAACCCCCGCCGGTCCAGCGCGTGCAGCAGCGTCTCGCCGTCGACGTACAGGCAGGAGAACGTCACCAGGTGCGGCAGGCGCAGGACCGGGTCGCCGACCACCTCGACGTCGGGCACCTCGGCCGCCACCCGCGCCCGGATCCGGTCCACCAGCGGCGCCAGCCGGGCTTCCTCGGCCGCCGCGTCGGCCGCCGCCGCGCGCAGGCTCGCCGCCGCCGCCACCACCGCGGGCAGGTTCACCACCCCGGGGGTACGCCCACCCTCGCGCTCGTCGGCCGGCCAGGGCGACTCCCAGCGGGTGCCCTTGCGGACCGCCAGCAGCCCCACCCCGGGTGGTCCGCCCCACTTGTGGGCGCTGGCGCTGAGCATGGCCCAGCCGGCCGGCAGGGGCACCCGCCCGACCGACTGGGCCGCGTCGACGTAGAGCGGCACCCCGACGTCGGCGCAGACGGCCGCCGCCTCGGCGACCGGCTGCACGGTGCCCACCTCGTGACTGGCGGTGATCAGCGCGGCCAGCGCGACGCCGGGCGCCCGGACGGCCGTCGACCACTCGGCCAGATCCAGCCGACCCACCCGGTCGACGGGCACCGCGTGGGCGACGCCGCCGGCCGCGACGTGCCGCTCGGCGGCGTGCAGGACTGCGGAGTGCTCGATCGCAGAGTGCACCAGGGTCGCCCCGGCCCGGTGCCGTCCCGCCAGGCCACCGAGCACCGCGCCGTGGGCTGCGGTCGTACCGCTGCTGGTGAAGGACAGCTCGTCGGCGCGGACGCCGAGCGTCTGCGCGGCCGCCTCGCGGGCGGCGTCGAGCAGTTGCCGCGCACGGCGTGCCTGGCTGTAGAGCTTTCCCGGGTCGGCCCAGCCGTCCTCCAGGGCGGCCAGCAGCGCCTGCCGGGCGACCGGATGCAGGGGCGCGGCGGTCGCCGCGTCCAGGTAGACCGAAGAGGCACTCACGGATCAGTACGCTATCGCGACGTTATGCCCAGGATCCCCCCGATGGGGGCGGACAGTGACCCCACCACGGCCGAGTCCGTCATGGTCGAGTAATCTGCGACCGTCGGTGACGCCTTTGCCGCCGGTGCGCAGGAAAGACGCACCGCGGCGCGCTAGGGAGGCAGGACCAGGTGGTCGCAAGGAGTTCGGAGGTACGGCCGTCGGCCGTACGGCACGGTGCTGCCCCAGGGGTCGGTGGACGCCGGGGACGCGGTGCTGGTCGGTTGGCCGGGCTCGGTCTCGGGGGCGTGGCACTGCTGGTTCTGCTCACGGGCTGTGACGTGGGCCAGACGTTCGACGGCTTCGGTTGGCCGCAGGGCGGCATCTCGGCCGAGTCGCACCGGATGTACGACCTGTGGATCGCCTCCTGCGTCGCCGCGCTCGCGGTCGGCGTCTTCGTGTGGGGCCTGATCTTCTGGTGTGTCGTGCGCTACCGCAAGCGCGGCAACGCGCTGCCGGTGCAGACGCGCTACAACCTGCCGATGGAGTTCCTCTACACCATCGCGCCGATCCTGATCGTCTCCGTGCTCTTCTACTACACGGCGATCGTGCAGACCGACGTCGACAAGTTGTCGAAGAACCCGGACGTCACGGTCGAGGTCGTCGCCTTCAAGTGGAACTGGCAGTTCAACTACCGCGACGGTCAGGGCACGGAGGCCAAGACCACCGCGTCGACGCTCGGCACCAGTGAGGTCATCCCGGTGCTCGTGCTGCCGACCAACCGGTCCATCCGGTTCGAGGAGACCAGCCGCGACGTCATCCACTCCTTCTGGGTGCCGGAGCTGCTGTTCAAGCGGGACGTCATGCCGGGCAAGATCCGCAACGTCTTCGAGGTCTCCAGCCTGGATGCCGAGGGCGCGTACGTCGGCCGCTGCGCCGAGCTGTGCGGCAGCTACCACGCGTTCATGAACTTCGAACTGCGGGTGGTCTCGCCGGAGAAGTACGACCAGTTCCTCGCGGCGAAGCAGAGTGGCAAGTCGACTCAGGACGCGCTGGCCGCGATCGGCGAGCAGCCGTACGCGGAGACCACGCAGCCGTTCGACACCCGACGGACGCAGAGCAACTTCAACCCGGACGACGCTCCGGCCGGCACGGGAAGCTGAGGCAGCCGCATGAAGACCGAGTGGCGTATCTTCCTGATCATCGCCGGGTTCCTCTTCGGCGCGACCATCCTCTACGGCGCCTGGACCCACGGTGAGTCCGGCAACATCGAGTGGGTGGGCACCGTCGCCCTGCTGCTGTCGTTCCTGCTCTGCTCGATGTGCGGTGGCTTCTTCTGGTTCGTCTCCCGCCGTATCGATCTGCGCCCGGAGGACCGGCCGGACGCCGAGATCGCCGATGGCGCCGGTGAGGTCGGCTTCTTCAGCCCGGGCAGCTACTGGCCGTTCGGTCTGGCGCTGGCCGCCGCGATCGCCGCGCTGGGCATGGTGTTCTGGCAGTTCTGGCTGATCGGCGCCGGCCTGGTGGCGGTCGTCTTCGCCGCCTGTGGCCTGCTGTTCGAGTACTACACCGGCACCCGGCGCACGGCCGAGCACTGATCCACCCGGTCGCCCGGCGCGACCGACCCCGTACCGCCACGAAGGCCCGCACCCTCCTCGGGGGAGCGGGCCTTCGTCGTGGCGCATCCGGATGCGACCGCGTCGGCGCTGTGGGGGTGGCGGCCCACCGGCGTTGCGGGGCCGGTCGGGGCGGCGCCGGTCGGGGTGGCGCGGGTCAGGCGGCGTAGCGCCGGGTGGGCTGGCGACGGCGGCGGTCGGCCAGCCGGGTGACGGGGGCGGCGAACGTGGCGATCACCACGGCCGCGCCGCAACCGGTGCAGATCAGCTCGGGACAGTCGCTGCCGTGGCCGTCAGCGCAGGGCGGCGCCTCGAACGGTGCCACGCCCTCGCAGACGTCGCAGTAGAGATCGCGGTGCGACACGGGCGTCTCCTCTCACTCCAGGCGAGCCGCAGCCGAAATGCGACAGCGACGCACATCGGAAGCGGAGAACTACTCGCCTGTAGTTTCCCACGCGGGTCCGACAAATCTCCGCGCCGGCCGTCCGCGTACCGTCCGCCGGGCACCGACACCACCCGGACGTGGCCACCCGCGTTCGGCCGGACACGGCGGATTCCAGGAACCCCGGTTCGATCGCCCGGGACGCGCGCGTCCCGGGCGGCGGATCAGGCGGTGGTGGCCGCCTCGGCGGTGGTGGCGGTCTCGATCCAGCGGTCCAGGGTGGCCGCCGCCGCGCCCGAGTCGATCGACTCGGCGGCGCGGTCCAGGCCGGCGCGCAGCGCCTCGGTCAGGTCGCCGTCCAGCGGACCCTGGGTCGCGAGCGCCGCCGCCGCGTTGACCAGCACCGCGTCGCGGACCGGGCCGGTCTCACCGGCCAGCAGGCGACGGGCCACGCCGGCGTTGTACGCGGCGTCACCGCCGCGAAGGTCACCGAGGGTGGACCGGGGTACCCCCAGGTCGGTCGCGTCCAGCACAGCCTCGCGTACGGTGCCGCCCTGTGCCGCCCACACCCTGGTCGGCGCGGCGGTGGTGAACTCGTCCAGCCCGTCCTCGCCGCGCATCACCAGCACCGAGTCACCCCGGGCGGCGAACACGCCGGCCATCACCGACGCCATCCGTGCGTCGAAGCAGCCGACGGCGCCGGCGCGGGGGCGGGCCGGGTTGGTGAGCGGGCCGAGGAAGTTGAACACGGTGGGGACGCCCAGCTCCCGGCGGACCGGCCCGGTGTGCCGCATTCCCGGGTGGAACCGGGCGGCGAAGCAGAACCCGATCCCGGCCTCGGTGACGCAGCGCACGATGGCGTCCGGGTCGAGGTCGAGCGGGACGCCGAGGAACTCCAGCAGGTCGGCGGTGCCGCAGGAGGAGGACGCCGCCCGGTTGCCGTGCTTGACCACCCGGACACCGGCGCCCGCCACGACCAGGGCGGCCATGGTGGAGATGTTGACCGTGTGGGCGAGGTCACCGCCGGTGCCCACCACGTCCAGAGCGGTCGAGCGCAGGTCGTCGGGCAGGTCGACCGGGACGGCCCGGCTCAGCATGGTCTCCACCAGGCCGGCCAGTTCGGCCGAGGTCTCGCCCTTGGCCCGCAGCGCCACGGCGAAGCCGGCGACCTGCGCGGCGCCCGCCGAGCCGGCCATGATCTCGCCCATGGCCCAGGCGGTGTCGGCGGTGGACAGCTCCTCGCCGCGCAGCAGCGAGTTGAGCAGGTGCGGCCAGGTCCGATCGCCCATTGCGGGCCTCCCGAGCGTACGAAGTGCGGGTGGGCTGGAATCGGCGCCGGCTGGTCCGGCGCCGTGTCGGTGCCGGAGAGCGGGGGACGTCAGGCGGGTGCGTGCGTCCGCAGCAGCTCGGCCACCGTGCTGCCGGTGGTCACCGGGTCGAGCGGGTGCACCAGCGTCGCGTCGACCTCGGCGTACGCGGCGAGCCATCGGTCCGCGGCGCGGGCGATCACCAGGCAGGTGGGAGGGGCGTCGTCCCGATCGTCCTTGATCTGGCGGGCGATGCCGATGCCGCCGCCGGGGCTCGCCTCACCGTCGAGCACCAGCAGGTCGATCTCGTAGTCGTCGACCAGCCGGATGGTCTCGGCGTACGTCGACGCGTCGACGAACTCGATCTGCAGCCCGGGGGCGGGCCGGGTGCCGACAGCGAGCCGCATCCGGTCACGGACCTGCGGGTCGTCGCTGTAGAGCAGGACGGTGCACAGACGATCGCTCATGGCTGACAGGCTCCCACCTCGTAGCTGCCCGCCGATCGTACCGGTCGACGTGACGTAGTCGACATCCCGCCCGACGCTCGGCCGCTGGCGTACCGTCTGCGCAGCTCAGGTCGTCGCGGCGTCGGCGGCGCGCTCGCGGGCCTCCTGGCGGTCCAGCTCGCGGTCCACCCGGCGGGCCTCCCGTTCGGACTGCTTCACCCACTGCACGACCAGCACCGCGAGCATGGTCACACTGACGAACTCACCGCCGGCCCAGAGGATGCCCCCGGCGACCACCTGGTCGGCCTTGGGGTCGGCCCAGCTCAGGTTGAGCGACGGATACCAGTCGCCGCCGAAGAGCGTGGTGCTCTGCATGATGGTGAGCCCGAGCACGGTGTGGAAGGGCACGGAGAGCAGCATCAGCAGGGCCCGTGCCGGGTACGGCCAGCGGCCCGGGAGCGGGTCGAGGCCGAGCAGCGGCCAGAAGAACACGCAGCCGGTCATGATGAAGTGCGCGTGCACCAGCTCGTGCGCCCAGGCGTGTTCCAGGGTGAAGCGGTACAGGTCGCTGAAGTACAGCGCGAACGGGTTGACCACGAAGATGGCAAACGCCACCAGCGGGAAGCTGTAGACCCGGGCGACGCGGCTGTGCACGATCGCCAGGAGGCGCTTGCGCGGCCCGACGGGCAGGGTCCGCAGGGCGAGCGTCATCGGTGCGCCCAGCGCCAGGAAGATCGGCGACACCATGGAGAGCACCATGTGCTGGACCATGTGCACCGACAGCAGCGCGGTGTCGTAGGCGTGCAGCCCGCTGACCGTGACCAGCGCGATACCGCCGAGGCCGGGGCCGAGGAAGAACGCCGTACGGGCGATCGGCCAGCGGTCCCCGCGGAGGCGCAGCCGGTGCACCCCGTAGAGGTAGAGGCCGGCGGCGAGCACCAGGCCCAGGGCCAGCCAGCTGTCCAGCCGGGTCTCGGTGAGCACCGCGCCGACGGTGAACGGCGGCGGGGTCGCCCCGGCCCCGGCGGCGAGCACCGACGGGCCGGCCGGAGTGGCCGCGAGCACATCGGCCGGGACGGCCGAGGTGGCGGCGAGGATCAGATCGACGTGCAGCACGCTTTTCAGGCTAGGCCAGGCGAACCGGACCCTGACGCCCGGGCCACGGAAGGCGCAGGTTTGCCACCCCGCTGATCGCCGGCCCCGGTCAGGGGCAATAATGACGGCGTGACTGCGGCCCCAGCCATTGACAAGAGCCGGATCCACTCTCTGACGCGACCCAACATGGTCAGCGTCGGGACGATCGTGTGGCTCTCCAGCGAACTCATGTTCTTCGCGGCGCTCTTCGCGATGTACTTCTCGATCCGTGCGGCAGCGCCGGAGCAGTGGGAGAAGCACACCGAGTCGCTGAACATCCCGTACGCGACCACCTTCACGGTGATCCTCGTGCTGTCCTCGGTGACCTGCCAGCTCGGCGTCTTCGCGGCGGAGAAGGGTGACGTGCACGCGCTGCGCCGCTGGTTCACCGTCACCTTCGTGATGGGCCTGATCTTCGTGCTCGGCCAGGTGAACGAGTACCGCCACCTGGTGGAGGACGGCGTCAAGCTCAACGTCGACGGTTACGGCTCGATGTTCTACCTGACGACCGGCTTCCACGGCCTGCACGTGACCGGCGGTCTGATCGCCTTCATCATCTTCATGGTCCGCACGACCATGGGCCGGTTCACCCCGGCGCAGGCGACCTCGGCGATCGTCGTGTCGTACTACTGGCACTTCGTCGACGTCGTGTGGATCGGCCTGTACGCCATGATCTACTGGCTTCAGTGATCTTGGCGCGTCACGAACCGCGCCGCTGCTCCGTCCCCTGAGACAAGGTCCAACCGGTTAAGGACACAGCTCATGACTTCTGACAACGACCGCCGACGCGGTCTGCTCGCGCGCTTGCGCGGGCGGCCCGCCGCGCGCAGCAGGGGCCGCCGCCGGCTGGGCGCCGCGGTCCGGCTGTTCGCCGCGCTGATGCTCGCCGGCGGCGCCTACACCGTCTTCGCCCCCGGTGCGCAGGCGCAGGACAATCCGCCGCTGACCGGCGCCGCAGCCGAGGGCAAGGCGCTGTTCGACGTGAGCTGTGTGACCTGCCACGGACGCAACGCCCAGGGCGTCGAGGGCCGCGGGCCGAGCCTGATCGGCGTCGGCGCGGCCTCGGTCGAGTTCCAGGTCAGCTCGGGCCGGATGCCGCTGGCCCGCCAGGAGGCCCAGGCGCACCGCAAGCCGCCGGTCTTCACCGACGAGCAGACCCGTCAGCTCGGCCAGTACATCCAGGAGCTGGGTGGCGGCCCGGTCGTCCCCGAGGGCGACGACCTCCGCGACGGCGGCAACGTCGCGGCCGGCGGTGAGCTGTTCCGGATCAACTGCTCGCAGTGCCACGCCTTCGGCGGCGGCGGTGGCGCGCTCTCGTCGGGCAAGTTCGCCCCGAGCCTGCACCCGGCCACCGACCGGCAGATCTACGCGGCGATGCTGAGCGGCCCGCAGAACATGCCGGTGTTCGGCGACAACCAGATCACGCCGGAGCAGAAGGCCGACATCATCGCCTACATCCAGGAGACGCTGAAGACCGACCAGGACCCGGGCGGGTTCAACCTCGGTCGGTACGGGCCGTCCACCGAGGGCCTGGCGATCTTCCTGGTTGGCATTGTGGCGCTCGTGTTCGCTAGCCTGTGGATTGCGGGCAAGTCGTGACCGAGCGGATCGTCAGATTCAGTGCCGTGGTGCCGCTCGGCGCCACCCGTAGCGAGGTGACGGCATGAGCACGCACACCGAGCACCAGGCCCCGCAGGGCCGGGAGCCGCTCGACGTGAACGACCCCAGGCTGACCCGGTTCGACATCGTCCGTGAGGGCGCGCGTCGGGACGACATCGAGATCGTGCACTACGAGCCGCAGGTGCTGCCCGGCACCAAGGCCGAGCGTCGGCTGACCCGGGTGGTGGCCGGCTTCTTCCTGATCACCGGCCTGGCGGCGACCGCGTTCCTGGCCATCTACATCTGGTGGCCCTGGCAGTACGCGCCGGGTCGCGGCGGCGACAAGTTCTACACGCCGCTGCTGGGCGCCACCCTCGGCATCGCGCTGCTCGCCGTCGGCTTCGGCATCCTGACCTGGGGCAAGAAGTTGCTGCCCAAGGAGGTCTCGATCCAGGACCGGCACGAGGGCGCGGTGGACGCCGACGGTCGCACCATCACCGGCCAGACGATGCTCTACATGGCCGACGAGCTGGGTGTGAAGCGTCGTCCCCTGCTCGGCATCTCGCTGCTGGCCGGTCTCGCGCCGGTCGCCGCGGTCGCGGCGGCGCCGCTGGTCGGCGGCCTGATCTCGCAGCCGCACAAGAACAACCAGATGTTCACCACCGGCTTCGCCACCCCCGAGGGCGGCCAGCGGATCCGGCTCGTCCGCGAGGACGGCCGCCCGGTGCGTCCGGCGGACATCAGCACCGGCGGCCAGTTGACGGTCTTCCCGGGCATCGAGCACGGCGTGAGCAACAGGCACGCCGACTCGCCGACGCTGCTGATCCACCTGCGCGACTCGGACGCGCAGGAGTCGCGCCGGGCCAACGAGCGGGTCGGCCACGGCGACTACATGTGGGGCAACTACGCGGCGTTCTCCAAGATCTGCACGCACGCCGGCTGCCCCGCGAGCCTCTTCGAGCAGCAGACCAACCGGCTGCTCTGCCCGTGCCACCAGTCCCAGTTCCTGATTACCGACAACGCCCGGCCCGTCTTCGGCCCCGCCAGCCGGCGGCTGCCGCAGCTGCCGATCGAGGTGGACTCCGAGGGCTTCTTCGTGGCGAAGTCCGACTACACCGAGACCGTCGGGCCTGATTTCTGGGAGCGGCCATGAAGCGTCGAAAGTTTGACCTGGCAGCCACGCCGGGCAAGGCCGCGGTGGGGGTGGACGACCGCTTCCAGGTGGCCACCCCGCTCCGTCGGCTGCTGAACAAGGTCTTCCCGGACCACTGGTCGTTCCTGCTGGGCGAGATCGCGCTGTTCTCGTTCATCGTGCTGCTCCTGACCGGTGTGTTCCTCACCTTCTTCTACGAGCCGGCGATGACCGAGGTGGTCTACGACGGCAGCTACGCGCCGTTGCAGGGCACCCCGATGTCCGCCGCGTACGCCTCCAGCCTGGACCTGTCGTTCGACGTCCGCGGTGGCCTGGTGATGCGGCAGATGCACCACTGGGCGGCGCTGCTGTTCATGGCCGCGATCGTCGTGCACATGCTGCGGGTGTTCTTCACCGGCGCGTTCCGCAAGCCGCGTGAGACCAACTGGATCATCGGCTCGCTGCTGTTCTGGGTCGGCTTCCTGGCCGGCTTCACCGGCTACTCGCTGCCGGACGACGGCCTGTCCGGCACCGGTCTGCGGATCGCCTCGGCGATCATGCTGTCCATCCCGGTGATCGGCTCCTGGCTCACGTCGTCGATCTTCGGTGGCGAGTTCCCCGGCACGATCATCATCAGCCGGTTCTTCATCGCCCACGTCCTGCTGATCCCGGGTCTGCTGCTCGCGCTGATCAGCGCCCACCTGGGCCTGGTCTTCAAGCAGAAGCACACCCAGTGGCCCGGCCCCGGCCGGACCAACGGCAACGTGGTCGGCGAGCGGATGTTCCCCCGCTACGCGCTGAAGCAGGGCGGCTTCTTCATGGTCGTCTTCGGCGTCATCGCGCTGCTGGGCGGTCTGTTCCAGATCAACCCGATCTGGCTGTTCGGCCCGTACGAGGCGTGGGTGGTCTCGGCCGCCAGCCAGCCCGACTGGTACGTCATGTTCCTCGACGGCTCGACCCGACTCATGCCGGCCTGGGAGATCAACATCCCGATCGGCGACGGGTACGTCATTCCGCCGCTGTTCTGGCCGACGGTCGTGCTTCCCGGCATCCTGGTCGGCCTGTCGACGATGTACCCGTTCCTGGAGGCCCGGCACCTCAAGGACCGCAAGAGCCACAACCTGCTCCAGCGGCCCCGTGACGTTCCGGCCCGTACGGCCGTCGGCGCCATGGCCGTCGCCTTCTACATCGTGTTGACGCTCTCGGGCGCCAACGACGTGATCGCCGACAAGTTCCAGATCAGCCTGAACGCGATGACGTGGGCGGGCCGGGTCGGCCTGCTGATCGCCCCGCCGCTGGCGTACTACATCACCTACCGGCTCTGCCTGGGTCTGCAGCAGCACGACCGGGAGGTGCTCGCGCACGGCGTGGAGACCGGCATCATCCGGCGCCTGCCGGACGGCCGGTTCGTCGAGGTCCACCAGCCGCTGAGCGCGGCGAACGGGCACGCGGACGGCCACGGCGAGCTGGACTACGTCGGCTGGGTGGTGCCGAAGAAGATGAACCGGCTCGGGGCCCTCGGCCCGGCGGTCCGGGGCTTCTTCTACCCGATCGAGAAGCCGGTCGAGGCGCCGGTCTCGCCGGGTCACCCGCCGGTCGAGCCCCGCGGAGAACGCGCGGAGATCGGCAGCGGCGAGAGCCGCCACTGACCTCCCGACAGCAACCCCTCGTGGCGCCCGCCGGCCTTCCGGCGGGCGCCACGTCGTTGTCGGTGTCCCGTCGCCCATCCGAGCAGGAGTCGGACGGCCACGGCGGGACCGGTCGACCCCGCGCGTCGGGCGATCGCAGGAATAACCCCCGTGAGCCGGGTATCCGTGCGGTCCAACGTCTCAAGGGGGGGAAGCATGTTGGGTCTCAAACGCCTCGGCCTGTTGGCCGCGCTGGTGCTGGTAGGCGTCGCGCCGGCTGCGGCCGCGCAGGCCGCGGCACAGCCGTCGACGCAGGACACCCAGTATCTGCAGGCGGTGCACCAGGTGAACCTGTTCGAGATCACCGCCGGTGACCTGGCTCAGCAGAAGGGCCAGAACCAGGGGGTCAAGGACCTGGGCGCGATGTTCAAGACCGACCACACCCAGCTGGACCAGACGGTGCAGCAGACCGCGTCCCAGCTCAACGTCCAACTGCCGAACGAGCCCACGGCCGACCAGCAGGCGGTCATCGACAAGCTGAACAATGCCAGCGGCGCGGAGTTCGACAGGCTCTGGGTGACCAGTGAGCTGGCCGGTCACGTCCAGGCCATCCAGGCCACCCAGACGGAGATCTCGCAGGGCTCCGAGCAGTCGGTGGTCCAGTTGGCGCAGACCGCCCTGCCGACGCTGCAGGCGCACTACGACGAGCTGGTTCAGCTCGCCAACCAGTTGGGCATTCCGGTCCCGCAGACCAGCGCCAGCGGTACGCCCAGCCCGGGTACCTCGGCACCGGCTCCGGGTGGCACCACCACCGAGTCGCCCGCTCCGGGTGGCATCACCGAGTCCCCGGAACCGGGCCTCGGCACCACCGAGCGGCCCGCTCCCAGCGAGAGCTGACGTAGCGGCAGCAGACGGCCGGTCCACCCACGCGGGTGGACCGGCCGCGCCACGTCCGGGGCCGGCCGTCCGCGCGGCCGGGCGGGGTCAGTCGGCGTCGGCGAGGCCGATCGCGAACGTCTCCTCGAGGTCGAGCTGGGAGTACGCCCGGAACGCGATGTGCGACTCCGTGTTCAGCACACCCGGCACCTTGGAGATGCTGCCCGCGATGACCTGTGCGATCTGGTCGAACTCGCGGACCCGGACGATGGCGATGAGGTCGACGTGCCCGGCCACCGAGTAGACCTCGCTGACGCCGGTGACATTGGCCAGGGTCTCCGCCACCTCGGGGATCGCGTCGGTGGCGCAGTCGATCAGCACGATCGCGGTGATCACGGGGCAATTCTCCGTTCGTCGGCGTCGTCGCCCATGCTAGATGTTCCCGACGGGACCGGGGTCGGGTGTACCCGACGCCCGTCCTCCCGCGCCCCGCGCGGTAGCCAGCAGCCCGCCGGCGCGGGTGTGCGGGTCAGCCGTGGGCGGCGGCGTGCACCGTGCCGCCGTCGCCGAACCGGATCACGTCGTGCAGCCGCTCGCCGCTGCGCACGAGGGCGTCCGGCCAGACCACTGTGCGGCGCACGTCGCCCTCGACCCGTGCGTTCGCGCCGACCACCGACTCCACGCAGCGGCCGGTCACCGTGGCGGCCGGGTCGACCAGCACGTCGCCGCCCGCGGCGTGCAGGTTGGCCGCCAGGTAGTCGGCGGGGGTGCCGGTGTCGTAGAACGTGCCCGGGTAGGGCACGACCTCCAGCGCGCCGGCCGCCTCCGCCGGACGCCACACCGCGCGTACCAGGTCGGAGAAGACCACCGGCAGGTCGCGGACCAGTCGCCACGGCAGCAGCGAGAAGCCGGTGAAGCAGTGCCCGGCGAAGGTGCCCGGTGCGGTCGGGTCGGGGGCGGGCTGCCCGAGCAGGCGTACGGAGTCCCCGTCCCAGCCGTCCAGCAGCGCGGCCACGTCCGGGCCCGGGGGAGTGGCGGGGTCGGCCAGGTACGCGTCGGCGTTGCCGACCAGCACCGGCCGACCGGCGATCCAGTCCCGCAGGTTGGCCACCCCACCGGCGGTGCCGAGCGGGTCATCGGGCTCCACCGACAGGTGGGCGCGATCGCCGACGTGCGCGACCACCTGGTCGGCGAGGTAGCAGGCGTTCACCGCGACGCGTGCGGGACCGCTCAGGCCGAGGCCGGCCAGGCGGGCCAGCGCCCGGTCCAGCAGTGGCATGTTGCCGACCGGGCAGAGCGCCTTGGGCACCCGCGCGGTGAGCGGGCGCAGCCGGGTGCCCTCACCCGCGGCGAGCACGACCGCGCAGACGTCCGCCGGCCCGCCCGTTGCGCTCACGGCGCGGTGTCGGGCACCGGAGGCGGGAACTGCCCGGCCAGGGGCCCGATGTCGTAGTAGGCGAGCAGCCGGGCCGTCGGCCAGGTCAGCTTGGGCAGGTCGTCCAGCGGATGCCAGGCGGCCTCGAAGACCTCCGCGCCGTCGACGGTCAGTTCGGTGCTGGACGCCGGCACCTCCGTCTCGAAGACCATGTCCACCCAGCCCTTGGCGTGCACGATCGCGTTCGGCACCGCCGGGCGCAGCCGGGACGGTGCAAGCCGGATGCCGGACTCCTCGAACAGCTCCCGGGCCGCCCCCACGACCGGAGGCTCGGCCCGGTTGAGCAGGCCGGCGGGCAGTGACCAGCCCTTGCCCGGGGGTTGACGCAGCATCAGCAGCCGGCCGGCGCCCGTCGCCTCGGAATCGCGGACCAGGGTGACCGCCCCGACGATGTACTTGGGCACGGCCAGCTTGACCAGGCGACGGCGCACCGGCAGAGGCAGCCGGTAGAAGGCCTGGTAGAAGATGGCCCGACCGGTGGCGCGGGAACGGGGGATCATGACCCCAGGCTAGTGGTCACGAATGTCCTTCGGACGCGCTGGGGCCGGGCCGGTCACTGTCGATGGTCGACCAGGTCGATGAGCTGGCGTACCACGGTGTCCGGTTCGATCACCCGGTCGAAGACCGCGACCAGCAGGGTCTCCAGGTCGGGATAGCCCAGCTCCTCGGAGAGCCGCAGCAGCGGCAGGTCGCTGGCGAGGCCGCGGTTGTGCTGGCGCAGGGCGAGCCCGATGGTGGCCCGACCGAGGCGGACCTTGTCGCTGATCGTGATGCCCGGCTCGGTGTGCTCGGCGAACCACCTGTTGATCTGCATCTGCGCGTTCGGCGACTTGACGAAGCCCAGCCACTCCTTGCGCGGGCCGCGTGGCGCCACGCCAGCCTCGAAGCCGTTGTCGCCGTCGCTCTCGGTGAAGATCTCCACCACGTCGCCCTCGTCCAGCTCCGAGCTCAGCGGCGCGAGCCGGCCGTTGATCCGGGCGGCGAGGCAGTGGTCGCCCCGCTGGCTGCCCAGCTCGTACGCCAGGTCGACAGGTGTGGCGCCGGCCGGCAGCACCACCTGACGCCCGTCGGCGAAGACCTGGATCTGGCCCTCGGCGAGGTCGCAGCGCAGCGACTCGTAGAACTGGGCCGGGTCGGCCGCGTCCGGCTCCCAGTCGAGCACGCGGCGCAGCCAGTCCAACTGCTCGGCGCGCGCCGCCGCGCCGCCGCTGCCCGAGCGCGGGAAGCGGAAGTCGGCGGCGATGCCGTACTCGGCCGAGCGGTGCATCTCCTCGGTGCGGATCAGCACCTCCACCGTGCGGTCCTGTGGGCCGCAGACGCTGGTGTGCAGCGAGCGGTAGAGGTTGTTCTTGGGTGAGGCGATGAAGTCCTTGAAACGGCCCGGGATCGGCCGCCACGTGCCGTGGATCGCGCCCAGTGCGGCGTAACAGTCGGTGGCCGGGCCGTCGACCACCACCGAGATGCGGGGCAGGTCGTACGGGGCGGTGTGGCCGCCGGCGATGGTGTCCTTCCAGATCGAGTAGAGGTGCCGCGGGCGCGGGCTCACCTCGGCGTCGACCCGGCTGCGGCGCAGCGCCACCCGGGCCCGGGTCACCACCGCGTCGAGGTACGAGTCCCACCCGGGCCGGTCGTGCACGTGCCGGGCCAGCCGGGCGTGCTCCTCGGGCTCCAGGTGCAGCAGCACCACGTCGTCCAGCTCGCGCTTGAGGGTCTGGATGCCCAGCCGGTCGCAGAGCGGGACCAGCACCTCCTGGGTCTTGCGGGCGATCCGCTCCCGGGACGCCGCGGAGCGCACACCGAGCGTGCGCATGTTGTGCAGCCGGTCGGCCAGCTTGATGATCAGCACCCGGACGTCCTTGGCGGCCGCGACGATCATCTTGCGGATCGTCTCGGCCTCGGCGGCCTTGCCGTAGAACGCCTTGTCGAACTTCGTCACCCCGTCGACCAGGTGGGCCACCTCGCCGCCGAAGTCCTCCGACAGCGCCTGGAGCGTGTAGCGGGTGTCCTCGACCGTGTCGTGCAGCAGCGCCGCCACCAGGGTCGTGGTGTCCATGCCCAGCTCGGCGCAGATCTGCGCCACCGCGAGCGGGTGGGTGATGTACGGTTCCCCGCTCTTACGGAACTGACCGCGGTGCATGTTCTCCGCGATCGTGTACGCGCGGCGCAGCACGGCGGGATCGGTGCCCGCGTGGATGCCCCGATGGGTGCGGACCAGGTGGGTGACCGGGTCGGAGTCGGTGGTCGGCCAGGTCAGCAACGACCGCAGTCGGCGGGTCAGGGGCAGCTCACCCGACCGGGTCGGCAGGGCGCCCCCCAGGGCGGCGCCGTGTCCGGCGTCGACGTCCACGAGGGACACCTCCTCACCCCGGCTCCGCGACCGCCGGACCGGGCGATCGGGAGCAGGCCCACGAAACGGGCAGGACTGCACTTCTCTAACAGCCTAAGGGAGTCGACGTAGTCCGATCGGTCAGTTGGTCATGAGCGTTCGGTCGAGAGTTGGTGCGACGCGCCGCTCTCGGCCTTCGCCAGCAGGTCACGGAAGCGGCCCGCCCCGCCCGCCGGCGAGGACCAACCGGACGACATCTCGACCAGCCGGGTCTCCGGCCGCTCCAACCAGGACAGGATGCGCTCGGACTCCTCGGCCGTGGCCGACGGCACCGGGCCGTGCCCGCCCGACACCGTCTCGGCGGTGGCCCGGATGACGTTCAGCGTGGGTCGCGGGTGGACGCCGGGCGGGGACACCCCGGCCCCGGCCAGGCGACCGTGCCGGACCAGGGCCAGCTCCCAGCCGCCACGGGCGGCCGGTCGGGCGGCGGCCAGCTCCACGATCCCGGTCAGCGCCGCCAGCCGCTGCATCCGCACGGTGGCGCGCAGCACCGCGGCCAGCCGGGACCGCACCACGGCGGCCTCCTCGTAACGCTGGTCGGCCGCGAGCACGTCGATCCGCGCCAGCAGCGCGTCCACCACGGGCTGCGGGTCGCTGGCTGTCGCGGTGCGGAACGGACCGGCTGCTCTGTCGTCGTACTCCTTGGGGGTGATCTTGTGCTCGCAGGGTGCCGGGCAGCGACCCAGCTCGGCCAGCGCGCAGGCCGGCGTGACGGTGCGCAGCGAGAGCCGGTGCGTGCACTGGCGCAGCGGCACCGCGTCGTGGAAACCGGCGGCGGCCAGCTCGGCGGCCCGCCGGGAGGTGAAGGGCCCGAGGTAGGCGGTGTCCGTGGGGGAGATGTCGCGCACGATCGACAACCGGGGGTACGGACCGTCGGTCAGCTTGAGCCACACCATCCGCTCCGGGTATTTCGACCGCCTGTTGTACGGGGGAGCGTGCGCGGCGATCAACCGCAGCTCGCGGACCTCCGCCTCCAGCGAGTGGGCACACTCCACCGCCTCGACCCGCTCGGCAGCGGCCAGCATCTCGGAGATCCGGGCACGCTTCTCGCCGGCCGTGAAGTAGCTGCGCACCCGGGTGGCGATGTCGCCCGAGGTGCCGACGTAGAGCGGCCGGTCGTCGGCGGCCCGGAAGATGTAGACGCCGGGCACCCTGGGCAGCCCCTCGGCCAGGTGTCGCTTGCGACGCTGCGTCGGGGTGACCGCGCGGGCGAACTCGATGGCGTCGCCGACGGTGTCCACCCGGTGACCGCCGAGCCGGCCGATCAGCCCGTGCAGCACGTCGACGGTGGCCTTCGCGTCGTCGAGCGCCCGGTGGGTGGGCTGGGTGGCGGTGCGGAAGTAGGCGGCCAGGGTGCCCAGCTTGCGGTTGGGCACCTCGTCGCGGGTCAGCACCCGGCGGGCCAGCGCCGCCGTGTCCAGCACACGCGGATTGGGCCAGCGGTGCCCGTGCTTCGCGCAGGCGGCCTTGAGGAACCCCACGTCGTACGGGGCGTTGTGGGCGACCAGCACCGCGTCGGCGATGAACTCCAGGAAGCTGGGCAGCACCTGCTCGATCGGCGGCGCCGGCACCAGCATGGCCTGGGTGATCCCGGTCAGCACGGTGATGAACGGCGGGATCGGCTGCCCCGGGTTGACCAGGGTGGCCAGCTCACCCAGGTGCTCGCCACCGCGCACCTTGACCGCGCCGATCTCGGTGATGCCGCCGCCGTCGGGTGCGCCGCCGGTGGTCTCCAGGTCGACCACCACGAAGGTCGTCGCGTACAGCGGCAGGGCCGGGTCCACCCCGCCCACCGCCGGGTCGAGACCGGCAAGTGACTCCTGGACGTACTCCGCCTGTGCCATCGGCGGCACGCTAGCGCCCCGGTCCGACACTCCCGTCGCAGCGGTCCCAGCAGTCACCATGGGGCTAGGATGAGAGATCGGCTCACCAACGGGCGGTGGGCCCGGTCGCGGTGGGAGACTTGCCACATGCCCCTCACCGAGCCGTACGATGACCACCTCCCGCAGGAGGATCCGGTCGCGGGCGACGGTGCCGTGGGCGACCCGGACAGCGGTGACACTCCTGCCGATTCGGGTGGCGACCCGGCCGTCGAGCCCGAGCCGACACTGCCCGAGCCGGTCCGGCAGCGGATCGTGGCGCTGACCGCCGCAGTGCTGCCCACCCTGCCCGCCGACGAGGTGCCGGTGCCGCTGCGCCGGGTGGCCAAGTTCGCCCCCAACCGCCGGGCCCGACTCGGCGCCCCGGCCATCGCCGCCCAGCTCACCGCCGACCCCCTGTTCCGGCAGCGGGTCACCGCGCGGGTGCTGGCCGACGCCGGTGACCTCGGCGCGGCAGTGGTCGAGGGCACCGCGCCGGCCGCCGCCGATCCGGTCGAGGTGGCCGCGCTGGCGTACCTGGCCCGGCCCCGTGGCTGGCGCGAGCTGATCGACTCCAGCGGCGCGGCGGTCCGCGCCGAGGCGGACAGCGCCGTCGTCGCCGAGCTGGTCCGCGAGGCCGAGCAGCGGGCCACCCGCGCGGAGCACGACCGGGCGGTGGCCCGGGTCGAGGCCGACAAGCTCCGCGACGAGCTGGCGCGGGTCCGCGAGGAGCTGGGCCAGCTCCGCGAGGAGTCCCGGCAGCTGGCCCGTACCCTGCGCGAGACGCAGACCCGTGAGCGCAAGGCCAGCGAACTCCTGGCCACCGAACGCGGCCGGGCCGCGCGCGCCAGCGCCGACGTGGACGCCGAACTGCGCCGCGCCCGCGCCCGGCTCGCCGAGGCGGAGGCCGCCGCCGGGGTGGCCCGGGCCAGCGCCAAGGAGGCGCGTTCGGTCGACGACGCCCGCCTCTGGCTGCTGCTGGAGACCATCGGTCAGGCCGCCGTCGGGCTGCGCCGGGAGCTGGCGCTCGACCCGGTGGACAAGCTCCCCGCCGACTTCGTCGCCGACGCGTTCGCCGAGCACCCGGGCGCCGCCCCGGCCGGCCCGGCCGCCCGTGCCCGCGACACCGACGACCCGGCCCGGCTGGACCAGTTGCTCGCCCTGCCCCGGGCGCACCTCGTGGTGGACGGCTACAACGTCACCAAGCGTGGCTTCGGCGAGATGTCGCTGGAGCAGCAGCGCAAGCGCCTCATCACCGGTCTGGGCGGGATCGCCGCGCAGACCGGCGACGAGGTCACCGTCGTGTTCGACGGCGCCGAACGGATGCACGGGCTGCCGCCCGCGCCCCGCGGCGTGCGGGTGCTCTTCTCCCGCAAGGGCGAGACCGCCGACGAGCTGATCCGCCGCCTGGTCCGCGCCGAGCCGGCGGGCCGCCCGGTCGTCGTCATCTCGTCCGACCGCGAGGTCGCCGACGGCGTACGCCGGCACGGCGCGTACCCGCTGGGCGCCGACTCGCTGCTGCGGCGCCTCGCCCGGTCCTGACCGCGCGAGCGGGCCGAGGAGTCGGGGCGGGCAAGAATACGGCGAGGTTCCTGCAGGTTCGGTCGGCGACGGTGTCCGCATCCGCCCGGCACCGCCGGGCACCGGACAAAGGCAGGCGTACGACATGAGAAAAAGACTGCTGGGCACCATCCTCGGCACGGTTGTCACACTGGCGGCGCTCCTCGTCGCTCCGGGACCGGCCCAGGCGGCCTCGGGTGGCGGCTGCACCGGCGCCTACCCGATCAGCTCGTGCATCTCGTACCAGGGCTCCAACCAGACCGTGGTGGGCGACTTCTACATGAACGCCATACCTGACCAGTCCCGGTGCACGGCGTACCTGCAGCTGCGGACCACGAACAACGGCAACAGCTCCTGGATCTACTACGACCTGAGCCGGACCGGCCGGTTCGGGCCGATCAGCCGCAACGTCAACGTGATGAACAACTTCAAGGGCTCCGCCGTGGCGGTGGTCGAGGTCTACACCTGCAGCGGAACGTTGCACGGCATCTTCACCAGCCCTCGGGTGTACTACCCGTGACGTCCGGATCCGGCCGCTGGTGCGTCGGCGCCAGCGGCCGGATCGCGGGTCAGACGCAGCGGGAGACGGCGGGGTTCGGGTCGTGCCCCGTGTTCACGTAGTCACCGGCGAGCATGCCGCTCGCGTTGCCGTAGAACGCGTTGTACCAGACGGTGTCGCCGTTGACCGACGAGCCGGGCGCCCAGCAGTTCAGGTAGACCGACTGGCCTTTCGGGATCGTGAGGATCACCGAGCACTGTGAGTTGTTGAGCCACTGGCAGTAGCGCAGGTTCAGGTCCGTCTGCGTCTGGAAGTAGCCGCCGGCGAACGCGGGTGTGGCGACCAGGCCGACCGCCGCGGTAACCGTGACGGCGCAGGCGGCCAGGAGACGTCGTGGAGACATGTCGTCAACCTCCGGCGATCGGGTCAGTAGGAGCAGTACGGGGAGTCCATGATGTCGAGGGCTACCGCGTAGCCGTACGGCTCGAGGTAGGCCAGCTCGCCCGGGGAGACGCAGACCCAGTCGCCGTTGGAGTAGAAGATCTTCGCGCCGTCGTCGTTGCGGCTGTTGTAGACCCAGTCCGCGCCCCGGCTGCGGGACCCGAGGGTCTGGTAGTAGTTGTCCTGGAACGACGCGGTCGGCGGGGCGCCGTCGTACGGGTTCCCGGTCACCCAGAAGCAGACGCGGGGATAGTTGCAGCCGAGCGCCGAGGTGGCCTGCGCGGGCGTGGCGACGAGCCCGCCCGCGGCCGTCGCGATGGCCGCGAGGAGCGCGCCGGCCGAGAGTCGGGATCGTGTGATCGAGGATGGTCCACGCATGAAGTCCTCCGGTGGGTCAACGTGGGGACGGCCGGTTCCACTCGGCCCGGCAGGTGCGCCGGTGGACCTCGTCGGGCGGTGGATCGGCCGTACCGCAACGATCGCAGCGGCCTCTGGCGGGGGACAGGCGCTTGACCGGCAGTTGACCGGCGATTGGAACCGACGCGATCGACAAGCGTGCGCGCCGGATCGACACGGGGTCGGCGATGTCGGGGTGTCCGGCCGGTCGGGATACCCCGATTTCGCTGATCTGGAGTCGATCTAGCCCTCAACGGGGCGGTGCGGGCGGTTCTGTCGTACCCGGTGGATAGCGTCGATGTGACCGACGGTGCTCGGGCGACGACGACAGGGCGTCGACCGCGCATCGCGAGCGATCAGGAGGCGTGATGCTCATCGACTGCGACGGGTGCGCGAAACGGGCCGACGGCTGTTCCGGCTGCCCGCTGACCGCCCTGTTCGACGAGACGTCCCCGGCGGCCGGGCTGGTCGCCGCCGAGGTCGAGGCGATCGAGGTGCTCGCCCGGGCCGGCTTCGACGTCGAGGTGCTGGCCGCGCCCGCGCGGCCCGACGCCGCCCCACGGCCGGGTGCCCCCGGGCGCCGGGTCCGCCGGGTGGCCTGACTTCCCGCACGACTGAGTTCCCGCACGACCACCCGCGCCGGCCCCCGACGGAGCGCGACACCGCGGGCGAAGCGGGCTTTTCGCGGGCCATAGGATGGGCGGTCACGGCGGGAGGAGCGGCGGGATGAGCGGGGTACGACGCGAGCGCGGCGGGCCCGTCGGTGCCACGCGCGCCGGCGCCGCACGGCAGGGGATGCCCCGGTGACCCCGCGCGGCTGGGCGCTGCTGACGCTGGCCGGGTTGACGGTGGCCCTGCTGGTGACCGCCGCGCTGTTCATACCCTGGCACCGGCCACCGGCGCCCCGCGCCGACCAGCTCGCCGCGCTGCGTGACCTCCCGGCGGAGCAGGTGGCCAAGGCGCGCGAATTCCATTCCGCGCTGCGCCCCGGCAGCTACGCCGCGCTGGCCGTCGGGCTGCTGATCGCCGTCGCGCTCGGTCTCACCCCGCTGGGCAGCCGCCTGGTCGAGCTGGTGGGCCGGCCGTTCGGCGGGCACTGGATCGCGCAGGCGGTGCTCGGCGGTCTCGCCGTGGTGCTGGTCGCCGACCTGCTCACCCTCCCGTTCTCCGCCTGGCGGCAGAGCGTGCTGACCCGCTACGGGCTGAGCACCAACGGGTGGAGCGGCTGGACCGTCGACCTGCTCAAGTCGTACGCGGTCAGCGCCGTGATCGGCGCGGTGGCGCTGTTCGGCTTCTACGCGGTCATCAGGTTCGCGCCGCGCTGGTGGTGGGCGTTCGGCGCGGCGGGCGCGGCCCTGCTGGTGGTGCTGCTCTCGTTCGTGCTGCCCGTGCTGGTGGAGCCGGTGTTCAACAAGTTCACCCCCATGGAGCAGGGTCCGCTGCGCACCGAGCTGATGAGCATGGCCGCCCGCGACGGGGTGCCGGTGCGCGACGTGCTGGTCGCCGACGCCTCGCGGCGCACCAGGGCGGTCAACGCGTACGTCTCCGGCCTCGGGCCGACCCGCCGGGTGGTCGTCTACGACACGCTGCTGAGCGAGGGCACGCCGGCCGAGGTGACCGCCGTGGTGGCGCACGAGTTGGGGCACGCGAAGGACTCCGACGTGACGGTGGGCACGCTGACCGGGGCGCTGGGCGCGGCCGCCGCAGTGGTCGCGCTGTACCTGCTCGGCTCGTGGGGGCTGCTGCTGCGGTTGGCAGGTGTCGACTCGGTGGCCGATCCACGCGCGTTTCCGCTGCTGATCGCCCTGGTCACGGTGGCCGGCCTGGTCGCCACACCGGTGCAGGCGCTGATGTCCCGGCGGGTGGAGGCGCGCGCCGACGCGCACGCGCTCGCGCTCACCGGCGACCCGGTGGCCTTCGAGTCGATGCAGCGCCGCCTCGGCTCGGTCAACCTCGGCGACCCCGATCCGCCGCGTTGGGAATACCTCTACTCGGCCTCGCATCCGTCCACCGTGGAGCGGATGGCCGCCGCCCGCGCGTACGCCCGGGAGGCCGGCCTGTGAGCCGCACGCTGCTGATCACCAACGACTTCCCGCCCCGTCCGGGTGGCATCCAGTCCTTCGTGCACAACCTCGCCGTGCGTCAGCCGGCCGGGTCGGTTGTCGTGTACGCGTCGAGCTGGCGCGGCGCCGCGAAGTTCGACGCCGACCAGCCGTTCGAGGTGATCCGCGAACGCACCCGGGTGCTCCTGCCCACCCCGCTGATCGCCCGCCGGGCGGCCCGCCTCGCCCGCACGTACGACTGCGACACGGTGTGGTTCGGCGCGGCGGCCCCGCTGGGGTTGCTCGCCGCCGGCCTGCGCCGCCGCGCGGGCGTACGCCGGGTGGTGGCGCAGACCCACGGCCACGAGGTCGGTTGGGCGGCGCTCCCGGCTGCCCGGCCGGCGCTGCGGCGCATCGGTCGGGGTGTCGACGTGACCACCTACCTCGGCGAGTACACCCGGGTCCGGCTGGCCCGCGTGCTGGACGGGGTGACCGACCTGCGCCGGTTGGCGCCCGGGGTGGACGTGGACACCTACCACCCGACGGTGGACGGCGAGCCGGTCCGGGCCCGGTTGGGGCTGACCGACCGGCCGGTGGTGGTGTGCGTGTCCCGGCTGGTGCCGCGCAAGGGTCAGGACATGCTGATCCGGGCGCTGCCGGAGATCCGCCGCCGGGTGCCCGACGCGGCGCTGCTGATCGTCGGCGGCGGTCCGTACCGGGCGACCCTGGAGAAGCTGGCCCGGCAGACGGGCGTCGAGCGGGACGTGGTGTTCACCGGTTCGGTGCCGTCGGCCGAGCTGCCGGCGCACTACGCGGCCGGCGACGTCTACGCGATGCCCTGCCGCACCCGCAACCGCGGCCTGGACGTCGAGGGGCTGGGCATCGTCTACCTGGAGGCGTCCGCGACGGGTCTGCCGGTGGTGGCGGGGGACTCCGGCGGCGCCCCGGACGCGGTCCGTGAGTCCGAGACGGGCTACGTGGTCCGCGGCCGCGACGTCGCCCAGCTCGCCGACCGGGTGGCCCGGCTGCTCGAAGACCGGGATCTGGCCCGCCAACTGGGCGCGGCCGGCCGGGCGTGGGTGGAGCGGGAGTGGCGCTGGGAGGCGCAGGCACAGCGGATGGCGGCTCTGCTCGCCGGCTGACCGCCGCTGGTGTTCAGGTGCGGGTCGGCCGGGGCGGGGCGTAGCGGGGCACGTACTCCTGGTCGGTGAGCCGTTGGATCGCGGCCATCACCTCGTCGGTGATCGTGCGGATGTCGCGGGGTCCGGTGATGCGCCCGGCGACCGGGATCGGCGGACCGAACCGCAGGGTGACCGGGTGTCGGCGGGGCAGCCGCGCGTCGACCGGCAGGACCTCGGCGGTGCCGAGCACGCCGACCGGGATGATCGGCACCTCGGCGTCGCGGGCGAGCCGGGTCATGCCGACCCGACCCCGGTAGAGCCGCCCGTCCGGGGACCTGGTGCCCTCGGGGTAGATGGCGACGAGACCACCGGCGCGCAGCACCGGCACTGCCGCGTCGAGGGCCGTGAGGGCGGCCCGGCCGCCGGCGCGCTCGACCCGGATGGCGCCCATGCCGGCGACGATCTGCCGACTGAGCCAACCGCTCGGGCCTCGGCCGGTGAAGTACTCGGCCTTGGCCCAGAAGGTGACATGGCGCGGCGTCAGGCAGCCGAGGAACACCTCGTCGGCGACGGACAGGTGGTTGCCGGCGAGGATGGCGCCTCCCTGGCGGGGCACATGCTCCAGCCCTTGGACGCGGGGCCGCCAGCCCAGCCGCAGGGTGGTGCCGACGGTCAGTTTGCCGATGTCGTACAGCAGGGGCACGTCTTCTCCCGGTTCAGTGCGGCGCGGGGCCGAGGTGCGCGTCGAGCGCGGCCCGCAGCAGGGTGTCGTCGTCGGTGACGCCGGTGGCCAGCGGCAGGCTGCCCCAGGCCCAGAGCTGGGCGATGCCGTGCAGGTTGGCCCAGAGCGCGCCGGCCAGCACCGGGGCGGGCGCGGCGGCCGGCTGGCGTGCCTGGGCGACCAGGTCGACCAGGAGGGTGAACAGCGGCAGGCTCGTCTCGCGCAGCCGCAGACGACCGCTGGCCAGCAGGTCGTGGCGGAACATCAGCTCGAACATGCCGTGGTGTGCCGCGGCGAAGTCCAGGTACGTCCGGGCCAGCGCGACCAGGCGGGTACGCGGATCCGGGCCGGCCGCGCGCAGCGTCTCCTCGACGCGGGCGGTGAGGTCGGCGAAGCCCTCCCGGGCGATGGCGGAGAGCAGGTCGACGTGGGTGGGGAAGTAGCGGCGCGGGGCGCCGTGCGAGACGCCCGCCCGACGGGCGATTTCCCGCAGTGACACCGCCGACTGGCCCTCGCGCAGCACGAGGTCCACCCCGGTGGCCACCAGTCGGGCGCGCAGGCCCGCCTCCCCCTCGTTCATAGACAGTGTCTACCAGGCGGGCGTAGACGCTGTCTACTGCCAGTGTGGGGGTTTCAGCGGATGCGGGCCAGGATGCGGTCGGCGGGGGCCGGCCGGCCGAAATGCCAGCCCTGGGCGGCGTCGCAGCCGATCGCCCGCAGCCGCTCGGCCTGCCCGGCGGTCTCCACCCCCTCGGCGGTCACCGTCAGGTCCAGCGCGTGCGCCAGCGACACCAGCGAGGCGAGGATCCGCTCGTCGGTACGCCCCACCGCCGGCGAGCGCAGACCGGCCACGAACTCCCCGGCCACCTTCAGTTCGGTGACCGGCAGGTCCCGCAGGTACGCCAGGTTGCTGTAGCCGGTGCCGAAGTCGTCGATGGCGATGCGGACGCCGAGATCGGCCAGCACCCGCAACGCGCGCACCGGCTCCTTGGCGCTGCTCATCATCGTGCTCTCGGTGATCTCCAGCTGAAGTCGCTCGGGCGGCAGACCGGTCTGGCGCAGCAGCGTGCGGACCTCCTGCACCAGGCCGGGCCGGTGCACCTGCCGTACGGCCAGGTTGACGCTCACGAACGGCGCCTCGACGCCGTCGGACGACCACGCCTCCGCCTCGCGGCACGCCTCGGCCAGCACCCACCCGCCCAGCTGCACGATCAGGCCGGTCTCCTCGGCGAGCGCGATGAAGCTGTCCGGCCGCAGGACACCCAGCTCCGGATGGCGCCAGCGGACCAGCGCCTCCACGCCGAGCAACCGGCCGTCGCGCAGCGAGGTCAGGGGTTGGTAGTCGAGGTAGAACTCGCCCCGCTCCAGCGCGGCCGGGATGGCCGCCGAGAGGGCGTAGCGGGCCAGCTCGCGGCGGTTGCGCTCGGCGTCGTAGAGCGCCCAGCGCGCCCCGCCGGCCGACTTCGCCCAGTGCAGCGTGCTGTCGGCGGCCCGCATCAGGTCGCTGGGCGTGGCCCCGGCCACCTGCCGCTCGACGATGCCGATGCTCGCCGTGACCTGGAGTTCGTGCCCGTCGACAACCGCCGGTGTGCGGACCGCGGCCAGGGCGCTCTCGGCCACCTCCACCACGGCGTCGGTGCCGCTGGCCCCCTCCACCAGGATGACGAACTCGTCGCCGCCGAGGCGGGCCACCAGGTGCTCACCGAGGGCCTCGCGCAGCCGCTCGGCCACAGTGGTCAGCAGCCGGTCGCCCACCTGGTGCCCCAGGCTGTCGTTGACGACCTTGAAGCGGTCCAGGTCGAGGAAGCACACCCCCATGCGCTGGGCGCCCCGGCCCGGCTCGTTGAGCGCGGCGGTGAGTCGTTCGGTGAACAGCGTCCGGTTGGGCAGGCCGGTGAGCGGGTCGTGGGTGGCCTGGTGGCGGAACCGGGCCTCGCTGGCCCGCAGCGCCCGTTCGGCCTGCGTCCGGGCCATCATGGCGGCCCGACGGATCGACTCCTGCTCGTCGAGCGTCCGGTCGCGCAGCGCCCGGGCGTAACCGGTCGCCACGGCGGCCAGCAGTCGCGCCATCCGGTCCTCGACGTCCTCGGCCACCAGTCCCAGGTCCCGCACGAGCCGGAGCTGGATGACCTCGACCGTACGCCCCAGCCCCTCCGCGGACGCGATGTGCGCGGCGACCAACTCGGCGCCGACCCGGTGCCCGGCGCGCAGGTCGAACGGCTCGGCGAGCAGCGCGCCGGCCAGCTGCCCGGTGAGCCGGTGCAGGAGGGCTTCGAGCTGGGCCTGGGTCATCGGCAGGTAGCTCGTCCCGGAGACCGCCTTGGCCCACGCGCGGGCGAAGGTGCCCGGACGGGTAACCTCCCCGGGCGACTCAGTCACCGAGTCGTCCGACGCCGCCCATGAAGACCGCGCGCTCGGCGTCCTCCGCGCTCTCCGGGGTGTCCGGTCGCCACTGCGGCACCCAGACGACGCCCGGGTCAACCAGCTCGAACCCGTCGAAGAGCGCGGTCAGCTCGGCCCGGTTACGAATCCAGAGCGGACTGTCGGTACGCCGGTAGACCCGCTCGGCCTCGGCGCGCTCGTCCTCGCTGCGCCCGTCGTCGCTGGCCTGCGACAGCACCAGGTAGCTGCCGGGCACCAACGCGTCGCGTAGCGTCGCCAGCAGCTCCGCCGGCCGGTCGTCGTCGGAGACGAAGTGCAGGACGGCCACGACCATCACGGCCACCGGCTGGCTCAGGTCGAGCAGCTTGCGGACGTCGGGGTGCGCCAGGATCCGGTCCGGGTGTCGCAGGTCCTCCTGGACGACCACCGCGCGGTCGTTGCCGGCCAGGATCTCCCGGCTGTGCGCCACCGCGACCGGATCGACGTCCACGTAGACCACCCGCGACTCCGGGTCGATGCGCTGGGCGATCTCGTGCACGTTGCCGACGGTGGGAATGCCCGAGCCGATGTCGAGGAACTGCCGGACGCCGGCCTCGGCGAGATGGTGGACCGCTCGGCGCAGGAACGCCCGGTTGGCCTGCGCCATCAGCGGCGCCTCCGGGACGGCGGCCACCATCGCCTGCGCGGCGGCCCGGTCGGCGGCGAAGTTGTGCGATCCGCCGAGGTAGTAGTCGTACATCCGCGCGACGCTCGGGCGCTCGATGTCGATGGTGTCGGGTGCCCAGTCCGGCCGCTGCATGCGCTCAACCCCTTGAGTCCGCGACGCGGGCGTCGTCGCCCGCGCGGGTATTCTGCCCCCGACGTACCCGCCAGACCATAGCGTGCCGCCAGATTCCCGCCGACGTCGGTCGATACGCGAAGGTCCGCGCCGGCAGAGAGCCGGCACGGACCTGCGATCGCGGTGTCCCGCTCGACGAGCGGGCGCCGGTCAGAACTTCGGGGCGTCCGGTGCTTCCAGCAGGCCGAGCCGCAGCGCGGTCATCAGCGCCTGTGCCCGGTTGGCGGCGCCGAGCTTCTCGTAGAGCTTCGAGATGTGCGTCTTGGCGGTGGACTCGCTCACGAACAGCTGCTTCGCGATGCCCGCCACGCTCATCCCGTCAGCGAGCAGCCGCAGCACCTGCCCCTCGCGGGGCGACAGCTGCGGGCCGGACGGGGCGAGCCGACGCTTCATCGCCTCGGCCAGGTCGGCGGCGGTGAACGCGCTGGGCGAGGACGCGGCGTGCCGCGCGGCGGCCACCACCTCGTCGGCCGGGGCGGTCTTCGGCACGAAGGCGCTCGCGCCGGCCTCCAGGGCACCGAAGAGCTGGTCGTCGCCCGCGTACATGGTCAGCACCACGATGCCCATCGACGAGCTGGACTTGCGCAGCGCGCGGGTGGCCTCCAGGCCGCTGCCGTCGGGCAGCCGCAGATCCATGATCACCACGTCCGGCTGCAGGGCGCCGGCCTGGCGTACCCCCTCAGCCGCGGTCGCGGCCTCGCCGACGACCTCGAACTGGCGGTCGCGCTCGAAGGCGTGCCGCAGGCCCTTGCGAATCAGGTCGTGATCGTCGACAAGGAGAACCTTGGTGCGGGTGGCCGGTGTCGGACTTGTGGTCATCCTCGGGTTACTCCCCTTCTGGTGCTGCGCTGTCGCGCACGTTGTCGCGCCGGGACGAGGAACCGAGAACCACCGCCACGGTCGTGCCGCTGGGTTGCCGCGGCCTGATCTCCAACCGGCCCCGGATACGTTCCGCCCTCTCGGCCATGATCGCAAGACCGTACCGTCCGTCGGGGCGCTGGTCAGCCATCCCCTGACCGTCATCCGACACTTCAATTTGAGCGTACGGGGGGTCCACCTCACACGTGACCCAGAGATTCGAGGCCCCGGCGTGCTTGCGGGCGTTGGTCACCGCCTCCTGGGCGATGCGCAGCAACTCGGCCTCGGTGGCCGCCGGCAGGCGCGCGGTGGACTCGTCCAGCGACAGGTGCACCCGCAGCCCACCCGAGGCGCCAACGGTCCGGGCGTACTCGGCGATCGCCGCGGCCAGGCCGCCCTGGCGGTCCACCTCGCTGCGCAGCTCGAAGAGGCTCAGCCGCAGCTCGGTGATCACCCGGGTCACCTCGCCGCGCAGCGTACGCAGCGCCTCGGCGGTCTCGTCCGCGTCGTCGAAGACGGTGGCCAGGGCGTTGTCGATGCCGTAGCCGACCATCACCAGCTCCTGCGCCACCCCGTCGTGGATCTCGCGGGCCAGCCGTTGGCGCTCCTCGTTGGTGGCCAGCGAGCGGACCTCGTCGAACAGCAGCGCCGCCTCCAGCCGCAGCGCGGCCGGCCGGGTCAGTGCGGTCACCCGGGACACCACCGGCGGCGGGTACGCCTGCGCGACGTCCGCCTCCAGCACCACCAGCCCCACCGTGCGCACCCCGGCGACCAGCGGGACGATCAGCGCCGACACGTCCCCGCCCCGGTGGGAGCGCGACTGTGAGCGGGCGGCCGTCGTGGCCTGCTGACTGGCCCAGGCGTCGGCGATCGCCGAGTCCGCGTCCAGGGTCGTCTCCCAGTCCACCCGGTCCACCCCGGCCTGCGCGAGCACCACGAGCCGGCCCCCACCGCTGGCCGACAGCACCGCGCCCCGGTCCGCCCGGGCCACCGTGCGCAGCTCCTCCAGCAGGTGCTCGGAGATGCCGCCCGGGTCCAGGGTCGCCCCCGGCAGTTGCCGGGCCACAGTCCGCAGCTGGGTCAGCAGGCGGGTCGCCTCGGCGTACGGCTGGGGCTTGCCGTCGGCGCGCACGGCCATCACCCGGTGCAGGGTGCCGGCGGCGTAGAGCCCCAGCGCGGCGAGGATCAGCCACTGCGCGCAGACCGCGAGATAGCCCACCTGGCCGAGCTGACGCCCGCCGTCGACCTGGGTCAACGCGCCGCTGACCAGCAGCGTGCCGGCGGTCACCGCGAGCAGCGCCGCGCCCTCGCGGAAGCGGCGGCGCAGGGCGGTGACGGTCACCGGCACCGCCAGGTAGGGCAGCACCGCGGAGGCGCCGAGCCCGTCGACGGTCCCCCCGATCGACGCGACAGCGGCGACCTGGCTCGCGGCCAGCCCCAGCACCACCACCTCGGCCACCCGGCTCAGCGGCCCGATCAGCCGGTGCTGCGGGGCGAGCAGGGAGGGCGCCCCGGCGACCGCCAGCAGCGCGATCCACCACAGCTGGGTGACGTCGCGGGTGGCGAACAGGGTCAGGATCGCGACCAGCGCCAGCATCACCAGGCGGGCGGCCGCGGCGAGGGGATGCGGATGCGGTGTGGCGGATGCGGATGCGGGCACGTGACGGATGGTAGTCAGCCTCGGTAGATGTCGGCGATCTCCGCCGCGTACGTCTTGTGGACGACCTGTCGTTTGACCTTGAGCGACGGGGTCAGCTCACCCGTCGCCTCGGTGAAGTCGCGGGGCAGGATCCGGAAGACCTTGATCGCCTCGGCCTTCGACACGGACTGGTTCGCGGTGTCGATCGCGGACTGGACCTCGGCGCGCAGGCCCTCGTGCTCGCGCAGCTTCTCGACCGGAGTGTCCGGGGGCAGGCCGGCGCTCGCGAGGAACGTCGGCAACGCCTCCTCGTCGAGGGTGACCAGCGCGGCGATGAACGGCTTCGCATCGCCGACCACGACGCACTGGCTGATCAACGGGTGGGCGCGGACCTGGTCCTCCAGCACGGCGGGGGCGACGTTCTTGCCGCCCGCGGTCACGATCAGCTCCTTCTTGCGGCCGGTGATGCTCAGGTAGCCGTCGGCGTCGAGTTGGCCCAGGTCGCCGGTGCGGAACCAGCCGTCGGCGCTGAGCGCTTCGGCGGTCGCCGCCTCGTTGTGCCAGTAGCCCTGGAAGATCAGGTCGCCGGAGATCAGGATCTCGCCGTCGTCCTCGATCCGGATGGTCACGCCGGGCAGCGGTCGGCCGACGGTGCCGATCCGGGTGCCGGTGGGCAGGTTCGCTGCGGCGGCGGGCGAGGTCTCGGTCAGCCCGTACCCCTCCAGGATCGTCACGCCGACGCCGCGGAAGAAGTGACCGAGCCGGGCCCCCAGCGGTGCGCCGCCGGAGATGGCGTCGCGGCACCGCCCGCCGAGCGCGGCGCGCAGCTTGCGGTAGACGAGCCGGTCGAAGACCGCGTGCTGGGCGCGCAGCGCCAGGCCCGGTCCGCGCGGGGTCTCCAGAGCCTCGCTGTACGCGATGGCGACCTGCTCGGCGCGGGCGAAGACGCCGCCCTTGCCGTCGGCCTCGGCCTTCTGCTTGGCCGCGTTGTAGACCTTCTCGAACACCCGTGGCACCGACAGCACGAAGGTGGGGCGGAACTCCTGCAACTCGCCGACCAGGTTCTTGGTGTCGGCGCAGTGCGCCAGGGTGGCCCGGGCCTGCACCACGCCGATCTGGATGAGCCGGGCGAACGCGTGCGCCAGCGGCAGGAAGAGCAGGGTGGCCGCGCCGGCGTTGAACAGGTTCGGCAGCACCGGCACCGCGTTGGCGATGTCGGCGTACATGTTGCGGTGGGTGAGCACGCAACCCTTGGGGCGGCCGGTGGTGCCGCTGGTGTAGATGATCGTGGCCAGGTCGTTGGCGCGGACGGCCTTGCGGCGCCGCTCGACCTCGGCCAGCTCGACTGCGGCACCGGCGGTGACCAGCTCGTCGACCCCGCCGCGGTCGATCTGCCAGAGGTGGACCAGCTCGGGCAGGCGGTCGCGGACGCTGGCGACCAGGTCGGCGTGCGCGTCGGTCTCCACCACTGCGGCGACCGCGCCGGAGTCGGCCAGGATCCAGGCGGCCTGCTCGGCGCTGGAGGTCTCGTAGATCGGCACGGTGACCGCGCCGACCGTCCAGATGGCGTAATCGAGCAGCGTCCACTCGTAACGGGTGCGGCTCATCAGCGCGACCCGGGCGCCCGGGGCGACACCGGCGGCGATCAGGCCCCGGGCCACCGCCGCCACCTCGTCGCGGAACGCCAGGCAGGTCACCTCGGCCCAGGTCGTGCCGCTGCCGTCGGCCGAGCGCGTGGCGCGGGCGAACTGGACGGTGTCCGGCGCGGCCTCGGCGTTGTCCCAGACCGGATCGGTGAGGTTGGCCGCGTCGCCAACGGTGACGATCGGCGGAACGGAGAACTCGCGCACCTGCACTCCTTCGTGCTCGCACTGGCCGGGCCGCTGCCCATCCACGGTCTTCGGCTCTGTCGAAACCTACCCGGCGGGGGCGGCGCGGCGTACGGGCGGTACCCGCCGGGTAGCCTCCCCCCATGGCGGACTCCTCCACCCAGTCGATCATCATCGGCGCGTCACCGGACCTGGTGGCGGCGGTCATCTGCGACTTCCCGAGCTACCCGGAGTGGACCGAGGCGGTGCGCCACGCCGAGGTGATCGAGGAGTACGAGGACGGCTACGCCAGCCAGGTGCGCTTCGCGATCGACGCCGGCGTGATGGCCGACGAGTACGTGCTCGCCTACGAGTACGCCGAGGACCTGTCCCACATCGAATGGCACCTGCTGGCCCCCTCGAAGATGCAGAAGAGCCAGCGCGGCTCGTACGACCTGGTGGCGAACCCGGACGGGAGCACCACCGTGACGTACACGCTCGAGGTCGAGCTGTCGGTGGGGATGCTCGGCATGTTTCGGCGCAAGGCCGAGAAAATGATCATGGACACCGCGTTGAAGCAGCTCAAGCGCCGGGTAGAAGCACTCGGTGCGGCGCAGTGACGCGTCCGGCGGCAGGGTAGAGGAGCCGAGGGTGGGCGGAACGGATCCGGGTTCGGCCCGGGAAGAGGCGGAGCGTCTGGTCGCCACGGTGCTCGCGGGGGCGCGACTGGCCTCCGCCGGGTCGGCGGGCGGCGCGTTCGGCCCGCTGGGCGGGATGCTGGCCGGTGTCCTCGGTCACAGTGCCGCTCCGGGCGGCGGCACCCAGGGCGGTGGGGGTTTCGCCACCGGTTCGGCCGAATGCTGCGTCTGCCCGGTCTGTCGCGGCATCGCCGCGTTACGTGATCCGAGTCCGGAATTCGCCGAACGCCTTGCCACCGGCGCCGGAGACCTCGCGGCCGGCGTGGCCAGCCTGCTCCGGGCGTTCGCACCGCCGGAGCCGTCCCCGACGACCGCACCGCAGCCGTCCGCCCCGTCGCGGCAGACGCCCGCCGCGAGCAGCGGCGACGAGGCCCCGCCCTCCGCCCCGGCCGACCGGTCCGCCGACACCGACGACGAGCACGTGTGGCGCGATGCCACCCGCAGCGGGCATGATTCTCAGCCGGCGCCGGAGCGGGATGTCTGGTCGGTCGCCACCCGGACGGCGGACCCACTCGCCCCGGCCGCCGCAGCACCCGTCGACGACGCCGGGTCGGTGGCCGCACCGGCGCCGACCAGCCGACCCGCGGTGCCCGCGTCGCGGGCGTCCGACGACACCGGCGCGGACGCGCCGGGCGGCGGCGCCTGAGCGCGGGACATCGCGATCCGGACCGGCGCGTCATCGGCGCGCGGACCGGACAGCACAGCAGAGGGGAGCGGCAGCGGTGACGCTGACCATCGGAGTCGACGTCGGTGGCACGAAGGTGGCCGGCGGTGTCGTGGACGACACCGGCACGGTTCTCGTGCAGAGCCGACGGGACACTCCCGCCGATGACGTCGGCAAGACCCGCGACGTCATCATCGAGCTGGTCGGCGAGCTGGCTGCCGGGCGGACGATCGAGGCCGTCGGTATCGGCGCGGCCGGCTGGATCGACGCCACCCGCTCGACAGTGCTCTTCGCCCCGAACCTCGCCTGGCGGGACGAGCCGCTGCGCGAGTACGTCAGCACCGCCGTCGGCCTGCCGGTGATCGTGGAGAACGACGCCAACGTGGCCGCCTGGGCCGAGTTCCGCTACGGCGCGGCCCGGGACGCCGACGACTCCATGATCATGTTCACGATCGGCACCGGCGTCGGCGGCGGCATCGTGCTCGGCGGCGAGCTGATGCGCGGCGCGCACGGCGTCGCCGCGGAGCTGGGCCACATGCTGGCCGTGCCGGACGGGCACCAGTGCGGCTGCGGGCGGCTGGGCTGCATCGAGCAGTACGCCAGCGGCAGCGCCCTGGTCCGCTTCGCCCGCGCGGGCGCGCGACAGGAACCCCAGCGGGCCGCGGCCCTGCTGGACCTGGCCGGCGGCGAGGCCGAGGCGATCACCGGCCACATGGTGACCGCCGCCGCGCAGGGCGGCGACCCGGTCTCCGCCGAGGCGTTCGCGCAGATCGGCCGGTGGCTGGGCACCAGCCTCGCCGACATGGCACAGATCCTCGACCCGCAGACCCTTGTCGTCGGCGGCGGCGTGATCGACGCCGGTGACCTGCTGCTCGGCCCGACGCGCCGCTCGTACCTCGACGCGCTCGCCCAGCGGGGCCGCCTGCCGGTGGCCGAGGTGCTCCCCGCCCAGCTGGGCAACAGCGCCGGGGTGATCGGCGCGGCCGACCTGGCCCGCCGGATCTGAGGGGGCCGGCGATGGGTGAGGCTGCCGGCGTACCGCTGCGCGTGGTGTCGTACAACATCCACAGCCAGCGCGACGACACGGCCGCGCTCGCGGCGGTGGTCCGGGCCGCGAGGCCGGACGTCGTGATCGTGCAGGAGGGGCCGCGCCGGTTCCGGTGGCGGCAGAAGTCCGCCACCCTGGCCGAGTCGTTCGGCCTGGTGGTGGCCGCCGGGGGCCTGCCCGCCCTGGGCAACCTGCTGCTGACCAGCCTGCGGGTGCAGGTGCGCGACACCCGTTGCCAGCGCTTCCCGCTGACCCCGGGCCGACACCTGCGCGGCGCCGCGTACGCCGACTGCCGGGTCGGCGACGCCCGGTTCACCCTCGCCGGGTCGCACCTGTCCACCGACCCGACCGAGCGGCCCGCGCAGGCCGCCGAGTTCCGGCGAGGGCTGGACGCGGCGAGCAGCCCGGTGGTGGCCGGAGCCGACCTGAACGAGGGCCCGGACGGGCCGGCGTGGGCCACCGTGGCGCGTGGCCTGACCGACGCGGCGATCGCCGCCGACCGCGCGGAGCGGCTCACCTACTCGTGCGCCGACCCGCGCCGCCGCATCGACGCGCTCTTCGTCGATCCCCGGATCAGCGTTGTCGACTACGACGTGGTGGACACCCCGCAGACCCGCCGGGCCAGCGACCACTTCCCGGTCCTCGTCGACCTGCTGCTACCCACCGCCGGCTGACCCCCCCGTCCGGTATCCGTCGATCGGTCCGCTCCGGGGCTGGACATCCGGCTCCGATGTGGAGAGGATTTCGCGGCGACCGGCACCCGTGCCGCACAAAAGGAGATGTCCCGGTGTCCACCTCCACCGACCACGGCCGGCCCGACCCGGATGCGACCCAGTCCGCGCAGAGCCCCGACGGCCGTCCGCTCTCCGACCGGGGCGACACGGTCTGCGTCATCGGGGCCGGGGCCAGCGGCCTGACGGCCATCAAGAACCTGCGCGAGCACGGGTTCGGGGTGGACTGCTACGAACGGGAGACCGGCGTCGGCGGCGCCTGGAACTGGCGACACGACCGCAGCCCGGTGTACGCGAGCACCCACCTGCTGTCGTCGAAGCCGTTCACCCAGTTCCCCGACTTCCCGATGCCGGACTCGTGGCCGGACTACCCGCACCACAGCCAGCTCCTGGCGTACTTCGAGCGGTACGCCGACCACTTCGACCTGCGCTCGCACGTCTGGTTCGGCACCGAGGTGGTCCGGGTGGAGCCCGCCGAGGGGGACCGCTGGGACGTGACCACCCGCTCCACCGGCGGGTACGGCCCGGAGCGCACCTCCCGGTACGCCGCCGTGGTCATCGCCAACGGGCACAACTGGTCGCCGAAACTGCCCCGCTACGAGGGCCTCGAAGAGTTCCGCGGCGAGATCATGCACGCGTCGTCCTACAAGGACCCGGCGCAGCTGCGCGGCAAGCGGGTGCTGGTGGTCGGCGCCGGCAACACCGGCTGCGACATCGCCGTCGAGGCCGCCCAGCAGGCGTCGCGGTGCTGGCACTCCACCCGGCGCGGCTACTGGTACGCCCCGAAGTACGTCCTCGGGCGGCCCGCCGACCAGGTCAACGACGCCCTGCTGGCGCTGCGCGTGCCGCTGCGGGTCCGCCAGTGGCTCTACCACTGGACGCTGCGCCTGACCGTCGGCGACCTGACGCGCTTCGGCCTGCCCAAGCCCGACCACCGGGTGTACGAGACGCACCCGATCGCCAACAGCCAGCTCGTCTACTACGTGGGCCACGGCGGGATCGCCCCGGTGCCGGACCTGGCCCGTTTCCGCTCGTACGCCGTGGAGCTGGCCGACGGCCGCGAGATCGACCCGGACCTGGTCATCTTCGCCACCGGCTACCTGCCCCGGTTCGAGTTCCTCGACGCGTCGGTGTTCGGCGACAGCGCCGGCACGGGCCGGCCCACGCTCTGGCTCAACGCCTTCACGCCGGGGCACCCGACGCTGGCGGTCGCCGGCCTCGTGCAACCGGACTCCGGGATGTTCACCCTGGCGCACTGGCAGACGGTGCTCTTCGCCCGGCTGTTGCAGGCCCGCCGGGACCGGCCCGAGCGGGCCGCGGCGTTCGCGCAGCGGGTGCGCGACCGGGCCGGGGAGCGTTACTCGGGGCAGGTCAAGGACAGCAGCCGGCACTGGTTCGAGGTCGGGCACGCCGACTACCTGCGCGCCGTCCAGCGCGCCCTGCACGACCTGGAGGCCAAGTGAGCGCGAGGAGTGAGCTTGCGAGCCCCGCAGTCGCGAACGGAAGGCAGGATCAGTGACCGAGCTGCGGATCATGCGGGGTCGAGAGTGGTCCCGGCCGGTCCGGCCGGCGCGACGCGAGGTGCTCAGCGCCGTTCCCGAGGTGGAGCAGGGGCGGCCTCCGCTGCTCTTCGTTCCCGGCTTCGGGCACGGCGCGTGGGCGTTCGCCGAGCACTGGCTGGGTCACGCCGCGTCGCGGGGCTTTCCGGCGTACGCGCTGAGCCTGCGGGGGCACGGCGCCAGCGAGCCGGCGCCGGAGGCGACGCTGCGCGCGTACGCCCACGATGTGGTCCAGGTGGCCGCGAGCCTGCCGCGCCAGGCGGTGCTGGTGGGGCACGGCGCCGGGGCGCTCGTGGTGGCGCACGCGTTGGCGCGTTACCCGGCGCGCGGTGCGGTGCTGGTGGCGCCGGTCTTCGGCGGCTGGGGGGTGCTCTCCGCGGCGGTGCGCCGCAACCCGGCCGGGACGTTGCCGGCGGTGTTCGGCGGGCCGTTGCGGCTCAGCCGCACGCAGTTGTTCAGCCGCGAGTTGGCCGACGAGGAGGCCCGGCGGTACGTGGCGCGGCTGGGTCGGGCGGGCCGGCGGGCGCAGTGGGCGCTGCTGGGCGAGCCGGAGGCCGAGCCGGCGGTGGGTTCGCCGCCGGTCCTGGTGCTGGGCAGCCCGGACGACCGGGTGGTGCCGGCGTCGACGTTGACGCGGATCGCCCGCCGGTACGGTTCGGCGCCGTTGCTCTTTCCCGGCATGGGGCACGACCTGATGCTCGACGCGCGCTGGGCCGAGCCGATCGACGCGATCCTGGACTGGCTGGAGAAGGAGCCCGCCGCCCGCTGAGTGGTCGCGCCGGTCAGCCGCCGGTGTGCTGCGCGGCGGAGGTGGCCCGGGTCGCCGGGCGCGGCACGAGGGGGGCGCCGTCGCCGCTGGTGAGGCGGCCGACCAGGGCGCCGCGCTCGTCCAGCGCGCTCAGGTAGGAGCGCGCCCAGGCCCGGATGTCGTGCTGGTGCAGGTGGGCGCGCATGGCCCGCATCCGTTCGGTGACGTCGGCGGGACTGGCCCGCAGCGCCGTGCGCAGCGCCTGCTTGAGCCCTTCCAGGTCGTGCGGGTTCACCAGGTACGCCTGCGACAGTTCGGCGGCCGTGCCGGCGAACTCGCTGAGCAGCAGCGCGCCCGTGTCGTCCACCCGGGCGGCGACGTACTCCTTGGCGACCAGGTTCATCCCGTCGCGCAGCGGGGTCACCGCCATCACGTCGGCGACCCGGTAGAGCGCGGCCAGCTCGGCCCGGTCGAAGGGCTGGGTGAGGTAGTGGATGGCGGGCTCACCGACGCGGCCGAACTCGCCGTTGATCCGGCCCACCTCGCGCTCGATGCGTTCGCGCAGGATCTGGTACTGCCCGACGCGTTCCCGGCTCGGCATGGCGACCTGCACCAGCACCGTGTCGCGGACCTTGACGTCGCCGCTGGCGAGCAGCTCGCTGTACGCCTTGAGGCGCTGCTCGATGCCCTTGGTGTAGTCCATCCGGTCGACGCTGAGGATGACCTGGCGGGGATCGCCGAGGTCCTGGCGGAGGCGGCGGGCCCGCGCGGCGACGTCGGGGCGGGCGGCGAGGGCGGCCATCTCGGCCGTGTCGATGGAGACGGGGAAGGCGCCGATGCGCACGACCCGGTCGTCGATGCCGATCCGGCGGTCGGTGGCGGGCAGCTCCAGCACCCGGGTGACCAGTTGGGCGAAGTTGTGCGCCGCCTGGGCGCGCTGGAAGCCGACCAGGTCGGCGCCGAGCATGCCGCGCAGCAGTTCGGCCCGACGGGGCAACTGCATGAACAGCTCCGGCGGCGGGAACGGCACGTGCAGGAAGAAGCCGATGCGCAGGTCGGGGCGCAGCGCGCGCAGCTGCCCGGGAACCAGCTGGAGGTGGTAATCCTGCACCCAGACCACGCCGCCCGGCTCGGCCACCTCGGCGGTCGCCTCGGCGAAGCGCTGGTTGACCCGCTGGTACGCCTCCCACCAGCGGCGGTGGTGCTCGGGTTGCTCGACGGCGTCGTGGTAGAGCGGCCAGAGGGTGGCGTTGGAGAAGCCCTCGTAGTGGTCGCGCAGATCTTCGTGGCTGAGGGCGACGGTGTGCATGTGGACGCCGTCCACGTCCGGCAGGGCGGGCGCGGCCCCGGTGCCCCCGGCCCAGCCGACCCAGGTCGCCGGGGTGTGCCGGAGCAGGGGGTGCAGCGCGCTGACCAGCCCACCGGGACTGCGGCGCCACTCGCAGGCGCCGTCGGGCGCCTGGCTGTCGTCGATGGGGAGGCGGTTGGCCACCACCACGAGGGAACTCTGTCGCATCTCGGGCATTCCGATCAGCAGAGGACTGACCGCCACGAGGAAGGGAAAACCGGTCAGTCAGCGGGGGAAGTGACGTACAGCGGTATTCCTACTGACAGTAAGTTACACCATTGTTACGCCCCGGGCGGGGGGCGTCGTCGTCCCGCCATGCGGTAGACGGCGCGCAGGTCAGACGACGGCGCCGTTGTCCGGGTCGTCGTCGTCCTCGTCGCCGGGGCGCAGCCGCCAGATCAGCGTGACGAAGCCGGCCAGGATGCCGGTGAACCCGAACAGGGTGACCGCCGAGCGGTCCACCGGGAGCAGCGACGGGAAGAGGAAGAGCACGAACCCGACGACCACCGCGAGCGCGCCGACCACCGCGTACTTGGAGATCCGGGGCAGTGGCGGGGGTGGCGGCGGGTGGTAACCCTCGTCCTCGTCGTCGTCGGGCAGATCGGCGCCGAAGGTGTCCAGACCGTCCAGCAGCGAGGGCTCGTCACCGCGGGTGCCCCGGCCGACCGAGATCCCGGAGAAGTCGGTGGCCGACGGCAGCCGGCGGACGTCGGTGGCTGTCGGCCCGGCCTCGTCGACGCCGGAGCGGGCGAGCGGACCGGCCGTCGACTCGTCCCGGGTTTCCCGGTCGTCGCGCTCGTCCACGTCCTCCGCTGCCGGCCAGGGGCGCTCGTCGGCGGTCGAGGTGGTGTGGAAGCCGGCCACGATCCGGGCCCACTCGGCGTCGATGTCCGGTTCGTCGCGGGCCGGCGGCTGCTCCGGGGTGCTCTCGTCGGCGAGCTGGGTGAGGTAGTCGCGGGCCGTGGTCAGGTGCGAGCGGTCGACGTAGAGCCGGTCGACCGGGCGGGCCGGAACCGTCGTGGTGCGGGTGACGGGGTTGAGGTCGGCGGAGGGTTGCAGGTAAGCGGCGATCCCACCGGCCGCCAGGACGTCGAGCAGGTGCTCGCCGACGCGCGGATCGACGTCGCCGACGACGGCGTACTCGCTCGCGTCGAGCCCGTTGTCCCGCCGTCCCCGGCGGGCACCACCCGCTGACACCCGGCAATCCTCCTCAACGCGCCCTCGGCGCGGCCGCCCCTGCCCCCTCGGCGTCCGTCCGCACGCCGTGCTCTGAATCGTGACACGTCGGAGGCCGGTTCCGGGAGTGCGTTGTGTCGCGTCTTGGAAAGTCAGGGGCACTGCCGCAGGTCGCGGCGGTGGCTCTTTGTCCGTTCTTGCGCGACACGTGCGATCTCGGTGATCGTCGGCGACCGGGTGTTTCGACCCGCCCACACCGTGCCGACGATCGAAAAAATGAGAGACGTCGACGTCCGTTGTGGTGCGAGCGCGGGCTTCGTAGGCTCGTCGGCGACGGCGGCGCTCCCGGCATGGTGCTGTCGCGGGCACACCACGGGAAAGGACGCCGGTGCTCTACTGGCTGTTGAAGTACGTTCTCCTCGGTCCGCTGCTCAAGCTGATCTTCCGCCCGCAGGTGGAGGGCCTGCACCACGTGCCGGCGACCGGGCCGGTGATCCTGGCCAGCAACCACCTCTCCTTCTCCGACTCGATCTTCACCCCGTTGATCATTTCGCGGAAGGTCACCTTCGTGGCCAAGGCCGAGTACTTCACCGGCAAGGGGATCAAGGGCTGGCTGACGAAGATGTTCTTCGTCGGCACCGGCACCATCCCGGTGGACCGCTCCGGCGGCCAGGCCGCCCGCGCCGCCCTGGACACCCAGCTGCGGGTGCTGCGCGCCGGGGGAGTGGCCGGCATCTACCCCGAGGGCACCCGCTCCCCGGACGGGCGGCTCTACCGGGGAAAGACCGGGGTCGCGCGGCTCGCGCTGGAGAGCGGCGCGGTGGTGGTGCCCGTGGCGATGCTCAACGCCGACCAGATCCAGCCGCCCGGCACGCTCATTCCCCGGATCGACCGGGTGCGGATCCGCTTCGGCGCCCCGCTGGACTTCTCCCGCTACGCGGGGCTGGCCGGCGACCGGTTCGTCGAGCGCGCGGTCACCGACGAGATCATGTACGAGCTGATGGAGCTCTCCGGCCGCGAGTACGTCGACATCTACGCGCAGAAGCTCAAGCCGGTGCCCGCCTGAGTCGTCTCAGCAGGCCACCGCCGGCCCCGTCGGGCTGATCGGCCGGCCGGCCAGCGCCAGCAGGCCCGGGGCGTCGTTGCGCAGCGCGAAGGTGCGGACCTCGGCGCGCGGCACCCGGGCGCCCGCCGGGTCGCCGGCGCGGGTCAGCTCCGCCGCCGCGAGCGCCAGCGCCAGCACCCGGTCGCTGACGTCCGGAATCCGCCCGTACGTCTCGGCGGCGGCCAGGTGCAGCTCGGCCGCCCGCCGGTGGTCGCCGTCGGCCGCCGCCACCGCCGCCGTCACCGTCCGCAGCGCCGCCTCCGACCACGGCGTGCGATGTCCGACCCGGTCCAGCATCGCCCGGACCCGCACGGAGGTGTCCCGGCCGGCCAGAGCGGCGGCGTACGCGGCGGCGGCGATCCACTCCCCGCTGGCCAGCGCCGGCACCGCCGACCAGGACCGGTCCAGCTCGTCGATCAGCTCCGCCGCCTCGGCGTCGCGGCCCTGCAACGCCCGGCACAGCGCCGCCATGCTCAGCATCGTCCACCGCAGGCGGTGAAAGCCGCTGCGCCGCGCGGTGGACAGCGCGTCGGCCAGGTCGGCCGGGTCCTCGTCGTCGCGGAGCACCAGCAGACAGCAGCGCAAACCCCGCACCTGCATGTCCCAGCTGCCCGTCGGCGTGTCCACGAACGCCTCCGCGGCGGCGAGCAACCGGCCGAAGTCACCCTCGAACCACGCCCGCATCGCCTCGGCCGAATAGCTCGTGGTCAGCGTCTGGCCGCTGGCCGTACGCGCCGGCGCGGCCGAGAGCAGGGCGTTCGAGCGCAGCCAGTCACCCTCCTCGCGGATCGCCCAGGCCAGGTTCTGGGTGGCCCGGGGCAGCGCGAGCAGCTGACCGGCGCGGGCGAACTCGACGATCGCGTGCAGCTCGTCCAGGCCGACCCGGTCACCGGCCTGGTAGCGGGCGGTGGCCGCGGTGATCCGCGCGTTGGTGCGCGCCTCGGTCAGGCCCAGCCGCTCCGCGATCTCCGCCGCGGTGTCCGCCGCCGACACGGCCGGGTCGCGCTCGTAGTTGAGCATGTGCAGGCGGCCCAGCTCGGCGTACGCGTCGGCCTTCTGCGGGCTGTCCGGCAACGGCTCGAACAGCTGGACCGCGCGGTCCAGGCAGGCCAGCGCGTCACCCCGGTCCGCGCGCAACCAGGCCGCCTGACCGAGCAGCGTCCACGCCCGTGCGGCACACGCGTCGTCGCCGTGCGCCGACAGCCGGTCCGCCAGCGCGTGCACCTGCTCCGGTCCGCCGCCGGACAGGAACGCGTTGCCGTCGCGGTAGAACGAGATCTCCGTACTGAGCAGCTCCAGCTGGAGCCGGCCCACCGGGTCGCTGTCGTCGGCCAGGCCCAACGCCCGGCCCGCGTGGCTCGCCGCCGCGTCCAGCCCGTGCAGGGCGTACGCCCGCCGGGCCGCCCGGTGCAGCGCCTGCCGCGCCGGCCCCGCGTACCGGCGGACCTGCATGCCGAGCGAGCGGGCGATCTCGTGGGCCGCCCAGCGGTGGTGGGCGAGCACCTCCGCCAGGTCGGTGTCGCGGCTGTGCGACAGCGCGTCGAGCCAGTCCGCGGCCCGCTCGTGCCGCGCCACCCGCTCGGTGCGCGGCAGCCGCTGGTAGCAGACGTCGCGCACCAGCACGTGCCGGAACCGGAACTCCGCCTGCCCCGCCATCGTCGACGCGGCCTGCTCGTGCACGAAGTCGCGCTGCTCCAGCCGGCGCAGCGCGCGCTCCACCGACTCGACCGGCTGCCCCAGCGCGGCGGCCACCGCACCCGGCCAGAACTGCACCCCCACCACCGAGGCCGCCAGCAGCACCGCGCGGTCCTTGGCGTCCAGCAGGTCCACCCGGTTGGCGATCACCGCGTGCACGCTCTCCGGCATGGTCAGTTCGAGCTGCTTGTCCAGCGACCAGCCCCGCCCGGACTGCCGCAGCGCGCCCTGTTCGATGAGCATCCGGACGTACTCGTGGGCGTAGAGCGGGTTGCCGCCGGCCACCTCGATGAGCGGGGTCAGCATGTCGGCGGAGAACGCCGCCTGGCCGAACAGGTGCGCGTACAGGGCGGCGATGCCGGTGTCGCGCAGCGGAGGCAGGGTGATGGTCACCGAGCCGGTGATGGTCCCGGCCCAGCTCGGGTCCCGGTCGACCAGTTCCGGGCGGGCGGTGCAGAGCAGCAGCAGCGGCGCCTCGCGGGCCGCCGCCCCGAGCAGTTCCACGAAGCGCAGCATCGCGTCGTCGGCCCAGTGCAGGTCCTCGAAGACCAGCACGGTGGGGCGGCGGGCGGCCAACGCCAGCAGGAACCGCCGCCACGCGGACTCGGCCTCCTCCGCCGGCAGCGGCGTGCCGGGCAGCCCGACCAGCGGGCGCAGGGCGTCCACCACCCGGTCGCGCTCGCCCGGGCCGATCAGCTCGCCCACGGCGGCGGCCAGCCGCTGCGCCGCGCTGGCGGCCGGGTCGGTGTCCAGGATGCCGGCCTCGGTCTTGACGATGTCGGCCAGCGCGGCGAACGTGACGTTCTCGCCGAACGGCGGGCAGCGCCCCGTCCGCCATGTCAGCGGCTCGTCGACCAGCCGGCCCGTGTGCCGGTACAGCTCGCGCAGCAGCCGGCTCTTACCGATGCCGGCCCGGCCGAAGATCGTCACCACCTGCGGCAGCCGGTCGCGCAGCGACCGGTGCAGGGCGTTGACCAGCATGCCCAGCTCGTGCTCGCGGTCGACCAGCGGCGTGGTGTCCGGCTCTCGATCGGTCGGCAGGCGGCGCAGTGGGGACAATGCGAGCCACACCTCGGTCGGCGACGACCGGCCGCGCAGGGTGACCGGGGGCTGCTCCTCGTAGCGGATCGTGTCCCTGGTCAGCGCGTGCGTGGTGCCGCACACCAGCACCCCGCCCGGTGGCGCGACCGACTGCATCCGGGAGGCGGTGTTCACCACGTCGCCGGCCACGATCGCCTGCCCGCCGTCCCGGGCGGCGGCCACGTCGACGAGGGCCTCCCCGGTGGCCACCCCCACCCGGAACCGCATCTCGGTGCTACCCGTCGGCGCGAACCGGGTGAGCACCCGTTGCAGCTCCAGCCCGGCCCGGACGCAGCGCAGCGCGTCGGTCTCGGTGGCGATCGGGGCGCCGAACAGCGCCATCACCGCGTCGCCGATGTACTTCTCCACCACCCCGCCGTACTGGCCGACGACCCGGCGGGCCGCGGAGAAGAAGCCGGTCTGCATGCCGCGGACCTGCTCCGGGTCGGCCCGCTCGACGTACGGGGTGAAGTCGATGAGGTCGACGAAGAGCACGCTCACCCGGCGGCGGTCCTCCTGCGGGGCGACGGCGGCCGGCCGGTCCGCGCCCGGCCGGGGCGAACCGCACGAGGTGCAGAACGTGACGTCCGAGGCGAGGGGGCGCAGGCAGTGCGGGCACACGGCACCGAGCTCGGCACCGCAGCCACCGCAGAAGCGGTCGCCGTCGGCGGCCGTGCGTCCACAGCGCCCACACTGCGCGGCGATGACACACCCTCCATGGCGATCCGGGCCGACGCCCCCCGTCGTCCCGTCACAGGGAGTATCACCGCCCACGCGGCTGTCAGGTACCGGCCTGTTGGTTTGTGGACAGTCCACCGTGGGTCCGGCGGACTACATTCAGTCCGCCACATCTTCGATCAGCGACCAGAGGGGGACAGGTCAATGGTGTACGTCAAGCTGGAGAGCGACTGGACCGACGGCAACGGGGTCAGCCACTCCGCGGGCGAGTCGGTCGACGTCGACGCCGCCACGCTCGCCACGCTCCAGGCCGAGGGCATCGTCAGCGAGCAGTCGAACGGCCCGGGCGGCGACAGCAAGGGCCCGAACAAGTGGGCCGGCCCGGGCAGCCCCGGCGTCTGAACCGCGCGTCGGTGACGCGACGACACGGCCGGGCCGCCCACGGGTGACCCGGCCGTGTCGTGTCGTGGTGCGCTGCCCGTCGGTGCGGCTCAGCGGTCGGTTACGCCGACGCTGCGGTGCGGCTCAGCGGTCGTTCGCGGCGCGCTCAGCGGTCGTTCATGCCGGCGCGGCGGCGCAGCGCGGCCACGTCGGTGACGACGATCCGGCGGCCCTCGGTCCGCAGCCAGCCCCGGCTGGCGAAGGAGCCGATCGCCTGGTTGACGCTCTGGCGGGAACCGCCGGCCATCTCGGCGAGCTGGCTCTGGTTGAGCTCGATCGTGATCATCGGGGCCTGGCTCTCGCCGGCCAGCCGGACCAGTGTCTTGGCGACCCGGCCGGGCAGGTCGAGGAAGACGTGGTCGGCGTTCTGCTCGGTGAGCCGACGGATCAGGCCGCCCAGCGAGCGCATCACCGCGTCCAGGATGCGCGGGTTGGAGTGCACGAGTTCCATGAACGCGCCCCGGGACAGGGCGAGCGCCGCGCAGTCCTCGATGGCCTCGGCCGACGCGGACCGGGTGGAGGCGTCGAGCAGGGAGACCTCGCCGAGCACGTCCGGAGGACGGATCACCGACAGCACCGCCCGCTCGCCGGTCGGCGCCGTGCGGAAGACGGCCACCGCGCCGCGGCGCAGCACGATCAGCGACTCGCCCGGGTCGTTCTCCACGAAGAGCAACTGACCCTTGCGGTAGGTGCGCGGAACAGCGGCCGCGATGACGCGCTGGCGCACCTCGGGCTCCAGCCCGGCGAACATCTCGACACCCGTGAGCGCGTCACCCGGCTCCGGCAGGCGCATCTCCACGGCCCAACCCCTCCCCGGTCATGGACCACACAATCGCTCACCGGGTGAACCTGATGGCCCTGACAAGGTGAACTGACACCGATTCGGCATCCGGTAGCGGTACACATCAGATCATGACGGTCCAGTCGCTTGCTGTACACCCCTCGAAGCACTTCCGTGACCGTCGCGAGCTGCGGCGTACTCCCTGCACCGGCCCCCGCCGGCCGCTGCCGGCCGGCGGTGGGCGAGGATGGCCGGAATGGTCTACCGCTACTTCTACGACTGCGAGTTCATCGAGGACGGCCGGATCGTCGACCTCGTGTCGATAGGTGTCGTCGACGAGTACGGCCGCGAGTTCTACGCGGTCTCCACCGAGTTCGACGACTCCCGTGCCGTGCCCTGGGTCCGACGCAACGTGCTGGACCGGCTGCCGTCTCCGGCGGACCGGGCCTGGCGTTCCCGGGAGCGCATCCGTGACGACCTGTACGACTTCCTCATGGAGCCGGTCCGGGACCGGCCGGGGGAGCAGCTGGAGCTGTGGGCCTGGTACGCGGCGTACGACCATGTGGTCCTCGCCCAGCTCTGGGGGGCGATGCCGGCGCTGCCCCGGGAGATCCCCCGGTTCACCAAGGACCTGCGCCAGCTCTGGGACGACCGGGGCCGGCCGACCCTGCCGGACGCGGACGCGGCCCGGCACGACGCCCTGGTCGACGCCCGGCACAACCTGGCCCGCTGGCGGGCGATGACGGCACGCTGAGCGGTCGTCGTACCTTTGTAGGTTTGACCGGTTCTGTCCCGGGCAACGGTTCGACCAGTCGAGCCGAGGGAGACTGCCATGAGCAACGATCCGACCAGCATCGCCGAGGCCCGGACGCGGGTCACCGAGCTGGTCCGCGCCGCACGGATCTGCATGCTCACCACTATCGCACTGGACGGGCGCCAGGTGAGCAGGCCGATGGGGCTGCAGGAGGCCGAGTTCGACGGCGACCTGTGGTTCTTCGCCTACGCCGACTCCGCCAAGGTGCGTCAGATCCGGGTCAACCCGGAGGTCAACGTCGCCTTCTCGGACCAGAAGCACAACGCCTGGGTGTCGGTCTCGGGCACCGCCAACGAGGGTTTCGACGCCGAGCGCGCCCAGCGGCTGTGGAACCCGGTGCTCAAGGTCTGGTTCCCGGACGGGCTGGACACGCCCGGCCTGACCCTGATCAAGGTGCACGCCAGCTCCGCCGAGTACTGGGACTCGCCGAGCAGCACCGTGGTCAATCTGCTCGGGTTCGCGAAGGCCGCCGTCACCGGCCAGCCGCCGGAGGCCGGCGAGAACCGCGAGGTGACGTACTGACCCGCCGCCCCCGGGGCGCGCTGTCGTCGCGCAGGTAGGCCGACTACAGTTCGCAGTGACGGCCCGCCCCGGGCCGGCAATGGCGCCGATGGTCTGACCTGACACATACCTGGGGCATATCGGGCTTTACCTGATGCTCCAGGAGGATGAGCGGATCATGCGTATCGGCGTGCTCACCGGCGGCGGCGACTGCCCAGGTCTCAACGCGGTCATCCGGGCGGTGGTCCGCAAGGGCGTCGCCACCTACGGTCACGAGTTCGTGGGCTTCCGGGACGGTTGGAAGGGCCCGCTGGAGGGTCTGTCCCGTCCCCTGGGCATCGCGGACGTCCGCGGCATCCTGCCCCGTGGCGGCACCATCCTCGGCTCGTCCCGGACCAACCCGTTCAAGATCGAGAACGGCGTCGAGCGGATCAAGGACAACCTCGCCGAGCAGGGCGTGGACGCGCTGATCGCGATCGGCGGCGAGGACACCCTCGGCGTGGCCACCAAGCTCTACGAGCTGGGCGTGCACGTGGTCGGCGTGCCGAAGACGATCGACAACGACCTCGGCGCCACCGACTACACCTTCGGCTTCGACACCGCGGTCAACATCGCGATGGAGGCCATCGACCGGCTGCACACCACCGCGGAGAGCCACCACCGCACCCTGGTCGTCGAGGTGATGGGCCGGCACGCCGGCTGGATCGCCCTGCACGCCGGCCTGGCCGGCGGCGCCAACGTGATCCTGCTGCCCGAGCGTCAGTTCGACGTCGACCAGGTGGCCGGCTACGTCGAGAAGCGCTTCCAGCACCAGTACGCCCCGATCGTCGTGGTCGCCGAGGGCGCCCAGCCGCTGGACGGCCAGATGGTGCTCGCCAACCAGGAGCTGGACTCGTTCGGCCACGTCCGCCTCGGCGGCATCGGCCAGTGGCTCGCCGAGCAGCTGGAGGCCAAGACCGGCAAGGAGGCCCGCACCGTGGTGCTGGGCCACATCCAGCGCGGTGGCACCCCGACCGCCTTCGACCGGGTGCTCGCCACCCGCCTGGGCCTGCAGGCCATCGACGCGGTCAACGACGGCGACTGGGGCAAGATGGTCGCGATGCAGAGCACCGACATCGTCCGGGTGCCCCTCGCCGAGGCCACCCGCGAGCTCAAGACCGTGCCGCTGGAGCGGTACGCCGAGGCCGAGGTCTTCTTCGGCAGCTGATCGACGGTAGGACGGCGCGGCGGACCACCGGTCCGCAGTTGGTCAACGGCACGACGCGGCGGGCCGGTTGGTCCGCCGCGCCGTGCTCCGACGCGAGAGGGGTACGGCCGAGATGTCAGCCGAGGTGCACACGGTCGCGGTGATCGGCGCCGGCAAGATCGGCGAGCTGATGCTCTCCGGGCTGCTGCGCTCCGGATGGCCGGTGGAACGGCTGCTCGCCACCGCCCGCCGCCCGGCCCGCGCCGAGGAGCTGACCGCCCGCTACGGCGTACGGGTGGTCGACAACCTGGCCGCCGTCGACGAGGCGGCCGTGCTCGCGGTCTCGGTCAAGCCACAGGACGCCGCCGCGCTGCTCGACGAGATCGGGCCCAAGGTGCCCGCCGACAAGCTCGTCATCTCGCTCTGCGCCGGGCTGCCCACCAGCTTCTTCAACCGCCGGCTGCCCGAGGGCACCCCGGTCGTCCGGGTCATGACCAACACCCCGGCGCTTGTCGACCAGGCGATGACCGCCATCTCGGCGGGCGCGTACGCCACCGGGGAACACCTCGCCCTGGCCGAGGAGATGTTCAAGCCCCTCGGTCAGACGATCCGGGTGCCCGAGTCACAGCAGGACGCGGTCACGGCGCTCTCCGGCTCCGGCCCGGCCTACTTCTACCTCCTGGTCGAGGCCATGATCGACGCCGGGATCCTGCTCGGGCTGCCCCGGCAGGTGGCGCACGAGCTGATCGTGCAGACCGCTATCGGCTCCGCCGTGATGCTGCGCGACTCCGGCGAGCACCCGGTCAAGCTGCGCGAGGCGGTCACCTCACCGGCCGGCACCACGATCTCCGCGATCCGCGAGCTGGAGAAGCACGGCGTACGCGCGGCGCTGCTCGCCGCGCTGGAGGCCGCCCGGGACCGCGCCCGCGAACTGGCCGCCCAGGCCGACTGACTCCACCGAGCGGCCCGCACCCGCCGACCGGCACCACCCCGGACTTCCTCGCCGCCGGCAGCGCCGAGTCGCCCGGCCTTCCCGTGACCTCCGCCGCGCCACTCGCGGGGCATGCGCGGCACGGCACGTGGCGCATACTGGCGGCGTGTTCACACTCGCTCAGGCCCGGCACCTGGTGGCCACCCTGCAGCCGCGTGTCGACGAGCTGATCCGGCTCCGCGCCGACCTCGCCGAGCTGCGCGTCGACCTGGCCGACCACGGCGTCAGCGCGCTCGGCGGACTGGCCGAGGTGAAGGGGCTGGAGGCCCGGCTGCACGCCGTCGTCGAGGAGCTGCACCAGCACGAGATCCAGGTCAAGGGCATCGCGCCGGTGCTGCTCGACTTCCCCGGCGAGCGGGCCGGCCGTGCGGTGCTCTGGTGCTGGCTGGAGGGCGACTCCGACGTGCGCTGGTACCACCGCGCCGAGTGCGGCTTCGCCGGCCGCCGCCCGGTCTGACGCCCCGATCAGCCGTCGGCGACCGCGAACACCACCACGTTGTCCCGGTAGTGCCCGCGCCGCCGGTCGAAGTCGCCCCCGCAGGTGACCAGACGCAGCTCCGCCCCGGGCGTCGGGCCGTAGACCACGGCCGTCGGGAACCGGTCCTTGCGGGTACGCAGCGATCCGGTCACCCGGAACGACAGCCACCGCCCGCCGCGCCACACCTGGACCAGGTCACCCGGACGCAGCTCGTCGAGCCGGGCGAAGACCGCCGGGCCGCTGCGCGAGTCCAGGTGCCCGGCGAGCACGGCCGGGCCGGTGTCGCCGGGTGCGGGGCCGCCGCCGTACCAGCCGGCCGTGTCGAACTCGGCCGGCGGAACGAGTACGCCGGCGCGGTCCAGGCCGAGCACCGTGAGCTCCGAGTCGACGCGGATGCGCGGCACGCGTACCCGCGTGGGTGGACCTGCCGACCGCGGCGGCGCGGCCACGGACGGGCAGCCGTCGGCGCAGCCAGGGTGCCAGCTCGCGGCCGGCGGCGGGCCGGTGGTGGCCAGCCCGACCCCGGTGCCGGCGGCCAGGCAGACCGCCGCGCCGGCCGCGACCAGCGCGGCCAGCGGCGCCCGGCGGTCGCGATGCCGCCGGATGGCGGCGGCGGGCCCGACGCTCACCAGGTGGTGCGCCGCCGCCGGCGCCACAGGAGCAGGCTCGCCGCGCCCGCCGCGGCGGCCAACCCGCCGGCCACCAGGGGGTACGCGCCGAACCCGGCGTCGGACGTGCCGCCCGCGCCGGTGTCCACGCCGCCGGCCGGTGCGACGGTGCCGCCCTCGGCGTCACGGCGCAGCTCGGCGGTGAGGCCGCCCTGCTTGTCGTCGAGCACCAGCAGCGAGTAGACCGCGCCCCCGGTGAGCCGCACCTCGGCGTCGGTGCTCGGGCCGCCCGCGCCGGTGAGTCGCAGCTTCCAGGTGCCCGGCTCGACCTGCTGGTAGTCGGTGGTGGTGGCGAACTGCACGCCGTCGGCGATCGTCGGCCCGTCGGCGGCGGCGACGTCGAGAACGGGTGTGCGCACCGAGGCCTGCACGACGCGCACCTTGGCCCGGCCCTGGGTGGGAGCGCTCAGATCGTCGGTGAGCACCCGCAGCCCCAGGTCGGCGTGCCGCCCGACACCGGCCACCGTGTACGCGCCGCCACTGGTCACCGCCACCTCGGTGGTGAGCACCGGCGGCTCGCTGGCGGGCGTGCCGGCCTCGCGCATCGCCACCGCGTACCGCCCCGGGGGCAGCTGGAGATAGTCGGAGACCACGCCGTAGCCGACGCCCGGGAACACCCTCGGCTTCGCGGCGCCGGGGGCGGCCAGGTAGACGTCGACGGCCGGGGTGTCGGGGGAGAGGTGGGCGAGGCGGACGTAGCCGACGGTGTCCGCGCTGGCCGGGGCCGCCGCGGTGGCGGCGAGGGCGGTGCCGAGCAGGAACGCGCCAGCGCCGGCGAACAGCCGGCGGGACGCGGTACGGAGCGTGTGCATGTCGCCTCCGGAAGGGCACGTTCGGTGAGCGGGCGGCAACCCACGGACAGAGTCCCGTGTGTGGGACTCCGGCGCAAGTTGTGCGCGCGATGTTTCTTCGCGCCGCGCCGCGCCGCGCCGCTGCCCGCGCTACCCGCGCTGCCCCGCGCCGCTGCCCGCGCTGCCTGCCGCAAGATCGTGCTCGATCCAGGATGTAGTGGTCTCGGCGTCGGGAGGATGCCACTACATCCAGGATCGAGCGCGATCTTGTAGTGCGGCGCGAGGAGATCCCGACCCAGAACGCCGGGCTGGTGCCGCTACCGCACCGCGAGGAAGCCGAACAGGTCCGGCACACCTTCCGGGCCGGCCTCGACGAACCGGACCGGTCGGAGGCCGGCGGCCACTGTCGCGTTGAGCAGGTCGGCGAGCGGCACGTGCCAGGCGCCGACCCGGACCCGGGCGCCGCCGGTGTTCCAGCTGTCGAAGCTACGTGACCTGTCGGCGTAGCGTTCGTCGACGACGACGCTCGGGTGCACGCCCGGCCCCCCGTCCCCGTTCTTCCGAGGGCAGACGCGGTCGGATCCTCCCCGCTGGCTACTCCGCTTCGGCCACGAAAACGCCCTGCCCCTGTTGGCCGTAGACCAGGTTTCGTTGGTGCAGTTCGCGTACGGCCCGGTAGGCGGTCGATCGTGCCACGTTGTAGATCTCACCAATTTCCGAGACCGAGGGCAGTTGATGGCCGGGCGGATACTCCCCGGAGTTGATTCTGCGCGCGATGTCGTCGGCGACACGGAGGTAGTGCGGTGGCCTGGTAGGCATGATCGGCTCTCCTGGACTTCAGCGAAGATCATGCTTCCAGCCGGGGCCTGGGCAGGACAAGTGACGACGCGACTCGACTGAGCACAGTGAGAACTTGACTACAGTGAGACAGTGGATACAGTGAGACAGTGATCGGACTCTTCTGGACTTCAGCACCCCGAGGTTTTCGATCCATCCACCCCTGGAGGGCGCGACGCATGGCCTCCGCCCTCCAGGGTGTGCATCTCGTGACCTCGGGAAGGTGCGTGCGATGGCGATCGACGAGCCGGTGTCCAGGGCAACGGAACTCTTCATGGCCGAGCGGGTCCTCGACGCTCACTGGTCCCGAGTGCATGATCGACCCTGGCCGACGGGCGGCTGTCTGGAGTGTCAAGGTCAGCACGACTGTCCGCAGTTGGACTGGGCCCTCGGAATCGTGGCGGACGTCGCCTCGGTGTTCTTTCAGAAATAGCGTCTACGCCCGACAGCCGAGGCCGTGAGCGTCTCCATTGGACCGCCTGGCCAACGGTTGACGGGCCATCGCTCGGCCTCGCGTTCGCCTATTCTCGGGCGATGCGGGATCGCCGGGTGGCGCTGGCGTGGGCGGCGTTCGTCGTCGTCGCGCTGGTGTCCTGTGTGCTCGTGCTCAGGCGCGGTGACCGACTCTCCGACCTGCACATCTACTACGGCGCGCTGTCCGATCTGCACGCGGGCCGGCCGCTGTACGAGTACCGCGCCCGAAACGGCGGGCCGTTCACCTATCCGCCGTTCGCCGCCCTGGTGCTGGCCCCGATCACCGCAGTCAGCGAGGGCGTTCTCCAGGGCGTCTGGCTGGTGGCGACGTGCGCGGCGGTCGTCGCCATCGCCGCGATGGTCGGTGTCGCGCTGAGCACCGATCGGTCGCACCGCCCGCTGGTCGTCGCGGTGGCCGCCACGGTGCTGATGCTCTCGGCGCCGGTGCAGAGCAACCTGCGGTTCGGGCAGGTCAGCGTCTTCATCGTGATGCTGGCACTGCTGGACGGGATGGGCGTCGGCCCACCCCGGCTGCGCGGGGTGCTCGTCGGGGTGGCCGCGGCGATCAAGCTGACCCCGCTGCTGTTCGTCGCGTACTTCCTCGCCACCGGGCGCTATCGCGACGCCGGCCGCGCGGTGGCGACGTTCGGCGCCTGCGCCGCGGTGGCGGCGGTCGTGCTGCCCGCCGAGAGCTGGACGTACTGGACCGAGGCGGTCCGGCAGACCTCGCGGATCGGCAACCTGGCCTCGCTGGGCAACCAGTCGGTGCACGGGATGCTGTTGCGCATCGGGGTCGACGAGGCGGCGCTGCCCGTGCTCTGGGCCGGGCTGGTGGCGGTGATCTGCGGCGCGGCGCTGCTGCGCGCCCGGCGGTTGGCCGGGCAGGGCCGTCCCGGGCACGCGGCGATCCTCGTCGGCTGCGCCACGGTGGCCGCGTCCCCGGTGTCCTGGACCCACCATCAGGTGTGGCCGGTGCTCGCCGCGATGCTGCTGGTCGGCGCGTCCGGCATCACCCAGCGGGTGGCCGGCGCGGCGTTGCTCGCCGCCATGGTCGTCTCGCTGGGCGCCGTCCTCGGCCCGGTGTCGACGCGGCCGGGCGTGCAGTTCCTGTTCGAGAACGCCCGAGCCGTCGGCGTGTGCCTGCTGTGCCTGGCCGGTTTCGGCGGTGTCGCGGTCGCGGCCGTCCGGAGCAACAGGCGATCCGCCGCCGGCCGGGCCTGGCTGCGGGTGGGCGTCTCGGCCGTGGTGGCTCTCGCCTTCTTCGCCGTGCAACCGCTGCCCGCCGGAGCGGACCCCACGTTCAAGGCGTACGTCCTCGACGACGTCGCCAATCCACGATATTTCTTCGTCTGCCGAGGCCCGGCCGAGTGCGCCGCCTACGCCACCGACGCGCCGGTCACCTTCGGCACCCGTGCCGAGAAGACGAAGGTCCGGGTCAACGGTGTGGTCTCCGCGCGGGTGGCCCGGCTGGCGTACTACTCCGCCCCGGGCGGAGCGCCCCGGGACATTCCCCTGCTGGCGGCCTACCCGGGTACGCGGACGTTCTCGTTCCGGTCGGCGAGCATGGCGCAGGGCCGACTCGTCGCGTACGACGTGGACGGCCAGCCCATCGCCAGCTACGACGACGAACTCGCCGCCGCCCTGGAGACGGCCACCCGGTAGGCGGTCGTCCCAGGACGGCGGCGGTGCTCAGCGGGTGGCGGCGGCCAGCGCGGCGCGCAGTTTCTCGGCGTCACTCGACGCGGGGTGCTCCCAGTCGGTCGGCGTGGCGGCGTAGAGCGTGCCGTACGCCGGGGTGTCCGGCTGGTAACGCCACCCCTCGGCCAGCGAGCCGGCATCCACCGTGTCGTAGCCGATCCGGTCCAGGAAGGCGGTCACCTCGGCCTTCGCGGCGGCGTCGTCACCGGCGATCGCGAGGGCGCTGCGGTCGGCCGCCCCGGCCGGCCGGCCGAGCGAGGCGAGGGCCTTGAAGTAGATGTTGTTGAAGACCTTGACCACCCGCGAGGTCGGCAGGTGCTGCTGGAGCAGCTCGCTGCTGGTGATCTCACCCGCGTCCAGCTCCGGGAAGGCCCCGTCGCGCTGCGGGTAGTAGTTGTTGGTGTCGATGACGACCTTGCCGGACAGCGGCTGCGCGGGCACCGCCCGGTACGCCTTGAGCGGCACGCTGACCACCACCAGATCACCGATCTGCGCCGCGTCCTGCGTCGTGCCGGCGCTGGCCCGCTCACCCAACTCGTCGACCAGGTCGGTGAGCGTCTCCGGCCCGCGCGAGTTGCTCAGCACCACGTCGTAGCCGGCGGCCACCGCCAGCCGGGCCAGGGTGCCGCCGATGTTGCCGCTGCCGATCAGTCCCACAGTTGTCATGCTTCTTCCCAACTTCGTCCACCCACGACGCATTCCCGACCGGCGCGGTGGGTTATTCCGGTTACCCGACGCGGAGCGGCTGCGCGGACGGCCGGCGCGGTCCACCCGGCCGCGCGCCGAGCCGGTTCTGCTCACGCTACTGCTCGCGCTGCCCGCCAACCCGTCCCGCGGGGATGTGCCACCCGACGGTGGTCGGCCCGGGCACCGCCGCCCCGACCCGCACCTGGTGCTGGTGCTGGTGATCAAGAGGTTTGCGTCAGATGAAGGCTCACCCCTGACGCAAACCTCTTGATCACCGCGAGCACGCCCGGCGCGGGCGGGCCGGGCGCGAGCAGGCCCGGCGGGGGCGGGCCGGGCGCGGGCGGGGTGGGTCAGGCGGGGGTGGGGAGGGTTTTCTCGATCGCCGTGCGGAGGTCGTCGGAGGTGGGTTCGACAGTGGGGGCGAAGCGGGCGGCGACCGTGCCGTCCGGGGCCACCAGGAACTTCTCGAAGTTCCAGCGGACGTCCCCGGTGTGCCCGTCGGCGTCCGGGGTCTCCACCAGGGCGGCGTACAGCGGGTGCCGGTCGGGTCCGTTCACGTCGACCTTCTCGGTCAGCGGGAAGGTCACCCCGTAGTTGACCTGGCAGAAGTCGCTGATCTCGGCCGCCGTGCCTGGCTCCTGCCCGGCGAACTGGTTGCACGGCACGCCCAGCACCACCAGGCCACGCTCGGCGTACGTGTCCGCGAGGGTCTGAAGGCCGGCGTACTGCGGGGTGAGACCGCAGCGGGAGGCGACGTTGACCACCAGCAGCGCCCGGCCCCGGTACTGGGCGAGGTCGGCGGGCCCGCCGCTGAGGGCGTCGATCGGGATGTCGAAGACGGTCATGGGCCCGAGGCTACGCGCCGGCCCGTGACCCCCGAGCGATGACCTGCGGCTCGGCGCGGGCGCAGTCCACGCACCAGGAGAAATCGAAACATGGACATCTTGACGAACTGATGACGGCGTGAGTACCGTCTCACCATCTCTTTTGGAAAGTTTCCTAACAGTTCGGGAGACGCCTTATGAAAAGATCGCTCCGCCGGGCCCTCTGGGCCGGTGCCGTGGTCGCCGTGACCGTCGCGGCGGTGCCGATGACGACCGCGTTCGGCGCCGGCACGGTCACCACCACGTTCGCCAAGGCACAGGACTGGGGGACCGGCCACGAGACGAAGGTGACCGTGACCAACGGCTCCAGCGCCACGGTCGCCACCTGGCGCATCGAGTTCGACCTGCCGTCGGGCACCACCATCAGCAGCGCGTGGGACGCCGACGTCACGAGCAGCGGCAACCACTACGTCGCGGTCAAGAAGAGCTGGGCCGGTGGGCTCGCCCCGGGCGCCTCGTTCAGCTGGGGCTACAACGGCACCGGCGCCTACAAGGCGCCGCTGAACTGCACCGTCAACGGCGCACCGTGCGGTGGCGGCACCCCGACCACCCCGCCGACCACTGCCGCGCCCACCACGGCGCCGCCCACGACCGCACCGCCGACCACGGCGCCGCCCACGACCGCACCGCCCACCACGCCACCGCCGAACACGGGCGGCAAGAAGGTCGTCGGCTACTTCGCCGAGTGGGGCGTCTACGGCCGTAACTACCACGTCAAGAACATCCAGACCAGCGGCTCGGCCGCCAAGCTGACCCACATCCTGTACGCCTTCGGCAACACCACCGGCGGTCGCTGCACCATCGGTGACAGCTACGCGGACTACGAGAAGGCGTACACGGCGGCGGACAGCGTGGACGGCGTCGCCGACACCTGGGACCAGCCGCTGCGCGGCAGCTTCAACCAGCTGCGCAAGCTCAAGCAGCTGAACCCGCACCTCAAGGTGATCTGGTCGTTCGGCGGCTGGACCTGGTCCGGCGGCTTCACCCAGGCCGCCCAGAACCCGGCCGCGTTCGCCGAGAGCTGCTACAACCTGGTCGAGGACCCGCGCTGGGCGGACGTCTTCGACGGCATCGACGTCGACTGGGAGTACCCCAACGCCTGCGGTCTGACCTGCGACACCAGCGGGCCCAACGCGTTCAAGAACGTGATCGGCGCCCTGCGGTCGAAGTTCGGGTCCAGCGCGCTGGTCACCGCCGCGATCACGGCGGACGGCAGCAACGGCGGCAAGATCGACGCCACCGACTACGCCGGCGCCATCGGCAACCTCAACTGGCTCATGCCGATGACGTACGACTACTTCGGCGCCTTCAACGCCCAGGGCCCGACGGCGCCGCACTCGCCGCTCACCTCGTACACCGGCATCCCGCAGCAGGGCTTCAACTCGGACGCGGCGATCCAGAAGCTCAAGAGCAAGGGCGTCCCGGCCAACAAGCTGCTGCTCGGCATCGGCTTCTACGGTCGGGGCTGGACGGGCGTCACGCAGGCCGCACCGGGCGGCAGCGCCACCGGCGCGGCGCCGGGCACCTACGAGGCGGGCATCGAGGACTACAAGGTCCTCAAGAACAGCTGCCCGGCCACCGGCACGATCGCCGGCACCGCGTACGCCAAGTGCGGCAGCAACTGGTGGAGCTACGACACCCCGTCGACCATCAACGGCAAGATGACGTACGCGAACAACCAGGGCCTCGGTGGCGCGTTCTTCTGGGAGCTCTCCGGCGACACGAGCAACGGCGAGCTCATCGGCGCCATCAAGGGCGGCCTCGGCTGAGCCGACGGTCGACGCACCACCCACACGGCGGGGAGGGGCCCGCACCGCCTCTCCCCGCCCGTGCCGTACCGGCCCGGTCGACGCCCAGCGTCGGCCGGGCCGCCGGCTTGGGTGGGTCGGGCCCGAGTCGCCGGCCTCAGGTGGGTCGGCAGGGGTCGCCGGCCTTGGGCGGGTCGGGCCCGATGTGGCAGACTCGCGGCTCGGCACGTCTCGATTTCCCCGTCGACGGAGGTGGTCATGCGCCCGATCCACCGCAGGCTGGCGGCCGCCGCCGCCGGGCTGGTGCTGCTCCCGGCCGCCCTGGTCGGCTGCGGGATCGGCGGCGGTGACGAGGACGAGTCGGCCGCCAAGCCCGAGCGTGCCCCCGCCGAGGAGGCCGGCACCCGGTCTCGTGAGCGCGTGCAGGCGTACCTCGACGCGATGACCGCCAAGGACGTCGCCGCCGGCCGCAGCCAGCTCTGCGAGCTGCTGCACGACGGGTTCGACCTCGCCGCCACCGGCCCCAACGGTGACTTCGCCGACCACTTCGAGGTGCCCGAGGCGGCCATCACCGACGTCCGGTCCGGGCCGCGCGGCCAGGAGGTCAGCGTCTCGGTCTCGGTCACCGCCGGCAAGAGCAAGGTCACCCGCCCGCTGGTGTTCACCGTCACCCGCGACGGCGGCGACTGGTGCATCGCCGGGGAGGCGCCGGGCGGCAATCCGGCCGCCAGCCCGTCGCCGAACGGGGTCGGCGCCTCACCGGTGTCCTGACCGGCATCGGCGGGGTTGATCTCCCATCTGCCGGAACCGTCCCCCTCGCCGCTCGGGTACGCCCACGGTCGCCGTACGCTTTCTCTCATGCGCCATGAGTGGCATCAGCTGAGCCATCCCGCGGTGGGCAGCCCGGGCCTGCAGACCAGCCGTCCGACAGTCGACTCCGCCGAGGACGCCGCCCTCGGTCTGGACCGCTGGCGGGAGCTGCCCCGCGAGCAGATCCCCCCGTGGTCCGATCCGGCCGCCGTCGCCGAGGTCTGCAAGGTCCTCGACACCGTGCCGTCGGTCGTCGCGCCCTACGAGGTGGACCAGCTCCGGCAGAAGCTGGCCCTGGTCTGCGAGGGCAAGGCGTTCCTGCTCCAGGGCGGTGACTGCGCCGAGACGTTCGTCGACAACACCGAGAGCCACCTGCTGGCCAACGCCCGCACCCTGCTCCAGATGGCGATCGTGCTCACCTACGGCGCGTCGCTGCCGGTGGTCAAGGTCGCCCGGGTCGCCGGCCAGTACACCAAGCCCCGCTCGCTGCCCACCGACGCGCGTGGCCTGCCCGCCTACCGCGGCGACATGATCAACTCGCTGGAGGCCGACCCCGCCGCCCGGGTCGCCGACCCGCAGCGCATGATCCGGGCGTACGCCAACTCGGCCGCCGCGATGAACATGCTGCGGGCGTACCTGGCCGGTGGGCTCGCCGACCTGCACGCGGTGCACGACTGGAACAAGGGCTTCGTGAAGACCTCCCCGGCGGGGGAGCGCTACGAGGCGATCGCCCGGGAGATCGACCGGGCGCTGGCCTTCATCCGGGCCTGCGGGATGACCGACGACGAGGCGCTGCGGACCGTCACCCTCTACTGCTCCCACGAGGCCCTCGCCCTGGAGTACGACCGGGCGCTCACCCGGGTCTCCGACCGTCGGGCGTACGGGCTGTCCGGGCACTTCCTCTGGGTCGGCGAGCGCACCCGGCAGATCACCGGCGCGCACATCGACTTCATCTCCCGGATCGCCAACCCGATCGGCGTCAAGCTCGGCCCGACCACGTCCCCGGACGAGGCGATCGAGCTGTGCGAGAAGCTCAACCCGGACAACATCCCCGGCCGGCTCACGCTGATCAGCCGGATGGGCAACCACCGGGTCCGCGACGCCCTGCCGCCGATCGTGGCCAAGGTCACCGCCTCCGGCGCCAAGGTGGTCTGGCAGTGCGACCCGATGCACGGCAACACCCACGAGTCGTCCAACGGCTACAAGACCCGGCACTTCGACCGGATCGTCGACGAGGTGCTCGGCTACTTCGAGGTGCACCGGGGCCTGGACACCCACCCCGGTGGCATCCACGTCGAGTTGACCGGTGAGGACGTCACCGAATGCCTCGGCGGCGCCCAGGGCATCGAGGACCTCGACCTGCCCGACCGGTACGAGACCGCCTGCGATCCTCGGCTCAACACCCAGCAGTCGCTGGAGCTGGCCTTCCTCGTGGCCGAGATGCTGCGTGGCTGACGCGAGGAGTGAGCTTGCGAGCCCCGCAGTCGGCAGCCGAAAGGCAGGTCCCGTGGCTGACGCGAGGAGTGAGCTTGGCGTTCGAAGGGATGACAGTGGCTGATCAGTTCGTGGACCTGCGGTCCGACACGGTGACCCGGCCGACCGCCGGGATGCGGGAGGCGATGGCCGCCGCCGAGGTCGGTGACGACGTCTACGGCGAGGACCCCACCGTCAACGCCCTCGAAGCGGAGGTCGCCGCGCTGTTCGGGCACGAGGCGGCGCTCTTCGCCCCGAGCGGGTCGATGGCCAACCAGATCGCTCTGCAACTGCTGGTGTCACCCGGCGACGAGCTGCTCTGCGACGCCGACGCGCACGTCGTCACGTACGAGATCGGCGCCGCCGCCGCGTACGGCGGGATCTCCTCGCGGACCTGGCCGGCCGTCGGCGCGGACATCGACCCGGAGCTGGTCGCCCGGATGATCCGTCCGGACGGCTACTTCGCCGTGCCCACCCGCGCGATCGCCGTCGAGCAGACCCACAACCGCGGCGGTGGCGGCGTGATCCCGCTGGCCACCCTGCGGGAGCTGCGCGGGGTCGCCGACGACGCGGGGGTGGCGCTGCACTGCGACGGCGCCCGGATCTGGCACGCGCACGTCGCCGACGGGGTGCCGCTGACCGAGTACGGCCGGCTCTTCGACACGCTGTCCGTGTGTCTCTCCAAGGGGCTCGGTGCGCCGGTCGGCTCGCTGGTGGTGGGCAGCGCGGAGAAGATCGAACGGGCCCGGTTGATCCGCAAGCGGATGGGCGGCGGCATGCGCCAGGCCGGCATCCTCGCCGCCGCCGGCCGGTACGCCCTGGCGCACCACGTCGACCGGCTGGCTGAGGACCACGCGAAGGCGGCCCGGCTCGCCGAGACGGTCGCCCCGTTCGGGGTGCTCGCCGCGGCGGTCCGTACCAACCTCGTCCCGCTGGACCTGACCAAGCACGCGCTGGATGCCCGCGCGCTGGCCGCCGCCGCCCGCGCGGAGGGCGTACTGGTCTCGGTGCTCGGCCCGCGTACCGCCCGCCTGGTCACCCACCTGGGCGTCGACGACGCCGCGATCGACCGGGCGGCCACCGCCCTGGCCCGGATCCTCGCCGCCTGACCCACTCCCTGTTGATCAAGAGCTTTGCGTCAGATTCCGGTCTCCGGATGACGCAAAGCTCTTGATCAACAGGAGGAGAAGGGATCAGGGGTTCAGGCGGTTCAGGATTGCTATGTCGGCGGTGTGGCCGAGTTGCTTCTCGCTGGGGGTCTCCACCACCACGGGGACGCCGGCGGTGGCCGGATGGGCCATCAGCTCCGCGAAGGCCGGCTCGCCGATGGTGCCCTTGCCGATGTTCTCGTGCCGGTCCCGGGTCGAGCCGCACAGATCCTTCGAGTCGTTGGCGTGCACCAGCCGCAAGCGGTCCGCACCGACCGTGGCCACCAGGGTGTCCAGGGTCGCGGTCATGCCGCCCTCGGCGGCCAGGTCGTGCCCGGCCGCCCAGGCGTGGCAGGTGTCGAAGCAGACCCCGAGCATCGGGTGTCGGTCCACCGCGTCGAGGTAGGGCCCGAGCTGCTCCACGCGGGAGGCGAGCGAGCGGCCGCCACCGGCGCTCGGCTCGACCAGCAGCATCGGTCCACCGACCTCGGCGGCCCAGTCGAGCAGGGGCAGCAGCTCGCGACGGACCTGCCGCATCGCCTCCTCGGCGTACCCCTCGTCGACCGAGCTGCCGGCGTGGAACACCACCGCCTGCGCGCCGATCGCCACACCCCGGCGCAGCGCGTGCGCCAGCGTCTGCGCCGACTTCTCGACAGTGGCCGCCGTCGGTGAGCCCAGGTTGACCAGCAGCGAGGCGTGGATGAACGCCGGGACGCCCCGCTCGGCGCAGCCCTCGCGGAACAGCGCGTCCTGCGCCGGATCACCCGGAGGCAACGCCCAGCCACGCGAGTTGGAGACGTACACCTGCACGGCCGCGGCACCTGTCGCGTCGAGGTACGGCAGGGCCGCCTTCGCCAGCCCGCCAGAGGTCGGAGTGTGCGCGCCCACCGGACGCGAGGAGACCACAGGCATCAGAAGCACGTGATGACGACCGGGGTGCCCGGCGGCACCTGGGAATTCTCGCCGGGGGCCTGGATCCGGGCCACCGCGTTCGGGTTGATCGCGACAGTCACCGGGAAGCCCTGGCTCTCCAGCACCTGCTTGGCCTGCTGACAGGGCAGGTCGATCACCCGGGGCACGACGACCAGCGGCGGGCCCTTGCTGATCTCGAGCTTGACCTCGGTGCCCTTCTCCACGCCCGCGCCGTCGGCCGGGCTCTGGCCGAGGATCTCATCCTTGGGCTTGTCGGAGTCCTTGTAGGTCTCCACCGGCTTCAGGTTGAGCTGGGCCAGGGCGGTGCGGGCCTCGGTCAGGCTCTTGCCCACCAGGTTGGGCACCGACACCGGCGCCCGGCCACGGCTCAGGATGAGCGTGATCTTCGTGCCCGGCTTGACCTCGGCACCCACCTTCGGCGAACTGTCCAGCACGACGCCGGCCGGCAGGTTGTCGTCGTAGCGAGGGGTGCCCTTGGCCGCCACCAGTTTGACGTTGGCCAGATCGGCCTCGGCCAGTTCGTACTCCTTGCCGATCACGTCCGGCACCGGGAAGCGCTCCGGACCCAGCGAGAGGGTCAGGGTGATGGTGCCACCCTTGACGATCTTGCTGGCCGACGCCGGGTCCTGCCCGAGCACGCTGTCCTTCGGGGCCTTCTCGTCGTAGCGCGGCTCCCCGTACGCCAGGGTCAGGCCGGCGCGTTCGGCCTGGGCCTGCGCGTCGGTCTTGCTCAGGCTGACCAGTTGCGGGGCGGACGTGTAGCGGCCGACACCGAACCACCAGCCGCCCAGCGCGGCCACCAGACCCAACGCCACCACCACGGCGGCGACGGCCAGGCGGCCATGGGAGTTGCCCAGCACCGTGTCGCGCAGCGTCGCGAACCGGGCCGCCAGACCCTCCGACGGCTCCGGTGCGGCACGCCGCCGGCCCGGGCCCTGGCTGGCGCCCTCGGGCAGACGGGCCCAGGTCGGCCGTTCGGCCGGGCGGACCGTGGCGACCATCATGGTCGGCTGGGAGACCGGCGGCTCGTCCGTCACCCGGCGCAGCACGGCGGTGCTGGTGCTGTTGACGTCACCCAGGCGGTCCCGGGCGACCTGAACCTCGGCCAGCAACGCGCCGGCGTCGGCGGGCCGGGCCGCGGGATCACGCCGGGTGGCGCGCTGCACCAGGGCGTCGAGGGCCGACGGCAGGCCGGGCACCAGTGTCGAGGGCGCCGGTACGTCCCGGTCGACGTGCTGCCAGGCCACGTCCACCGGACGGTCCCCGTCGTACGGCACCCGGCCGGTGAGCATCTCGAACAGCACGATGCCGGCGGAGTAGACGTCGGTGCGCGGGTCGGCCCGACCCTCGGTGACCAGCTCCGGGGCGACGTACGCCACGGTCGCCATCAGCTGGTTGCCCTGCTCGTCGTCGGCGCTGGCCTCGACCGCGCGGGCCAGCCCGAAGTCGGCCACCTTGACGACGCTGTCCACCAGGTTGGCGACGCCGCCGGTGGGCGCCTCGGCGACCAGCACGTTCTCCGGTTTGACGTCACGGTGCACGAGGCCGGCCCGGTGGGCGGCGGCGATCGCGGCGAGCATCTGCTCGGCGATGGCCAGCACCTCGTCCGGGTTGAGCCGGCGTCGCTCGGCCAGCACGTCGCGCAGCGTACGGCCGCGGACGTACTCCATCACCAGGTACGGCAGACCGGCGTGGGTGCCCTGGTCGTAGACCGCGACGACGTTCGGGTGGGTCAGCCGGGCGATGGTCTTCGCCTCGTCGGTGAACCGGGCCACGAAGTTGGCGATCCGGGCCCGTGCCTCGGGCGCCTGGGTCGGGTGAATGATCTTGACTGCGACGGTGCGCTCGAGGCGTTCGTCGGTGGCGGTGTACACGGTCGCCATGCCGCCACGGGCCACGCGACCGCGAATGCGGTAGCGCCCGTCGATCAGCGAGCCCAGCAACGTGTCGGCGACCTGAGTGTCCATCGGCAGGGAGTCTATGTGTCCAGGAGGTGGGAGTTGAACAGGATGCTACAGCCCGGAGCCGTTCCTGGTCCGTCCCGTCGTCGTCGCCACCTCGGTCATGGCCCTGATCCGCTGCTCACCGGCGGTGCCCGTCGGCGGGCGCGAACTGGCCGTGCGGGGTGCCGGTGGCCCTCGCCGGCCGCGGCGTGGCAGGGTGATCGGGTGACCGAATCCGTACCCGACCAGGCCGTACCCGGCCCCGAGCTCGCCGGCCCCACCGACCCGGAGGGCTGGCTCGCCCTGCCCGACGTCGCCGAGCGGCTCGACGTGTCGATCAGCAAGGTGCACCAGATGATCCGCGACCGGGAGCTGTTGGCGGTCCGCCGCGACGGCATCCGCCGGATACCCGCGGAGCTGGTGGCCAACGAGACAGTTCTCAAGCACCTGCCCGGCGTGCTCAACCTGCTCGCCGACAACGGCTACGACGACGAGGCGGCGCTGCGCTGGCTCTACGAGCCGGACGACACGCTGCCCGGCAACACCCCGGCCGCCGCCCTCTCCGGCGACCAGGCCCGCGAGGTCAAGCGCCGAGCCCAGGCCCTGGGCTTCTGACCCCTACCGGCCCCCGCGAACCTGCCGTGGGGGGGTAATATTTTTGAAGGGGACGCCCGGCCGGGGGGGGGCTAATAAATAAATAGATCCGGGAGAGGCGGGGGGGGGTGGAGGATCTCGGGGTCTC
>NZ_JBEZFG010000008.1:348532-368650 GCF_040649315.1 Micromonospora sp. NPDC049004
ACCCCCGGGCCGGGGCTTCCTCCCCCCACCCCCCCCCCCCAACCCGCCGTTTTTTTTTATTTTTGCCCCCCCCCCCCCGCGGGCGTGTCCAAACAACTTCATGATCGACGCACGTCAGGGCGAGGGGTCAGTCGGCTCGGCGGGTCGCCGCTATGGCCAGGTCCACCAGCGCCTGGCGGGCCTCGGTGTCCAGGTCGACGGCCGCCAGCGCGGCCAGCGCGGAGTCGGTGAGCGTGACGATCCGCTGCTCGGTGCGGGCCAGCGCGCCGCTCGCCTCGATCAGCTCGCGTAGCCGGGCCACGCCCCGCTCGTCCAGGCCCGGGTCGCCGAGCTGGCTGAGCAGCAGCTCCCGGCCCGCGTCGTCGGTGGCCTCCACGGCCGCCGCCACCAGATAGGTGCGCTTACCCTCGCGCAGGTCGTCCCCGGCCGGCTTGCCGGTCTGCGCCGGGTCACCGAAGACCCCCAGCACATCGTCGCGGAGCTGGAACGCCTCGCCCAACGGCAACCCGTACGCCGAGTAGGTCGTCCGGACGTCCTCGCCGGCGTCGGCAAGCGCTGCCCCGAGCAGCAGCGGACGCTCGACGGTGTACTTCGCCGACTTGTACCGGGCGACCTTGCTGGCCCGTTCCACCGACGTGTCCCCGGTGGCCTGGGTCAGCACGTCGAGGTACTGCCCGACGGTGACCTCGGTGCGCATCTCGTCGAAGACCGGCCGGGCCCGAGCCACCGCCCGCAGGTCCAGGCCGGCGGAGTGCAGCAGCTCGTCGGACCACACCAGGCAGAGGTCGCCGAGCAGGATCGCGGCGGAATCGCCGAACCCGTCCGGGTCGCCGCCCCAGCCGGCCGCCCGGTGCCGGGTCGCGAACCGCCGGTGCACCGCCGGCTCGCCGCGCCGGGTGTCGGAACGATCCATCAGGTCGTCGTGGATCAGGGCGCTGGCCTGCACGAACTCCAGCGCCGCGAGGGCCGTGAGGACCTGGTCGCCGTCCACCCCGCCGGCACCCCGGAACCCCCAGTACGCGAAGGCCGGGCGCAGGCGCTTGCCGCCACCGAGCACGAAGGCTTCGATCGCCTCCGCCACCGGGACGAGGGCCTCGTCCACCCGGGTCAACCGGGCCCGCTGGCCGGCCAGGAAATCGGTGAGCGCCCGGTCGACCCGCTCCCGCAGGCCGGCGCGGTCGACGGGGGAAACGGGAGCAGCATGGGTCACGCCACGACGCTAGCGGGTCGTCCCGGCTCGCGCTCCACCGCCACGCGTACTCCCGCCGGGTCGCCCGCCGCCGTGGCCCGGACCGACCCGCCCGCCCGGCCGCGTACCCGCCACCTCGCGCCGGCCCGGCCCGCCGGCCGCCGTCGAGCGGGTCCGTCGGGTGCGCGCGGCCGCCTCGGCGAGCACCACCACCGGTACGTCCAGCACGAACGCGAGCCAACCGAGCCAGAACCCGCCGGGCACGCGTCGCTGCCGTTCCCACCGGGACACCTCGTGACGGCTCAACGTCGGCACGCCCGACGCGGCGCACAACTCGGCGGCGATGCGCCGCTGGCTCCAACCCCGGGCCAGCCGATGCCGGACCAGGAGCGGCCCGAGCTGGGTGCGGCGCGGCGGTGGGGGCGAGGTCATGGGTCCTCCCGGCGGGGCGGTGGCGCGGTGCCACCCGCCCGTCCGACGGGACGGGACCGGCGCACCTCTCGGCTGTGTGACCCCCGCGCCGGACCTCCCGGGCCGCCCCCATCGCCCCTCCCGCGCCACTCCTTCCTACCCCTGGGGTACGACGGCCTTCCCCGCCGTTGGGAAGCGTCTGGGTGCCGGTGGCGCCGCCCGCTAGAGTCGGGTCGTGGCGCTCGGTCTTCCCTCGGTACTCCCCAATCCGCAGCCGGCGATCGGGGAGCTCATCCGTGACCGCCAGCCGACCTTCTCGTTCGAGTTCTTCCCGCCCAAGACCGAGGCGGGGGAGCGGCTGCTCTGGCAGGCGATCCGCGAGCTGGAGTCGCTGCGCCCCTCGTTCGTGTCGATCACCTACGGCGCGGGCGGGTCGACCAGGGACACCACGGTGGCGGTGACCGAGCGGATCGCCACCGACACCACCCTGCTGCCGATGGCCCACCTGACCGCTGTCAACCACTCCGTGGCCGAGCTGCGGCACGTCATCGGCCGGCTCGCCGGAGTCGGGGTGCGCAACGTGCTGGCCGTGCGCGGTGACCCGCCGGGCAACCCGGGCGGCGAGTGGGTCCGGCACCCCGAGGGCGTCGACTACGCCGAGGACCTGGTCCGGTTGGTGCGCGACTCCGGTGACTTCAGCGTCGGCGTGGCGGCCTTCCCGTACAAGCACCCCCGCTCACCCGACGTGGCCAGCGACACCGCGCAGTTCGTCCGCAAGTGCCGGGCCGGCGCCGAGTTCGCGATCACGCAGATGTTCTTCGAGGCCGACGACTACCTGCGCCTGCGCGACCGGGTGGCCGCCGCCGGCTGCGACACCCCGATCCTGGCCGGGGTGATGCCGGTGACCCAGATCGGCACCATCGAACGGTCCGTGCAGCTGTCCGGGGCGCCCTTCCCGGCGGCGCTGGCAGCGCGCTTCGAGCAGGTGGCCGACGACCCGGAGGCGGTGCGCCGGCTCGGCATCGAGCAGGCCAGCGACATGTGCCGGCGACTGCTGGACGAGGGCGTTCCGGGCATCCACTTCATCACCCTCAACCGGTCCACCGCCACCCGAGAGGTCTGGCAGAACCTCAAGGCCGGCGCGCGGGTGTGAACGCGGCCTCTGCGACACCTGATGCCCGGCACGACGGTTGATCCTCAGGTGGGCACACAGCTGAACTGGGACCAGTACGCCACGGCGTGGGCGCGGTTGCACGGCGGGTTCGACCCGCGGGTCGCCGCGCCGGTGGTGCGCGCCTGGCTGCGGTTCGCCTACCACGTCGGGTATGTGCTGGGCCGGCTGCGGGTCGGCCCCACCCCGGTCACCGTGGCGGGGGTGCTGCTCTGCTTCTGCGTACCGCTGCTGGCGACCCGGCCGGGCGACGGCCCGTTCCTCGGCGCGCTGTTCGTGCTGCTCGCCGCGGTGGCCGACAGCGTGGACGGTGCGGTGGCCGTCGCCACCGGCCGCACCACCCGGCTCGGCTACGTCTACGACTCGCTGGCCGACCGGCTCGGCGAGGTGGCGTGGCTGCTGGCGTTCTGGCTGGTCGGCGCACCGGGCGCGCTTGTCGTCGCGGGCGGCGCGCTGTCCTGGCTGCACGAGTACGTCCGGGCCCGCGCGGTCTCCGCCGGGATGCGCGACATCGGCGCGGTGACCGTCGGCGAACGACCCACCCGGGTCTCGGTCGCGCTGGCGGGCCTGGTGGTCGCCGGGCTGGCCGGCCTGATCGAGCCGGAGCTGGCCGCCGGCACCATCACCATGGCGACCGCGGTGTGGGTGCTGCTGGCCGGCTTCGGGCTGGGGCAGCTGCTGTCCACCGTCCGCCGCGCGCTGCTCGACGCCGGCTGAGCGGCCGGGCCTACCAGGCGGGGCCGATCTCGTCGGCGACGATCTGCGCGGAGAGGGTCACCATCGGCAGGCCGCCGCCGGGGTGGCTGGAGCCGCCCACCAGCCACAGGCCGTGCGCCGGGCCCCGGTTGGCCGGGCGGAGCAGGCCACCGGCGGTGCCGTAGATCGCGCCGCCCGGCGCCCCGGTCGCCGCGTCCAGGTCGGCCGGGGTGCGCACCTCGCGGAACAGCAGCCGGTCCCGCACGTCGACGCCGCGCTCGGCCAGGACATCCAGGATCCGATCGGCGTACGCGTCGGCCAGCCCCGGGCGTCGCCAGTCGACAGCGCCAGCGGCGGTGCCCTGCCGGGCGGCGTTGACCAGCACGAACCACGCCTCGTGCCCGGCGGGGCGGACCATCGGGTCGTCGGCCACGGTGACGAACACCGTCGGGTCGGCCGCCGGCCGGGCCCGGACGCCCCGCCCCGGATCGCCGAAGACCGCGTTGAACTCCGCGTCGTAGTCGCGCGGGAAGAAGACGTTGTGGTGCGCCAGGCCGGTGCTGCCGGAGACGCCGAGCAGCAGCACGAAACCGGCGAGGCTGCGATCGGTCAGGCCGGCCAGCCGGCGCGCGTGGGGCAGCAGGTCGCGGTAGACGGTGAGCGCGTCGACGTTGGCCACCACCACGTCGGCGGGCACCGGCGCGGTGACGCCGGCGAGGCGTACCCCGTGCACCCGGCCGCCCGCGGCGTCGATCCGGGTGACAGTGGTGCCGGTCTGCACGACCACGCCGAGGTCCAGGCAGCGGGTCAGCAGCGCGTCGGCGAGCGTGCCCAGTCCGCCGCGCAGGTACCACCCGCCGTAGGTCAGCTCGGCGTAGGGGACCGCGACCAGCGCCGCCGGGGCCCGGCGCGGGTCGGCGCCGGTGTAGGTGGCGTAGCGGTCCAGCAGCATCCGCAGCCGCGGGTCGGACAGGTGCCGGCGGCCCAGCCCGCGCAGGGTGCGGCCCGGGGCGATGGCGGCCAGGTCACCGACGCGCCAGGCCAGCGACGCGAGGTCGCGGGGGGAGTCGACGGTACGGCGCAGGATGTCCCGCGAGGAGGCCTCCCACACCCGGGCGGCCCGGCGCCACAGCCGCTGCCAGTCGGCCGCCGCCCGGTCGCCGAGGGCGGCCCCGATCCGCGTGGCGAACTCCACCGGGTCGGTGCACGAATCCAGTGTCGTGCCGCCGTCGGCGAAGACGTGCCGGACGATCGGGTCCAGCGGCGTCAGGTCCAGGTACTCGTCGAGCTTCGCCCCGGTCGCCTCGAACAGGTCGTGGAAGACCTCGGGCAGGGTGAGCAGGCTCGGCCCGGTGTCGAAGTGGAACGTCCCGGCCGGGGTGTCGTGCGCGTACCTGCCGAGCTTGCCGCCGACCGTGTCGGCGGCTTCGAAGACGGTCACCTGGTGCCCGGTTGCGGCCAGCCGGGCGGCGGTGGCGAGGCCACCCACCCCGGCGCCGACGACCACGATCCGCGCCATGCCGCGTCCTCCTAGCTGACCGGGCGGCCCCGCCAGGTCAGGCGGCGTCGCTTTCGCAGATGGTACGACCGCAGCGTCAACCAACCGAGGACCACGACCGACACGGGGTGTGCGAGCGCGTCGGGCCACCATCGGCCGCCGGTCGCCCGGGCGGTGAGCACCCGCCCGGCCACCCCGAGCAGGTATGCGCTGAGCGCAACCAGTGACATCCGGGGAGCTGTCGAGGCGACCGCGAGCGCGACCAGCGGCGGAGCGGTGTAGAGCAGGAGCAGCAGCGTCACCACGGCGGCCGCCGCGCCGGGGTGCCCGAACGACGCCCACAGCGACTTCGAGTACCCGTCGCGCAGCTGCGGCCAGTCGTCGTACATCCGGCAGGTGGCCAGCCGCGAACCGTCGGCCAGGGCGATCCGCCTCCCCGCGCGCTTGACGGCCCGGGCCAGCTCGACGTCCTCCAGGATCTTGTCGGCGACGGACGCGTGTCCGCCGGCGGCGGTGTAGCCGGCCCGGTCCACCACCAGGAACTGCCCGCCCGCCGCGGCCAGCGACGGCCGCCGCGAGCGCTCCATGGCCCGCAGCGGCAGGAAGGTCAGCCACAACCACTGCAACAACGGCTGCACGAGCCGGTCGGCCGCCGTCGCCACCACGATCCGGGGGTACGGCGACAGCAGCGTCGCGTGGGCGGCGCGCAGCTCGGTGACCGCGGCGGCCACTGCGTGCGGGGCGAGCACCACGTCGGCGTCGACGAAGACCAGCGCGGTGGCGGCCGGGTCGGCCCGGGTGGCCAACTGCCAGCAGGCGTGCGGCTTGCCCAGCCAGCCCGGCGGCGGGGCGACGCCGCTGAGCAGGGTGACCCGCGGGTCGTCGCCGACGACCGCGCGGACCACGTCGGCGGTGCCGTCGGTGGAGCCGTCGTCGAGGACCACGATGCGCAGCGCCGGCACACCACGCTGGGCGAGCAGGGCGCGCAGGCAGGGCGTGACCCGGGCGGCCTCGTCGCGCAGCGGCAGCAGCACGGCCACCGGCTCGTCGACCTCGCCGGGTCGATCGGTGGGCCGGCGCAGCCACCGGGTGGCGTTGACCCAGGTGTGCCCGGTCAGCGCGGCGACGGCGAGCAGCAGGGCGACGAGAACTGTCATCGGGTCGCGTCGACGCCGGGGCGGTGCGGTTGGTGGTCGTCCCGGTGCGCGTGGTGGGGCCGGCGGGCGCGCAGCAGGGTCACCGCCAGCGGCACGGCTGTCACCGCCATGCCGGCCGCGCCCCACAGCGCCGACGCGGGCAGGTCCAGGAAGACCGCGTGGGCCAGGATGCTGGAGAAGTACGTCCACAGGTAGAGCGCGAGCATCGGGTGGTCCCGCCGGTCGGTGTGCTCGGCGCTCGGGCCGGCCAGCGGGCGCAGCGCGCTCATCAGCAGCACCGCGAAGAGCAGCCAGCCCAGGTAGTTGCTGACCGGGATGCCGGCCAGGCCGGGCAGCGCCGGGGTGGCGTCCCGCCAGACCCAGTAGCCCTCGGCCACCATCTGCGGGTCGAGGAAGAGATCCCAGGCGGCCAGCCCCACCGTGGCCAGCGCGATCCGGCCCACCCACCGGCCGGTCGACGTGCCGTTGCCGGCCTCGGTGCCGTTGCCGGCCTCGGTGCCGCTGCCGCCGGTCAGGCGGACCGCGGCCAGCCAGGCCGGCCAGGCCATCCAGGTCCAGGCCAGCGGGATGATCAGTGGCACCCCGGCCAGCTTGGGGCCCAGCTCACCGGAGTAGTCGTAACTGCCGAAGGGCACACCGGTGGCCACCCCGATCGCCTCGATCGCGAACCCGCCGCCGGTGGCCACCGCGACCAGCGCAGCCGCCACCCGGGGGCCCCGGCTGAGCAGCGCGTGGCCGACCGAGAGCAGCCAGCCGAGCACGACAGTGGCCGCGGTCAGCCCGGCCCGGGTGGCGCCGGCGGTCAACGGGTAGCAGATCTGGGCGAGCACCAGGACGGCCAGCAGCGCCCAGGAGATCCGCCGGCTCATGACGCGGAGGGCTCGAGCGGCAGGTCTCGACCGAGGACGCCGAAGGGCCGCTCGTCACCGGGGAAGTGGAAGTCGCGCAGCACGTCGACGAAGCCGAACCGCCGGTACAGCCGCCAGGCCCGCGAGGTCTGCTCCTCGGCCTCCGGGGTGGACAGCAGTGTGGTGTCGCCCTCGGCCATCGTGAGCAGCGCCCGCAACTGCCCGGCGCCCAGCCCGTGCCCCTGCGCCGGCGGACGGACGTGCAGCTCGACCACCTCGAAGCAGTGGGTGAGCCAGCGCTTGCGGGTCGGGCCGTCCAGCGCCCGGTGCACCTGGTCGTGCCACCACTGGCCCGGACCGCCCAGATAGCCGTACCCGAAGCCGGCGAGGTGACCCTCGCTGGTCAGGCTGGCCACGGCCCGGAACCCGGGCCGGCGTACGTGGGTGGCGATGTAGCCGCGCCGGGCCTCCAGCAGGTCGGTGCGGTATCCCATCGCCTCGCCGTAGACGGCCACCACGTCGTCCAGCCGTCGGACGAGATCGTCCGGCGTCCAGCGCACCAACCTCATGCCCGTCCACCCTTCACTGTTGCCTGGTCGCCGTCGGCGACCCATCCGAGGACCGTCCGGTCGCCGACCACGTCACGTACCTCGAACCGGGCGAACAACTCCTCGGCGTACCAGCCCGCGGTGGGGGTTCGCATGATCGCCGCCCGATGCTCCGGGTGACGGTACGCGAACGCCACCAGGTCCGTCGGGTCGCGCCACACGCTCACCGTGCCCTGCCATCCCAGCGGGGCCTCACCGACGCCGAACCGGGCCAGCAGCCCGGGCGCGTCGCGCAGGGCGGCGGCCACCGGCGGGATCGCCCGCCAGAAGGTGGCCGCCCGGCGGGCCCGCAACCGGGCGCGGGTCAGCGCCAGCACCGGGCCGGTGACCCGGCCGCCCGGCGGCTCGCCGAACGGTCGCCGGCCGGACCACTCGCCCCGGCTGCTCAGCGGGCGTAGGTCGACCCGGGCCTGGGCGTGGGCGATCCGCGCCCAGGCGCGGCCGACCGGCGAGTCGTCGAAACCGGCGGCCGCGGCGGGGGAGTCCCAGACGGTCAGCGCCGCCCACCGGGTCAGGTCGGCGTCACCCGGCCCGAAGCCGGTGCCGGTCCCCGTGCCCAGCAGTTTGCCGAACCGGACGCCCGGCAGGGCCCGCAGTCGACGCGGGTCCACCGCCATCCGGGTCAGCGCCCGGGGCAGCGCGCCGCGGGGGGTCCGCCACACGTGCAGGGTGACCAGCTCCGGTACGGCGCTGCGGTGCTCGTTCACGCCACCTCGGCCGGGGTGCCGGCGGTGACGCGCAGCAGCTCGGCGTAGGTGGTCGGGAAGACCGCCTGCGGTACGCCGCCCGCGGCCCAGATCTGCGGGTACGCCGCCAGCGCGGTGTCCACCAGGGTGCGCAGCGCCTGCGGGTGCCCGAGCGGGGCCACTCCGCCGATCGGCTGCCCGGTGTGCGTCCGGACGAACTCCGGGGTGGCCCGCCGCAGCCGGGTGACGCCGATGGCCGCGGCGAGGCCGGCGGTGTCGACCCGGTGCGCGCCGGAGGTGAGCACGAGCAGCGGCGCGTCGTCCGCGTCGAAGATCAGCGAGTTGGCGATCTGGCCGACCTCGACGCCGAGCGCCTCGGCCGCGGCCGCCGCGGTGTGCACCGCGTCGGGCAGGAGGCGGACCGTGCTGGGCTGGCCGGCGTCGTCGAGCGCGCCGGCGTCGTCGAGCGCGTCCTGCACCGCCCGTACGTTCGGGTGTGGCTGCATCCCGTCATTCTTCCCCGGTCCGTCGGTGCCGGTTCACCCCGGTGCGTACGGGCGGCGAGCCTCGGCGCGTCACACGTTGCATTTTCGTCGGAGGGGAGGTGTACTGTCAGGAGCAGTTAGAACGAGTGTTCGATTGCCTCGAACGCCCGTTCCAACCAGCCGGAGCGCGGTGTTTCGCGGCGCCAGCTCCGGGCGGTGTGGCTTCGCGGGCCGCACCTGGGTTTCCGGGCAGTCGCGAGCCCGGTCCCATCAGGCAGGAGCGTCGCCCGCCGCCCACGACCCCCGGGCGGCGGGCGACGAACCCGCCGGTACGCCGGCCGGGTGTGGTGTGGGGAAGCATCCACACCCGGCCGGCCACCCCCGGTGCGTCTTCCTCCGCACCACCCGACCTCGGCGTCTCGTCGGCGGCACCACTGCCCCGGCCGACGCGCCCCGGCCACGTGGAGGAGACAGTCCATGCCGACCAACCCGGCTCAGGCACCGACGGTGCCGGCGCACGTGCTGCCGCACCGCACCCCTGCCCAGCTCCTCACCCTGGCCCGCCGTGGGCTGGTCGAGGCCGGCCAGACCCGACCTGACGGCCTGCGCTACGCGGCCGCCCACCTGGCGGCGCTGCGTGCGGCGGCCGCCCTGCTCGCCGCCCGGGCCCGGCCCGCCCCGAGCCGGCGCAACCGGATCACCAGCGTCTGGGTCCTGCTCTGCGCCGTCGCCCCCGAGCTCGACGAGTGGGCCCGGTTCTTCGCCGCCGGGGCCAGCAAGCGAGCCGCCGCCGAAGCCGGCATCCCCCGGGTGGTCAGCGCCCGGGAGGCCGACGATCTGCTCCGCGCCGCCGAACAGTTCGTCACGGTGGTGGAGACCGCGCTCGGCGTGGCGCACCAACCGGCCCTGGACGGCCTCGCCGCGTGAGCCCGCCGTGACGCCGACCGCCTGGAAGGGAAGCCGGGCGGCCGGCGTCACGGTGCGTCGGTCCTGATCTGTTCCACTGCAATGACGGGGGGTTGGTCCAATGGCGGGCCGCATGGTGGTCGGTTCCGCCGCACTGGCCGATCTGGTCCGCCCGGCGAGCGCACCCGATCCGGTCGGCGGCCACCGGGTGCTGCCGGTGGCGCCCGAGCTGACCGGCCTGCTGCCCAACCGGGGCCTGCGTCGCGGCAGCACGATCGCGGTCGCCGCCGGTCAGCCCCGACGCAGTGGCGGCACCTCGCTGGTGCTGGCCCTGCTGGCCGAGGCGTCCCGGGCCGGTTCGTGGTGCGCCGTGGTCGGCGTGCCGACGTTCGGCGCGGGTGCGGCAGCCGAGCTGGGCATCGCCCTGGACCGGCTGGCCCTGGTGCCGAATCCCGGCCCCGAGTGGGCCACCGTGGTCGCCGCGCTGATCGACGGGGTGGACGTCGTGGTCACCGCCGTACCCGCCGCGGTCTCCGCCTCGGTCGCCACCCGGCTGGCCGCGCGGGCCCGGCAGCGCGGCAGCGTGCTCGTTCCGTACGGCCGGTGGGACGGCGCGGACGTGACGTTGCAAGTGGTCCGTGGGGTCTGGGAAGGGCTCGGCCAGGGCCGGGGGCGGCTGCGTCGCCGGGAGGTCACCGTCTCGGCGCGCGGGCGCGGAGCGGCCGCCCGACCCAAGGAGATCAAGGTCTGGCTCCCCGGCGCCGAGCTCACCCGGGTCATTCCCCGGACGGTGCGGTCGACCGTGGGCCGTCCGTCCGTGCCGCTCGCCCTGGTCGGGTCGGGGTGACCGGCTCGCCGATCCGGACCCTGCTGCTGTGGTGCCCGGACTGGCCGGTGCTCGCCGCGGAGATCGTCGACGGGGTGCCGGCCACCGGTCCGGTCGCCGTGCTGCACGCCAACCGGGTGGTCGCCTGCTCCGAGCGGGCCCGTGCCGAGGGTGTGCGCCGAGGGCTGCGCAAGCGGGAGGCGCAGGGCCGCTGCCCGCAGCTCACCGTCGTGGAGTACGACCCGGGCCGGGATGCCCGGGCGTTCGAGCCGGTGGTCGCCGCGCTGGAGGAGTTGGTCGCCGGCGTCGAGGTGGTCCGTCCGGGCGCCTGCGCGGTCGCCGCCCGGGGCCCGAGTCGTTACCTCGGCGGCGAGGAGGCGGCCGCCGAGCGGCTCATCGAGCATGTCGCCCAGTCCTGTCTGGTGGAGAGCCAGGTGGGCATCGCCGACGGGGTGTTCGCCGCGGGGTTGGCCGCCCGCGCCGGCCGGGTGGTGGAGCCGGGCGGGACACCGGCGTTCCTGGCCGGGCTGCCGGTCGAGGCGCTCGGTCGGTCCGCACTGGCCGATCTGCTGCGCCGGCTGGGGGTGCGGACCCTCGGCGACTTCGCCGCGCTACCGGCCGGCGACGTGCTGGCCCGGTTCGGGTTCGACGGCGCGCTGGCCCACCGGCTGGCCGCCGGCCGGGATCACCGCCCGCTCGCCGTCCGGCAGCCACCGACCGACCTGACGGTGACCTGCGCGTACGACGAGCCGCTCGACCGGGTCGACGCGGCGGCGTTCGCCGCCCGCGCGCTGGCCGAGCAGTTGCACGACCGGCTCGCCGGGCACGGGCTGGCCTGCACGCGGCTCGGCATCGAGGCGGTCACCGAGCACGGGCAGGAGCTGCACCGGGTGTGGCGGCACGACGGCCTCCTCACCGCCGCCGCCATCGCCGACCGGGTGCGCTGGCAGCTCGACGGCTGGCTCTCCGGCAGCAACGGCCGCGCCGGTGCCCGCCCGGCCCGGCCGACGGCCGGCATCATCCGGCTGCGGCTGATCCCGGACGGGGTGATCGCCCAGGCCGGCCTGCAGACCGGCCTCTGGGGGGAGACGGGTGAGGAGCGGGAGAGGGCGCACCGCGCATTGAGTCGGGTGCAGGGCATCCTCGGCCCGGAAGCGGTGGTCACGGCGGTGCTCGGCGGTGGGCGTTCCCCGGCCGACCAGGTGCGCCTGGTGCCGTGGGGCGACGAACGCCTCCCCGCCCGCCCCGGCCCCCCGGCCGGCGCCGGCGCCGACCCGACCGCCGGCGGTGGCCGTGCTGGCGGTGATCGTGTCGGCGGTGGCCGTGTCGGCGGCGCCGGTCTGCCTGCTGATCGCGGCGGGGGCGTTCCGCCGTGGCCGGGCCGGTTGCCGCCGCCCGCGCCCGCCGTGGTGCTGCCCAGCCCGCTCGCGGCGACAGTGCACGACACCGCCGGCGAGCCGGTGGTGATCAGCGCGCGGTTGGCGGTGAGCGCCCCACCGGTCCGGCTGGTGGTCGGTACCGGCCAGCCGGCGGTGATCGTGGGTTGGGCCGGCCCCTGGCCGGTGGACGAGCGCTGGTGGGCGCCGGCCGAGGCTCGCCGTCGGGCACGGTTCCAGGTCAGCCTCGCCGACGGCACCGCTCTGCTGCTCGCCGTGGAGTCCGGGCAGTGGCTGGTGGAGGCGATCTATGACTGAGTCAGGTAGGTCCCGGCCTGGTGTCGCCTGGCCTGGTGTCGCTTGGCCTGGTGTCGCCTGGCCTGGTGTCGCCTGGCCTGGCGTCGGTGGGTTCGGTATTGGCGGGTTCGGTGTTGGCCAGGGGGCAGATGTCCCAATGAGCGTGATGACTCACAGGCATCAAGATGCCTGTGAGTCATCACGCTCATTAGGCACTTCGCCGCTGGCGGGGCAGCCGCCATCGTGCTCGTCGTCGGCGCGGCCGCTCACCGCCCTGCGCCTGGTCGATCATGCCGCCGCCGGAGCGGCCCGACCGGCCGGAGCGGCCGGCGCGGGCGGAGCGGCCGGATGAGCTTCCACAACCCGAAGATGCCCTGGTCGGAGTTGGAGCGGGTGCTCTCCGGCCGGGCCGACGGCGGCTCCGGCGGCTCCGGCAGGTCGGGCGGCGGGCGGTCGCGCGAGGAGCGGCACCTGCACGTGGTGGACCCGCTCGCCGTGGACGCCGACGGTGGGGACTCCCCGGCCTGGAGTCGCCGGCGCGAGCAGTACCAGCCGCCGGAGCTGCCCCGCCCCGACGGCGTGGTGCCCTACGCGGAGCTGCACGCGCACACCAACTTCAGCTTCCTCGACGGTGCCAGCCATCCCGAGGAGCTGGCCGAGGAGGCGGCCCGGTTGGGGCTCACCGCGCTCGCCGTCACCGACCACGACGGCTTCTACGGCGTGGTCCGTTTCGCCGAGGCGGCCCGCACGCTGGGCCTGCCGACCATCTTCGGCGCGGAGCTGTCCCTCGGGCTGCCCGGCCCGCAGAACGGCGAACCCGACCCGCACGGCGCGCACCTGCTGGTGCTCGCGCACGGCCACGAGGGGTACGCCCGGCTGGCCACCACCATCGCCCGCGCCCAGCTGCGCGGCGGTGAGAAGGGCCGCCCGGTCTACGGAGAGCTGGAGGAGGTCGCCGCCGAGCTGCGCGACCACGTGCTGGTGCTGACCGGCTGTCGCAAGGGGCATGTGCCGGGCGCGCTGCTCACCGAGGGGGTGGACGCGGCGGCCCGCGAGCTGGACCGGCTGACCGCGCTCTTCGGCGCGGAGACGGTGGCGGTGGAGCTGACCGACCATGGGCATCCCGTCGACGCCGACCGCAACGACGCGCTCGCCGAGCTGGCCGCCGCGGCCGGGCTGCCGACGGTGGCCAGCAACAACGTGCACTACGCCAGCCCCGGTCGGCGTCGGCTGGCCACCACTGTCGCCGCCGTCCGGGCCCGGCGCAGCCTCGACGAGATCGACGGCTGGCTGCCCGCGGCGGCCACCGCCCACCTGCGCAGCGGCGCGGAGATGGCGGCCCGGTTCGCCGCGTACCCGGGCGCGGTGGCCCGGGCCGCCGAGTTCGGCGCCGAGCTGGCCTTCGACCTGCAACTGGTCGCGCCGCAACTGCCGGCGTACCCGGTGCCGCCCGGGCACACCGAGATGAGCTGGCTGCGCAAGCTGACCGCCGACGGGGCGCGGGAGCGCTACGGCCCCCCGCAGGCGCACCCGAGCGCGTACGCGCAGCTCGACCACGAGCTGAACATGATCGAGGAGCTGGGTTTCCCCGGCTACTTCCTGGTGGTCTACGACATCGTCTCGTTCTGCCGTGAGCAGGACATCTACTGCCAGGGCCGGGGCTCGGCGGCCAACTCGGCGGTCTGCTACGCGTTGCGGATCACCAACGTGGACGCCGTCCGGCACCGGCTGCTGTTCGAACGGTTCCTCGCCCCGGAGCGGGACGGCCCACCGGACATCGACGTGGACATCGAGTCCGACCGCCGGGAGGAGGTGATCCAACACGTCTACACCCGCTACGGCCGCGAGCACGCCGCCCAGGTCGCCAACGTCATCTCCTACCGGCCCCGCTCGGCGGTGCGGGACGTGGCCAAGGCGTTCGGCTTCTCACCCGGTCAGCAGGACGCCTGGAGCAAGCAGATCGACAGGTGGGGCTCGGTCGCCACGGTCGACGTCGAGGGCATCCCGGAGCAGGTGGTGGAGTACGCCAACGAGTTGCAGACGTTCCCCCGGCACCTGGGCATCCACTCCGGCGGCATGGTGATCTGCGACCGTCCGGTGATCGAGGTCTGCCCGGTGGAGTGGGGGCGGATGCCCGGGCGCAGCGTGCTCCAGTGGGACAAGGACGACTGCGCGGCGGTCGGCCTGGTGAAGTTCGACCTGCTCGGCCTCGGCATGCTGTCCGCGCTGCACTACGGCTACGACATGATCGGCTCCCGGCTCGACCTCGGCGACATGACGCTGGACGACCCGGAGGTGTACGACATGCTCTGCCGGGCCGACTCGGTGGGGGTGTTCCAGGTGGAGAGCCGTGCGCAGATGGCCACCCTGCCCCGGCTCAAGCCCCGCGAGTTCTACGACCTGGTGGTCGAGGTGGCGCTGATCCGACCCGGCCCGATCCAGGGCGGCTCGGTGCACCCGTTCATCAGGCGCAAGAACGGTCAGGAGCCGGTGACCTTCGCCCACCCGCTGATGCGCAACGCGCTGGAGAAGACCCTGGGTGTGCCGCTGTTCCAGGAGCAGTTGATGCAGCTCGCCATCGACCTGGCCGGTTTCGACGCGGCCGAGGCCGACCAGCTGCGCCGGGCGATGGGCGCGAAACGCTCGGTCGAGCGGATGAACCGCATCGCCGACCGGCTCTACGCCGGGATGGCCGAGCGGGGCATCACCGGCGAGCTGGCCGACGACGTCTACCGCAAGCTCACCGCGTTCGCCAGCTACGGCTTCCCGGAGAGCCACGCGATGAGCTTCGCCTACCTGGTGTACGCCAGCTCCTGGCTCAAGCGCTACCACCCGGGGCCGTTCCTGGCCGCGCTGCTCAACGCCCAGCCGATGGGTTTCTACTCCCCGCAGACCCTTGTCGACGACGCCCGCCGGCACGGGGTGGAGGTTCGTCGCCCGGACATCAACGCCAGCGGGGCGCTGGCGGTGCTGGAGTCCACCCCGGACACCCGGTGGGGCAGCGGGCCGGGGGAGCCGCCGCACGCCTGGGGTCTGGGCGGTCCGGCCGTCCGGCTGGGGCTGTCCAGCGTGCGTACCCTCGGCGCCGAGGTGGCCGAGCGGATCGAGGCCGAGCGGGCGGCCGGCGGGGCGTACCGCGACATGCCGGATCTGGCACGGCGGGTCGGCCTCACCGCCGCGCAGCTGGAGGCGCTGGCCACCGCGGACGCCTTCGCCTGTTTCGGGCTGACCCGGCGGGAGGCGCTCTGGGCCGCCGGTGCGGCGGCCCAGGACCGGCCGGGCCGGCTGCCCGGCACGGTGACCGGCGCGGCGGCGCCCACGCTGCCCGGCATGGAGGCGGTGGACCGGCTGGTCGCCGACGTGTGGGCCACCGGCTTGTCGCCGGAGAGCCACCCGGCCCGGTTCATCCGGGGGCAGCTCGACGTGCTCGGCGCGGTGCCGATCGCCCGGCTCGGCCGGGTGGAGCCGGGCCAGCGGATCCGGGTCGGCGGCATCGTCACCCACCGGCAGCGCCCCGCGACCGCCGGCGGGGTGACCTTCCTCAACCTGGAGGACGAGACCGGGATGCTCAACGTCACCTGCTCACCGGGGCTGTGGCAGCGCTACCGGCGGGTGGCCCGCACCAGCGCCGCGCTTGTGGTCCGGGGTCGACTGCAACGGCACGAGGGGGTGACCAACCTGGTCGCCGACCGGCTGGACGCCATCGAGCCGCCGGTCAGCCCCGCGTCCCGCGACTTCCGCTGATCCAGTGATCCACATTACGGTTTCCGGCGCCCCCGGGCGGGAGACTCGTCCTGAGCGGGCAGAGCGGCCCGTGATCCGTGAGGGGGAATGACAAGTGATGGGGAACGACACGTACACCGGCGGCGGGATCGCCAACGCCCGACGGACCCGGCTGGGCGCCGGCTGGATGCCGTCGCACCTCACCGACCCCCGCGAGTACGAGGTGACCAACGGTCCGGTGGCCAACGAGCGCCGGTCCCGGGCCGAGGACGCTGTCGAGGGCGCCGAGTCCTGACCACTAGGCTCGACCGGGTGGAACAGACCCGAGGCCGGTTCGTCGGGCCCCCGCTGACCCCCCGTACCGCCGCGATCTGGTCGGTGCTGCGCGCCGAGCTGGACCGGCGCGGCGACACCGAGCTGACCGTGCTGGACGTGGGCGGCGGGACCGGCGGTTTCGCCGTCCCGCTGGCCCGCGCCGGGCACCGGGTCACCGTCGTCGACGCGAGCCCGGACGCCCTCGCGGCGCTCACCCGTCGGGCCGCCGAGGCCGGGGTCGCCGACCGGATCGTGGCCGTGCAGGGCGACGGCGACGCGCTGGCCGGGCTGGTCGAGCCGGCGAGCGTCGACCTGGTGCTCTGCCACGCCGTGCTGGAGGTCGTCGACGACCCCACGCCGGTGGTCGCCGCGCTGGCCAGCGCGTTGCGCCCCGGCGGCGCGGCGAGCGTCCTGGTGGCCGGCCGGGCCGCCGCCGTGCTGGGCCGGGCGATGAACGGCCATCTGGACGTGGCGACCGCACTGGCCGCCGATCCGGCCGGCACCGCCGGGCCGCGCGACACGCTGCGCCGCCGCTACGACGCCCCCGGCGCCGCCGCGCTGCTCACCGCCGCCGGGCTGGCGGTCGAGGAGATCCACGGGGTACGCGTGCTTGCCGACCTGCTGCCCGCCTCGGTCGCCGACGGACAGTCCACGGCCCTGGTCGAGCTGGAACTGGCGCTTGCCGCGCAGTCTCCCTACCGGGACCTGGCCGCCCAACTGCACCTGTTCGCCCGCCGGCCGGCATGACCGTCGCACCGGGCGGTGGGCCGCCGCCGCTGGCCGTCCTCGGCCCGCCGCGCAGCGGGGACCGACTCGCCGACGTGCTGCCCAGCGCGCTCGCCGTGCTGGGCGTGCCCGGGTCGACCGACCCGCTCGGGCTGGTCCCGGCCCTGGCCGGGGTACGCCGGATCGCCGTACTGCTGGTCGACGGGCTCGGCTGGTACCAGCTGCCGACCGCCGCGCCGCACGCGCCGACCCTCGCCGGGCTGGCGGCGACGGCGGGTCGGCCGCTCATCGCCGGTTTCCCGTCCACCACCCCGACGAGCCTCGTGACGCTCGGCACCGGCGTCGCGCCCGGCGCGCACGGCGTGCTCGGCTTCACGGTGCGGGTGCCCGGCACCGATCGGGTGCTCACCCACACCGACTGGGCCGCCGACCCGTCGCCGCTGCGCTGGCAGCCGGTGCCCACCCAGCTCCAACGGGCCCGCGCCGCCGGTGTGACGACGACCGTGGTGAGCCGGCCCGAGTTCGGCGGCAGCGGGTTGACAGTGGCCGCCAACCGGGGCGGCGACTTCCGGGGCGCCGCCGGCGCCGACGAGGTGGCTGGCACCATGCTGGCCGCGCTGTCCGCCGGCGACGGGCCGACCCTGGTCTCGGGCTACCACGCCGACCTGGACCGGCACGGGCACCTCAGCGGAGTCGACTCGGCGCCCTGGCGGGTCGCCGCGACCGAGGTGGACACCCTGCTCGCCCGGCTGCTCGACGGGCTGCCGCCGGACGCGGCGCTGCTGGTGACCGCCGACCACGGGCAGCTCGACGTGCCCCTGGCGCACCGTTTCGACCTGGACACCGATCCACGACTGCGCGACGGGGTCCGGGTGGTCGCCGGCGAGGCCCGGGTGCGCTACCTGCACGCCCAGCCGGGCGCGGTCGACGACGTGGTTGCCGCCTGGTCGGCGGTGCTCGGCGACGCGGCGCGGGTGCGTACCCGGGAGGAGATGGTGGCCACCGGCTGGTTCGGGCCGGTGCCCGAGGAGCACCTGGAACGGATCGGCGACGTGGTGGTGACCTGCAACGACACGTACGCCGTCATGGCCAGCCGCACCGAGCGGCCGATGGCGTCGAAGCTGGTGGCGTACCACGGGGCGGACACCGCGGCCGAGCTGACCGTGCCGCTGCTGGTCGTGCGGGGCTGACCGGCGCGCGGTCCGGTCGGTCGGCCGGTGGTGCTGTCGTACCCCCGGGTTAACCTGCTCCGATGGGCCGCAGCCAGTCGTTGCCCCGGGGCGACGATCCGCGCTTCGGGCCGGACGCCGACGATTCCGCAAGCCCGATCCTGCACGTCGACATGGACGCCTTCTTCGCCGCCGTCGAGGTGCGCCGTCGACCCGAGCTGCGCGGCCGGCCGGTCATCGTCGGCGGTGTGGGGCCGCGCGGCGTGGTCAGCTCGGCCAGCTACGAGGCCCGCCGGTACGGGGTCCGCAGCGCGATGCCGACCAGCCAGGCCCGCGCCCGCTGCCCCCACGCGGTCTACCTGCCACCGGACTTCACCGCCTACACGGCCGCGTCCCGGGCGGTCATGCAGATCTTCCGGGACGTCACCCCGCTGGTCGAGCCGCTCTCCCTCGACGAGGCGTTCCTCGACGTTGCCGGGGCCCGCAGACTGTTCGGCTCCCCGGCGACCATCGCCCGGTTGATCCGGCGTCGGGTCGCCGACGAGCAGGGGCTGACCTGCTCGGTCGGGGTGGCGCCGAGCAAGTTCGTGGCCAAGCTGGGTTCCACCCGGGCCAAACCCGACGGGCTGTTGGTCGTGCCGCCGGGGCAGGTCCTGGACTTCCTGCACCCGCTACCGGTGAATGCGCTGTGGGGCGTGGGGGAGCGGGCCGCCGAGACACTGCGCCGGCTCGGCCTGGCCACCGTCGGCGACCTCGCCGCGGCGCCGCTGGGCCTGCTCCGCCGGGCGGTGGGTGCGGCGTCCGCGGCGCACCTGCACGAGCTGGCCGCAGGGCGTGACCCGCGGCGGGTGAGCCCCGAGCACGTCGACAAGTCGATCGGCGCCGAGGTGACCTTCGACGCCGACGTGGCCGACCCGCTGGAGATCCGCCGCGCCCTGCTGGCGCTCAGCGCGAAGGTCGGTGTCCGGTTGCGCGGTTCCGGCCAGGTCGGGCGCACGGTCACCCTCAAGGTGCGGCTGGCCGACTTTCGCACCGTCAACCGCTCCCGCACCCTCGGCGTGCCCACCGACACCGCCCGCGAGATGTTCGACACGGTCTGGGCGCTCTACACCGCACTGGACCCGGGCGAGCGGATCCGGCTCGTCGGCGTCCGGGTGGAAGGGCTCGCCCCGGCGCAGGGCGCTCCCCGGCAGTTGACCCTCGGCGCACCCGAGCGCGGTTGGCGGGAGGCGGAAGCCGCCGCGGACGCCGCTGCTGCCCGATTCGGGCGGTCCGTCATAGGTCCGGCCAGTCTGATGGGCGACCGTGACGCCCATCGAAAGGAAAATCCGCCCCACCCGTAGGTCGTCCCGCTTTCCGACGCGCGACCCCCCTCGTAGACTTGCGGGTAAGCAGCCGGTTGGCTGCCACGGTCTGTCGGCCCGAGTGGGCCCGACCAACGTGACCGGGGAGGAGTGCCGTGCCGCTCTCGGAGCACGAGCAGCGGCTGTTCGAGCAGATCGAGCGGTCGCTTGCCGAGGACCCCAAATTCGCCTCGGCCGTGCGCGCCAGCGATCCGCGCTTCCACGCGCGGCGTCGCCTGCTCGTCGCTGCCGGCGTGATCATCGCTGGCTTGGCTCTACTGGTCTACGGCGCGGTGATCAAGACTCCACCGCTCGCGGTGGCGGGCTTCGTCGTCATGCTGGCGTCGGCCGCGTTCGCGGTGCAGTCGCACCGACGGGCGCAGTCACCTGACCTGCACGTGGTGGGTGGCACGACGAGTCGTCGTCCCCGCGGTGGCCGGTCCGGTCGCCGCCGGTCGATCCTGGACCGGATGGAAGACAGGTGGCGGCAGCGCCCGGAGGGGCACCGCTGAGCCCGTCCCGCCGCTGAGGCGGGCCGTACACCGCGACGAGCGGGTCGCCGGGAACGCCCCGGCGACCACTGTCGCATCCGCGTGCCCGCCGCCCTCCCGCCGCCGGGCGTCACCCCGCGCGGCGCTCACCCCGCGCGGCGCTCACCCCGCGCGGCGCTCACCCCGCGCGGCGCTCA
>NZ_JBEZFG010000009.1:0-254356 GCF_040649315.1 Micromonospora sp. NPDC049004
GGCTTGGCGTCGACGGGGTTGGCGTGCGCGGCGATCGGGCCGGCGAAGACACCACCGGCGAACGCGAGACCGGCAACAGACAGCATGCTCTTACGCAAGATCGTGTTCATGGGGGTAGCTCCTTCGGGGGTAGGAACACCACACGCACCACCAGCGGGGGTCGGTGACGTGGGGTGTGAGCACCTCGTCCGGCGCTGCACAAAACAAGGGGAAAGATGTGGGGGGGGCCTGCGGGCTGATCGCCTCGTAGCGCCCGGGGGCGGCGGCCGGCGAGCGGGGGGCTCGTGGCGCCGGGACCGTGTGTAACGACCCGCGATCCGCGGTCATTCCCGGGGCGGCCCGCGAGGGGGCTCGCCGCGCCGGACTGTGTGTAACGGCCGGCGGTCCGGGGTCATTCCCGGGGCGGCGGCTCGCGAGCGGGGCTCGCGGGGCCCGGACCGTGTGTAACGGCCGCCGGGCTGGGGTCATTCCCGGGCCCTCGGGGCCCCGGGGGGGTCACGGGTTGTTCGGGGGTCTGCAACGACCCGGCCCGACCGGCCATTTCCCACCCGGTCGAGCGGACGGGGGCGGGCCGTGGTCCTGCAATCGTCAGGGTATGCAACGACCCCCGGCCCGCCACGATTCCGGCCCACGGATGCGACCGGTCACAACCCAACCATCGCTCAGAAAGGGACATCCCGCCTATTCGACGCAGCGGACGCGGCGGGCGGGGTGTGTCTGGGTAGTGATCGACTCGGGTTCGCCGATATCGGGGTATCCGGGACCGGTTGATACCCCGACATCGGCGAACCCGAGTCGATCACGGCAACCCGACATCCCGGCACGCCGACCGGACGCCGGCACGCCGACCGGACTGCCCCGAACGCGCCTAGCCGGGATCAGGTCAGCCGAGCGTTGCCGCGTACCGGCGGCCTGGGCGGAGTGTCGGGGTGTGGCGCGGGCTTCCGATCACGCACGTCGAGTGCCCCGCCGGGCCACTCATGACGACGTGCCACCGGAGGGATGACATGGGGCTGGCGCCCGCCGGAAGATCCGACGGGCGCCAGCCTGAGGTGCGATCCGGGCACTGCCCGGTTGGTGGTGCGCCGATTAGTGCGCGGCCCCACCGAAGCGCTGGCGACGACGCCAGGCCAGCGTCAGCAGCAGCATGATCGCGCCGGCGCCGACGAGGCCGCCGCCGAGCTTGATGGGCGTACCGAGGCTGTCACCGGTGACGGGCAGCGGCTGCTTCTTGTCCAGCACCCGCAACTGGGCGGTGGCGGTCCGGCCGGACTCCCGGCCCGTGGCGGTGAAGGTCAGCAGACCGGTCACCGACGGCTTGTAGCTCTTGGTGAAGTGACCCTGGGCGTCGGTGAACGCCGTGAACTGCAGCGGCGCGCTCGCCTGGTACGCCACAGGCGCCATGGCCACTGTGGTGCCGTCGCTGCGGCGGACCGGCGCCTTGCCGGCGGCCGGGGCCCCCAGCGGGGTGAAGGTCACCGTGTGGTCGACGGTCTCGTTGGGGCCGAAGCCCGTCCCGGTCAGGATGACCGTCTCGCCGAGGAAGATCGTCGGCCGGTTGACGGTCAGGGCCGGCGGCTGCGGCGCGTACGGCGGCGGCTGGGGTGGGTCGGTGGTCGCGCTTGGCGTCGGCTGCGGCTGTGCCGCCCCCGCTGCCGTCGGCACGGCGACCACGGCCAGGCCGACCGTGAGCGCCATGATGATGCGGGATAGCCGCATGATTGGTTCCCTCCTACTGGTCACAGCTTGGTGCGGAATGAACTTGGGTGGTCCACGGGCTGGCGGTGGGGGTCAGCCACAGCTCGGCCTGCCCGACGCCGGTCTTGGCCGTCAGGACGGTGACCTCCAGCGCCCTCTCGGCGCCGGGGCCGATGTCGACGTTGGCCGTCGCGACCTGGCGGCGGCGTTCGGTGCCGCTGCCCACTGCCGTTTCGGTCCCGTCGAGCCGGGCGTCGAGCACGGAGCCGCCAGCCGGACTGAAGATCGACACCAACGTGCGAGCGGTGTACGGATCACCAGCCAGACCGAGGCCGAGGATCGACTTACTCAGCCCCGACTTCGGCGCCGTCGAGCGCAGGGTCACCCGCAGCCGGAGCTCGCGGCGGCCGTCGGGCCGGCATTCGCCGACCGTGAGGCTCGCCGTCGGCCGCAGGTAGTAGCCGAGTTTCGCGCCGCTGCCGTCGTTGAGAAACACGCCGACAGTCGGCACGGTGTCCTGTTCCGGGAGCGTCCCGGCCATCCGGCTGTCGCCGAAGGTCCGCTGTTCTTCCGGGTGGGCACTCCAGAACAATATCCGGCGTTCCGTGATAGCACGGTCGAATGCGGACAACAACACCCTTGGGTTGACATTCTTCTTGAAGAAGGCGTCAAACACCGCAGCTGCCGAGGAGGCGAAGTACTCGTCCTGCTGCCTGGTGTCCAGCCGCTGGTAGGTCTCGTTGAGCAGGGTCTGCACGACCTTCTCGCTGGCCAGCGGCACACCGCCGGGCACCAGCACCGGGCCGGTCGCCTTGAGCAGATAGGACAGCACCACCGGGTCGACGGCGAGCACGCCGTCGACAGTGGTTCCGGTCTTGCGCCGGAACATCTCCCGGTACAGGGCGGCGGCGGTCGGGAAGTGCGGTGTGAGGTTCACGTCGGCGGGATAGATGCCCGGCAGGTCTGTCCAGACCGCCCGGGTCTCGGCGGGCAGCTTCAGCGCCGGGGTGAACTGGCCGAGGGAGGCGCTGCTGCCCTGCCTGCCCATCCGGACCCGACCGTTCTCGGCCTCGATCATCGCGTACGCGCCGAACATGCCGCCGGTGGCGCGCAGCTCGGCCAAATTCTGCGAGACGAGCAGGTAGCGCCGTGGCCCACTCGCACCGAGCAGCGGCGGCAGCAGCCGAGCGCCCTGGTCGGCCGCAGCGGTGAGACTGGCCAGCCGGTCGATCTCGCCACGTAGGTCGGTCAGCGCCTGGCGCACCTGGTTGACCAGCCGGTCGACGGGCACCGCGCTCAGGTCACGGCGGGTGCCCTGCACCGCGTCGTTCGCCCGGGTCAGCTCCGCGGAGACCGAGCTGAGCCGGGCCAGGTCCAACCGGCCCTCGGCCGGCACCAGGCTGGTCAGGTCCGTCCGCAGCAGGGTCGGGAACGCCCGCCGGGCCAGGTCGTCGATCGCGATGGCGATCAGTCGGACCGCGTCGAGGTCGTCGCCGGCGATCGGGGTACGCCGACCGACCTTCCAGCTCGGGTCGGACGTGGCGGCCCGGGCGGCGTCGGCCTGCTCCTGCAAGGCGGCGAGAGTCCGCTGGGCACGTTCGGTGTCCCCGCCGACCACCTGCGCGCTCAACTCCCGGGCCAGGCCGGCGGCGTTGAGCAGGTGGGCGCGCGCCTGCCAGCCCCGGAAACCGATCCATCCCCCGGCGGCCAGCAGGAGCGATCCGACGACCAGGGCGCCGAGCAGGGCCCGGCGCAGTCGCGCCCGCCGACGACGCCGAGATCGGCTCCGCCGTCGATGCGGCCGTTCGCTCTCCGTCACACCACACTCCCGTTTGCTGGAATCGGACAGTCCGTCGGATTCCCTGACGTTCTTAGCACGCTGCGGGGGAATCTCGTACGGTTATGGCATTTCTCGTCCCTTACGCGAGGTTTCCTCGCGGCTCGCCCGCCTCCTGCGGAACCCGGCCGGCGGCCTCGTGCAGCAACCGCTCGATGCGGTCCACCCCGGCCGGCAACGACATCTCCCGCAGGTACGTCTGTCGTCCCCGGCGGCCCATCTCCGTGCGCGCCGGCGGCGGGATGGTGGCGGCCAACCAGAACCGGTCGGCCAGCGCGGCCCAGTCCTCAGGCGGGCACGACAGCCCGGCTCGGGCGCGTTCGACCAGCTCGGCGGTGTCACCACCGGCCGACGCCACCACCGGCGCGGCGCAGGAGAGCGCGGCCTGCAGCTTGCCGGGCACCATGCCGCGAAGCTCCGGCAGGTCGCGCAGCATGATCAGCTGGTAATCGGCTGCGGCGTACAACTCGGGCATGTCGACAGGTGACCGCCGCTCAAGGAAGCGGACGTTCTCCGCCTTCAGCTCGGCGGCGAGCCCCCGCACCCGACGCTCGTCCGCTCCCGACCCGACCAGGACCAGGTCCATGGTGCGGTCCAGCGCGGCCGCGGCACGGACCGCCGTCTCCAGCCCCTGGCGGGCGCCGATGGTCCCGGCGTGCATGACCACGCACCGGCGATCGCGGCGGATCATCTGCCGGGCCGCCGCGCCGGGCGTCGCCGGGTAGAAGATGCGCTCGTCGGTCCAGTTCAGCACCAGCTGGACCCGGGCCGGGTCGGCCCCGGCGGCGACCACCAGGTCCCGCATCGACGGCGCGGCCACCGCGACGCGCGCGGCCGTCCGGTAGATGCGGGTCATCGCGGCGCCCATCCGCGCCGACCAGCGGCCGTCGCCGTCCGCGTCCGCGCCGTCGCGCGCCCAGACATCCTGTACGTGCAGCACGGCCGGCACCTTCGGCAGCAGCCGGAACAGGGCGGCGGTGGCGAACGTGGTGGCCGGCAGCTGAAAGACGTAGAGCGCGTCCACGTCGCCGAGGTACCGACGCGCCGCCAGCGACGCGCTGCCCGCGAACGACAGGTAGCTGACCATTCGCCCGCCGGTGGAAGTGGCCCCGCCGGAGTAGCGCGGCACCCGCCGGACCGCCAGCCGTTGACTGTGCGTCTCGTGGTGCCAGCGCTGCCGCCACCCTGGATAGACGTGACCGCCGGGGTAGTCCGGGAAACCGGTGAGCACCCGGACCTCGTGCCCGCGCGCGGCCAGCTCCTCCGCGAGGCTGCCGGGGATGAAGGCGGGCTCGGGTGGAAAGTGGTACGACAGGATGCCGATCTTCACCGGGGCACCGCCGAGGACCACGGATCGGCCTCGGCCGGCGCGGCAGCACGTCCGGCGGGCGGTCGGCCCGCGTACGATGCCGACAACCCCTCCCCGCGCGGCCAGCGACGTCGACGCACCACCCTCGGGGTGTGGCGACCCGCGTCCGCACCCACGAGAGGGCTCCCGATGGCCGATCGCGTGTTGTTCGTCTGCCACGCCAACCTGTGCCGCTCGCCGATGGCCGAGTTCCTGGCCCGCCGGTTGCTGGCCGGCCGGCCCGTGCTGGTGTCCAGCGCCGGCACCGACGCGATGGACGGGATGGCGATGCACCCGTACGCCGCCCAGGTCGCGGCCGAGGGTGGCGGCGATCCGGCGGCCTTCGCGAGCCGGACGCTGCGTCCCGAACACCTCGCCGACGCGACGCTCGTGCTGACCGCGACACGGCGGCAGCGTTCGATCTGCACCTCGCTGGCGCCCGGCGCGCTGCACCGGACGTTCACCCTGCGCCAGTTCGGCCGACTGGCGGCGGCCGCGGAGCCGCCCGCCGAGTCGAGCGACGACCCGCTGCGGGCCGCCATCGCCGCCGCCGCCCACGCCCGGGGGCGGTTGCAACCCGCCGCCCAGGACGCGGACGACCTGCGGGACCCGATCGGCGGCACCCCCGCCGACTTCCGTCGCTGCGCTGAGGAGATCGAACGCTCGCTACGACCCCTCGCCGCGCTCATCGGGGCAACCGGGTGAGTTCCTGGGTGCGGTCGCTGACGCCGTTGACGCCGGCGCCCTCGCTGTGCCGGGGGGCGGTGGCCCGGGCGGTCGGCACCGACGCCGAGGCCGGCGAGGTCACCACCCGGTAGGCCTCGTACTGGTACGCCTCGGCCTTGGCCACCTTGGCCATGTTCAGCACGCACCCGAGCAACCGCACCGAGACCGAGTGCAGCGAGCGGGCCGCCGCGGCCACCTGGGTCCGCGACGTACGGCCCTGCTGACTCACCAGCAGCGCGCCGTCGGCCTGCACGGCCACCACGACACCGTCGGTCACCGCGAGCAGCGGCGCGGTGTCGATGATCACGATGTCGGCGGACTCGCGCAGCGCGAGCAGCAGGTCCGCCATCGCCTTGGAGCCGAGCAGTTCGCTCGGGTTCGGCGGTGCGGAGCCGCTGGGCAGTACCAGCAGGGACTTGTCGCCCCAGCGCTGCACCACGTCACCGACCTGGACGTCGCCGACCAGCACGTCGGTGAGACCGACACCCGCGTCCAGGCCCAGGTACTCGTCGACCTTCGGGCGGCGCAGGTCCGCGTCGACCAGCAGCACCCGCCAGCCCGCCTCGGCGAGCGCGATGGCCAGGTTGCAGGAGAGCGTCGTCTTGCCCTCGCCCTGCAGGGCGCTGGTCACGGCGATGACCCGGGCCGGCTCGTGCACGTCCACGAAGCGCAGGTTGGTCCGCAACTTACGGACCGCCTCCGCACGGGCCGACGTCGCGGCTTCGCCGACGATCAGCGGAGCGGTACGGGCTGCGTTCTCGAACGGGATCTCGCCGAGCAACGGACTTCCGGTGGCGCGTTGCAGGCCGGCGGCGTCGCGCAGGCGGACGTCGGCGACGCCGCGCAGGATCGCCAGGCCGACACCGAGCGCCAGACCGAGCAGACCGCCGAGCGTGAGGTTGCGCAGCGGCTGCGGGGAGACGGGGCTGGAGCTGACCCGTGGACCGCTCACCACTTCGATCTTGATCGGCGCCTTGCCCTCGGGCGGCGTCTCGACCTTCTGGACGAGCTCGACGAACTTCGCGGCGAGGGTTTCGGTCACCCGCAGCGCCCGGGCCTGGTCGGTGTCGGTGACGGAGGCGCGCAGCAGCACGGTGCCGGTCTCCGTGGAGGTGGTCACCCGGCGCTGCACCTCGTCCGCAGTGAGCCCGACCGGGGTCTCGGCCACCACGCTCTGCGCCAGGCGGTCGCTGCTGAGCAGGTCGGCGTACGACTTGACCCGCTGCTGGAGGAACAGACCACCCTGGTAGGCGTCGGTGACGCCCTGGTTGGGGGTGGTGACGAAGAAGGTCACCGAAGCGACGTACCGGGGCTGGGCCCGTACGGTCAGGAACGCCGAGACGCCCAGGGCCACCATGACGGTGACCAGCACGACCCACCAGTGCCGACGCACGTGGCGCAATTGGCGGAGCAGGTCCATCAGGAGTGCCTCCGTGCGGGTCCGGTTACGCCAAAGAACTTCACGAAAACCCCCAAGGTCGTCTGCCAACTCGTGAAACCATTAAAGCCCCTCATAGGGCTTATGTCCGGAGTTATGCATTTTCGAGGCGAACAAGTGCGCCCGCATGACCAACCCGACAAAGGGCCATTCGGCATCGGCGACATCCGGGAAAAGTCCACGGCCGATCCGTGCCGCGCCCTCGCGGCTGCCGCGATCGCCCACGATCGACCGCCGGAAGCGCACTGCCGCTCCTTGGTGCGCCCTCGCGCTGATCTCGGCAGGGACGCCGCGCGGGGTCGTACACCCGGCTGGCTGTGGTGACGCCCCGGCCCGGCGGCGGCGCTGGCACCTCGACCTGGGCCGCTGGCCGACTTCGTCCTCGTGGCGGGGCTGAGGTCAGGCGCGAGGTCGTGGCCGGCGACCCGCGGAAGCGCGAGGCGCGGCACTCGCGGCGCTGGCCGACATCGGCGGGACGCCGCCGCCCGCGCGACCTACGCGGCGATCGTCCGGACAGCGGGCGGGGCGGGTTTGCGCGGCTGGGCCACCGCGATCGCCGCCGACATCGCCCGCACGCTGGCCGTGCTGACGGTGGTCACCGCACTCGACCGGCGGTCCGGGACGAGCTGCTGCACACAGGTCGGCGGGACGAAACGACGCCGGCGGTCGCCCCTGTGGGGCGACCGCCGGCGATGCGTGCGGAGGTCAGCGGCGACGCTCGCTGGGGCGACGCTCCTCGGTCTCGTCGGCCAACGCGTCGGTCGCCGGCGCGGTGAGATCGTCGCCCGGCACCGCCACCTCCTCCGCGAGGTCCTGCTCGTCGGGCTTGCCGCCGGGCTGGGGCTCGGGAGCGGTGGCGCCACCGGCGTAGCCGTACTCGTTCGGTTCGTCGTGCCGGGCCATGTGGTTATCCTCCCGCTTTTCCCTGTTTCGCTGCTACCGCCCACGGTAAGTGGTGATCGTCGTCCGCGCAGCGCGGCGGGGATTGTCGGCGCGACCACGGCGGCGCGAGACTCAACGCCGCCGCGAGCAGTTGGCGCAGCGCGACGATCGCCGCCGCGGCAGCGAGGGCACCCCACTGCGGATCGCCGGCCAGACGGAGCAGGCCGGCCGCCGTGAGCAGATCCAGCAGGACCCGAACCGCGACCCGGACGGCACCTGTGCACAGGGCGGTGACCACACCCACGACCAGGGCCAGCGCGGTCACCACCTCGACCAGCGCACCGATCACGGCCGTGGCTGCCCGTCGGTGACCTGCCGCTGCTCCTGCCGGATCTCCCGGCCCAGGAAGTAGTTCAGCGCCGTCCGGATCGTGGCGATCGCCGCCAGCTGGCCGATCTGGGTGAACGACGGTGACACCGCCGTACGCAGGACGTCGGCGGCCAGCTGGAACTCCAGACCGAGCGTCAGAAACCGGCCCAGGGACAGTCGGATCGGAGTGAAGACGGCGGCGGTGCGGTGCCGCAGTCCTTCGACCACGAACCGCACCGCCGCCCACACGGCACCCACGAAGATCACCAGAGCCCCGGCCACCTCCACCACGGCGACCAGCACCTCGTCGCCGTGGCGCAGCAGCTCCGCCGGCTCCACCCGGAGCCGTTACCCGCCAGCGGGGCAGCTAGTCGGTGCTCAGGTCAGCTCGTTGACGGCCTCCAGGATCAGCCAGAGGCCACTGATGGCGAAGAGCACCGCGGCGCCGTACTTGATGGTCTTTTCCGGCAGGCGGCGGCCGAGCATCCGGCCCACCAGGATGGCCAGCGCGTCCGCGGCCACCATGCCGATCGTGGAACCGAGCCAGGTGCCGAACCAGCCGTACTTGGTGGCCAGGGTGATCGTCGCGAGCATCGTCTTGTCACCCAGCTCGGCCAGGAAGAACGCGACCGACACCGCCACGATCGCGGTCTTGCTGGTCTTCTCGGCCTTGCGCTTCTCCTCCTCGGTGAGCTTGTCACCGCGCAGGGTCCACGCGCCGAAGCCGAGGAACGCCACACCGGCCACCAGGGAGATCCACTCGGTGGGCAGCACGGCGCCGAGACCCGACCCGATGGCGACCGACGCCAGGTGCACCACCGCCGTGGCGACGGTGATGCCGATCAACACCGGAATCGGCTTGAACCGCGTGGCGAACGTCAGCGCCATCAACTGGGACTTGTCTCCCAGCTCGGCCACGAAAATGACACCGAAGCTGACGACCAGCGCGGCGAGGAATCCCTCCATGACATCCTTCCCGTTCACGCCGGGAGGAGGTACGGGGGCGCCCTCGACCCGGCTGCGACAGCCTGAGTCGAAGGTCTCGCCCGCCCCGGAGACCGGGGCCGCGTGGCCGGGTGCGGAACGCACCAGTATGTCGACCACGACATTGGGGGCTACTCCCCTTCGCGCGACCAGCCTAACCGATCACCGAACGGCCCGGACGCCGCGGGTGAAGAGCCTCACCGCGCCCGGGCCGGAGATCGTGGGTGCAGCCTCACCGCGCCCGGGCCAGGGTCACGCCGAAGAGCCCGTCCGGGTCGGTCCAGAAGTTCGCCGCCGCGAAGCCCGCGTCGCGCAGCTCCGCGGCCACCCCCTCCGGACGGAACTTCGCCGACACCTCCGTGCGCAGCTCCTCCCCCGCGGCGAACTGGACCGTCAGATCCAGCACCCGGACCCGCATCGGGCGCGTCGCCCGCAGCCGCATCTCGATCCACTCGTGGTCCGGATCCCAGTGGGCGACGTGCTCGAACGCCTCCGGGTCGAAATCGGCGCCCAACTCCCGGTTGATCACGTACAGCACGTTGCGGTTGAACTCGGCCGTGACGCCGGCCGCGTCGTCGTACGCGGGCACGATCACCGACGGGTCCTTCACCAGGTCGGTGCCGAGCAGTAGCCAGTCGCCGACCTCCAGCGCGGCGCGCATCGCGGCCAGGAAGTCGGCCCGCTCGGCCGGCAGCAGGTTGCCGATCGTGCCGCCCAGGAACACCACCAGCCGCCGACCGCCGGTGGGCAGCCGGTCGAGCTGACGGGTGAAGTCACCCACGATGCCCCGGACCCGCAGCCCCGGATAGTCGGCGGCGATCTGCGCGGTCGACCCCAGCAGGGCACTTACCGACACGTCCAGCGGCACGAACGTGCCCAGCCCGCCCTGACGGGTGAGCGCGTCCAGCAGCAGCCGGGTCTTCTCCGACGAGCCGGAGCCCAGCTCGATCAGGGTCTTGGCGCCGGTCAGCGCCGCCACGTCCGGCGCGCGCTCGGCCAGCACCGCCCGCTCCGCCCGGGTCGGGTAGTACTCGGGCAGCCGGGTGATCTCCTCGAACAGCTCGCTGCCCCGCGAGTCGTAGAACCACTTCGGCGGCAGCCACTTCGCCTCGGCGGTCAACCCGGCCCGGACGTCCTCCCGCAGGCCACGCTCCAGGTCCTGCGGCTCAAGGTAGATCTCCAACGGTTCCGCGGTCATCGGTCCTGCCTCTCTCCTCGGTCACACACCTCGCGTTGCCCGACCGGTGCCGCTCACCGGATCGGCAGTGGGCACATCCGCACCTCGTCCACGGTGGCCGTGACCAGGTGCCCCTCCGGCACCGGCCGCCACCCGGGATCGTCGTCGTGTGGCTCGGAGGCCAGCAGCACCGAGCCCGCCGCCGCACGTACCGACAGCGCGTGGCCGAACGTGGTGGCCACCACGCGCCGCCCGTCGGTGAGCAGCACATTCAGCCGCGACCCCGGGGCGGCCACGGCGACCTCGGCCACCGTCCGGGCCACCGCCTCCGCCGGATCGTCGCCGCCACGCAGCCGGTGCCGCACCAGCGCCCACAGCAACGCCGAGTCGGTCGCCGCGTCCAGGGTCAGCAGGTCACGGACCGGCAGGCCGGCGGCGAGCGGCACCACCGCGTCCGGCCAGCCCCGGACCACACCGTTGTGGCTGAACAGCCACCGCCCCTCGGCGAACGGCGCGGCGGCACCGTCGAGCACCGCCATCCCGACGGTCGCCGAGCGGACCGCGGCCAGCACAGCGCCGGCCCGGGTCACCGCCGCCAGGTCGGCGATCGTCGGGTCGCTCCAGATCGGCTGGGCACGCCGGTACCGCACCGGCTCGCCGTCGCTCGGATACCAGCCGACGCCGAACCCGTCGGCGTTGATCGTGCCGCCGCCGCGCATGTCACGAGGCGCCCAGGACTGGCGTACGAGTGCGTGCGCCGGCTCGAACAGCAGCTCGGCAAGCGTGACCGGCGGCCCCAGATAGGCCAGGTGACGGCACATCAGCGCAAGCCGGCCGCCGGCGCAGCCGCCCGGCGCGACGTCACGGGTGCGACTCGTCCGGCGCGGCGTCCCGGGCGCAGCGGAAGCCGCTGAAGATCTGCCGCCGGATCGGATAGTCCCAGTTGCGGAACGTCCCCCGGCAGGCCGACCGGTCCGTGCCGAACGAGCCGCCACGCAGCACCCGGTAGTCCTCGCCGAAGAACACCTCCGAGTATTCCCGGTAGGGAAACGCGGTGAAGCCGGGATGGCCGCGGAAGGTCGTCGACGTCCACTCCCAGACGTCCCCGATGAGCTGGTGCACACCCAACGGCGACGCTCCCGCCCCGTACGCGCCCACCGGCGCCGGCCGCAGGTGACGTTGGTCGAGGTTCGCGTGCGCCTCGGTCGGGTCCTCGTCGCCCCACGGGTAACGGCGCGACCGCCCCGTCGCCGGATCCCACCGGGCGGCCTTCTCCCACTCCGCCTCGGTCGGCAGACGCTTGCCCGCCCACGCGGCGTACGCCTGCGCCTCGTAGAAGCACACGTGCACCACCGGCTCGTCGGCGCGCACCGGATCCCACCTGCCGAAGCGGCGGTACGCCCAGCCGTCACCGTCGCGACGCCAGTGCATCGGCGCGACGAGCTGCTCGGAAACCCGGTGCTCCCAACCCGCCGCGCTCCACCACCGTGGGTCGGTGTAGCCGCCGTCGGCGATGAACGCCACGTACTCGCCGTTGGTGACCGGCGCGGCGTCGATGACGTACGCGGGCAGGTCGACGCGGTGCGCGGGACGTTCGTTGTCCAGCGCCCAGGGATCGGTGTCCGTGCCCATCGTGAACTCCCCGGCCGGCACCAGCACCTCACCGCCGACGCGGGCGGTCGGCTCGGGTGGTGGCGGGGCGTGCAGAACCGCCGCACCCGCGCGCAGCTGGTGGGTCGCGAGCATCGTCTCGTCGTGCTGCTGCTCGTGCTGGACGATCATGCCGAAGGCGAACCCGTCGGCGACCAGCGGCCGGTCGGTGAAACTCACGGTGTCGAGCAGGTCGTGCACCTTGTCCCGGACCGTGCCCAGGTAGGCACGCGCCTCCGCCGGTGGCAGCAGCGGCAGCGCGGGCCGGTCGCGGCGGGGCTGCTTGAACGCGTCGTACAAATCGTCGATGTCGCAGCGGACCGGCTCGCGGCCACCCACATCACGGACCAGCCAGAGTTCCTCCTGGTTGCCGACGTGCGCCAGATCCCACACCAACGGCGACATCAACGGAGAGTGCTGGCGCATCAGGTCGGCCTCGTCGACGGCCTCGGTCAGCAGGGCCGTACGGGACCGGGCACGCGCCAACTCCGCCGCGATCCGCCCCCGCAACCGCTCCCCCTCGGGATGGTCAGTCGTGCCCACAGCCACCGTCTCGCCGTTCACCGGTCTCCCTTTCGTTCGCGACTGCGGGGCTCGCAACCCCGGCTCACTCCTCGCACTCACCCAGTCCGCCTTCCGTTCGCGACTGCGGGGCTCGCAACCCCGGCTCACTCCTCGCACTCACCCAGTCCGCCTTCCGTTCGCGACTGCCGGGCTCGCAACCCCGGCTCACTCCTCGCACTCACCGGTCTCCCCGCTGTGCGGCGGCCAGCCGCCGTCGTACGCCTCGGTGGACCTCGTCGTGGGTGCCGGCCGGCAGCTCCAGCCGGGGCAGTGCGGCCAGGGCCAGGTCGAGCAGCGCGGCCGCGGCGGCGGCCAGCGTCGGGTCGGACAGACCGTGCCGCGCGGCCGCCGACCAGCGGTGCGCCACCGGCGCACCGATCGTGTACGCCGCGCGCACGGTGTCCGCGTCGGCGAACAGCGCGCTCAACACCGCCAGCGGGAGACGCCAGTCCCGGTCCGGCTGGGCGTCCAGATAGCGCAGTTCCAGGTAGCCGCGCGGACGCACGGGCGGAAAGAGGGTGCTGACGTGATAGTCAAGATCGTCGGTGGTGGGTGGGCGGGGCAGCGCCCCGTCGAGCCAGTCGGCGAAGGTGACACCCGGCGGCGGCGCCCAGTCCGGGCCGCGTCGGCGCAGGCAGAGCAGCGGCGCGGCCAGCACGTACCGGATCCAGGTGGTCGTCGGATCCTCGTCGGCGTTGCCGGGCACCCACACCGGGCGGGTGCGGGTCGGGTCGATGGCCAGCCAGGCGGCCATCCGCGCGGACGCCCACCCGGTGCGCCGCCCGGCGTGCCGGCTGGCCGAGGCGAACGCCGCCAGCAACGGCGGCCCGACCGCGTGGGCCGCCGCCCAGCGCGGCGCGACCTGGTCCGGCTCGCCGATGTCGAGGCAGACCTGCAGACCGGCGGTGCTGTACATCATCGTCCGGCCGGCCGGTCCCCGCCTGTCGAAGGCGCGGCGCATCGCGCGGTATCGGGGGGTGTCCACCACGGGGCGGGGCCGACGGTGCGGGTCGATTCCGCTGCGGCCGAGGGTCAGCCCGGCGGCGGTCAGCAGGCCGGTGACCTGGGCGATATCGGCCTCGGTGGCCTGGATCAGCGCGCCGGCCGAGGAGCGCGGCGGGGTGGAGATCTCCAACTGGCCGCCCGGTTCGAGGGTCACCGTGCCGCCGTGTCGCAGCGGCTCGGCGGGGCTCGCCGGGTCCAGCGTGACGGGGCTGTGGCGCCCCAGCGCCGCCCGCAGCCGCACCGGGTCGACCGGTCGGGCGGGGTCGGCGGCGTCGTGCACGGTCCATTCCAGTTCGACGCCGGTGTATGTCGGGGGGCCCGTCTTGAAGCAGATGCGAGCGAGATGTCGGCCGGCGGCGGCGGACTCACGCAGGATCGCGCTGCGGTCCAGCTCGGGCGACGTCACCATCGGTGCAGCCTCCTTCGTCGTGCGCCAACTCCGGAACACTGTGCCACCGTAAACCCACCCACCGACACTGTCGGCGGCGTCGAGGGTGCCACCAACCTCTGTCTAACAGACGAATTTCCCGGGGCACGGCAGAACGAACCGCGCCGGCTGGATGCTCAGTTCGCGGCCGGCCCCGCCGGGCGCGAGGGCTTGTGCTTCGCCGATCCCGGCGGCGTCGCCGCCGCGGACGGTTCGGCGGGGGGCGGCGTCCGCTCCGGAGCGGACGGCTCCGCTGACGGGGACGTTCGCGCCGGAGCGGACGGCTTCGCCTCGGGCACCAGTCGCTGGCAGTACTCCTCGACTGCGGCGACGCCACCGGCGGCCGCCACCAGCCGCTGGAAGGCCGGGGTCCGCAACTTCTTCTCCCGCTGCTCGGGCTTCCCGGCCCGCCAGGCGCGGCACAGCCCGTGCAACTGACCCCCCGGCGTCACGCCAGCCGACGGGGTGCCGGTCACCGACGGCGAGCCAGCAGGCGTCGACCGGCTCGGAGCGGCGGACGGGGTGGCCTCGGGAGCATTGGAGGGTCGCGGCGCGCTGCTCGGCACCGGAGGCGCCGGTTCCGGCGCCGGGTCCAGGTCCAGGCTGGCCGCGGCGAACGCGGCGCCCGCGGTGGCGGTGGCCGCCAGCGCGCCGATCCAGGCCAACGCGCCGGCGGTGAGCCGGCGGCCGCGTGGTCGTCGGCCCGCCGAGGGCTCCGGGGCGGCGGCCCGGGCGGCCCGGAACGCGGCCAGCGCTGCCTCCTCGCCCGCCAGCTCCCCCGGCCGGGCCGGGCCGGCGGCGGCGGCGGCGAGCAGCCGCGCCAGCGGGTCGGTCGCCGACTGCGGGGCGGCGGACGCACGGGACCGCTCGGCCGCATCGAGGTCGAAAGCGACGGCGGTGTCGACGTGCGGGGCCGCGGCGGAGGCCGACGACGTGTCCGGGCCGAAAGGCGCCTCGGGGTCGAGGGCAGCGTCGATGCGGGTGGCGTCGAGCAGCCGCTCGGTCTCGGCACGGCCGGCGTGCCGGTCCGGCCGGTACGGGTTCATCCGGAATCCCCTCACGTCAGCCGTCCGCCTGCTCGGCGTGTGACGTCCGCCGGGATCGGCCGGTCCGTCCGCGAGGTGGCGGGACCACCTCGGCGCCGACCGACGGTGTGACGCCGTCGGCGCCGTGAGCCGGCACGGCAGGCGCGGACCGCGTCATCGGAGCGTCAGGCGTCGACACCCCGCCCTGCGCGTCGGTCGTCCCGGTCGGGACCGCACCGTTGGGCGGCGCCACGGTCACCGTCTGTCGATCCAGCAGGGTGGCTAGCCGCCGCAGCCCACGGTGGGCGGCGGTCCGGACGGCCCCGGCCCGACGCCCCAGCACCCGACCGGCCGACTCGGCGTCCAACCCGATCACGGCCCGCAACAGCACCGCCTCGGCCTCGCGCGGCGGCAGCGTGGCGATCAGTGCCAGGGCCGCCTCGGTGCTGATCGTCTCGCCGGCCCGCTCGGCGGTGTCGACGTCGCCGGCCAACTCGGTGAGCGCCTGCACCGGGACGGGCAGCGACGGTCGCCGACGCAGCCGGCGCAGATGATCCATGGCCCGGTTACGGGCGATGGTGACCGTCCAGGCGCGGAACTCACCGCCGGTGAAGGTGGGCAGGTCGCGGGAGATCTGCAACCACGTCTCCGACGCCACGTCCTCGGCGTCCGCGCCGACGAGGGCGGTCAGGTAGCGCAGCAGACCCGGCTGCAGGCTGCGGTACAGGAAGCGGAAGGCGTCCTCGTCGCCGGCCTGCGCCGCGGTGACCGCCTCGGACAACTCGCCGGTCATCCGCGGCTCACGGATCGTTCGGGACGGCGGCCCGGCCCGACGCGCCATGGCGGCGCTGTCCGCGCGCGCACCGTCGACCGCACCCGCACCGCCCTCCCCCGAATCCGCTTCGCGCCCGCGTCCGGGCCGGCCGGGGGCCTCCGCCCCGGCGCGATGGCTCTCGACTCTCGAGGCGGTCGGCCGGGCGGCCCCGAGCCGGGCTAACGCTAGGAGGGGACCATCCGAGCGACAAGTCGGGATCGCGTCACGGAAGAGTGACAATTATCAAGCCGTCCGGACGGCGTGCCGCCGTAACAGCTGGGCACCAGCGGACGCTCCCGGGGCCGGGAGACGGCCCCCGGCGGTGATCCGGCAATCGTACGCCGGGATGTGTCGCCTTTTGTCACGTGCCGTCATCATGCCGTCACAGATCTGGCCGTGTCCACTGAGGTCGGACCGGTCGGACCGGTGGGTACGACCGCCTGGCCGATCAGCCGCAGCGCGCCGTTGGCCGCCACTCTGGGTACGGTAATGCTGTGTTGTCATCGGAGGTCGTGCTCAGCGGGCGGTACCGCCTGGACGAACGTGTCGCCACCGGCGGCATGGGCGACGTCTGGCGTGCCTCGGACCTGGTCCTCGGCCGGCAGGTCGCGGTCAAGGTCCTGCTGCCGGCGCTGGTCTCCGACCCGGACTTCATCGCCCGTTTCCGGGCCGAGGCACGGATCATGGCCGCTCTGCGGCACCCCGGGATCGTGCAGGTGTACGACTGCGGCGAGGACGACCTGCCCGACGGCGGTCGGGCGGACTACCTGGTCATGGAGTTCGTCGAGGGCGAGCCGCTGTCCAAGCGGATCGAGGCGGCGGGTCGGCTCGACGTGGCCGAGACGATGTCGATCGTGGCCCAGGCGGCGCACGCGCTGAGCGCGGCACACCGCGGCGGCATCGTGCACCGCGACGTCAAGCCCAGCAACCTGCTGGTCCAGGAGGACGGCACTGTCGTCCTCGTCGACTTCGGCGTCGCCCGTTCCACAAACGTGACCAGCATCACCAGCACGAACGCGGTGCCCGGCACGGCTCTCTACATGGCGCCCGAGCAGGCCGCCGGTCGTCCGGTCAGCGGCGCCACCGACATCTACGCGCTCGGCGCGGTCGCCTACTGCTGCCTGACCGGCGGTCCACCGTTCACCGGGGACAACCCCCTCCAGGTCGCCGTCCGGCATCTCGACGACGAGCCGCCGGAGCTGCCGCACGAGATCCCCGAGGCGGTCCGCGCCCTGGTGTCGCGGGCCCTCGCCAAGGATCCGCTCGACCGTTTCACCAGCGGCTCGGCCATGGCCGAGGCCGCCCGCACGGCGGTCACCGGCGGCGAGCCGCCGACGGCGATGGCGGCGTCGGTCCCGCTGCGCGAGGCCGGACCGGGCACCCGCACCGACGTGCCGGTCGGCGCGGCGGTGGCGAGCGCGGCGGATGTCGCGCGTCAGCGACGTCGCGGGCCACTTGTCGGCGCGGCAGCCGCCATGCTGGTAGCCCTGATCGGTCTCGGGGCGGCGCTGGGTGCGGCACGCAACACCGGCGACGAGGAGCCGGCGGTCAACCTGCCGACGACCTCCGCGACGCAGGCGCCCAGCCAGCAGGCGGAGCTGCCGGCGGCGAACGAGCAGAGCACCGACGACCCGGAGCGCCCGAACCGGCCGAACGTCCCGGACGCCACCACGTCGGCGTCGGTCACCGCCACGCCGAGCACGCAGCCCTCGCAGTCGTCCAGCCCGCCGTCGGCGACGCCGAACGCGACCACCGCGCCGCCGCCCAGCGACCCGCCGAAGACCGACCCGCCGAAGACCGACCCGCCCCCGACCAGCCCGCCCCCCAGCTCGGAGGCGTCGACCGGTCCGGACGATCCGGTGGGCAACTGACCAGCCGCCTCACCAGCACCGATATCACCAAAACGGACTTACGCCGCCGATAACCACTCTAGGCTCTCCGCAGGTCATTTCCACCATCTGCCGCGGGAGCCCGGGTGAGCGCTGAGAAGCTGGTCGTGATCGGTCAGGGGTACGTCGGGCTGCCGCTGGCCATGCGCGCCGTCGAGGCGGGCCTGGACGTCGTCGGCCTCGACGTCGACGCCGACCGGGTGAAGCGGCTCGCGTCCGGTGAGTCCTTCGTCGAGGACATCCCCACCGACCGGCTGGGCCGGGCGCTGGGCAGCGGTCGGTACCGCCCCAGCACGGAGTACACCGACGCCGAGGGTTTCGACATCTGCGTCATCACCGTGCCCACCCCGCTGCGCGACGGCACCCCGGACCTGAGCTTCGTCGAGCAGGCCGGCGTCGGCATCGGCCCGTACGTGCGGCCGGGTTGCACGGTGATCCTGGAGTCGACCACCTATCCCGGCACGACGGAGGAGCTGCTTCGACCGCTGCTGGAGTCGGCCAGCGGGCTGACCAGCCCCGGCGACTTCCACCTCGGCTACAGCCCCGAGCGGATCGACCCGGGCAACCCGACCTGGCGACTGGAGAACACCCCGAAGGTGGTCTCGGGTGTCGACCCGGCGTCGCTGGCCCAGGTGCAGGGGTTCTACCAGCGCCTGGTGGAGCGCACCGTAGCGGTGGACTCCACCAGGGTCGCCGAGCTGACCAAGCTGATCGAGAACACGTTCCGCCAGGTCAACATCGCGTTGATCAACGAGCTGACGATGCTCTCGCACCATCTGGACATCGACGTCTGGCAGGCGATCGACGCCGCCGAGACCAAGCCGTTCGGGTTCCTGCCGTTCCGGCCCGGCCCCGGCGTCGGCGGGCACTGCCTGCCGATCGACCCGTGCTACCTGTCCTGGCAGGTCAAACGACGCCTCGGCCGGCAGTTCCGGTTCATCGAGCTGGCCAACGACGTCAACCACGAGATGCCCGAGCACGTCGCCCAGCGGATCATGGCGGGGCTGAACCGGTCCGGTCGGGCGGTAAGCGGCGCCCGGCTGCTGCTGCTGGGGCTCGCGTACAAGAAGAACACCGGAGACATGCGGGACTCCCCCGCCGTCGACGTGGCCCGCCGTCTGCAGGCCCTCGGCGCCGAGGTCCACGCGGTCGAGCCGTACGCCCAGGCCCACCACATTCCCGCCGGGGTCACCATCGTCGGGCTCACCGAGCGGGAGGTGCGGGCCGCGGACGCGGTGGTGGTGGTCACCGACCATGACAGCTTCGACTACGACCTGGTGGTCCGGCACGCCCGCTACGTCTTCGACACCCGCAACCGGTGCGCCGGCGAGATGGTCGAGCGCCTCTAGACCCGGCACCGCTGGCCGGTCCCGCCGCCGGGGAAGACGGCGGGACCGGCCGGCGGATGTCCGCTCGACGCCCGCGAGACGGGGCAGACCGGATCACGTGTCGGCGAGCGCCTCGACGACGGGCCGGGACAACGCCCGGCGGGCCGGGAGCACCGACGCGAGCAGGGCGGCCAGCACGGCCACGCCGAGGATCAACCCGAGCTGGCCCAGCGGCAGCACCACGTGGAAGTCCCCACCGAGACGGTCCAGCAGCGCCATCGCGGAGGCGCTGACGCCGGTGCCGAGACCGACGCCGAGCACCGCGCCGACAAGTGCCATCAGGACCGCCTCCGCCGCCAGCATGGCCCGCATCCGGGCCCGGGTCAGCCCGACCGCCCGCAGCACGGCGTTCTCCCGGGTGCGTTCGACAACCGACAGGCTCAGCGTGTTGGCCACGCCGACCAGCGCGATCACCACGGCCAGGCCGAGCAGCGCGGTGACGAAGGCCAACAGCATGTCCACAGTGCCGGTGAGCATCTTCTTGTACGCGCCCTGGTCCATCAGGTTCACCGTCGGATAGCGGGCCAGGACGGTCTCGATCGCGTCGCGGGCCTCGTCGGCGCTCACGCCGGCGGCGGGGTCGATCTCGGCCAGGAAGCCCCGCTCGCGGGGGAAGAGCACGGCGAAGTCCGCGTCGTCCAGGTCGATGACGTGCCCCTTGGGCGCCGCGCCGGCGACCATGTCCGGCGCGTCGTCGGCGACCACCGCCGCCACCCGGAACGACCGGCCCGCGATGGTGACCGGGGAACCGACCTGCCAGCCGCGCGCCTGCGCCAGCTCCCGGTGCACCAGGACCTGCCCCGGCCCGAGTAGCCCGACGTCGCCGGCCAGCACGGCGGTCAGCGTCCGGCCGACCAGCGCCGGGTGGGCGGCGCGGACCTCGATGTCGCCGGTGACGGTGCTGCGCTGCTCGTGCACCACGCCCAACTCGGGGCGCGCGGCCAGCTCACCGGCGAGCGCGGCGGGCAGGTTCTGGCCGATGCCGCTCACCACGAAGTCCGTCCCGATCTCGGCGTCGACGCTGCGTTCGATGCCGTCCTTGGTGCTGCGCGCACCGACCACGAACGCCGACACGAGTCCGATTCCGATCACCAGGGCGGTCGCCGTGGCGGCGATCCGGCGCGGATTGCGCACGGCGTTGGCCACCGCGAGACCCACCGTCATCCCGAACAGCCGCCGAGCCGGCCAGCCGATCGCCCGGACCAGCGCCGGGACGAGCACCGGCCCGAACAGGACGATCCCGAAGAACGCCAACACGCCGCCGACGGCCACGAGCAGCACCTGACCGGCGCTTGCGGCGCCAGCGAGGGCCGCGACGCCGGCACCGAGCACCACCGCGCCGACGATCAGGCGCAGCCGACCGGCGCCCCGACCGGGCTGCACCGCGGCGTCGGTGAGCGCGGCCACCGGGGCGACACTGGTCCCCCGCCAGGCGGGCAGCAGGGCGGACGCCACGGTGAGCGCGGTGCCGAGCAGCAGGCTGGTCAGCACTGTCGAGCCGGCGACGGTCAGCCCACCGGAGAACGGCACGTCCAGCCGGGTCATCAGCAGCCGCATACCGGCCGCGAGAGCGATCCCGAGCAGCACCCCGAGCACGGACGCCACGAAGCCGACCAGCGCCGACTCCAGCAGGGCGGCCCGGAAGACCTGCCCCCGCGTCGCGCCCACCAGGCGCAGCAGGGCGGTGCGCCGGGTGCGTTGCGCCAGCACGATCGCGAAGGTGTTGGCGATCACGAAGCCGGCCACCACCACCGCGACCCCGACGAAGATGAGCAGCAGCATCATGAACTGGTTCAGGTCCCGGACCGCGTCGTCGACGGCCTCGTCGAGGATCTGCTGCCGGCCCTTCACGCTGGCGTCGGCGCCCCCGACGACCGCGCGCAGCCGGTCGGTCAGCACCGTCTCGGACGTTCCCGGTCGCGCCGCCACCATGATCCGGTCATAGCCGCGCGCGCCGCTGACCGCGAGCGCGTCCGGGCCGACCAGGCCGATGAACGGCCCGCCGACGTCGCGGACGCTGCCCGCCACGTCGACGGTACCGACCAGGGTGTACGGACGGGCCGCGCCGCCGGTGCCGCCGACCTGGACCGGGGCGCCGAGGGTGAAGCCCTCCTCGGCCGCGGTGGCCGCGTCGAGCACCACCTCGCCCGCGCGGTCGGGTAGGCGGCCGGACACCACGTCGTACGAGCGCAGAGCGGCCTCGGTGGGGATGCCGGCGAGCACGGCGTAGCCGAGCACCGGCCGGCCGTCGGTGCCGAGAAGCCCCGCGGTGCCGATCAGCTCCCCGGCCGCGGCGGCCACGCCGTCGACGGCGCGGACCCGGTCGGCCAGGCTCGCCGGCAGCGCCCTGTCGCCGCTCGGGTAGACGCCGAGGTCGGTGTGCCGGTCGAAGGTCCCGGCCCGCTCGTACGCGCCGGCGCGCATCCCGTCGACGAAGATCAGCGTGCCGGCGATGAACGCGACGCCGAGCACGACTGCCAGCGCGGAGAGCAGCATGCGCAGCGCCTCGGCGCGCAGCGAGCGCAGGGTCGATCGGATCATGTGCGGGCTCCCGGTGCAGGCGCGGATCGGACGCCTTCGACGCTATGGCCGGGCCGACCCGATCGATCTCCACCTGGACGCTCGAGGTGCGTACGACCGAGGTAGCGCTCGGCCCGCCGGCCGTACGACCCGGGTCGTACGACGGGTCACCGGCCGGGCGTGACCAGACCGCTCTCGTACGCCAGCACGACCGCCTGGACCCGGTCGCGCAGGTGCAGCTTCGCCAGGATGCGCCCGACGTGGGTCTTCACCGTGGCCTCGGCCACGTGCACCTTGGCGGCGATCTCGGCGTTGGACAGGCCCTGCGCGACCAGCAGCAGCACCTCCCGCTCCCGCTCGGTGAGCTGGGCCAGCCGGGGGTCGGCGGTCGGACCGGCGCCGAGCTGACCGGCGAAGCGGTCCAGCAGCCGCCGCGTGATCGACGGGGCGACCACCGAGTCGCCTCGCGCCACCACCCGGATGGCGTCCAGCAGTTCCTCCGGCGGGACGTTCTTGAGCAGGAAGCCGCTGGCACCGGCCTGGAGCGCGGCGAACGCGTCCGCCTCGGTGTCGAAGGTGGTCAGCACGAGCACCCGGGGAGGGCCCGACGGCCGGTCGGCGCAGAGCCGGCGGGTCGCCTCCACCCCGTCCATGGTGGGCATCCGGATGTCCATCACCACCACGTCGGCCTCGGTGCGGGACAGCACCCGCAGGGCATCCGCGCCGTCGATGGCCTCCCCGACCACCTCCAGGTCGGGTTGGGAGCTGAGCACCATCCGGAATCCGGCGCGCACCAGCGCCTGGTCGTCCACGATCACCACCCGGACCGTCATGCCGCGATCACCTCCGCTGAGGGTTCCGACGGTAGCGGTAGCCGGACCTGGACCTGCCAACCCCCGGTCGGCTGGGCGCCGGCGGTGAGGCTGCCGTCGTACACCGCCACCCGCTCGCGCATGCCGAGCAGGCCGTGACCGCCCGACGGCGCCGGGCTGACCACCGGGCGGCCCCGGCCGTCGTCGACGACCCGGACCACGACGGCGTCGGCGGTGTACGCCAGGGTGACGTCGACGGCGGCCCCGACACCTGCGTGTTTGAGCGCGTTGGTCAGCGCCTCCTGCACCACGCGGTAGACGGTCAGTTCCAGGCCCGGAGGCAGGGCCGGCGGCTGACCGCTGGCGGTGTCGTGGATGCGCAGCCCGGCGTCGCGGAAGCGGGCCAGCAGGTCGGGCAGCTCGGCCAGGGCCAGCCGGCGGTGCTCCGGGTCGGCGGCCACCACCGACCCGCCGACGCCGGACGGGCCCGCGTCGCGCAGCACCCCGACCAGCCGGCGCATCTCCTCCAGGGCCGAACGGCCGGTGTCGGCGACCACCTTCACTGCCGTGCGGGCCTGCTCGGGGTCGCGGTCGAGCATGAACCGGGCCCCGTCCGCCTGGACGATCATCACCGCCATGCTGTGCGCCACCACGTCGTGCAACTCGCGGGCGATGCGGGTGCGCTCCTCGGCGACCGCCACCCGGGACTCGGCCTCCCGCTCGCGTTCCAGGGTGGCGGCCCGTTCCTCGAGGCTGAGCACGTACAGGCGGCGGGTCCGTACGTTCAGCGCGACGAGCCAGACCGCGCCGGTGACCAGCGCGTACCACAGCGCGGTCACCCACCAGTCGATGACGCCGGGGGTCTGCGCGGCGGCGAGCAGCACGCCAACGGCGGCGACCGCGCCGGCCAGCACGCCGTCGCGCAGGCGTTCGCCGTACTTCACGACGCTGTAGAGCGCGATGAGAACGGCGACGTCGAAGGCGAGCGGACCCCACTGGGCGATCACCTGGACCAGGGCGAGCGCCGCCACGACGACCGTCACCGCGCCCGGGTGGGTGCGGCGGAACAGCAGCGCCACCGCCATGCCCACGCCGACGCCGGTGGCGGCCCAACCGCCGGGCTGGGCCACCGCCGAGGCGAGGCCGACGAACGCCACAACGGCCGAGACGGCCACGTCGAAGGCGACGCCGCGCAGGGGGCGGCCGAACAGCGTGCGTCTCACGGTCACCCAGCGTACGTGTCGTGGCCGGTGGCGGGCGGCCGGTGGCTGGTCAGCGCGGGGTCAGCTCGCGCAGGCGGGTGATCTCGATGGCCTGCTCGGTGGCGAGGGAGGTGGCCAGCTCGTTGAGGGTCGCATCGACGCCTACCGACAGCAGGTCGGTGGCCATGGTGACGGCGCCCTGGTGGTGGTCGGTCATCATCGCGATGAAGAGGCGGTCGAACTCGACGCCCCGGGCGGCGGTCAGCCGGTTCATCGCCTCGGGTGACTGCATTCCCCGCATTCCGGCGTGGTCGTGGCCGGGCGCCGTCTCGGGCAGCCCGCGGGTGGCGAGCCAGCCGCGCAGGACCTTGATCTCCGGGCCCTGGCCGGCGCGGATGCGGTCGGCGTAGGCGCGGATCCGGGGGTCGGCCGCCCGCTCCTGGGCCAGCGTGCTCATCTCCAGCGCCTGCTGGTGGTGCGGGATCATCATCTGGACGTAGATGGTGTCCAGGCCGTTGTAGCGGGGTGGGCTGTCGTCGCGCAGCTCGTGCGCGGACCGGGCGACCGCCGGCTCACCCGGACGGCCGGGCACGAGCACGGGCGGGGGTGGCGAACCGGTCGGGCTGGCCGTCGGAGACGGTGACGCCGGACCGCGTTCGGCTGCCGGCCGGCCGGGGGCGCCGCCGGCACGGACCGCCAGCACCCCCAGCACCACAACGATGGCCGCCGCTATGACGACGGCCAGTAACCGGCCACGTCGGACAGTCATGTCGCACCCCCCTCAGGTCGAGGTCGCAGCGATCCTATCCATTGACGAGTCGGCGTAGATGTGACCCAGCTCACATCGATGATCTCCGTGGCTCGGTAAGGTACCGACAACGTCATCCCCCCTTTCGAAGGGCGCCGCCGATGATCAAGTTGGCCACCGCACGGCTCCGACAACTCCGCATCGTCAGCCTGGCCGCAACAGGCCTGCTGCTGACCAGCGTCGCCGTGGCGACGCCGAGCAGCGCGCAGGAGGCAGCGCCGGCCGCGGCACCACCGGCCGCCGCCGCCAGCGACATCCCGGGTGTCGACGAGATCCGCAGCAGCCCCAACCTGCGGCAGATCGCCAACCTGCCGAAGCAGGCGCCGTTCGACACGACGGCCGCGCTCAACAGCGACATGGCGTTCCAGGGCAAGTACGCCTTCGCCGGCAACTACAACGGGTTCGTCGTCTACGACATCTCCCGGCCCAGCGCGCCCAAGATCACCGCGCAGGTCAACTGCCCGGGCTCGCAGAACGACATCTCCGTCTACGGCAACCTGCTCTTCGTCTCCACCGACTCGTCACGCAGCGACGACTCGTGCGCGAGCGTGGCGCAGCCGGCGTCGGTGAAGGAGTCGTGGGAGGGCATCAAGGTCTTCGACATCAGCGACAAGGCCAACCCGCGCTACATCAAGTCCGTCGAGACCGCCTGCGGCTCGCACACCCACACGCTGGTGCCGGGCAAGGACCGCAAGAACGTCTACCTGTACGTCTCGTCGTACAGCCCGCGGGCCGAGTTCCCCGACTGCCAGCCGCCGCACGACTCCATCTCCATCATCAAGGTGCCGGTGAAGAAGCCGACCCAGGCGGCAGTCATCTCGACGCCGAACCTCTTCCCGGACGGCGGTTTCCCGGGCAGCGAGACCGGCTCGGCGACCACCGGCTGCCACGACATCACCGCGTACCCGTCGAAGGACATCGCCGCCGGCGCCTGCATGGGTGACGGCGTCCTGCTCGACATCAAGAACCGCGAAGCGCCCCGGGTGATCACCCAGGTCCGCGACACGGTCAACTTCGCCTTCTGGCACTCGGCCACCTTCAACAACGCCGGCACCAAGGTCGTCTTCACCGACGAGCTGGGCGGCGGCGGGGCGGCCACCTGCAACGAGACCGTCGGCCCCAACCGCGGTGCGGACGCCGTCTACGACATCACCGGCCGCGGTGACGCCCGGAAGCTGGAGTTCCGCAGCTACTACAAGATCCCCCGGACGAACGCCGAGACCGAGAACTGCGTGGCGCACAACGGCTCGCTGATCCCGGTGCTCGGGCGGGACATCATGGTGCAGGCGTGGTACCAGGGCGGCATCTCCGTCTGGGACTTCACCGACTCGCGCCACCCCAAGGAGATCGCGTACTGGGAGCGGGGCCCGCTGTCCGACACCCAGGCCATCACGGGCGGCGCCTGGTCGACGTACTACTACAACGGCAACATCTACTCCAACGACATCCAGAAGGGCCTGGACGTCCTGGAGCTGAACGACTGGCGGACCTGGACGGCCAACCTGACCCGGTTCCCGGAGCTGAACGTGCAGACCCAGCCCGGTTACCTGAGCTGGTAGCACGCACCGCGTGACCCGGGCCCGGCCTCCTTCTCGAAGGGGCCGGGCCCGGCCATGTCACGACGTGGATCAGGCCCGGTCCGGCGGGCCGGCGCCTCGGTCGAGGGCAGCCCGGTGGGGCCCGTCACCTGGGCGGGGGTGGCCGGGCCGCTCCGGCGGGTGATGTGCCAACGTGCTCAGCTGTGAAGTCTGCCGCCGGCACGCCGCCGGCCCCGCCCGAGCCGACCGTGCGCTGGCGTCCCCACCCGCTCGACGTGGTGGCGGTCGTCCTCGCGGTGGCCGGTGCGGCCTGCGCGCTGAGCGGGCTGCTGCCCCGCGCCGAGACGACGGCGACCCTGCACCGCATCCTGCCGCTGCTGCTCTTCCTCGGCACCGTGATCGTGCTGGCCGAGCTGACCGCCGTGGCGGGGGTCTTCGACGTGCTGGCCAGCCGGCTGGCCATCGCCTCGCGGGGCCGCTGGGCGGCGCTGTTCCTGCTCTGCGGCGGCCTCGCCACGGTGACCACGCTCGTGCTCAACCTCGACACCACAGCCGTGCTGCTCACGCCGGTGCTGCTCGCGCTGGCCCGCGGCCTGCGCGTTCCGGCCGGGCCGCTCGCGGTCACCACGGTCTGGCTGGCGAACACCGCGAGCCTGCTGCTGCCGGTGTCCAACCTGACGAACCTGCTGGCCGCCGACCGGGTCGGCCTCACGCCACTGGCGTACGCCGAGCGGATGGCGCTGCCGCAGCTCGCCGCCGTGGCGGTCACGATGGTGCTGCTCTGGTACGGCTGGTGGCGGCGTGAACGGCCGGCCGGCGGCCGTTTCGTACCGCCGGCTCGGCACGTGCCGCCCGATGCGGTGCTGCACCGCACCGCGCTCGCCGGTTGCCTGCTCTTCGTCGCCGGCATCCTCGCCGGGGTGGAGATCGGGCTCGCCTCCAGCGTCGCGCTCGCGCTGGTGCTGGTGGGCTTCGTGATCCGCTCCCCGGCGACACTGCGCCCCGCGTTGGTGCCCGTACGCCTGCTGCTCTTCGTCGTCGGCCTGTTCCTGGTGGTGCAGACCCTCGGCCGGCACGGGCTGGACGACCTGGTGGCCGGCCTGGTCGGGGCCGACGGCGAGGCGGCCGGCGCGCTGCGTGCCGGCGGCACCGGGGCGCTCCTGGCCAACGCGGTGAACAACCTGCCGGCCTACCTGGCCGGCGAGTCGGTGCTGCCGACGGCCGACCACACCCGCCTGCTGGCCCTGCTGATCGGCACGAACGTCGGCCCGCTGGCCGCGCCGTGGGCGTCGCTGGCCACCCTGCTGTGGTTCGAACGGTGCCGGGCTGCCGGTGTGACGGTGCCGGTGAAGCGGTTCGTGCTGACCAGCACCCTGCTCGCCGTCGTCGGCACGCTCGCGGCGGTCGGCGCGCTGCTGCTGGTCAGCTGAGGGCCGTCACCCGGCGGCCCGCTCCACCACGAACATGAAGCAGCCGTAGACCACGTTGCGGCTGTGCAGCTGGTGCACCTGCGGGTCGGCGAACAGCTCCGCGATCACCGCCTCCGGGTCCGTGCCGTCGTGCAGCCTGCCGCCGCAGATCCGTCCCTGCCGGTCGTACGCCCGCAGGACCTGGGGACGTCCCCGCCAGGCCGGCGGGTGGCCGCCGCGGTGGTCCGGGCCGGGGCAGGCGGAGGCGTGCGCGAAGACCGGCCCGATCTCCCGGTACGCGACGGCGGCGATCGGCGGGGCGTAGCCGAAGAGCAGCAGCGCCTCCCCGGCCTCGGCGTCGCGCAGGCAACAGCGCAGCGGCTCCCCGCCGTCGGCCGGGCGCCCTTCGACGCGATGGCCCGCGGCGTCGCGGCCGGTCCGACGGACGAGGTCCAGCGCCGCGGCCGGCACGGCGTGGACGCGGAAGGTGGCGGTGATCGTCATGCGTCCAGCCTGCGCCGGCCAGGGTGCGGGTGCTGGCGGTGATCGGACCTGGCGCTGGGACCAGCCGCCGACGCGCTCGGCGCGACGGCGAAAGCGACAGTCAGGCGCGGTCGACGGCGAGCTGAAGCTCGGTGACGCCCTGCTCCGGGGAGTCCTGACAATATTCCAGGTACACCTCACGGGCGAATCCGACGGTGCGGTAGCCGTTCTCCTCGATCCACCGGGCGAGCACCTGGATGCTCTGCTCGACGTCGTCCATGGCGCCGTGGTGGACGATCGTCGCGGCCGTGCCCACCGCGGGCAGATCCCGTACCGCCAGGTCGGACCGTGCCATCACGCCGGCGCCGACGGTCACCCCGGCGTGCACGACGACAGCGTCGCCGTCGTCATCGCCGGCGGGTTCGTACCAGGCGATGGCCGGGCCAGTCGGCGTGATCCCGGCCTCGGCCAGCCGGCGGAACAGCTCCGGGTACAGCGGTTGGATCACCGGACCGATGTCCTGGGTCTCGTAGCTGGGCGCGACAGCGGTCAGCTCCGCGACGCGCACCGGCGGGATCTGCGTGAGTACGACGTCCTGGGCGGTCATCCGACCCTCCGATTCGATCATGCGGAGCCTCGCCTCGACGGCCGTGAGCCGCGCGGTGTCGGCGGCCAGTTGCGCCGTCAGCTGGCTGCGGCGCAACCGCAGCATGCCGCGCAGCTCGGCGGTGTCGACGGCGTCGTCCAGGATCGCCCGCACCTGTTCCAGGGTGAGACCCAGGTCCTTGAGGGCGAGCACCCGGTTGAGCCGGCGCAGCTGGTCCGCCCGGTAGGAGCGGTAGCCGGTGTGCGCGTCGACGCTGGCCGGGCGGAGCAGGCCGATGCTGTCGTAGTGGCGCAGCATCCGCACCGACACGCGGCCGAGGCGGGCGAAGTCTCCGATGCTGAACATGGTCCCCTCACGCTCGTCCCTGACACGGTGTCAGAGTCAAGCGTCGGGTGGGTGCTCAGCCGACGGGTGAGCGGCGGGGCGGGCGGGGCCCGACCAGCCGACGGACCATCGGCGCGGCGTTCCACCTCGCCGCCCCGACCAGGTCGCGGGCGTGTTCCAGGACTGTGTAGTCGGGCCGGTTCATCCCGTCGGCGATGGCCCGGTCCAGGTCGTTGCCACAGCGGCTGAGCACCGTGTCGAAGTCACGGCGGACCGGTTCCAGCAGGTCGTAGCCGAACGTCCGGTGCATCCGGGCGAACAGCGGCTTGTAGAGCCGGACCCGCTCGTGCAGCCCCGAGGAGTACGACATGGGGTTCTTCGGCCGCCGCAGGACGTACTCGGGCAGCACGTCGGCGAACGCCCGACGCACGATCCACTTCTCCTGGCCGTCGCGCACCTTCAGATCCATCGGCAGACGCATCGCCAACTCCACCACGCTGAGGTCGAGGAACGGCACCCGCGCCTCCACCCCGTGTCCCATGGCGGTCCGGTCGACCCGCTGCAACTCGGTACGGCACAGGTTGCGGATGCGGTGCAGGAACAGCCGACGCGACGCGATCGGGTCGACCTGGCGGTACATGGGGTACCCGCCGAACAGCTCGTCGGAGCCGTCGCCGGTGAGTACCACCTTCACGCCGAGGTCCCGCAGCCGCCGGAAGATCGGCACCGAGACGACGGCGTTGATGATGTCGCCGTACTCGGTCAGCTCGGAGATCCGGATGGCCTCGCGGACGTCGGCCAGCCGGATGTCGCGCGGGCGCAGCTCGACGACCACGTGCGGCACGTCGAGGTCGGCGGCGAGCCGCCGGGCGTACGCCACGTCGGGGCTGTCCGGCACGCCGACAGTCACCGCCACGCAGTCCGGGTGGATGTCGCGTACCTGCCGCAGCGTCAACGAGCTGTCCAGCCCGCCGGAGAGCACCACCCCGACGGTCAGGTCGGTCTCCACCCGCATCCGGATGGCGTCGGTCAGGGCGGCCCGGACGAGCAGGGTGGCCTCGTCCGGGTCGTCGATGACCGGCAGACCCTCGCCGATGGTGAGCAGGTCGACGTACGGGCGCAGCCGCACGGGCCCGTCCGGCGCCGCCCAGCCGTGGTGTCCGGGCGGCACCTCGGCGACCGGGGCGTGGTGCCCGACGAGCGCCTTCACCTCGGAGGCGAGGTGCAGGCAGCCGGGGCGCCGGGACCAGTACAGCGGTTTCACCCCGAGCGGGTCGCGGGCCAGGTACGCCCGGCCGCTGGCGCGTTCGACGACCGCGAAGGCGTACTCGCCGCGCAGCCGGGTCACCGCCGCCTCGCCCCACTGCTGGAACGCGGCCAGCAGCACCTCGGTGTCGCTGTCGGTGCGGAACACCTGCCCGAGCCGGGTGAGCTGCGCGCGCAGCTCCCGGTGGTTGAAGATCTCGCCGTTGAAGCAGAGCAGCCAACGTTCGTCGGTCGACGTCCAGGGCTGTACGGCCCGGTCGCGGTCGACGACGCGCAGCCGGCGGGTGCCGGCGAGCAGTCCGCGCTCCGAGCGGGTCTCGGTGACCTCGCCGCGTGGGGCGAGGACGGCGAGCATCCGCCGGAAGGTCGCGGGGTCGGCCTCGGGGCCGAGGCTCAACGCGATGCCGCACATGGGCTCAGACCCCCATCTCGGCCTCGTACGCCCGGCGCAGACGACGCCGGGCGGAGGGCGCGAGGCACAGGTGCCAGGCCTGCCCCTCGTCGATGACGTTCAGCTCGCCGGCGTCCTGGCGGGCCAACAGCAGCTCCGCGAGGGTGTCGCGGGCGCCGAACCGCTCGAACCAGGCCAGCTCGACGTCGGCCGAGTAGCCGAGGCAGTGCCCGCTGGGCAGCATGGCGGCGTAGCCCAGGCGGCGCAGCCGGTACTGGTGCTCGGTGCTGCGCACGAGGCTGGTCACCCACAGCGGCGGGGTGGCCGGTGGCGCGGCGGCGGCGAACTCCCGGCCGAGTTCGTTGAGCAGGGCCACCACCTCCCGGCGGGCACGCCGGAACAGCAGTCCGGCGGTGTGCGGGCTCGCGTGGGGCCGCAGTCGCCGGCGCAGTCCGCGCGCGGCGCGGCCCAGGACGGTGGCGGGTTGCTCCTGGTACCGGAAGCGCAGCAGGTCCCGGCGGCGCAGCCATTCCAGGTCGACGAGGTCGGCGCTGCCGTTGACCTGGTCGTCGGTGACGAAGATCGGGGCGTCCTGCCACCACAGCACGTCGATGCGCGAGAGCAGGTAGATCCGCACCAGCGCGGTGAGGTCCCGCGCCGAGGTGCGTTCGTTCGGCTGGTAGCGGGCCATCTCCAGCAGCAACGTCTCGCGCGCGCCGAGCAGACCCTGCGGGGTGGCGTCGAGCACGGCCGCCAGGGCCGGCTCGCGCAGTCGCTCGTCGATGAGCACCTGACGGGCGCGGGTGCTGGTGGCGTCGGCCAGGGCGCCCACCTCGACCAGCAGGTCGGCCACGGCAGCACGGTAGGCGGCGAGGTCGGGCGCGGCGGTGGGCAGCCGGTGGGCGGCGGCGCCGGGTGGGCGGCGGCGGGCGGGGGCGGTGGGCGACGCGGGCGGTCCGGGCTGCTGCCCCGGACTACGGCTGGGCACTCGCATGACGGGGTCCCTTCTCCGGTCACGGCGCGGGATGAATCGCCCTGAAACACACCGTAATCGTCCGGACCAGGCAGCTACCGAACAATCCTCCGATCTACCCCCGAACGGACGCGACCACCACCGGCAGTCGGGCGGGGACCCTCAGTCGCCGTCCGCCGGAACCAGGTCCTGCACCTCGGCGTACGACGGCAGTCCCGCCGCGCTGCCCCCTTCAGCGCGGATGGCGTCGGCAGCGGCGACCGCAGCCCCCAGCGCGGCCCGGAACAGCAGGGAGCCGGTGCTGACCCGGGCCACCCCGGCCCGACCAAGCTCGGTCAGCCCAGGGCCGCCCGGCTGGTACAGCGCGTTCACCGGCGCGTCGAGCCGCTCGGTGAGCAGGCGCAGCGTCGCCACGTCGACGGCGCCGGGCACGAAGATGCCGTCCGCGCCGGCCGCCCGGTAGGCGTGGGCGCGGCGCAGGGCCTGCGGCAGCGGGTCGGGCACGTTCAGCCACCACGTGTCGGTGCGCGCGTTCACGAACAGGTCCGGCACCGCCGCCTTGACCGCCGCGATCTTCTCCGCGACGCACTCGGGGTCGGCGAGGGTGCCGTCACAGCGCCCGTCCTCCAGGTTGATCCCGACCACACCGAGGCCGGCCAACTCCGCCACGTACCCGGCGACCTGGGCCGGGTCGTCGCTGAACCCGGCCTCCACGTCGACGGTGAGCAGCACCGGCAACCGGGCCAGCCGGCGGGCCAGGGCCAGGGTCTCGGAGGCGGTGGCCGCCGCGCCGTCGGGAAGGCCCGCGGTCGCGGCGACCCCGAGGCTCGTGGTGCCGACCGCCCGATGGCCACGCGCGGCGAGCGCCGCCGCCGAGGCGTGGTCCCAGGCGTTGGGCAACAACAGGGGACGACCGGTGTGGTGCAGGGCATGGAACGCGGCACGGCGCTCGATCATCGGACGCTCACCTCGACTGTGGTCGGGACGCGCAGGGTCGGGTGCGGCTCGTGGCGCAGCGGAGTCGCGGTGCACCGGCAGCGTTTACGCAGCACGTCGAGCACCCCGCCGGCCAGCGCGAAGGCATGCCGGTCACCGGGGCAGCCGCGCTCCCCCGCGCCGAAGGTGAGCAGACCAGCGCCCGGTCGGCCGGGGCGGAACGCCTCCGGCTCGCCGAACGCCCGCGGGTCACGGTTGGCCGCGTCGAAGCGCAGCAGCACCGCGCTGCCGGCGGGCAGGTCCCGTCCGCCCAGTCGTACCGCGTCGACGGTGACCCGTCGGGTGGCCCGGACCGGCGGGTCCAGGCGCAGCACCTCGGCCAGCAGGTCGGCGGTCGCCGCCGTGGTCGCGACGGCCGGGTTCAGCAGGTGGTGGGCGGCGGCGCCGATCAGGCCGGCGGTCGCGTCGCACGCCTGGACCAGCAGACCGATCAGGTTGGCCCGCACCTCCGGCGGGGCCGGCGGGCAGAGCGCCAGCAGCGCCGCCACCGCCCGGTCGGCCCGCGCGGCCAGCGCCGGGTCGACCCCCGGGTGGTACGCCGCGGCGACGACCGCGACCGCCGTCCCGGCGGCTGCCGGATTGACGAGACCGAGTTGACCGGCCAGGACCCGCAGTGGCACCGGCCGGGCCAGGTCACGCATCACGTCCAGGTGGCCGTCGGCCCGGTCGAGCACTGCGACGGTCAGCCGGGCCGCCTCGTTTTGCAACTCGTCCGGGTCCAGCCCGGCCAGCGCGGTCACCCCGATCGCGCGGCGCTCGGCGTGCCGCCGGGGCGGGCTGAACCTGCTCACCGAGGCACGCAGCCAGGCGAGCGTGCCGGGCGGACCGCTGTCGACGGCGGGCACCCGCAACGCCGGGTCGGTCAGCGCCGCCCGGACGTCGGCGTGCCGGGTCACACACCACCCGCCGCCCGGCTCGAAGGTGGGCGGGCCGCACGCCGGCGTTCCCGCGGCGGGCGCGATGTCCGGCCAGATGTCGATCACCGCTCGACCGTAGGACCCGAACCGTTCGCTCCTCACCGAACAGTTCCGCGCCGCACACCACAAGATCGTGCTCGATCGGCGGGCGGCGGGCGGCGGGCGGCGGGCGGCGGGCGGCGGGCGGCGGGTCAGGCTCGGCCGCTGGACGGTGCCGCGGGCGTGTCGCGGATGAGGATGTGCTCGGGCACGCCCAGGCTCCCGGCCAGGGCGGCGCGGCCGATCGGGGTGAGGCGTACCGCCCGCCCGGTGCCCTGGGTGATCCAGCCCAGCTCGGCGAAGCGGCGGCGCAGTGCCGCGCCGAGCGCTCCGGCGAGGTGCGGCCGGCGTTCGGTCCAGTCCAGGCAGTCGCGGACCACCGGTCGGCGGGCGGCGCGCAGCACGTCCACGGGTACGCCCAGCCCGGCCGCCCAGGCCCACCCGTCGGGCGTCAGCGCCAACCCACTGGATCGGTCCAGCCGGCCGTCGGCAAGCAGCGCGTCGTACAGCAGGACGCCCAGCCGCCCGGCGAGGTGGTCGTAGCAGGTCCGGGCGTACGCCAGGGCGGCGCTGGCACCCGCCGCGCGCAGTGACGTGGTCGGCGCGGGAGGGGCTGGCGCGTGCCCGGCGAGGTCCTCGATCAGCTGGGCCACCGACGGTCCGGCCAGGCGCAGGTAACGGTGCCGGCCCTGCCGCTCCTCGACCAGCAGCCCACCCCGGACCAGCCGATTGAGGTGCTCACTGGCCGTGGACGGGGCGACCCCGGCACGTCGGGCCAACTCGCCGGCGGTCCAGGCCCGCCCGTCGAGCAGCGCCAGGCAGATGCCGGCCCGGGTGCCGTCGGCCAGCAGGGCGGCCAACTCGGCCATCCCCCCGCCGCCGACGCCACCACTCATGGCCCCATCATCGCCGATCACCGGGTGTACCGATCGGACAGGCCTGGTCGAGAAGTGCCGGTCGCCGCCCGCGTCAGCAGCGGGCCGACCCTTTACAACGTTGTATCCATCGTTGTAGAAACGAGGCACACAGCGACCTTTGTCGACACTCCCCCACACCAGAGGCAGGCCCCATGCGACACCTCCGCCGGGGCGGCGCGCTCGCCGCCGCGTTCGGTCTGATCCTGGCCGCCACCGCTTCCGCTTCCGCTGCGGCGACCGCCCCCGACCGCCCGTCGGGCTATCGCAACCCGGTCTCCGCCGACATCGGCGACACCTTCGCCGACCCGGTCGTCGTGCGCGGCGACGACGGTTTCTGGTACGCCTACGGCACCACCGACCCGCTGCGCGAGGGCGAGGGCGCGTTCCACCGGGTGCCCACCGCCCGCTCGGCCGACCTGGTCGACTGGACGTCCGTCGGTGACGCGTTCGGCCCCGACCAGCGCCCGCCCTACGCGGCGCCCGGCGCGGCGTACTGGGCCCCGGACGTCCGCCGGCTCGGCGACCGGTGGGTGATGTACGTGACGGTCACCGACACCACAGTCTCCGCCGAGGGCAGTGACTACGCGATCGGGGCGGCCACCGCCCCCAGCCCCGCCGGGCCGTGGACGTTCGCCGACCAGCCGGTCGTCGCCCCGCGCCCCGGCGGCGGTGGCGGCTGGCTGTGGACCATCGACCCGAGCCAGTTCACCGACGTCGACGGTCGCAGTTACCTCTACTACGGCAGCTACTACGGCGGCATCTCGGTCACCGAACTCAGCCCGGACGGCCTGCGCGCGATCGGCGCCCCGACGCCGGTGGCCATCGAGAACAAGTTCGAGGGCAGCTACGTGCTGCGCCACGACGACTGGTACTACCTGTTCGCGTCCACCGCGAACTGCTGCGCCGGCCCGGCCACCGGCTACTCCGTCCAGGTCGGACGCGCCCGCAGCCCACGCGGCCCGTTCACCGACCGCGACGGCGTCGCGCTGACCGCGTCCCGGGCCGGTGGTACACCGGTGCTCACCCAGAACGGCAACCGCTGGATCGGCACCGGGCACAACGGGTTCCTCACCGACCTGTCCGGTCAGGACTGGATCGTCTACCACGCCATCGACCGGGCCGACCCGTACCTCGACGAGCCGTTCGGCATCAACGAGCGCCCCATGCTCCTCGACCGGCTGGACTGGATCGACGGCTGGCCGACGGTCAACGCCGGCGCGGGCCCGTCCGAGGGCACCCGACCCGCGCCGGTCACCACCGGCCGCGTCGACGAACGCTTCGACACCGCGAGCCTCGCCGGTTGGCAGCGCGCCGGCCAGTGGCGGGTCACCGACGGCCGGCTCAGCGGCAGCGGCGCGCTCACCAGCCGTACCACAGTGGGCGGGGACGTGCGCGCAGAGGCCGACCTGCGAGTCACCGGCGCGAGCAGCGCCGGGGTCACCCTCGGCGACCGGGTCGAGGTCCGGGTGGACGCCGCCGCCGGCCGCCTGGTCGCCCGCGACGGCCTCCGCCAGGCCAGCACGCCGCTGCCCGCCGGGCTCGACGTGGGCGATCGGCACAACCTGGCCATCGAGGTACGCGGACAGCAGCTCGTCGCCGAGTTGAGCCCCGCCCGTCTCGGTGACCAGCTCGCCGTGGTGTCCCTGCGGCTGGACCGCCCGGTCGCCGGCCGACCCGGGCTGACGGCCACCGGCGGCACCGCCCAGTTCGACAACGTCAGCGTGGCGCGGCTGTACCAGCCGGCCAGGCGGGCCGTGCCCGAGCCCCGGGTCGGTGCGCCGCTGCCGGCGTACTCCGACGAGTTCGACGGCGGGCTCGACGGCGACTGGCGGTGGGTACGCGCGGACCCGGCGGCCACCGTCGCCGACGGGGCGCTGCGCTGGCCCGTGCAGGCCGCCGACCTGACCGGCACCGGCAACACGGCAGGCGTGCTGCTACGCGACGCCCCGAGGGGCGACTACGTCGTCGAGACGACTGTGACGCTGGACCTGGGCGAGGAGACGGCCCGCAACTACCAGCAGGCCGGCCTGGTCGCCTACGTGGACGACGACCGGTTCGCCCGGCTGACCCAGGTGGCGATCTGGAACACCCGCCAGGTCGAGTACGGCTACGAGCTGCCCTTCGCCGGCCAGCCGGTGTACGGCGGCAGCATCGTCGGCACGCCGGCCAGCACCACCTGGCTACGCCTCGCACACCACGTCGACCGGGCCACCGGGGAGCACGAGTTCCGGGCCGGGTCCAGCCGGGACGGGCGTACCTGGACGTGGGGTGCGGTGTGGACGTTCCCCGCCGACACGACCCCCCGGATCGGGCTGGTCGCGCACGGCGGCGCCGAGCCGGCCGTCACCGCGCGGTTCGACTACCTGCGCTTCTACCGCTGACGCGTCGCCCCTGGTCGGCACTACGCGGCGATCGGTGGCAGTTCAGCAGGACGACACTCGGCGTATCGCACTGCTGAGCTGCCACCGACCGCGCTCATCCGAGCGATGTCACCGTCCGGTCCGTACCGTCGTAGCTGCGGGCGGCCACGAACGTTCCCGCCGGCCGTTGCCCACCGGTCACGGCGCGGGCCATCCGCAGGTCCGCGTCGCGGAACCGCAGCGCCAGACTCAGGTGCGGCACCCACGCCCCCGGGGCGTGCCAGGGGCGGTGCCCGTCGGCCCGGTCGAGGACGTCCCAGACGGCGGCGTGCAGCGCGGTCAACGCCGTCGTGGGCCGCACGAGCCAGACCAGCGGGGCGCTGCCGTCGAGGACGACGACCCGGTCGAGCGTCACCGGCACCGGCAGCGCGGCGTCGAACAACTCGGCCAGGCGGTGCTCGACACCGGACGGGAACCCGTCCACGGCCGCCATGGTCAGATGCGGCCGGTTCGTCGGATGGATGTTGCGGGCCAGACTCGGCAACCCGGCGGCCGCCAACCGACCCCAGGCCGTCCGGATCGCGACGTCCAACCCGGGCGAGCAGACCAGTTCCACCGTACGCACGCAGACACGCTAGCCCGAACGCGGTGACCCGAGTGCCGGCCCTGCGGGACGGGCCCGTTGATCAACGCCCTCCCCCGGGATGGGCGCGGGTCAGAGCCAGCCGTTGTCCCTGGCGGCCCGCACCGCCTCGGCCCGGTCGGTCGCGCCGAGCTTCTGCACGGCCGCGGAGAGGTGGTTGCGCACGGTGCCGGTGGACAGGTGCACCCGGCGGGCGATCACCGCGACCGGTGCGCCGAACTCGGCCAGCCGCAGCGTCTCCAACTCCCGTGGCGTCAGCGGGCACGCCGGCAGGGTCAGCGCGTCGGCGGCGAGGGACGGGTCGACGTACCGGCCGCCGGCGTGCACCCGGCGGATCACGTCGGCCAACGCGCCGCCGGGCGAGCCCTTGGGCACGAAACCCCGCGCCCCGGCGGTCAGCGCCTGGCGCAGGTGCCCCGGCCGGCCGTGCCCGGTCAACACGACCACCGCGCACTCGGGACGCGCCCGGGCCAGCTCCGCGGCGACGGCGATGCCGTCCAGGCCGGGCATCTCCAGGTCCACGACTGCCACGTCCGGGCGGTGCGCGAGCGTCGCGGTGACCGCCGTCGGCCCGTCGGCGGCCTGGGCCACCACCTCGATGTCCGGTTCGAGGCCGAGCAGCGCGGCGACCGCGACCCGGATGAGGTCCTCGTCGTCGGCCAGCAGGACGCGGATCACGACGGCACCGGCACGGTGGCCTCGATGGTGAACACCGCGTCCTGCCGACGTACCCGCAGCTCTCCCCCGGCCGCGGCGAGCCGGTCGGCCAGACCCCGCAGGCCGTGGCTGTGCGCGTCCGGGCCGCTGTCGTCGGCCCCGTCGTTGGTGACGGTCATCCTGGCCACGTTCTCCTTTCGGTCGATGCGGATCCGGCACCAGTCGGCGCGGCTGTGCCGCAGCACGTTGGTGCCCGCCTCGCGCAACACCGCCGCCAGCTCGGTCGCGGCCGGCTGCGGCAGGTCGACGGGGGGCGACGGCACCGTGCAGCGCACCCCGCAGGACCGGAGCACCTCCGCCACGGCCTGCAACTGCTCACCGAGATCGACCGCGCGGTAGCCGTGCACGCTCTCGCGGACCTCGGTGAGCGCGGACGCGGCGAGCCGCTGCACCTCGGCGGCCTCCCGGCCGGCCCGCGCCGGGTCGACCGGGGCGAGCCGCGCGGCCAGTTCGGCCTTCAACGCGATCACGGTGAGGCTGTGCCCCAGCAGGTCGTGCACGTCGCGGGCGAAGCGCAACCGCTCCTCGGCGGCGACCAGCCGGGCCTGGGCGGCCTGACCCTGGCGGGCCTCCACCAGCAGGTCCCAGAACCAGACCTGGAACCAGTTCACCGCGGCCACGGCCACGCCGATCCCGCCCGTCACGGCCAGGGACCGCCCGACCGGGCCGCCGGTCCACCAGGCCACCGCCGCCGACACCCCGAGGGTGCCGGCGGTGACCGCCAGCGCGCCGGGGAGACGGACCACCAGCGGGGCCATCCCGACCAGGGCAGCGCCGATCCAGGCCCAGGTGGGCCAGACCCCGGCCGCGACCGGGGCCACCAGCGGCACGGTCAGCGCCGCCACGACGGCCAGCGCGAGCTGGGCGCGGCGTCGCCACCGCTGGGCGAGCCAGGGGGTGACCGCCGCGTACAGCACAGCGGTCTGGGTGGCCGCGAAGGCGAGGATCCCGACCGCGCCGAGTGCGACGCGGCCGGCGTGCGGCTCCCGGGTCAGGCCGACCGCGGGCAGCAGCACGGTCGCCCACACACCGCCGGCCAGCGACAGCAACGTGACCAGCCGGGCCCGGCGCAGCCGGCGGTCCGCCCGGGGCGTCGACACCTCGCTCGTCACGCGTCGATCGTAGGACCGCCCCGCGCCCGGTCCACCCGTGCGAGTTGTCACGGTCGGACCGCGCGCTTCGCACGGATTTCCCGTGATGGACGAACCTGCCCACCGCCCCGGACCGCCGGCAGGGTCAACGCCATGGAGAAGACACGGATGTACGCGGACCACGCTCCCTCCGTACCGCAGCCCGGATCGCTGCCGGGCGACTGCCCGGCACCCGCCGACGCGACGCCCTCGGACGCGGCGTCGGTCGGCGGCACACGACGGCTGCTGTGGCATCTCGGCGAGATGGCACTGGCGATGATCGCCGGGATGGTGTTGCTCGGCCCGCTGTGGGACGCGGCCGGGGGCGCGTCGGGGGTCGCCGGGACGCTCGACCGCCCCGAGGTGGCCGCCCTGGTGATGGCCACCAACATGAGCGTCGGGATGACGGTGTGGATGCGCTACCGGGCGCACCACTGGCGTGGGATCGGCGAGATGGTCGCCGCGATGTACGTCCCGTTCCTGCTGCTGCTCCTGCCGTTCTGGGCCGGCCTGCTGGACGGCGACGCGCTGATGGTCGGCGGGCACCTGCTGATGGTGCCGGCCATGGTGCTGGTGGCGGTGCGACACCGGCACGAGACACCGGCGGCGGTACGCCGGCACCCGGCGGCGCTGGCGCTGGCCCGCCGCTGGCCGACCGGGCTGGCGCTGCTGGTGACCGTGGACATGTGGGTCGACCCGACGGTGCTCAGCCCGTGGACGTTGCTGGTGCTGCCCGGCGGGTACCTGCTGATCGGTGTGGTGCGGCGCACGCTGCGCGGGCCGGGCGTGCTCGCCAGCCAGCTGGCCGGTCTGGCCGTCTGGGTCGCCCTGATGGTGATCACGATCCTGGCCGGTGGGCGGACGGCCGCGTGGCTGGTGGCGTTCGGTTGGCTGGCGCACGCCGGCTGGGACGTGGTGCACCACCGCAGCGGCCGGGTGGTGCCCCACGGCTACGCGGAGTTCTGCGGGGTCCTGGACACGGCACTGGCCGGCATCATGATCCTCGCGATCCTCACCACCGATGTCTGACACGCCCACGTCGCTCGTGATCCACACAAGTTCGGTGAAAGTGCTGCTTCGGGCGTCGCGGAGGCAGCACTTTCCCCGAAGTTGCGCGGATCTTGAGGGGCGCACGCGCTCTTGTGCCGGTCGGCTCAGCGCCCGCTGAGTCGTGATGAAAGGCTTGACCCCATGAGTTCCGCACCTGCACAGCACGACGCACCGACCGACACCACCCCCGCCGGCGCCGACGAGGTGAACGCCTTCACGGAGTTGGGGCTCCGCGCCGAACTGCTGGGCGCGCTGTCCGCCCTCGGCTACGAGGAGCCGACCCCCATCCAGCGCGAGGCCATCCCGCCGCTGCTCGACGGCCGGGACCTGCTCGGTCAGGCAGCCACCGGCACCGGCAAGACGGCGGCGTTCGCGCTGCCGCTGCTGCACCGGATGGAGGCGCACCGCGACGGCGGGGACCCGGTGGCGCTGGTGCTGGTGCCGACGCGGGAGCTGGCGGTGCAGGTGTCCGAGGCGTTCCACCGCTACGGCAAGGACCTGGGTGCGCGGGTGCTGCCGATCTACGGCGGGCAGCCGATCGGGCGGCAGCTGCGGGCACTGGACAGCGGCGTCGATGTGGTCGTGGCCACCCCGGGTCGGGCCCTCGACCACATCGCTCGCGGCACCCTGCGCCTCGGTGGCCTGGCCACGGTGGTGCTCGACGAGGCCGACGAGATGCTCGACATGGGCTTCGCCGAGGACATCGAGGCGATCCTGGAGCACGCCCCCGCGCAGCGCCAGACGGTGCTGTTCTCGGCCACCATGCCGTCCCGGATCGACGGGATGGCCCGCCAGCACCTGCGCGAGCCGGTCCGCATCGAGATCGGCCGGGAGCCGACGGTGGCCGGCGAGGCGCCCCGGGTGCGCCAGAGCGCGTACATCGTGACGCGGGCGCACAAGCCGGCCGCGCTGGGCCGGGTCCTGGACGTGGAGTCGCCCACGGCGGCGATCGTGTTCTGCCGCAGTCGCGAGGAGGTGGACCGGCTGACCGAGACGATGAACGGCCGGGGCTACCGCTCCGAGGCGCTGCACGGCGGGATGAGCCAAGAGCAACGCGACCGGGTGATGGGCCGGCTGCGGGCCGGCATCGCCGACCTGCTGGTCGCCACCGACGTGGCCGCGCGTGGGCTGGACGTCGAGCAGCTCACCCACGTGGTCAACTACGACGTGCCGTCGGCGCCGGAGTCGTACGTGCACCGGATCGGCCGGGTGGGCCGGGCCGGTCGGGAGGGCGTGGCGATCACCCTCGCCGAGCCGCGCGAGCACCGGATGCTCAAGACGATCGAGCGGGTGACCGGCCAGCGGATCACCATCGACAAGATCCCCACGGTGGCCGACATGCGGACCCGCCGGCTGGAGCTGACCCAGGCGGCGCTGCGGGAGAGCCTGCTGGAGGACGACCTGGACCCGTTCCGGGTCATCGTGGAGACGCTCACCGACGAGTTCGACCTGATGGAGGTCGCGCTCGCCGCGGTGAAGCTGGCGCACGAGGTGACATCGCCGGGCTCGGACGACGAGGAGGAGATCCCGCAGGCGCCGGTGCGCGGCCCGCGCGAGGGTCGGCCGGAGGCCGGTGGCCGGGGCGGCGACCGGCGCGGCGGCGGTCGTCCCCGCTCGGGCGGCGGCAACACCGTCCAGGTCTTCGTCGGTCTGGGCCGGCGCGCGGGGGTGCGCCCGCAGGATCTGGTCGGCGCGATCACCGGCGAGACCGGAATCCGCGGCCGGGACATCGGCTCGATCGAGATCGCCGACCGGTTCTCCCTGGTGGAGGTGCCGCAGGGCGTCGCCGACGAGGTGATCTCGGGGTTGCGCTCCAGCACCATCAAGGGCCGCAAGGCCACGGTTCGTCGCGACCGCGGCGGCGAGGGGCGCTGAGCACGCCGCCGGCGACCGCCGGGGTACGACGGTCGCCGGCGTGTCAGCCTCAGAAGGAGTACGGCCCGAAGCGGCCCCAGGCGACGACGGCGGCGAGGACGAGCAGCACCGCGCAGGTGATCGCGCCCTGGATCTCCGTCCGACGCTCGGCCGCCGTGTCGCGCTTGTTCCGGTCGCGCAGGTGCACCAGGATGCCGCCGACCATGACGATGACCAGCCCGAGGGCGGCCAGCGGGGTGAGCACGGTGGCGATGCCGGTGAGGGCGGGCAGCACGAGCCCGACGGCGGCCAGCACCTCGACCGCGCCGAGGGCCTTGACCTGCGACGGCGGGACCGGGTCCACCCACCGCATCATGTCGCGCAGCTTGTCCTTGGGCTGGGTCAGCTTGGCCAGGCCGGCGCCGGCGAAGACGACGGCGAGCAGGATCTGGATTATCCAGAGCACCAGGTTCACGGGGGTTACCTCCGGGGGCACCGCCTCGCGGCGGAGAGGTGATTGAGGGGTTCCAGCGAGACAGTAGCCCTCGGTGCGCGTACATCAATGGCCCCCGCCGTCGGAGAGACGGCGGGGGCCATTGGTTCGGAGTGTCAGGCCGCGAAGAGCGCCGGACCGTCCAGCGCCTGGACGTCGGCCGGGCGCAGCGCCAGGGCGAGCACGTCGGCCACGTCGGCCAGGGTGTGCACGGTCAGCGCCTCGCGCACCTCGGTCGGCAGGTCGTCCAGGTCCGGCTCGTTGCGCGCCGGGATGATCACCTCGGTGAGGCCGGCCCGGTGCGCGGCGAGGAGCTTCTGCTTCACCCCGCCGATCGGCAGCACCCGACCGGAGAGCGTCACCTCACCGGTCATCCCGAACTCGGGGCGCACCGCCCGCCCGGTGACCAGGGACGCCAGGGCCGTCACCATGGTGATGCCGGCGCTCGGGCCGTCCTTGGGCACCGCGCCCGCCGGGACGTGCAGGTGGATCCGGCGTCCCGCCAGGGCGTTCGGGTCGATGCCGAGCCGACGCCCGTTGGAGCGCAGGTACGACAGCGCGATGTGCGCCGACTCCTTCATGACGTCGCCGAGCTGGCCGGTCAGGGTCAGCCCCGGCTCGCCCTCCATGCTCGTCGCCTCGATGAAGAGCACGTCCCCGCCGGCGCCGGTGACGGCGAGGCCGGTGGCCACGCCGGGCACCGCGGTGCGCTCGGCCGACTCCGGGGTGAACTTCGGCCGCCCCAGGTAGCCGGTGAGGTTGTCGGTGTCGACGCGTACCGGCGACGGGTCGGTCGCCAGCGTCACCGCCACCTTGCGCAGGATCTTGGCCAGAGCCCGTTCGAGCTGGCGGACGCCCGCCTCCCGGGTGTACTCGCCCGCGATCAGCGCCAACGCCTCGTCGGCGACGCCTACCTCGTCGGCGGTCAGACCGGCCCGCTCCCGCTGCCGGGGCAGCAGGTGGTCGCGGGCGATGGCGACCTTCTCGTCCTCGGTGTAGCCGTCCAGGGTGACCAGCTCCATCCGGTCCAGCAGCGGGCCGGGGATGGACTCCACCACGTTGGCGGTGGCCAGGAACAGCACGTCGGACAGGTCCAGGTCGACCTCCAGGTAGTGATCCCGGAAGGTGTGGTTCTGCGCCGGGTCGAGCACCTCCAGCAGGGCGGCGGCCGGGTCACCGGCGTAGCCGGCGGCCAGCTTGTCCACCTCGTCGAGGAGCACGACCGGGTTCATCGAGCCGGCCTCGCGCAGGGCGCGCACGATCCGGCCGGGCAGGGCACCCACGTAGGTGCGCCGGTGACCGCGGATCTCCGCCTCGTCGCGGACGCCGCCGAGCGACACCCGGACGAAGTTGCGCCCGAGCGCCCGGGCCACGGACTCGCCGAGGCTGGTCTTGCCGACCCCGGGAGGACCGGCGAGGGCGAGCACCGCGCCGGAGCCGCGACCGCCGACCACGCCGAGGTTGCGCTCGGCCCGGCGGTTGCGCACCGCGAGGTACTCCAGGATGCGGTCCTTCACGTCGGCCAGGCCGGCGTGGTCGGCGTCGAGCACCGCCCGGGCCGCGGCCAGGTCGGTGTTGTCCTGGGTACGCGTACCCCACGGCATTTCCAGCACGGTGTCCAGCCAGGTGCGGATCCAGCCCGCCTCCGGGGAGGCGTCGCTGGCCCGTTCCAGCTTGCCGACCTCGCGCATCGCCGCCTCGCGGACCTTGTCCGGCAGGTCGGCGCTCTCCACGCGGGAGCGGTAGTCGGCCGAGCCGTCCGGCTCGTCCTCGCCCAGCTCCTTGCGGATCGCGGCGAGCTGCTGGCGCAGCAGGAACTCCCGCTGCGACTTCTCCAGGCCCTCGCGGACGTCGCTGTTGATCTGCTCGGTGACCTCCTGCTCGGCCAGGTACGCCTTGACCCAGCCGACCAGCAGCTCCAGCCGGGCGGTGACGTCCGGTGCGGCGAGCAGCTCGGTCTTCTCCTCCAGGGTCAACCAGGGCGCGTAGCCGGCCGAGTCGGCCAGCTCGGACAGGTCGGTCATCCGCTCCACCGCGTCGATGACCTGCCAGGCGCCGCGCTGTTGGAGCACTGAGGTCACCAGGGCGCGGTACTCGCGGGCGAGTTCCCGGGCGCGGCCGGCGGGAGCGGGTTCGTCGAGTTCGGTCGCCTCGACCCAGAGGGCGGCGCCGGGGCCGGGCACGCCGGAGCCGATCCGGGCCCGGGACAGGCCACGGACCACGGCGGCGGGCTCACCGTCGGGCAGCCGGCCGACCTTCTCGATGGTGGCGACCACGCCGACCGGTCCGTACTCGCCGTCGATGCGCGGCACGGCCAGCAGCTTGCGGTCGCCGGTCGCCCGGGCCGCGTCGATGGCGGCCTGGGTGGTCGGGTCGAGGGTCACCGGGATGACCATGCCGGGCAGCAGCACGGCGTCGGTCAGGGGAAGTACCGGAAGAGTTGCCATCGAACACCTGCTATCGCGTTGAGTTGAGCGTGTCTCACTCAAGTAACAAAGCGTTCCCCTTGTTCCGGGGTGTGACCCACACCACTGCCCGGTGCCGGCCGGCGGAGCGGCAGCAGCAGCTCGCGGACCGCCCGGACGCCGCCGGCCAGCGCCACGGCGACGGGAATGGCCAGGCTGGTCAACACCAGGGCCAGCACCACCCGGGCGGGCAGCCCGACGCCGACGGCGAGCGCCGTCAACACCGTGCAGACCACCAGCTTCACCCGGGTACGCGACAGGCTCCCGACCGTGTTCACGACGCGGCCGGGTTCGTGCCGTACAACCGGGGGTCGCCCGGCGGCAGGACCGGCTCGGGGGCGTTCGCGCGCGGATTGTCGTCGTAGCGGAACTCGCCCTTGCCGTCCGGCGCGGGCCCGGACGCCCAGCGCCCCTGGGCGGCGTCGGTGCCGGAGGAGAAGCCCAGGTAGGTGTAGCCGAACTCCTCGGTGAACTCCCCGGAATCCGGAAAGGCGTCGGGCACCGGCATGTCCTCCAGGCCGTCCTCCCGGAGCTGCTCGATGGCGGCCAGCCACATGTTCTGGTGCATGGTGTCGCGGGCCAGCAGGAAGCGCAGCATCTGCTTGACGCCGGGGTCGTCGGTCATGTTGAACAGCCGGGAGACCTGCAGGCGGCCCTGCGCCTCGGCGGTGACGTTGAGCTGGAAGTCGGCCAGCAGGTTGCCGCTGGCGGTGATGAACGCCCCGTTCCAGGGCACCCCGTTGCTGTCGGCGGGCAGCGCCCCGGCACCGCTGTGGATGAAGTGCGCCGGGTTCGACCCGGCGTAGACCGCCCCACCGCCCGGGTTGTCCGCGACGGCTTCCGAGAGCGACAGCGGGGCGTTGTCCAGCAGCCGGGCGATCATCGTGACGATCATCTCGACGTGGCCGATTTCCTCGGTGCCGACGTTGAGCAGCAGGTCCTTGTACTTGCCGGGCAGCCGGCAGTTCCACCCCTGGAACAGGTACTGGTTGGCGACGGTCATCTCGCCCCACTTGCCGCCCAGCACCTCCTGCAGGCGGCGGGCGAACGCGGCGTCCGGAGCGTCCGGCTTGGCTTCGAACTGCAGGTCCTTGACGTGGCTGAACATTCGACCTCCTCGGTGCCGGCATGCTGGCATCGAGGACGATTCCCGCCCCGCTGACCCGAGGGTGCCAACCCGTGTCCCGCCGGGGTCAGCGCAGCGGATGGACCACCGGCAGCAGCACCTCCAGCGCCACGCCCCGGGGCCGCAGCCGGTGCGCGCGCAGCACTCCCCCGTCGGCGGCCACCAGGTGTCGCGCGATCCACAGCCCCAGCCCGGACATCCCGGCCGCCGGCGCCGGACGGCGCAGCGCCACCAGCAGCGCCTCGTCCACCCGCCCCTCGTCGGTGACGACGATACTCAGGCCGGGACCGCGCAGCGCCGCGTAGATCCCGACGTGCCCCCCGGCCGGCCCGTGGCGCAGCGCGTTCTCCACGAGGTTCACCAACACCTGCCGGGTCCGGCCGGCCGGGACCGGCCAGGAACCCGCCCGCCGGGTGACGCGGGCCCGTCGCCGGCCCGCCGGCACCAGCGCGGCGGCCTCCCGCAGGAGCCCCGCCAGTGGCACTGTGGCATCCGGTGGGGCGGTCGGCGCCAACGCGCCGGCGCCGGCCGTCGCGTCCCGCAGCAGGCCCTGCAGGTGGACGGCCTGGTCACGAGCGAGTTCGATGATGGCCCGCTGGTCCGCGCCGGTCAGCGTCCGGCGCTCATCGGCCAACGCCCGGGTCAACGAGGTCAGGGCGCTGACCGGGGTACGGAACTCGTGGCACAACACGCGCAGCAGCAGGTCGGCGTCGACACCCGCGGTCGGCTCGGCGCCCGGTTCCGGCCCGGTCCGACGCAAACCTCGCAACAACCCCTGCCAGCCGTGGCGTGCCCGCATGCATCCGACTCCCCCCGTTCGGTGCGTACCCGCATGATCGGTACCCGCTGGGGAACGGCGTAGACATGCCGGACGCTCCCACCCTCAGACTCGCTGTCGTGGACGACCACCCCCTTTTCGTCCGTGGCCTTGAGCTGCTGCTTCCGGCGACCACCGACGGACGCGCCGAGGTGGTCGGCTCGACCGGCGACGCCGCCGCGGCGGCCACCCTGGTCAGCCGCTGCCACCCCGACCTGGCGCTCGTCGACCTGCACATGCCACCGCCCGGCGGCGCCCGGGCGGTGGCCGCCATCCGGCGGACCACGCCCCGCGTACGGGTGGTCGCCATGTCCGGTTCCACCGATCCGACACCCGCGCTGGAGGCGCTGCGGGCCGGCGCGGAGGGGTTCCTGCCCAAGACCAGCGAACCCGAGGAGCTGCTGCCCCCATTGCTGGCCATTCTCGACGGCTGGGCGGTGCTGCCGGCCGAGCTGCTGCGCGCCCTGCTGGGGCCCTCCCGCGCCGCGTCGGTCGACCTCGACGCCGAGGAGCGCCGCCTGCTGCGAGCGATCGCCGCCGGCCGCAGCACCGTCGACGTCGCCGAGGAACTGCACGTCTCGGAACGGACGGTGAAACGGATGACCGCCGCGCTGCTGCGCAAGCTGCGGGTCGCCAACCGCGCGGAGGCGGCGGCCGTCGCCGGCCACGCCGGCCTGCTTACCGATTGACGCGGGGTTCAACGCCCGCGATTCCGCGTCGGTTCACGGTTTTGTACGCACTCAATCGCGACGCGCCGAAATGAATGGGACGCATATTGTTGCGGATTCCCCGGGTAGTAGGTCAGACTTTGGACACATCCCGCCACACACAGGGAGTAATCGGCAATGGCGAGAAAAGTAATCACGGTGCTGACCGACGACCTCGACGGCGGGAAGGCCGACCGGACGGTCGAGTTCAGTCTCGACGGCGTGGCCTACACGATCGATGTCTCGGACGAGAATGCCGGCGTCCTGCGGAAGGCGCTGGACCCGTACATCAATGCGGGTCGGCGGATCGGTCGGGGCCCTGCGGAGAACACGCGGACAGTTCGGCGGCCGGGGCGACCCAGCGGCGCCGGAATGGACCGCGAGCAGAACCGGGCGATCCGGGAATGGGCCGCCCAGAACGGCTACAAGATTTCCGAGCGGGGCCGGATCCCGGTCGAGGTCGTCGAGGCGTACAAGAGCCGCTGACACACCGCACGACGACGGGGTCCCGCCAATACGGCGGGACCCCGTCGCTGTGTGCGCGGCCGGCCACCCGGGTGCTGTCCGCCCAGGTGGCCGGCCGCCGATCGACGATCAGTTGACGTTGATGCGGATCGAATCGAACGCGGGGGTCTGGTTGGCCCGCTCCATCATCGGCAGACGGTGCGAGCCGTCACCGGCCCAGACCGAGCACTGCGCCGTACCCGACTCCGGCAGGCCCGGAATCTGAATGGTCACCTCGTCCGGCTGGGCGCCACCGCGGCCATCCTCGGTCGCGACGAAGAACGCCGGCACCTCCTGCGGCTCCGGCGGCGCGGTCAGGCTGTCCAGCATCCGGCAGGCGGTGTGGAAGTGACCCCGGACCAGGCCCTGGTCGTTGAGCAGCGAGCTCTCCACGTAGTAGCCACCCTGACCGGCCGCGAGGAAGCGGTCACGGACCAGGTTCTTGGTGCTGACCCGCAGGGTGAAGGGCTGGTTGCGGCCGACCTGCTGCGGGAACTGGGTGATCAGCAGCGACGGGTTGTTGGCGGCGGCGCCCACCTCACCGAACTCGGTGCTCACGCACCGGTTGCCGTTCTGGAAACCGTCGTGCGCCTGCAACTGGCTCTCGTCGCAGTTGTTGGCCAGAACGCCGAGACCCGCGCCGGGGGCGGTGCCACCATTGTTTCCACCGTTGTTGCCGCCACCGTTGTTTCCACCGCCGGTGTTCCCACCGTTGTTGGTGCCACCGCCGGTGTTCCCACCGTTGTTGTTCCCACCGCCGGTGCTGCCGCCGTTGTTGTTACCGGTGGGCTGCACCTGGCACTCGGCGAGCTGCGCCAAACCCTGCGGACGCGGTCCGACCCGGTCGATAGCGGTCGTAATCCGGTCCAGCACCGCCTTCCGCTTACCGGCCAGCGGCTGCAGGATCGCATTGCGGATGAAAGCGGCGCCCTTGTTGCCCTCGGCGGCCAGCCGGCGATCGGCCTCGGCGATCTGGGTCTGCAACTGCGCGAGATTACGGTCGACCTCGGCTCGCGCCCGATCCGGCACCTGCGGCAACTTGGCCGCCACATCGGGGCAGGCGACGGCCGAGCCGGTGCCCACCGTGCCGTCCTTGCCGTCCTCGCACTCCGCCACCGACTCCTGACCGTCACCCCAGTGGTTACGCACCCACCGACCGTTCTGCCAGGTACGGCTGGTCGAGGCGCCGCTCGGCGCGGTCGAGCCGGGGCTCGGCTCCACGCACTGTCCGGCGGCGGGCCGGGGCTTGTTCGTCCGCCGGTCCTGGGCCGACGAGATCTGGGTGACGGCGACTACTCCGCCGAACACCACGAGCGTGCCGACAACGGCCAGCAGACGCTTGCTCCGCGCGATGCCGGGTGACCGGCCCGCCCGAGTGGACCTGCGCATCGAATTGCTCTCCTTCTCGATCCGGTAGTGGATTCCTGCCCTCGGCGGACCGACGGATGTGAGATGGCACGCCACGGCGGCGACCACCGCGACCTACCCGGTAACGTGTCGATGGCCGACGATGCCCTTTCCGCACCGTCTCCCGCGTCCGGTCGACGCGGTCGGGGAGATCCTCTTCGTTCGCGCAGGAGTACGGGACGGCGACGGCGAAGGTTCAACCCGCGCACAGAAAATTGCTCCGCCGCCGAGCGAATCGGCTGCGGAGCGGGGTTCAGCAGGGAAAGTGGCCGGTCAGTCAGCGCAGAGATGGTCGAACGCGAAACCACCCACCAGCTCGTCCCGCCGCCGGCTCAGCGCGACGATCTCCGTGGTGAGGTCCGCGCGCGCCAGCAGGTCCGGGCCGTCCGGCCGTACGGCGCGCAGCCGTTCGCCGATCGCGACGGTCGCGAGGTCCTCGGCCAGCCGGGCCACGTCGACGCCGCAGGAGAAGCGCTGCGCGGTCACCGAGACCCGCTCGATCAGGCACGCGTCCGGGCGCACCTGCACCCAGCTCCAGCCCTGCGCCGGGCCCTCGGTCCAGTGCACGTGCAACCCGCGCACGATCGGGTCGGCCAGGCGCCCGGCCACGTACGCCTCGACCGCCGCCGCCCGGGTCAGCGCGCCGAGGTCGTTCACCGGGCCGGTCCGGCCGTCCGGAAGCCGCCCGAGGATGTCGCGAAAGCCCACCGGAGCGGGCTCGTCCTCGGCGCCCGCCACGGTGGCACCGGCCGCGTAGGCGCGCGCGTCGAGCACGAACTCGACGAGGCGCCGGCCGTGCTCGGCGGCCCGCAACGTCGGTGACCCGACGCGCAGCACGGGCAGCCCGACGGCCGCGCTCACGGCGTCGGTGAGGCGCTCGGCGCGCTGCTCGGCCGACCCGGCCGGCGGGACCGGGCCGATCGCCACGGCGACGACCGGCCGCCCGGTGTCGGCGTCACCGACCACGAGGTCGAACGCCGTCCGGCTGGCCGACCCCCACTGGCTGCCGGTGACGCCGGGCGGACGCCCCTGCACCAGCTCGCTGAGCCGGCGCGTCCCGTACACCCGGTGGTCGGCGCGGTCGAACAGCGCGTCGCGTCCACCATCGGCGGGCATCGCCCGCAGCCAGCCGCGATCCACACTGCTCGTCATGTGCCTGATCCATCCGCCGGTCGGTCGAACCGCGCCGAGTCTAGGCGGTCGATCACCCGTCCCGGTGCTGCGGCCCGGCCGGCTGCGCAGCGCCGCTCCCGCTGCCCTAGCGGCAGACCGCCGTGACGACGACGGGGGCCTGCGGCAGGGTCGGCGGGTGGCAGGCCCCGGGCGCTGCCGGCCGCCAGGCCGCCGCGACGTTGTGGACCATGTCCTCCGGCATGTACTCGGCCCACCGGGACAGGTCGTTGCCGCCGTTCAGGCCACTGGCGAGCAGCACACCGTTGGAACCTCCCACCCGGAGCGCGGCCAGCATTTGCTGCATGCCGACCGCCGGATAGCCGAGCGCGGAACACGCCACATCACCGTCACGCCAGCACTTCCACGCGAGGGCCGGGTCGGCGATCGCCCGATCCGGGTACGGTGCCGAGAACAGGTCGAACATCACCGTCTCGCCGTAGTAGAGGGTCCGACCGACGCTCTGCCAGAAGTCGAGGGCGTACTCGAGGTCGGGTGCCGGCTTGGCGCAGACGGCACGTTCGTCCCGGCAGGTCGCCCCCGGCCCGGTGTAGCGGCCGTGGCTCCAGCCGAGAGCGAGGATGGGCGTGATGCCGGCGACCGTCAAGCGTTGCGTGTACGCGACGATCGCCTGCCGGTACGGCTCACCGCCGTAGCGAGGGTCCACGTACGACAGGCCGAGCCAGCAGGCCTCGTTGAGCGGGACGTACACCGCCTGGACGCCGCGGGCGGCGAGCCTGGCCACGGCGGTGGCGTCGACCGGGCCGTCCCAGATGCCGCGCCCCTGCACGCAGCGGGCCTCCGCGCCGGTGCGCACGAGCGGTGTCAGGCGTCGGGGGGCGGCCGCGTCGATGACCGGGGAGATGCCCCAGAGCTGGTCGCGCACCACGCTGACGTACGGCGCCTGCCGCTCCTCGCCCGGTGTCAACACGCGGACGGACGGGTTCAGGTCGGTCCACCGCGTCGCGCCCTGGTCGTCGTACGCCTGGGCGTGCAGGTAGTAGGAGCCAGCCGGCAGGTCACGCCACTGGGCGGTGTATGGCGCGGTCGTGTCGGTGCCGAGCGAGATGGTGTCGAGCCCGCTGCCCCAGCCGAAGAACTCGACGCGGGTGATCCGCCGGCCGGGCGCGGGCGTGGCGACGGCTTCCGCGTTGATGGTGGCCGGGGCGAAGAAGTGGTCACCATCTTCCGGCCTGATGATCGCGACGGACGGCCGGTTCGGGTCGGGAACGGGACTGGGTGACCCGGTCGGCTGCGGGCTCGGCGAGACCGGCGGCGGGGTCGACGGAGGCGGGCGTGGGGGCAGCACGGTCGTGCAGGTGACGCCGTTGAGCGTGAAGTTCTGCGGCAGGCCGGTCCGGACCCCGTGCGTCATGACGAAGGGAAAGAACTGCTGCTCGTCGGCCGGCAACGTGACACCGGGTAGGTTGCGGATCGTGACCTCACCGCCGTGCTGTTCCCAGCGCACACCGTCGACGTTCTTGATCTGCTCGGTCGGGTAGCGCAGCGGGAAGCTCAACGTCCACTCCGTGAGTGGCTGGCCGACGCTCAGCACCCTGAGGTCGCCGCGCAGCATCGACGGGTACTGAAAGCGGACCTGGAGCTGCGCCGCACACCCGCTGGCGGCGGATGCCGGGACGACCACGGCGAGAACACCCGAGGCGGCGGCGAGCGCGGCGACGGCCAGAGAGACGACCCGGTTCCTCATCAACGACCCCCGTCATCGATAAACGTCACTGGATCCTCGCTCCGGTCGACGCCGGAAGTCAAGGCTGGCGACGCCGGGCGCACCCCTCCGGCGCGCGAGCAGGGGTCGCCGGTGCGCCTACTCCGCAGCGCCCATGACCAGGCCCTCGATGGTGTGCTTCTGCCGGATCGGCTCCAGCTGGTCCACCACCGGGCAGGGCAGATGCTCCCGAACCGTCACGGGCAACCGCTCCCAGTAGCCCCGGGTGACAGCCAGGTCATGGTGGGCGGCGTTGCCCGCGCCGGGGGCGTCGACGCCGAGCACCAGGACCGGGCGGGCCAGGTCCGAGACGTTCGGGGTGCCGCGGTGGATGGTCAGCGCCGACCGGGCCGAGATGTCACCGCGCCGCGGGTACTTGCGCACGGCCCGCCGCTGGTAGCGGGGATAGCGCTCCCTCGGGGGGAACATCTCGTGGTCGAAGTCGGTCCCGTCGTCCCACTGGGTGCCCGGGGCGATCTCGAACGGCCCCATCTCCTCCACCGTGTCGACGGTGGTCAGGTTGAACGCCAGCGAGGTGAGCCTGCGCTGCCGGCGGGTCTCGTCCGGCATCGGGAAGTCCCGGTGCCAGGGCTGCATCGCCGCCCCGGGGAAGGGGATGTCGAAGCCCAGCTCGACGATCTCGTAGTCGTCGCCGAGGACCGCCCGGCAGACCGACATCACCCACGGATGGGTGACCAGTTCCACGAAACCGGTCAGCTGCTCCGGATGGATCTCCACGTACCACCGCTGCGGGCCGCGTCCGACCGCACCGTCGGGACGCGAACGCGCCTCCTCGAACGCGGCGGCCACGTCCCTGCCGACCTGCTCCACCCAGGCCGGGTCGAAGGCGCCCCGACAGGCGGTGATGCCGTCGCGGTAGAGGTCGCCGAGCGCCTCGACCGGGACGTCGTCGTCGGCCGCGGGGTGGGTGGCGGGTGCCGCTGACTGAGCCGGGGGTACGCGCATCGGGGCCTCCTCGGGCGGACGACGCAGGTCTTACAACGTTGTAGAAGCCTGGCAAGGGTCGGCGGGCGACGCCAGCGCTCGACCTGTTGCTGTGACCCGGATCACATCTCGTTCGCGTTCCAGAGCACCCGGCGGCGTGTATCCAGCGAGGTCGCCCGTAGCGGACCGGCTGGGAGGTCAGAGCATGTCGCGTCAGCAGTTCGGCACCCTCGCCGCGCGCGGGCCGGGTGCTCGCCGCCCCCGGAGGGACCGCCCGCGTCAGGCTCGCCAGCCGCGCCCCGCCGGGGATCCGACCATCCGCCGCCGACCGAACGCCGACCGAACCGGACGACACCACCGGCTTCCCCCGCGCCCCATCCCCACCCATTCCGCCCGGAGCGTCGCGCCGACCGGCGGGCCGCGCCCCGGCGGCGAAACCGGTGCGGCGGCGCAGATCAGGCGGATCGCGGCCGACGCGGCCGCTCGGGTGCCGGGCGTGTCCGACGTCCGCCCGGCCACGGTCCGCGTGGGCGACCGGTCGGTGGGCCTCGACCTGAACCTCGTCATCGGGTACGGCCACAGCGTGCCCGCCGTCTCCGATGCGGTCCGCCGGACGGTCGCCGAACAGGTGCTCGCCGGCACCGGTCGCGCGGTGGCCACGGTGACCATCACGGTGCGGGACGTGGTGGTCACCGGCTCGGCCGACGACGCCCCGTCGCGGCCACCGGTCGCACGCCCCGAGCTGACCACCGCGACCGTCAACCGGGTGGCGTCCGCGCTGCTGGGCCTCGCCCTGCTCGCCGGCGGCGTCCTGCTGGCCGGGCAGACGCTGCTGGTCACGCTGGGGCGCCCGACGCCGCTTCTCATCCGCCCCGGCTGGTACGACGCGCTGACCACCACCCGGTGGCACGATCCCGTCGTACAGGCGGCAGCCGGCGCCGCCGTACTGCTGGGTTTGCTCGTCCTGGTCGCCCAACTACGCCGGTGGACACCGGTCCGACTACGGGTCGACGAGCGCGACGGCTGGCACCTGCACCGGCGGTGCGTGGAGCGCCGGCTGACCGACGCGGCGGACACCGTGCCGGGCGTACGCGGGACCCGGGTGCGGGTCCGGCGCCACGGCGACCGGTGGCGGCCCCGGTTGCGCGCCACCGGCGACCCGGCGGCCCGTGCCGAGGTCGAGTTCGCCGTGCGTCAGGAACTGCGTCAGCTCGCCTCGCCACGCGCCGACCGCGTCGACGTCCGGCTGCTGCCCCACCGGCGGCCGGCATGACCGACGCCGCGCACCGCCTGCTGTGGACGATCGTCGCGCTGCTGCTGGTGGCCGGCGGGGCGACGGCGCTGGCAGCCGGTTCCGGCGCGCTGCCGTTCGGCGAACCCGACGCGGTCCTGCTCGGCAGCGGCCTGGTGGACGCCTGGCGGGTCGCTACGCCCTGGAGCACCCTGGCCGCGACGGTCGCCGGGCTGCTGACCGCCGTCGCCGGCCAGCGCCTGCTGCACCGGGCGCTACGCCGACCCGACCGGGCACTGCGGGGCACGCTGAGCCGCACCGGACGTCTGCCCGGTCGCACCCGGCTGGCCAGCGAGGTGCTCGTCCGCGCGCTGGAACGGGACCTGCTGCGCGCACCCGGGGTGCGGCGGGCCCGGGTGGTGCTCACCGGCACGCCACCGTGCCCCGACGTGTGGGTCCGGGTGGACCTGACCAGCGACGCCCGCGCCGGCGGAGTCCGCGAGCACGTCCACGACGCCGTCCGCCGCTTCGCCACGACGGCCGGCTGCCGACCGGCACACCTCGACGTGACGGCCCGGATCGAGCCGGTGCACCCCTGAGCCGGTCGTCCGGCTCCGTCGGGTCAACGGCTGGCCCGGCGGTCTGCTCCGTCGGGGAGCGCTCAGGCGACCGGCATGATCTGCCCCGGATCGACGACCGTGTCGTCGGCGTCGTAGGCGATCGCGTTGGTCACCCGCACGACGCCACTCACCTGGCCCGCCAGCCGGCCGGCGAGGTCGACGGCGGAGCGACGGTCCAACCGGCCCGCCAGGGTGACGTCACCGTGGCGGACCTCGACAGTCACCAGGCCGTCCCGCACGGCGAGCACCCGGTGCAGCACCTCCTGGACGATGTCCGCACGAATCTCCGCGTCCGAGCGCAGGTGCACCCGCAGCAGGTCGGCACGGCTGACGATGCCGACCAGCCGACCGAGGTCGTCCAGGACCGGCAACCGCTTGACCTGCTCGCGATCCATGAGCCGCGCGGCGGCGGACAGTGCCGCGTCCGGGCCGGTGGTCACCGGCGGCGCGGTCATCAGGTCGCCGGCCAGCAACGCCTCGCCCTTGCCCCGGGCGTCGCGCCGACGCCGGCTCTCGAAGACCCGCCGCTGCGCCGGCTCACCGGCTCGTTCGATCCGGTGCAGCAGGTCGGCCTCGGACACCACACCCAGCACCCGGCGGAACCCGTCGATCACCGGCACGGCACTGATGCCGCGGCGCAACAGCACATCGACGATCTCCCGGTACGGGGTCCCGGCCTCCACGGTCACGACCTCCCTGGTCATCACGTCACCCACCTGCCAGGTCCTCATCACGGCCTCCCTTTCGTACCTCCACCTCGGACGCTACGGCCGGACGGCGGCCTTGGTCAGGGTCTACGGCCCGGGCCGTCAGGGGTCCAAGGTCCCGGGCCGGTGCGGTCCGGTCGGCCCTGCCGGGGGCGCCGCCGAGAGCGTCTGATGGAGATGTCACCGGGAAGCGCGGTGCGAGGCAGAGAAGGGACGTGGACACCATGACCGCGACGATCGAGCGGACCACCGCCGAGACCACCGCTCCGGCGACCGGCACCACCCGAGAGAAGGCCACCCGCTACGTCCTGGCCGGCGTCCGGATGGCGCTCGGCTGGATCTTCCTCTGGGCGTTCCTCGACAAGCTGTTCGGCCTCGGCCACGAGACCGAGTCGAAGAACGCCTGGATCAACGGGGGCAGCCCCACCAAGGGCTTCCTCACCTTCGGGGTCGCCGGCCCGTTCAAGGACGTCTACACCGGCATCGCCGGCGCCGCCTGGGCCGACTGGCTGTTCATGGCCGGCCTCGCCGGGATCGGCATCGCCCTCCTGCTCGGCGTCGGCATGCGGGTCGCGGCCGTGGCCGGTGGGCTGCTGCTGGTCCTCATGTGGACCGCCGTCCTGCCTCCGGAGAACAACCTCTTCATGGACGACCACCTGATCTACGCCGGGGTGCTCGCGGTCCTGGCGCTGGTCAACGCCGGCGACACCTGGGGCCTCGGGAAGCTCTGGGCGAGGCTGCCGATCGTCACGCGGGTGCCCTGGCTGCGGTGAGCACCACCGCACCGTCGCACGGCGGGCGTCACCACAGGTGACGCCCGCCGAGACGTGTCCCCAGTTCGGTGATCTGGGGGTCGGTCCGGACGTGTCGGGGCAGGTGGCGGGTCCGCCGCACATCGGTGACGCGCTATCCGGCAGGATCGACGGTGACCGGACACATCACCCAACACGGCAGGAGATCCCCGCATGAACCAGGCAGCAGGCGCCCGATCGGGCAAGCCCGAGGTGGGTCCGATCGAGGGTGCGCCGCCGGCCGACCTCGTGACCGAGGACATCACCGTGGGCGACGGCCCGCAGGCCGAGCCGGGCCAGTTGGTAAGCGTTCACTACGTCGGCGTGTCCCACTCGACCGGCGGCGAGTTCGACTCGTCCTGGAACCGGGGCGAGGCTTTCGAGTTTCCGCTCGGCGGCGGTCAGGTCATCGCCGGCTGGGACCAGGGCGTGGTGGGGATGCGCGTCGGCGGCCGTCGCCGTCTCACCATCCCGCCGCACCTGGGGTACGGCGACCGCGGCGCCGCCGGCGTCATCAAGCCGGGCGAGACGCTGATCTTCGTCGTCGACCTGCTCGGCGTGCGCTGATCGAACGTGGCGGGGGTCGTTCGGCTCGATGCCGGGCGGCCCCCGGGCGCGTCCGCCGTCGGCGTCAGGCGCCGGGTGGGCGGGCGCACGTCCGAGGGTCGGGCGTGCCGCCGGCTCACGCCCCGGTCAGCCTCAGGCCGCCAGCACCAGGCCGCCGGCCGCGGCCGGCGGACGACGAGCGGCCTCGACCAGGTCGGCTGGCATCGGACGACGGGCGGCCTCGACCACCCGGGCGGGCTCGAGGATCGGCATCACCCGGTGCAGGCCGGTGGCGCGCAGCACCCGGGCCACCACCGGGGTGGGATCGACAAGGACCAGCTCGCCGCCCCGGGCCCGCACGCGCAGGTGCGCGGCGAGCAACGCGCGCACCCCGGCCGCGGAGAGCAGGCGCAGCCCGGACATCTCCAGCTGCACGACCGGTCGCGCCGGCACGGACCACAGAGCGGAGCGGAACGCGGCGACGGTGGCGATGTCGACCTCGCCGGCCACCCGCACCTGGACCACCCGGTCACCGACGTTGACCTGCACGTCGATCCGGTCGCTGCGCTCTTCCATGACGTGAAATCTATCCCCCACCACCGACAGTTTCGCCCCTCGGCGGAGTGATTCCGGGTACGCCCAGGGTCATCCCCCGGGGTGCCCCTCATCCCCCTAGGGGTGGAGGCCAGGGGCCTCGCGGTCGACCGAACGGCCGGTGCCGCGCCGCGTGCACGGCGCTCCGGGTACGCAGGGCATCGGCGGTGGACAATGACCCGATGGTGATCCCCCGGCCCCGGCCGCCACGGCTGATCCGTCCCGTCCGCGAACCGGCCACCGTCCCGCCTCCGCTCAACGGGGTGTGGGCGGCCACGGACCGGCGGCTCGACCAGGTCGACCTCCTGCCCCTCCCCGAGGGGGCCGTCGGGCCGGAGGACGTGCTCGTCGACCCGGGCGGCCGGGTCATCAGCGGCGACGAGGACGGCAACCTCTGGTGGTGGCCGGCCGACGCGCCGGCCGGCACGCGAGGACGGCTGCTGGCCGAGACCGGCGGCCGGCCGCTCGGCATCGAGACGGATCCGTCCGGGGAGGCCCTCATCGTCTGCGACGCGTACCGGGGGTTGCTGCGGGTCACGCCGGACGGGGCGGTCCGCGAGCTGACCGGCACGGCGCCGCCGGTGCACCTGGCCAACAACGCGACGGTGGCCCGCGACGGCACGGTCTACTTCACCGACTCGTCGGACCGGTTTCCGGTCTCGCACTGGAAGCGGGACCTGCTGGAGCACCGCCCCAACGGCCGCGTGCTGGCCCACCATCCGGGCAGCGGGCGCACCGAGGTGGTGGCCGAGGGGCTGTACTTCCCCAACGGGATCGCGTTGACCCCGGACGAGTCGGCGTTGATGCTGGTCGAGACCACCACCCACCGGCTGCTCCGGGTGGAGTTGCGCGGCGGGGTGCGGGTGCTCGCCGACCTGCCCGCGTACCCGGACAATCTCTCCGCCGTTGGCGACGGGACGTACTGGATCGCCCTGCCCAGCCCTCGCGTGCCCATCGCCGAACGGCTGCTGCCACACCCGCGGCTGCGTCAGCTCGCCGCGCTGCTGCCCGACGCGATGCAGCCGCAGCCGCGCCGCTACGGGCTGGTCGCGCTCGTCGACGGCGAGGGCACGGTCCGTCGTACGCTGCACGGCCCGGCCGGGAACTACTGGATGATCACCGGGGTACGACAGCACGGCGACCAGCTCTGGCTGGGCAGCCTCATCGGGCCGGGCGTGGCCCGCGTACCCCTGTAGTGCGCGCCCCACCCCGGCGCGGCCGGGGTGCGTGCACGGCGAACGGGCCGACCCACCGCGATGGTGGGTCGGCCCGGTGCCTCAGCGTCCGCTGACCGAGGGCGCCGGCGCGGGTGACCCGCCGGCCACCGCGCCCGGGTGCGCCGGGGCGACCGGCGCGGGCTTGAGCCCGGACGGCACCGGCAGGGCGCTGCCCTTGACGAACTCGTCCCAACTCACGTTCCACGCCGTCCAGCCGTTGCCGGGTTGCAGGTCGACCTCGGTGCCCTTGACGGTGACCAGGTCGCCGACCTGGGTCACCCCCATCAGCCAGTCCGCGGCCGTGGCGGAGACGTTCGCGCAGCCGTGCGAGGTGTTGGTGTAGCCCTGCTCGCCCTCCGACCAGGGGGCCGAGTGGATGAACTCGCCACCCCAGGTGAGCCGCTGGGCGTCGTCGACGTCGACCACGTAGCCGCCGTTCGGCTCACCCCGGGTGTCGAAGGTGGTCCGCTCGTGCTTCTCCATGATCACCATCTTGCCGCTGGAACTGGGCGTGCTCGGCTTGCCCAGGCTCACCGGGATACGGCGAACCAACTTTCCGTCGCGCAGCACCGTCATCTGCTTCGTGGCGTTGTCGATCTCCAGCGAGACCTGCTTGCCGATCTTCGAGGTCGCGGTCCGTTCGGCGTCCCCGACCAGGTTCTTGCCGATCGGCAAGCCCTCCAGCCCCGCCCGGACACTGATCGTCGTCCCCGGTCGCCAGAAATCGGGTGCCCGGTAATAGACCTGACTTCCGTCCTCCAGCCACGACCAGGTACCCGGCTGCGGCGGATTCGTCTTCACGAACAACCGGCGCTGCACATCCGCCCTGGCCTCTTTCGGAATTGCCGGGTCGAACGCCACGGTTACCGGCATCGCCGTGCCGTACGTCCGGTTGCCGACGAAATAGAGGGTGCTGGTGATCTGCGGCTTCGTGGACTTGGCCATCGTGGTGAACGTGGTGGTCCGTGTCGTGGTCGCACCCGAGTCACCTGTCGCGGTCACCTCCGCGGTGTACGTACGCCGAGGTTGCAGCGGCGCGCTCGGCACCCAACCGGAGCCATCCTCACGCGGTTCCGCCTTGACCTGCGCGCCCTTGTCGTCGGTGAGCCGGACGCCGGTGACGCGGCCGCCCTTGACCACCGCGCCGACCTCGGCGCTGATCGGCACGTCCCGGGTCTTGTCCCCCGGTGTCACGGTGAGCTCCGGCGCCGCGACGTGCCCCTTGGCCGGCCCGGCCGCCGAGTCCCGGTCGGCGGTGCATCCGGCCAGCACGAGCGGTGCGGCCGCGATAGTTACCGCCAACAGCGTCAATCGCCGCCTAGGTGTCATGTTCAGTCCCCCCGTTTTCGACTTCCCTCTGCCACATTCTGTCGGCCCCGACAGGAGTATCCAGGGCATTCGGAAATAATCGGCGGCGCATTTATCGGCGCATTTTCCGGCCCTGCGCCGTTGACGAGAAAAGCGCACGAGTGCCGCCTTGAGGCAACGTCCGCACTCCCGCACGTCACCAGACCCGCAACGTCCCGTCCCACCCCGACCCCGCCACGCCCGCACCTATCGCCGCCATTGCACGACTTCACCCCTCGGGTCGCGCTCGCCCGCGATGGCGTGCGCGACGGCCGCGCGGGGGTCGGGGCGGCTGCCGCACCTGCCGGGAGGACTTTTGTCAGGTGGAGCGAAGCTTCTGCTCGTCGAGACGGAGCTTTGCCTTCGTCCGGAGGCAAGGGTAAGGTCGATTTTCAGATAGAAGGTTGCCCATTCGTCGATCAGCCTGCCTGCCTCCCTTGCCCGGGTCGGCCGCGGTCCCCCTTCAGGGGCGCCGACCGCGCCCACGCGTCGTCCTCACCGTTCCGCCGGAGCACGCCTCCGGCCGGTTCAGCGCGCTCCGGCACCGGCAAGCGGTCGACGGCACACCAGCCGTCAGGAAGGGACCACCACCATGGATCGCCAGACCAACCGCTCGGAGCCGACAGCGACCGCCGAGTCGGTCAGTCGGCGCGGACTGCTCCGCGCCGCGACCGTCTCCGCCGCAGCCGTCGGCGCCGCCGGGCTTCTCGCCGGCCCGGCGAGCGCCGCGCCCGCCGGCGACACCGCCGCCCGGGGTCAGTCCCACGGCCGGCGTCGGGTGCCGGTGGACCGCATCAGCATCCAGCTCTACACCGTGCGCGACCAGCTCGCCGCCGACCTGCCCGGCACCCTGACGGCCCTGCGGCGCATCGGCTACCGGCGGGTGGAGCACGCCGGCTTCGTGGGGCGTACGGCGGCGGAGTTCCGGGCCGCGCTCGACGCGGCCGGGCTGCGCTCCACCTCCGGTCACACCGGCATCCCGCAGCCGTTCGACGCCGCCACCTGGGAACGTGCGCTCGAGGACGCCAACACGGTCGGCTGCGAGAAGATCGTCCACCCGTACTTCGGTCGGGACGCCGAGGGGCGTCCGTACCGGGACCCCGCCGTCTACCGGGCCCTGGCCCGGGATCTCAACCAGGCGGGCCGGCTGGCCCAGCGCGCCGGGCTCGATTTCGGCTACCACAACCACCAGCTGGAGTTCGTGCCGCTTACCGACGGCTCGACCGGCTTCGAGATCCTCACCGGGCAGACCGATCCCCGGCTGGTCCACTTCGAGCTCGACCTGTACTGGACCTGGCGAGGGGCGCACGACCCGGTCGACGTGATCCGGGCCAACCGCGGCCGGATCCGCCAGGTGCACGTCAAGGACCTGGACGTCGAGGGTGGCTTCGCGGACCTGGGCGACGGCGTCATCGACTTCGGCCGGATCTTCGACCACGAGCGGGAGGCGGGCATCGAGGAGTACATCGTGGAGCGGGACGACGCGGGCACCCCGCCGCGCGCCCCCGCCGACGCCCTCGACACCGCCCGGGTCGGCTTCGACTACCTCGCCGCACTCCGGTACTGACCACCTCGGGGACCACCTGACGACGAACCGGGCCGTACGCCGCCGCCGCGCGTCGCACCACAGGTGCCCACCCTGGCGACGGCCGTCGCCAGGGTGGGCGCCGTCGCCGGGTCGCTCAGGTCCAGTCGCTGTCGACGTGGTTGTCCCGCCAGCGTCCGCCCACCGGCGGGGTGTCCAGCCGCATCCCCTCGTCGGCGTTGCCGGCGAGGTCGTTGTCCTCGACCCGGCAGTCCACACAACTGCCGCGGTCGGTGATCCACAGCCCGTGCGTCTGGGTCTGGTGGTCGTGGTTGTCCCAGATCCGGTTGCCGCGAATCGTGGCCGAGTCGAACGGCGCGTCGATGGTGATACCGGCCCGCCGCTGCGGTGCGGCACCCAGTTCGTATCGACATCCCGGCGGGGGGATGTCGCCGCTCCACGCGCTGAACGCGTCCGGGCGGACCGGGGCGAGGGTGAGTTCGTCGCCGGTGTTGGAGGCGACCATGGCGACGGCGCGTCCGACCCGCAGCATCTTGCCCCGGTGCCCGTCGTGCGGCCAGGCGGCCGACCGGTCCACCAGCGACCGCTCGCCGTAGCGCACGGCGTCACCCGTCCCGCCGGTGCCTTCGGCGTACTGCTGCCCGTTGTTGCGGATCCGGTTGTTGAGCACCACCGCGTCGGTCATCTGGTGGTCGACGCGCACCGCGTCCAACCCGTTGCCCCAGAGCTCGTTGCTCTCGATCACCACGTCCCGGATCGCGCCCTGGTAGCCGCGCCCGAGGTTCCGCGTGTGATATCCGTGCTGGCCGTTGCCGCTGATCCGGTTGCCCCGGACGGTGTACGGGCCGGGGGTGTTGCCGATGCTGACCCCGTCGCGCAGGTTGCCGTCGATGACGCAGTCGGTGAGCAGCCCGCCCCGGCCCGCCACCGACGCCGTGCCCTGCGACGACACGTCGAAGCCGGTCTCCAGGTTGCCGGTCATCGTGCAGGCCGAGACGATCAGACCGTCGGCGCCCCAGTCGGAGATGCCGAACCGGTTGCCCTGGCTGTGGCAGCCGACGATGCGGTAGCCGCGTGGCGGCTCCCAGTAGTCCTTCTGCAGCTCCAGGAAGATCCCGTTGGTGCCGTTGGCCAGGGCGGTGCAGTTGGCGATGGTCAACCGCTCCACCGGCCCCCACCCGCCGATACCGACCCCGATGCCGGCGCCACCGATCTGCTCGCCGTTGTCGAGGCGACCACAGCCGACAGTCACCACGCCGTCGATCAGCGAATCCTGGAGGAAGTCGCAGCCCAACCCGGTGGCGGCGGTGTGGTGGATGTAGAGGTTGCGAAAGACGCCCCGCACCACGTACTGCAGGCCGAGGCCCTTGGCCAGGTAGTTGTACTCGGCCATCGCCACGCCGGAGCCGTCGATCTGGAAGTCGGCGAAGGTGCAGTCGGCGATGTGCCGGTCCCGGTCCGCGCCGTGCTGCACGGTGGTCCAGAAGGCCAGCGGCGTCGGATCGGCCCGGTTGCCCTCGTTGCTGAGCATGAACCGGGTCGCCGCCGGGCCGGCCCCGATCAGCGACACGCCGCTGCGCCACACCGTGCCCGCGTCCCGGATCGAGTAGATGCCCGGCGGGCAGTAGATGACGCGGGCCCGCCCGTCCGAGGCGTATCCAGCGCCGAGACGTTCCACGAGGGCTGCCAACGCCGGCTGGTCGTTGGTCGCGCCGTCACCGGTCAGCCCGTACTCCAGCGCGTCGCAGTACAGCGGTGCGCCGGCCGCGGCGGGTCGCCGCACCCGTACCGAATTCAGTAGCAGCTCGTTCGCCACGACCACGGATCGGCTCCCTTCGACGCCTGCGGTGCGTACCGGCGGGGCCGACTTCCCGATGACGGGACCGCGAAACCCCGGGACGCACGCCGGCCCTGGCGCCGCGCGGGCGGTGCCAGGGCCGGCGGTACGCCTCAGACGGCGGCGATCAGCAGCGCCGGGCGCTCCACGCAGTCGGCGACGTGCCGCAGGAAGCCACCGGCCACCCCACCGTCGCAGACCCGGTGGTCGAACGTGAGGCTCAGCTGGGTCACCTTGCGCACGGCCAACTGCCCGTCGACCACCCAGGGCTTGTCCACGATCCGGCCCACGCCGAGCAGGGCCGCCTCGGGGTGGTTGATGATCGGCGTGGAGCCGTCCACGCCGAACACCCCGTAGTTGTTCAGCGTGAAGGTGCCGCCGGTGAGCCGGGCCGGCGCGAGCGTCCCGGCCCGCGCCGCGGCGGTGGTCGCCGCCAGCTCGGCGGCCAGCTCGGCGGTGGTGAGTCGCTGGGCGTCGCGCAGCACCGGCACCAGCAGGCCCCGGTCGGTCTGCGCGGCGATGCCCAGGTGCACCCCGGCGGACTGGACGATCCGCTGACCCTCGGTGTCGACCCGGGAGTTGAGCTGCGGGAACCGGCGCAGACCGCTCAGGCAGATCCGGGCCAGCAGGGCCAGGATGCTCACCGGCGCGTCGGGCGTCGCCGCGTTGATCGCCGCACGGGTCTCCAGCAGCCCGGTGGCGTCGACGTCGACCCAGATGGTCACCTCGGGGATCTCCCGCCGGCTGCGGGAGAGCTTGTCGGCGATCACCTTGCGCACGCCGGTGAGCGGGACGATCAGGTCGCCGTCGCCCTGCGGGGTCGGCTCGGCGTGCGCGTCCGGTACGGCGGCGAGCCGGGCGACGGGGACTGCCAGCGCCGCCTCGACGTCGGCGCGGCGGATCACCCCGCCGGGCCCGCTGCCACGGACGGTGCCCAGGTCGACGCCGCGCTCCCGGGCCAGCCGCCGGACGATCGGCGAGATGACCAGGGCGCTCGCCGACCGCACCTCGGCCGAGACGCTGCCGGCGACCGGGGCCGCCTGTGCCGCCGCCGGGCCGGTGCCGCCCGCCGAAAAAGCGCCGGCCGCCGGGCCGGTGCCGCCCGTCGGGTCCGCGTCGGGCCGGACCGCGTCGGCCGGGGCGGCGTCGGCCGGTTCGGGCGCCAGCGCCAGCCGGGGCCGTCGCCGACGACGGGTCGCGCCGCCGTGCCCGGTGCCGTACCCGATCAGCACGTTGCCGGAGCCGGCCCGCTCCTCCTCGCGGTAGGTGGCGTGCCCGGCCGGTTCGTCGCCGGCGCCGTCCAGCGGCGCGATGGTGATCAGCGGCTGGCCGACCGGCCGGACCTCACCCGCCGCGCCGTGCAGGGTCACGACCCGTCCGGCGTACGGGCAGGGCACGTCCACGACCGCCTTGGCGGTCTCCACCTCGACCACGCTCTGGTCGACGGTGACGATGTCGCCCACGGCGACCCGCCACTCGACGATCTCGGCCTCGCTCAGCCCCTCGCCCAGGTCGGGCAGGAGGAAGACCTGCGTCCGCTCGACGGTGGTCATGCCGCCGCCCAACGCGCGTCCGGCTGGTCGTCCCACTGGAGGCGGGCCACCGCGTCGAGCACCCGGTCCACGCCGGGCAGGTGGGTGTGCTCCAGCATCGGCGCCGGGTACGGGATGTCCAGCCCGGCCACCCGCAGCACCGGCGCGTGCAGCGCGTGGAAGCAGCGCTCCTGCACCCGGGCGGCGATCTCCGCGCCGACGCCGGCGAACCCGGGCGCCTCCTGGATCACCACGCACCGGCCGGTACGCCGGACCGACGCGGTGATGGTGGCGTCGTCGAACGGCACGATGGTGCGCACGTCGACCACCTCCAGGTCCCAGCCCTCCTCGCGGGCGGCCTCGGCGGCCTCCAGCGCGACCGGCACCGCCGGCCCGTACGCGACCAGGGTGGCGTCGCGTCCGGTACGGCGCACGACGGCCCGGCCGAACGGCTCGGTACGCACCGGCAGCTCGGCTTCGGCGCTGCCGAAGTAGAGCTTCTTGGGCTCCATGAAGACCACCGGGTCGGGGTCGTCGATCGCCTCCCGCAGCAGCGAGTACGCGTCCTCGACGGTCGCCGGGGTGACGACCTTCAGGCCGGGGGTGTGCGCGTAGTACGCCTCGGACGAGTCGCAGTGGTGCTCCACCCCGCCGATGCCACCGGCGTACGGCACCCGGATGACGATCGGCACGCTGAGCTTGCCCCGGGTGCGGTTGCGCAGCTTCGCCACGTGCGAGGCGATCTGCTCGAACGCCGGGTACGCGAACGCGTCGAACTGCATCTCGACCACCGGCCGCAGCCCGGACATGGCCAGGCCGACGGCGAAGCCGACGATGCCGGCCTCGGCGAGCGGGGTGTCGAAGCAGCGCTTCTCGCCGAAGCGGGCCTGGAGGCCGTCGGTGATCCGGAAGACGCCGCCGAGCGCGCCGACGTCCTCGCCGAAGACGACTACCCGCTCGTCGGCCGCGAGGGCGTCGGCGAGCGCGGAGTTGAGCGCCTTCGCCATGGTGGTGGCCATCAGGCGTCACCCTCTTCGTCGTGCGCGGCGGCGAGCTCGGCGCGGACCTGCTCGCGCTGCTCGACGAGCTGGGGGGTGGGCTCGGCGTAGACGTGGTCGAAGAGGCTCAGCGGGTCGACCGTGGGCTGGGTGTTCATCCGGGTGCGCAGGTCCGCCGCGTACGCCTCGGCCTGCTCGGCGATCTCGGCGACCGCCGCGTCGTCGAGCACGCCACGGGCGCGCAGGTAGGTCTCCAGGCGGGCGAGCGGGTCGCGGTCGCGCCAGGCGTCGACCTCGGCGCCGTCGCGGTAGCGGGTGGCGTCGTCGGCGTTGGTGTGCGGCTCCATCCGGTAGGTGTGCGCCTCGACCAGGAACGGCCCCTTGCCGGCGCGGGCGTGCGCGACCGCGCGGGTCAGCACGGCGAGCACCGCGACCGGGTCGTTGCCGTCGACCTGCTCGCTGGGCACGCCGTAGCCGACGCCCTTGTACGCCAGCGACGGCGCGGCGGTCTGCCGGGACAGGGGGACGCTGATCGCGTACCTGTTGTTCTGGACGAAGTAGACGACCGGGGCTTTGAACACGGCGGCGAAGTTGATGCCCTCGTGGAAGTCGCCCTCGCTTGTCGCGCCGTCGCCGATGAAGGCCAGCGCCACTGTGTCGCGCCCCTGGTACGCCTCGCCGTGCGCGAGACCGGCGGCGTGCACGCACTGGGTCGCGAGGGGGGTGCACTGCGGCGCGGTGTGCACCTCGGTGGGGTCGTAGCCGCAGTGCCAGTCGCCGCGCAGCAGCGTGAGCACCTCGACCGGATCGATGCCCCGGGCAACCAGCGCCATCGATTCACGGTAGGTGGGGAACACCCAGTCGGTGTCGCGGACGGCGAGCACGGCGGCGACCTGGCACGCCTCCTGGCCCCGCGACGACGGGTAGACGGCGAGGCGGCCCTGCTTGGTCAGCGCGGTCGCCTGGGTGTCGAACCGGCGGCCGAGCACCATCCGGCGGTACAGCTCGCGCAGCGCCTCGACGGGCGGCTCCGGGTAGTCGGTACGGGCCGGCAGCGGCGTACCGGTCTCATCGAGCAGGCGGACCGGTTCGGTGGCCGGCAGCAGCGGGCGTGCCGGGTCGGGCGGGGTGACCGTCCGACGGGCGCGCGGGGATGCCCTGCGGACCGCCTGGGGTGTGGTCGTCACGGCGGGACCTCCTGGGACGTGTGGTGAGCCTATGCTTCCGCCTGACGGATGATTGACTCAAGATCCACGCAGAAGGCGGGACGTCTGGCATGCGGGAGGCGCATCGGTGAGCCAGGAGAACGGCGACGGAGCGAGCCGGGGAGCCGGATCGGGACGATCGGCCCGAGCCATGGACGAGGTCGACAGGCGGATCCTGGACGAGCTGGTCCGCGACGGGCGCACGTCGGTGCGCACCCTGGCCGAACGGATCCACATCTCACGCACCAACGCGTACGCCCGGGTGGAGCGCCTGCTGCGCGAAGGCGTGATCACGGGCTTCCGGGCGCAGGTGGCCCCCGAGGCCGCCGGGCTGGGCACGTCGGCGTACATGGCGTTGACGATCGAGCAGAACACCTGGCGGGAGGTGTCGGCCGAGCTGGCCCAGGTGCGCTACGTCGAGCACGTCGCGCTCCTCAGCGGCGAACACGACGTGCTGGCCCTGGTTCGGGCGCCGGACAACGCCGCCCTGCGCGACGTGGTGCTCGATCGGGTGCAGCGCATCGCCGGGGTGCTGTCGACGCGGTCGTGGCTGGTCTTCGAGGAGTTCGACGGCACGCAGAGCCCGTGGCAGTAGGCCGGGCCGCGCCGTTCACCGCTCGGGCGGCGCCTCCAGGCCCTCGGAGTCGGCCAGCTCCAGCAGGGGCTCCAGCGAATGCCGGTCACCGTCGAGGCCGGCGTGCGGGTCGCCGCGCTCGGCGAAGCGGGCCGGCATGCTGAGCACGTCGAAGTCCTCCGGCCGGGCGTCGTCCAGCTCCGCCCAGTCCAGCGGCGCCGACACCAGGGCCTGCGGTGTCGGCCGGATCGAGTACGCCGACGTCACCGTGTGGTCGCGGGCCATCTGGTTGTAGTCGACGAAGACCGGCCGGTCCCGCTGCTCCCGCCACCAGGTGGTGGTGACCAGCTCCGGCAGCCTGCGCTGCATCTGCAGGCCCAGCGCGAGCACCGCCCGGCGGCAGTCGCCGAAACTCCACCTCGGCTCGATCGACAGGTAGACGTGCAGGCCGCGCCCGCCGGTGGTCTTCGGATAGCCGGTCATGCCCAGCTCGGCGAGGAACGCCCGCACCTCGTGCGCCACCGGCACCACCTGCTCGAAGCCCACGCCGGGCATCGGGTCGAGGTCGATGCGCAGCTGGTCGGGGCGTTCCACGTCGGCGGCGGTGACCGGCCACGGGTGGAACCGCAGGGTGCCCAGGTTGGCCGCCCAGATCACCACGGCCAGTTCGCTCGGCGCGACCTCGTCGGCGGTCCGGCCGCTGGGGAAGGTGATGTGCGCGGTCCGCACCCATTCCGGGGCGCCCGCCGGCAGTCGCTTCTGATAGAAGGCGTCACCACGGTTGGTCTGCCGGGTGGCGATCGTCGCGCCCTCGAAGACGCCGCGCGGCCAGCGCTCCAGCATGGTCGGCCGGTCGCGCAGCGCCCGCAGGATGCCGTCGCCGACCGCCAGGAAGTAGCGGACCACGTCCAGCTTGGTCAGTCCGCGTTCCGGGAAGTACGGCTTGTCGGGGCTGGAGACGCGGACCAGCCGCTCCCCCACCCGGATCTCCTCCGCCGCCGTGGCCACGCCCCCGAGGGTACGACGTCCCGGCGGGCCCGGTGGGCTACCGGCCGGGGACCAGCGTGGCGCCGCGGCTGAGGCGACGAACCAGCCGTCCGGTGCCCACCCGGGCGCGGTTACCGCGCCCGGCGCCCGGGTAGGGGGTCGGCATGGCGGAAATGTCGACCCTCTGGATCATCAGGCACGGTGAGAGCACCGCGAACGTGGCGGCCACCCGGGCCGAGGAGAACGGCGCGGACGTGATCGGGCTCAGCCACCGCGACGCCGACGTGCCGCTCTCGGGCACCGGCGAGGAGCAGGCGCGGGCGACCGGCCGCTGGCTCGCCGGGCTGCCCGAGGATCGGCGGCCCGACGTGGCGGTGGTCTCGCCGTACCTGCGGGCGGTGTCCACGGCCGAGCTGGCGCTGCACGGCACCGGGGTGCCGGTGAGCCGGGACGAGCGGCTGCGCGACCGGGAGCTGGGCATCCTCGACGGCCTGACCGGGCACGGGGTCCGCCGCCGGTTCCCCGACGAGGCCGAGCGCCGCACCCGGCTGGGCAAGTTCTACTACCGGCCGCCCGGCGGTGAGGCCTGGACCGACGTGGCGCTGCGGCTGCGCACGCTCCTCGGCGACCTGCGCCGCGACCACGAGGGCCAGCGGGTGCTGCTCTTCGGCCACGACGCGCTGGTCTTCCTCCTGCGGTACCTGGTGGAGGGGCTGACCGAGCCGGAGCTGATGGCGTTGACCCGCGAACACGTCATCGCCAACTGCTCGATCACCGACTGGTCCGCCGACGACCAGGGCAGGCTGACGCTTGGCGGTTTCAACGAGGTCGGCCACCTGCACCGGCAGGGCGCCGAGTCGACCAGGGAGGACGAGATCCATGCCGAACCGGTCTGAGGTCAAGGTGATCACGCCGGGGCTGCTGCGCGACTGGGAGCTGCCGGTGCCGGCCGGCGGCAAGGAGAGCCGGGGCACCGTCCTGGTGATCGGCGGCTCCCGCTTCACGCCCGGGGCGGTCCTGCTCGCCGGGGTGGCCGCGCTGCGCGCCGGCGCCGGGGTGCTCCAGCTCGCCGCCGCCGAGTCCACCGCGGCCACGCTGAGCATCCAGGTGCCTGAGGCGCTGGTGGTCGGGCTGCCGGAGACGCCCGACGGCGCGGTCGCCGCAGACCGGGCCGGCCAGCTCGGCGAACTGGTCGGCGCGGCCGACGTGGTGGCGCTCGGCCCCGGACTGAAGGGCATCGACGAGACCACCGAGCTGCTGGGTCTCGTCCTGGAGGCGGCGGGGACGCGCACCCCGCTGGTCCTCGACGCGTACGCCCTGGGCGCGCTCAGCCACGAGCCGAAGCTGCTGGTCGGCTCGGGCCGTCCGGTGGTGCTCACCCCCAACGTGACCGAGGCCGGGCACCTGCTCGGCCGCGAACCCGGCGACGACCTGGGCGCCGAAGCCGCCGAACTGGCGCACCGGTACGAGGCGGTCGTCTCGCTCTACGGGCACGTGGCCGCTCCGGACGGGCGCGGGTGGCGGGAGGAGAGCGGCGACGCGGGCCTCGGCACGTCCGGCAGCGGAGACGTGCTCGCCGGCCTGCTCGCCGGGCTGCTCTCCCGGGGCGCCGACCCGGCGCAGGCCGCCTGCTGGGGAGCGTTCGCGCACGCCGTGAGCGGCCAACGGCTGATCCCCCGCTACGGCCGGATCGGTTTCCTGGCACGGGAACTGCTCGACGAGATCCCGCGCACACTGGCCACCGTCTGACCGGGCGAGAACGGCCACATTCGCCCGTTTCGCCACTGACCCTCGGGGTACCGGATCGACACCCAGCCGAGCTACGAAAGGGGGCACGCCGGTGTCAACCGATGCCATCGTCCTGCTCAAAGAGGACCACAAGGAGATGCGTCGCCTGTTCAAGGCCTTCCAGGACGCCGAGGAGGGGCCGGCGAGCCAGCGGCAGAAGCTGGTGAACCAGATCCTCGAGGCCCTGACGGTGCACACCTACCTGGAGAACGAGGTGATGTACCCGGAGGTCCGCCGGCTCCTGCCCGACCTGGAGGACGACATCCTCGAGTCGTACGAGGAGCACCACGTGGCCGACGTGCTCTGCCTCGAACTGGCCGCGATGGACGCCGACGACGAGCGCTTCACCGCCAAGACGACGGTGCTGATCGAGAACGTCACGCACCACGTCGAGGAGGAAGAGGAGGAGTGGTTCCCCAAGGTCCGCGAGGCGTTGAGCCGTAAGCAGCTCCAGGAGATCGGCGAGAAGATGATCGCGCTGCGCGCGGACGCGCCGCGTACCCCCACCCAGCCGAAGGCGATCAAGAAGGCGCGCGACGCGGTGACCGCCTGAGCCACCAACCGTTCGACGAGGGGCCCGGCCGGACCGGGCCCCTCGTCGTGTCCGGCCGGGCGGCAGCACCGTGCCACCACCTCGCCGGGCGCACGTCGGGAGGTCGGCCGGGTCGCCCCGGGCCGGCCCGGTAGGATCGGCGCGGGCCGTTACTGGCGCGTGGGGATGGACAACCATCGGGAAGCGGTCCCGTCACGAGGACGTTTTTGCCGAGCGCCTGGGCCTTCCGCACGTCTGTAGGAGGTCGTATGTCGCACAACGCCGAGTCCACCGCATTCCGGAGCGCCCTCGAGGTGATCCGAGCTGTCGAGCCGCGGGTGGCCGACGCCATCGGCGCCGAGCTGACCGACCAGCGGGAGTCGCTCAAGCTCATCGCCAGCGAGAACTACGCCTCCCCGGCCACCCTGCTGGCCATGGGCAACTGGTTCAGCGACAAGTACGCCGAGGGCACCGTCGGCCGTCGCTTCTACGCCGGCTGCCAGAACGTCGACACCGTCGAGGCGCTCGCCGCCGAGCACGCCCGGGAGCTGTTCGGCGCCGCCCACGCGTACGTGCAGCCGCACTCGGGAATCGACGCCAACCTGGTCGCGTTCTGGGCGGTGCTGGCCGACCGGGTGGAGTCCCCCGCCCTGAAGAAGGCCCAGGTCCGCCAGGTCAACGACCTCACCGAGGCCGACTGGTTCGCGCTGCGCCGCGAGCTGGGCAACCAGCGGATGCTCGGCATGTCGCTGGACGCGGGCGGTCACCTCACCCACGGCTTCCGGCCGAACATCTCCGGCAAGATGTTCGACCAGCGCAGCTACGGCACCGACCCGGCCACCGGCCTCATCGACTACGACCGGGTCGCCGAGGCCGCCCGCGAGTTCAAGCCGCTGATCCTGGTCGGCGGCTACTCGGCGTACCCCCGGAAAGTGAACTTCCGGATCCTGCGGGAGATCGCCGACTCGGTCGGCGCCACCTTCATGGTCGACATGGCGCACTTCGCGGGCCTGGTGGCCGGCAAGGTCTTCACCGGCGACTTCGACCCGGTGCCGCACGCGCACATCGTCACCACCACCACCCACAAGTCGCTGCGCGGCCCCCGCGGCGGCATGGTTCTCTGTCAGCCGGAGCTGGCCGACCAGGTGGACCGGGGTTGCCCGATGGTGCTCGGCGGTCCGCTGCCGCACGTGATGGCCGCGAAGGCCGTCGCTCTCGCCGAGGCCCGCCGCCCCGACTTCGCCGACTACGCCCAGCGGATCGTGGACAACGCGCAGGCCCTCGCCGACGGGCTGCTGCGCCGGGGCGCGACGCTGGTCACCGGCGGCACCGACAACCACCTGGTGCTCATCGACGTGTCCGGCTACGGGCTCACCGGCCGGCAGGCCGAGCAGGCCCTGCTCGACTCCGGCATCGTCACCAACCGCAACTCGGTCCCGCAGGACCCGAACGGCGCCTGGTACACGTCCGGCATCCGGATCGGCACCCCGGCGCTGACCACCCGCGGGCTGGGCACCGCCGAGATGGACCAGACCGCCGAGCTGATCCACACCGTGCTGACCCAGACCACGGCCGGTGCCAACGCCGACGGCACCCCGTCCAAGGCCAAGTACACCCTCGACGCCGACCTGGCCGACAAGATCGCACGCCAGGCCACCGACCTGCTGGCCCCCCACCCGCTCTACCCGGCCATCAACCTGAGCTGACGCCGGCCCGGACCCGCACGTGAGTTCCGCGTCGATCATGGAGTCGTGGTGCCCGAATCAGGGCGGGTGGCAACCTTTGTCCACCACCACAACCCCATGATCGACGCGGACGGGGGCGGGGCGCGCGGCGCGGGGCGCGGGGCGCGGGGCGCGGGGCGGGGGGTTAGTTCAGGGGGCGCTTGAGGTGGTAGCGGTGGACTTCGGTGCTGCCCTGGACGTTGTTCACGTCCTCGGCGGCCGAGACCAGCTCCCAGCCCTCCCGGCCGGCGCGGTTCAGGTGCGCGATGGCCGTGTCGCCGTAGGGGGTGATGTCCTTACGCGACCCGTCCGGGCCGTACCAGACGAACGAGACGGTGAAATTGCGGCCCTGTCCCTGATAGCGGCGGACGAGCAAGGCGTACTCCCAGGCAACCATGCGGCCCATTATGACCGTCCACGCAGGAGCTCGTCAGCGATGAGGGCGGCGAGCCGGTCCAACCCCCTGTCGATCTGCTCGGGTGTCACCGCGCTCACCGACAACCGCAGCGCGCACACCGGCGCCGTGTCGTCGTAGAAGTGCGCCATCGGCGTCCAGAGCACCCCGTAGTCACGCGCCGAGGTGTCCAGCAGCGCGTCGTCGACAGCGAACGGCACCGTCACCACCACGAAGAACCCGCCGGCCGGCACCGTCCACCGCACCGCCGCCGGCCGGTCCGGCTCATCGGGGAAACGCCGGGCCAGGCCGGCGACCAGGTGACGCAGATTGCGGGCGTACGCGGCCCGCTCCCGGGTGTTCGCGGGCACCAGGCTGCACCCGTGCTCCAGCAACCGTCCACCGATCACCGCCTGCGCGATAGGTGAGGTGTTCACCGTGACCATGCTCTTGATCATCGCGAGCTGGTCGGCGAGCGGGCCGACCCGACCGTCGGAGCCGGCCACCCGCTGGTCGGCGACCACGTAGCCGACCCTCGCCCCGGGCAGCACCGTCTTGGCGAACGAGCCGAGGTAGACCACCCGCCGGTCGGTGTCCAGCGCCTTGAGCGTGGGCGGGCGCGGCCCGTCGTCGACGGGGAACAGCCCGTACGGGTTGTCCTCCAGCAGCAGCAGGTCCTCCTCGGCGGCCAGCGCCAGCAGCCGCTGCCGGTCCGGGACGGTCATGCTGATCCCGGACGGGTTGGCGAAGTCCGGCAGCACGTAGCAGGCGCGCGGCCGAAGACCCTCCGCCCGGGCCCGACGCACCTGCGCGCGCAGGTCGGCCAGGTCCACACCGGACGGTCCACCGGCGACCGGCCACACCGGCAGGTCCACCAGCCGGGCCGCCCCGGTCAGCCCGACGTAGGTCGGGGCGACCGCCAGCAGCACGTCCTGCGGGCCGGCCCGCAACGCCCGCAGCACCAGGAACATCGCCTCCTGGCAGCCGACGGTCACCACGACGGACTCCGGGTCGACAGTGATCCCCTCGTCGACCGCGAGGTTGCGGGCGATGAGGTGGTGCACGACGCCCTTGGTCCGGCCGTACTGCAACAGCAGCCGTCGGGCCTGCTCGGGCGTGTGACCCAGGTCGTCGACGAGGTGCCGGTGGAACGTGTCCAGGTGCCGGTGCACCGCCGCGACGTCGAAGAACTCCTCGTACGGGCGTCCGGCCGCGAGCGACACCGCCGCCGGATAGCGTTCGGACACCTCATTGAGGAAGTTCATCGAGGTCAGCGCCGGGTCACCCAGCGCGGGGTGCAGGTCGGCGACGCTCAGGTCGACCGCCTCGGTCGATGTCACCGCTCAGCCCACCCCGAGCGTCCGCAGCTCGGCCGCCGCCGCCGGATCGGCGCAGCCGGCCAGGATCAGCGCGTCCCGCACCTCCGCGGCGAGCAGCGCCAGCGCGTCCTGCGCGCCGCGCCGTCCCCCGACGGCCAGCGCCCAGAGCATCGGACGGCCGACCAGGACGCCCGCCGCGCCCAACGCCAGCGCCCGCAGCACGTCGGTGCCCCCACGGATGCCGCTGTCCAGCAGCACCTGAGCACCGTCGCCGACGGCGTCGACGACCTCGGGCAGCATGGTGACGCTGGCCGGCGTTCCGTCCAACTGACGCCCGCCGTGGTTGGACACCACGACCGCGTCCGCCCCGATCCGTACCGCCTCGACCGCGTCCCGGGGATCCAGCACCCCCTTGACGACCAGCGGCAGGTCGACGTGCTCCCGCAGCCAGGCCAGGTCCGCCCAGCGCAGGGCCGACTCGAACGACGCGTCGGTGTGGGTGGCGATCGCGGACACACCGGGGGCGCCGGCGTGCGCCAGCGCGTCCCGGCCGTGCGGCAGGTTCGCGGCGACCACGTCGGCCGGGAGGCGGAACGCGTTGCGCAGGTCGCGGGGGCGTCGGCCGAGCACCGGGACGTCCACGGTGACCACCAGCGCGTGGCAGCCTGCAGCCACGACCCGGTCCAGAAGATCGCGGACCAGCGTCCGGTCGCGCAGCCAGTAGAGCTGGAACCACACGTCCGCGCCCGCTTCGGTGATCTCCTCGATCGGCGTGCTGCTCAACGTGCTCGCCAGGTACGGCACGCCCGCGGCGCCGGCCGCCGCCGCGAGACCCGGTTCCCCGTCCGGGTGCACGAGCCGCTGGTACGCCATCGGCGCGACCCCGACCGGCATCGCGTACGGCCGGCCGAGCAGCCGGGCGCCGAGGTCCACGGCGTCGTTGCCGCGCAGCACCCGGGGCAGCACGGCCACCCGGTCCAGCGCGGCCCGGTTGGCGGCCAGGGTCACCTCGGCGGCGCTGCCGCCGGCGATGTAGTCCCACACGTCCGGGGCCAGCACCGCCCGCGCCCGCTGGCCGTAGTCGGCAAACGTCACCGCCGCCGGCGGAACCGTCGGCAGGTCCGCCAGCACCGGCTCAGCCACCGCGCACCTCCAGGTCGCCTGCGGCGGAGTCCGGGCCGGCGGCGGCTGCGCCGACACCCGAGCCCGCGGCGGCCGGGTCACCGTCAGCCTGACCAGCGGCCGGTCCGTCCGGGCGGGGCGGCAGCCCGAACCGTTCCCGCAGGAAAGCCGCCGCCCGCTGCTGCGCCCGCTGGCCGTCGGTGAAGGCGCCGGGCATGGCGAAGAACCCGTGGATCATCCGCGGATAGTGGTCGAGGCGGACGGGCACGCCACAGGCGCGCAGCCGCTGCGCGTAGCGCTGCCCTTCGGCGCACAGCGGGTCCAGCTCGGCGGTGACCACCAGCGCCGGAGGCAGGCCGGACAGGTCGTCGGCGAGCAGCGGCGACGCCAGCGGATCCCGGGAGTGCGCCGGGTCGGCCAGGTAGTGCGTCCGATACCAGGCCACCGACCGGCGGTTGAACAGCGCCGGGTCGTCGTCGAGCGGGCCGGACGGCTCGCCGCTGACGTCGGTGTTCGGATAGACCAGCAGCTGCGCGGCGAGCGGGGGCCCGTCGGCGCGGCAGAGCAGCGTCACCGCCGCGGCCAGGTTCCCGCCCGCGCTGTCCCCGCCCACCGCCAGCCGGGTCGGGTCCACGCCGAACCGGTCGGCGTTCGCGGCGATCCACACGGTGGCGGCGTGACAGTCGTGCACCGCGGCCGGAAAGGGGTGCTCGGGGGCCAGTCGGTAGCCGACGGTCACCACCTGGCATCCGGCCGCGTTGGCCAGTCGCCGGCAGATGCCGTCGGCGGTGTCCACGCTGCCGAGCGTCCACCCGCCGCCGAAGAAGTACAGCAGGGTGGGCAGCGGTCCCGGCCCGGCCGGCCGGTACACCCGGATCGGCAGGTCACCGCCCGGCCCGGGGATCCGCTCGTCGCGTACCTCATCGACCTGCTCGACCACGCCGCCGCCGGCGCGGATCGCGGCCAGGTCCGCGGCGCGCGCCTCGCCGAGGGTCTGCGTGTAGAGCGGCGGCGTGCCGGCCGCGACGCGGGCGGCGCGGTAGGCCGCCACCTCCGGGTGCAGGGCCATGCGGGTCTCCTATCCGCCGGTGCTGACCAGCAGCTTGTCGATGCCGCGCAGGAAGAGACTGCCGCTGTACGTCGGGGTCTCGGTGACCGCGAGCCGGGGGAACCGGGCGAACAGGCGGGGCAGGGCGAGGCGTCCCTCCAGCCGGGACACCGCCGCGCCGAGGCAGAAGTGCAGGCCCACGCCGAAGGCCAGCGACGGCGGGCCGGAACGGGTGGGGTCGAAGACGTCCGGGTCGGCAAACCGCGCCGGGTCCCGGTTGGCGGCGCCGATGATGATGAGCACGTTGTCGTCGCGGGAGACCGGCACGCCGGCCAGCACGGTGTCCTGCGGCGCGGCCCGGGCGAGGAAGTGCACCGGGCTCTGCAGACGCAGCACCTCGTCGACGCAGCCCCGGGCGAGGTCGTCGTCGGTCGGCAGCGCGGCGACCGCCCCCGGGTGGGCCAGCAGCAGCGGCAGGCCGTTGCTGAACATGTAGACAGTGGTGACGAAGCTGGCGTTGAACAGGACGATCAGGTTGCTGATCAGCTCCTCCTCGGTCAGCTCCACCTCGCCCGAGCCGACGGCCTCGACCAGCGCGCTGATCAGATCCTCGCCGGGAGCGCGGCGGCGGTGGGCCAGCAACTCCCGGTAGAACGCCCGCAGCTGCTGCGCCGCCGTGTTCGCGGCGGCCAGCCGCTGCGGGGTCTTCCCGGCCACGTCCAGGAACTCGTCGATGCGCTCCACCTGGTCCCGGTACCACTGCAGCTCCCCCGCCGGGATGCCGATGAACTCCGCCATCACCAGGGCGGGGATCGGGTACGCGAAGTCGGCCACGAAGTCGACGACCCCGCCACCGGCGTCGGCCATCCGGTCCAGCAGCTCGTCGACGACCCGCAGGATCACCGGCTCCAGTGCGCCGAGGCGCCGTGGCGTGAAGGTACGGGAGAAGACGTGCCGCATCCGGGTGTGATCGGGCGGGTTGAGGAACATCATCGAGGTCTGGAAGGTGCGCAGGATCTCGTGCTCCTCCCAGCCCGGCGGCGGCTGTTTGGTCCACTGCGGATCGCGCAGCAGCCCGTCGATCAGGTCGTACCCGACCGCCACCGCCGCCACCGTGCGGTGCTCGGCCCGAGGTGGTACCGCGCTGACCGGCCCGAGCCGGTGCAGTTCGGCGTACCACGGGTACGGATTCTGGCGGCCCTCTTCGCTGTAGAGGCCGGTGAGCAGGTCCTGCACCGTCACGACGTTCTCCTCCCCAGGATGTCGGTGCCCGGGGGCGGCGGGATCGGCCGCCGCCCCCGGACCGGTGTCACAGGTTGAGCAGTCGCAGCGGAACGGCGTCGGCCATCGCCTGGTTGCCGGCGTCGTTCGGGTGGATGTGGTCCCCCGAGTCGTACGCGGGCAGCAACTGGCTGGGCCGGGCCGGGTCGCGCACCACCCGGTCGAAGTCGAGCAGCCCGTCGAACTCCCGGCTGCCCCGCAGGTACGCGTTCACTGCCTGCCGGGTGGCCTCCTTCTCCGGCGTCCACACACCCGGGGCGCCGTGCCCCTCGTACGGGGTCAGCGTGGCCACCAGGCTGGTCAGCCCGCGCTGCTGAAGCTGCTGGTTGATCTGCCGGAGCGTGGCAATGATCGCCTCCGGCGAGTCGTTGGACATCCAGATGTCGTTGATGCCCAGGTGCGTGACGACCGTACGGACCCCGGTCTGGGGGAAGACGTCCTCGTTGAGGCGGGCCGCCGCGTTCGGGCCGAGCTGGAAGTAGCCGGGGTAGTCGCCGGCGCCCGGCTCGGTGCCCTCGTGGTTGAGGCGGTTGCCGGCCAGGCTCAGGTTGAGCACGCCGGGGGTGCGCCGGTCCGGCCGGTCCGCGAGCAGCCGGTCGGAGAGCAGGTCCGGCCAGCGCCGGTTGGCGTTGACAGTGCTGCCGTTGCCGTCGCCGATCGAGTCACTGAGCACGACCAGCGCCCCCGGACTGCCCTTGCGCTGCACGTCCACGCCGGACAGGAAGAACCAGCAGCAGGTGGGTCGGATGGTGAACCCGCCGCCGTCGGCGGCCCCGGTCAGGTCGCCGGCGCCGATGAAGTTGCTCTGCTGGGACTGCCCGTGGAAGGTCGTCGGCCCGGTCGGCGTCGGGAAGTGCAGCGTGACCACCAGGTCGCTGTCGTCCGCGACGGTGAAGGTCAGCGGGTCGCTGAGCAGCTCGGCGCCCCGGTTCATGGTGGCCGAGGCGGCGCCGGTGAACGTCAACGCGCGCAGCGAGGCCGGGTCGATGTCGGAGACGTCGTCGACCGTCGCGGTGTTCGGCCGGGCGACCGTGGCGCGGCCCACCCGGACCGCCTGCTCGCCGTAGAGGTTGCTCAGCCGTACGCGCAACGCCGGGCCACCCACCGAGACGTGCACGACCATCCGGACGCTCTGGTCGTTCAGGCCGGTGTTGGTCAACCCGACCGAGTTGCCCCGGGTGACCGCTGCGGCCCAGCTGCCCGCCCACTCGCCCCGGTCCGGTCGGGCCGCGACGGTCGGGGATCCGCCGGCGCTGGCGACGACGGCGGGTGTTGCCGTGACCAGCAGCGCCGCGGCCGCAGCGACGACATGCCATCTCTTCGGGGTCGACATTGAACCTCCATCGTGTGGCAGCCCAGGGCCGTCCGCTGACGGCTCCCGCCTGGACGATGGTCCAGAAACCTAGCCGCCGCCGATGACGGGCGTCAATCAACCTGATCGACGCGATCAAATGTCCACCGGGCCTGCCGGATCGCCCTTCGGCCCGGTCCCGCAGCGCCCTCGCCGGCCTAGGCTCGCAGGCGGCGGCGGTGCGGTCGCCGAACGCGCGCCCACCGCCCGCGGTGTCACCGGGAAGACCGACCCGGAGACCGCCGCTTCCTTGCGACGATGGGGGTTTGCCGGATGACTGACGGGCCCGGGCACGCGACCTATGTGGACAGGGCGCTGGATCTCTTCGCCGACTTCGGCGACCGGGAGGCGCTGGTCGGCGGGGACCGCCGCATCACGTACACCGAGGCCGCCGCGCTGGTGCGGGCGATGGCGGGGGCTCTGACCCGGCACGGCGTACGGCCGGGCTCTGCGGTGCTGGTGACCGTCGCGAACGCCGTGGAGGGGCCGCTGCTCCAGCTCGCCCTGCACCTGATCGGCTGCCGGACGATGTGGGTCGCCCCGGTCACCGCCCGCCGGGAGGTCGACGAATTCATCCGGCTGGCCTGCCCCGACGCCCTCGTCTACGACGCCCGCGACCCCGCCAGCCTGGGACCGGAGCTGGCCGCCGCGCTGCCGGGCGTGCCCGTGTGCTGCCTGGGCCCCGGCGGCGCCGGCCCGGACGTCACGGCCGACACCGATCCGGCCGGTTCCATGGCGCTGCCGGCGGCCGCCCGCGCGCCGGAGTCGTTCCTGCAGACCAGCGGCACCACCGGCACACCCAAGCTGGTGCACCACACCGAGAGCTTCTACGCCCAGATCCTCACCCTCGCGGCCGACTTCCGCGCCGCCGGGTTCCCCCTGCTGCGGCACCTGTCGCACTCACCGATGTGGCTGGCCAGCGGCCAGATCACCGCCCTGATCAACCTGTTCACCGGTGGCGTGCTGTTCCTGCGCGACGACTGGGACCCGGCGGCGTTCGTGGCCACCGTGCAGCGGGAGCGGATCAACTCCACGTTCGTCACCCCGCCGATGCTCTACGAACTGCTGGACCACCCGGCGCTGGTGGGCGCCGACTTCTCGGCCATGTTCATGTTCAACGTGGGCGCCGGGCCCGCCGCGCCCGCCCGGCTGCGCCAGGCCATCGCGCGGTTCGGCCCGGTACTGCGCATCGTGTACGGCCTCAGCGAGGCCGTGGTCATCACCGCTCTGCCCGGCCTGACCGACGATCCGGAGCACCCGGAGCGGCTGCGCTCCTGCGGGCGGCCCTACGGCGACGTACGCGTCGAGATCCGCGACGACGACGGCACGGTGCTGCCGCCGGGCCGCGACGGCGAGGTGTGGGTGCACACGAAGCTGAGCTTCGCCGGCTACCACGGCGAGCCGGAACTGACCGCGCAGACGCTGGTCGACGGCTGGGTCCGCAGCCGCGACATCGGCCACCTCGACGCCGACGGCTACCTCTACCTGGTCGACCGGACCCACGACATGATCCTGACCCGCCAGCGCAGCTGGCCCATCTACAGCCGCCCGATCGAGGACGTGCTCGCCGGGCACCCGCAGGTACGCGCCGCCGCGGTGATCGGCGTGCCGGACCCCACGGCCGGCGAGGTGCCGTACGCCTACGTCGTGCCGGCGCCGGACGCGCCAGTCACCGAACGGGAGCTGATCGACCTGGTGACCGCCGAGCTCAACGAGATGTGGGCGCCCGCCGGGGTGGAGTTCGTCGACAGGTTGCCGGTGAACCGGTCGGTGAAGGTGGACAAGCAGGCGCTGCGCGCGCGGTACGCCGCCCGCCGGACGGCGGCGGTCGGGACATGACCCCCCGCCGGCAGCTGGTCGTCCTGGTCAGCGCGGACCTGATCTCCAACCTGGGCACCCGCATCTCGGTGGTAACCATCCCCTGGCTGGTGCTGGTCACCACCGGCAGCCCGACCAAGATGGGTCTGGTCGCGTTCGCCGAGACGCTGCCGTACCTGCTGTCCAGCGCCCTCGGCACGCCCTGGGCGGACCGGTTCGGCCTGCGCCGCACCTCCATCCTGTGCGACGCGGGCAGCGCGGTGGCCATGGTCGTCGTCGCGCTGACTCCGTGGCTGGGCTTCGCCCCCCTGGTGGCGCTGGTCGCGGTGGCCGGCGCGCTGCGCGGCATCGGGGACCGGGTCAAGCACGTCATGTTCCGGCCGGTCGCCGAGGCCGCCGGGGTGCCGCTGATCCGCCTGACCTCGGCGTACGACGGGTTGAGCCGGGTGGTGACGCTGTTCGGCGCCGCCGTGGGCGGTCTGTTGATCGCCGCGTTCGGGGTGAGCCAGGCGATCCTCATCGACGCGGCCAGCTTCGCGATCTGCGCCCTGCTGATCGGTCTCCTGGTCCGCCCTTCGGCCGCTCCGGCGCAGCCCGCCGCCCCGGTCGGCTACCTGCGCGCGCTGGGTGACGGGTTCGGCTACCTCGTTCGGGACCGGCCGCTGCTGGGGATGCTTGTCGTCGTCTCGGCGCTGAACATGGTCGCCAACGCCAGCGTGGCCGTCTACATCCCGTTCTGGGTCGCCCGGGAGCTGCACGGCCCGAGCGGCCTCGGTCTCGTGCTTGCGGCGTTCTCGGCTGGCGCGCTGCTGGGCAACGTGCTGTTCACGATGCTCGGCCCGCGGCTGCCGGGCCGGCTGACGTTCCTGCTCGGGGCGATGGTCGCCGGCACGCCCCGACTGATCGCACTGGCGATCAGCGACGAGTTGCCGGTCGTGCTCGTGGTGACGTTCCTGTCCGGCATCGGCATCGCGGCGGTCAACCCGCTGCTCGGGGTGGCGCTCTACGAGCGGGTGCCGCCGGATCTGCAGACCCGGGTGCTCGGCATCGCCGGATCGCTGGCCTTCGTGGGCCTGCCGGTCGGCGCGCTGCTCGGCGGCTGGTCGGTGGACGCGCTCGGGCTCACCCCGGCGCTGCTGGTCATGGCCGTGGCGTGCCTGCTCGTCACCGCGTTCCCGCTGCTGGTCAGGGCATCCAACCCGAAGACACCGACGCGACCCACACCTGCCGCCGCCGCCTGACGTCCTGCTGGCCGGCGGCTCGCGACCACCTCGCGCGCCGCCTTTGCTCTGCTTCAACGGAGGCAACAGTGCGAGGCCCCAACCGTTGCGTGGGTGGAAGCAGAGCAAAGGGGCCAGTTGTGGTACGGCCAGGCGCGCGCACCTCCCGCACGCCTGGCCCAGGCGCTGGCCCGACCGGTCACGCTTTCGGCGCATATCGGTTGCGGACGGCCGGTGGGGCCCGCAGGCTCGAGCGGATGAGCGCACAGCCCGCACCCCACGTACCGCACACCGACGAGACGACGGCCCGGCGCATCAACGTGGGCCTGGTCCGTCGACTGGTCGCCGAGCAGTTTCCCCGCTGGGCCGAGCTGCCGGTGCGCCCGGTCGAAGTCGGCGGCTGGGACAACCGCACCTTCCACCTGGGTGACGAGATGACCGTCCGGCTGCCCAGCGGCGAGGGCTACGCGTTGCAGGTCGCCAAGGAACAGCGCTGGTTACCCGTGCTCGGCGCGCGGCTCCCGCTGGACATCCCCACCCCGCTGGCCCACGGCCGGCCCGGGGCCGGCTACCCGTACCCGTGGTCGGTCTACGGCTGGATCGACGGTCGGACCGCAGCCGTCGAGCGGATCGACGACCTGACCCGCTTCGCGACCGACCTCGCGGCCTTCCTGCGGGCCCTGCAAGACGTCGACACCACCGACGGCCCGGCGGCCGGCCCGCACAGCGCCTGGCGCGGTGGCCCGCTGTCCACGTACGACGCGGAGACCCGCGCGGCCATCGGGACGCACCGCGACCGGCTGCCCGTCGACGTGGTGACCGACATCTGGCAGGCCGCGCTCGACGCCGCCTGGGACGGGCCCCCGGTCTGGTTCCACGGCGACGTCGCGGACGGCAACCTGCTGGTCCGCGACGGCCGGCTCGCCGCCGTCATCGACTTCGGCTGCTGCGGTGTCGGCGATCCCGCCTGCGACACGGTGATCGCCTGGACGCTGCTGCGCGGCGCCGCCCGGGCGGCGTTCCGCGACGCGCTCGACGTCGACGCGGCCACCTGGGCGCGCGGACGCGGGTGGGCGCTGTGGAAGGCGCTCATCACGCTTGACGCCCCGGAGCCGGCCACTGCGGCCTGGGCCCGGCGGGTGCTCGGCGAACTGCTCGCCGAGCACGCCGTGTCGCGCTGATCCCCGCGCACCGGCCCCGGCTGGGGCGTCTCGTCAGTGACCAGTTCGGACCGGGGTGGCGTGTTCGGTCCGGCAGCGCGGGCAGCGCAGCTTCGCCCCGGCGACGGCGGTCGGCACGCGCAGTCGCTGCCCGCAGCCGCAGGTGAACTCCCGGGCCGAGCGCAGGTACTCGGCGCGGTCGCGCCGTGGCCACCGGCTGTGGCAGCGGGCGCACCACTTCGGCGGGTAGCTGTTGTACCAGGCCAGCCCGAACGCTCCCCCGACCATCAGGGCACCGGGGACCAGCAGGCCCAGCGGCGCGAGCAGGGCGGGCCACAGGGCGCCGACGCCGTCGGACAGCACCGCGCCGACCACGACCACAACGACCATCGGCACGCCGAGCAGGGTGAACCCGAAGCCCCACGCGAAGGCCAGCAGCGACAGCAGGAACACCGCCCACATGCCGCCGGGGGCCCATCGCCGGACGCCGTACCCGCCGCAGCGTGGACAGTCCGGCGAGGCACGGTGCGGCACGGCCCGCAGCGCCTTCGGCGCGAGCCACTCGGTCAGTTTGCCGAGGATCGCCTCGACCAGCTTGCTCGCCAGCGCCTGCAGAAAGGCGTTGAGCACCGCCACCTCCCTCCGAGCGAGTCGCCAGCCCCACGGCGGCCGGCCCACCGTCATCGTGGCGGACCCGTGCCAGCACACCGGCCCACCGCGCCGACGCCACCGCCCCGACGACGCCAATCCGACAGGGGCAACGAACCTCGTCGTTCGTCGTCAGTTCCACCTGGCCGAGGTCAGCCTGGCCGAGGAGGCGCCTGTCGGTTAGCGTGCCGGCATGCCATCGACGCTCGACGAATCGACAGACCCGTACTGTCTCCGCCCCGGTGAGGCCACCGAGCTGCTGCGCGGGCACCCGTGGCGGCGGTTCGTGGCGATCGGCGACAGCGTCGTGGAGGGCATGTGCGAGCCGACGCCCGGCTACCCGGACGTGCAGTGGGTCGACCGGGTCGCCGCCGAACTGAGCGCCGTGCGCCCCGAGCTGGCGTACCGCAACCTGGGTCGACGCGGGCTGCGCGCGCACCAGGTGCGGGCCGCGCAGCTCGCCCCGGCGCTGGCCTTCGAGCCGGACCTGGCGCTGGTCGTCTGCGGCGGCAACGACGCCTTTCACCCGGCGTACGACGCGGACGCGGTGGACGCCGAGCTGACCGCGATGATCAGCGCGCTACGGGACGCCGGCGCGGACGTGATCACGGTAGGCATGTTCGACGTGTCGCACAGCCCGGCCGTGCCCGAGCACGTGCGGGCCGGCCTCGGGGAACGGATGCGCCGCCTCTCCGCGCGCACGGCGCGGCTGGCCGACCGCCTGGGAACTGTCCACGTGCACCTCACGGACCACCCGCTGACGGCCGACCCGACCCTCTACAGCACCGACGGCCGCCACGGCAGCGCCCGCAGCGACGCGATAGCGACTGCCGAAACCCTGCGCGCCCTCCGACGACCGCCTCCGTCCCACCGCGCCCGGTGATCATGAAGTTGTTGCCCTCGGGCGCGGTGTGGCGCGGCAACAACTTCATGGTCAACCGGAGGTTGGGGGGCCGGACAGGAGGACTCCGGTCAGGAGGACTCCGTGGGCCAGGTTGAGGATTCCGTCGCCGCCGGGGAAGCCGACCCTCGCCAGGCCGCCGGAGGCCTGGCGGCCGAACAGGTACGGGGCGAGGGAGTACGGGACGTCGGCCGTCACCGTCTCGCCGGTCTCGATCTGCACGAAGTCCATCGGCACCCGGTCGGCCGGCAGGTACTGCTGCAGGATGTTGCCGCCCCGGTCGACGGCCGCGCGCAGGCCCTCAGCCCACTCCGCCGGGCTCAGCTCGGGGCCGATCAGCACCCCGTGCCCGGCGGAGCCGTCCGCCGGCTTCGCCACCAGCTCGGCCTGCTCGGCGATCGCGCGGTCGAGCACCGCGACTGTCAACGGCACCGTGTACGGCACGTGCCGGCGGATCAGCGTCTGGTCGTCGGCGGGCAGGGCGTCCACGTCCTCCCACAGCCAGGCGAAGGTGGTCTTGTTGCCGAGCAGCCAGGCCGCCGCCGACACGAACATCGGCAGCGTGCCGGCGGCCAGCGCGCCGGCCACCGCGTCCAGGCCGGCGGTCGGGGTGACCCGGTTGGGCACGAAGAGGCGGAACAGCGCGTCGACCGGCGCACCGTCCACCACGAGCCGCTTGTCGTCCGCCAGGGTGGCGGTGGCCAGGGGCGCGATGACCAGGTCGATGCCGAAGTCGCGGGCCCGCACGGCGAGCGGGCTGAGGATGCGGATGAACGTCTCCGGGTCGTCCAGCCCCGGATAGTCGGCGTCGAAGTCCATCAGCAGCGCCAACCGGGCGCCGTCGGGCAACCCCAGCTCGTCACGGATCGCCACGAAACGCTGGTCCAGCAGCGACGGCGCGGCGCGTACCGGCAGGTCGTCGAGGATGCCGTGCTCGGCGTAGAGCTGCGCGAACCGCTGGATGACGGTGTCGGCGTCGAACCCTCCCCCGAGGCTGCTGTCGATGTTGTACTCGACGAACTTCGGCACGCCCTCGGTGAAGATCACATCCGGTCGGTACGCGGCCAGCAGCGCCTCGGTCAGCGGCTCCGACTCGTCCAGCAGCCGGGTCTCCCCCGCCGGGACGCCGAGCAGCCGGCGCAACTCGCCGGCGGTGTCCACCCGGCGCCGGCAGGTGTCCAGGATGAGGTGGGCCAGCCGGTCGCAGACCTCGTTCAGCTCCCGCCAGGCGTCGGCGGTCAGGATCGGGGGGCGGGCCAACCGCCACTCCTTGTTGTAGGTGGCCCGTCCGTGAAAGACGCGTTCCCAGGCGGCCGCGCCGCTGGCCACCATGGCCTGGCGGGCCGGCTCCGGCAGGTCGGTCCAGGCCCGGTCGGCCGGCGGCCACGAGTAGTTCGGGTCGATCATGATGAGTCCTTCATGGTCAGGTGGATGGCGGTGGCGAGCTGCTCCCGGGAGGGCTGCACGGCGCGGTCCAGGGCGGGGGCGAACGGCAGCACCGCCCCGTCCGGGCGGGTGACCCGGCGCGGCGGGGCGAGCAGTCGGACCCGCTCCACCACCGAGGCGATGATCTCGGCGGCGATGCCGCAGGAGCGGTTGGCGTCGTCGAGCACCACGAGACGCCCGGTGCGGGCCACCGACTCGGCCAACCCGTCGATGTCGAAGGGGTACAGGGTGCGCGGGTCGAACACCTCCACCGAGACCTGGTCGGCAAGCTCCGCGGCGACCGCGAGCGCGTCGTGCACGAGATGCCCGACCGCGACGACCGTGACGTCGTCGCCGAAGCGGTGGATGCGCCCCCGGCCCAGCGGCACCGGCTCCAGATCGGACACGTCGTCGCGGACGTCCATCGCGCCCGCCGGGGCGAACACCACCACCGGGTCGTCGTGCCGGATCGCGCTGACCAGCAGTCCGTACGCGTCGGCCGGGGTGGCCGGCACGACGGTGACCACCCCGACGTGGGCGAAGAGGCTGTACGGGTGGTCGGAGTGCTGCCCCGCCCAGCCGGTCCGCGACCCGGAGCCGGGCACCAGGTAGGTGACGGGCACCGCGCACTGCCCGCCGGTCATCAACGGGAACTTGTGCGCGTGGTTGACGATCTGCTCGAAGACCAGAAACAGCAGCGACGGGATCTGGAACTCGATCACCGGCCGCAGCCCGGCCAGCGCCGCCCCGGTGGCGAAGCTGGTGAACGCCTGCTCCGACAGCGGTGTGTCGCGGACCCGGTCGACGCCGAACCGTTTGGCCAGCCCGGTGGTCACCAGTGACGCGCCGACCTGGATGTCCTCGCCGAGCAGGAACACCGCCTCGTCGCGGGCCAGCTCGTCGGCGAGGGCCCGGGTCAGGGCCCGGCGGTACGACAGTCGGGGCACCTCAGCCACCTCCGGTGCGCAGGGTCATTCAGCCACCTCCGGTGCGGGCGGTCATTCCGCTGGCGTACAGGTAGGCCAGCGCGTCGGCCGGGTCGGGTTCCGGGCTGTCCAGGGCGAAGCGCACCGCCGCGTCGACTGTCGCCTCCACCTCGGCGTCCACCGCGGCGCGGTCGGCGTCGGAGAGCCGTTCGCCCTGGATGTGCACCGGGTCCCGGGCCCGGCCCCGGGTCACCTCGTCGGGCGGCCGGTAGTCGAGGCGTACCGCGTGTTCGAAGGTGTGGTGGGCGTCGAAGCGGTAGGTCCGGGCCTCGATCAGCTCGGGGCCGCCGCCGGCGCGCATCCGGTCGACGGCGGCGGCCGCGGCGTCGCGTACCGCCTCCGGGTCCTGGCCGTCGACCTCGACGGCCCGGATGCCGAAGGCGGCGGCCCGGCCACCGATGCTGCCGGCCACCGCGCCGGCGACCGGCATGGTGGTGGCGTAGCCGTTGTTCTCGCAGACGAACAGCACCGGCACCCGCCACAGCGCGGCGAGGTTGAACGCCTCCAGCAGCATCCCCTCGTTGACCGCGCCGTCGCCGAAGAAGCTCACCCCGACGGTGTCGTGGCCCTGCCGTCGACGGGCCCACACCGCGCCCGTGATGATCGCCCCGGACGCGCCGACGATGGCGTTCGCGCCGAGCACGCCGATGCTGACATCGGCGGCGTGCATCGAGCCGCCCCGCCCGGCGTTGAGGCCGGTCAGCCGGCCGCACAGCTCGGCGAGCATCCGGGCCGGGTCGGCGCCGCGGGCCAGGACGTGCCCGTGCCCGCGGTGGGTGCCGGCGAGCACGTCGTCGGCCCCGAGCGCGGCGCAGACGCCGGCGGCGATCCCCTCCTGACCGAGGTACGGGTGGATGCCGCCGACGATCTGCCCGCCGTGGACCAGCTCCACCGCACGCTGTTCGAACCGGCGGATCAGCCGGACCGTGCGGTAGAGCCGGACCGGGTCGGCGTCGGTCACGCCGGCGCCTTGATCGCCGCGAGGATGTCGTCCCAGAGCCGGGCGCGGGCGGCCAGCGCGGTGTTGACCGTGTCGGCGCACTCCTGCCACTTGGTGTCGTCGTCGCCGCACAGGTCGGCGAGCATCTGCATGGCCATCGGGGTGTGCTGTTCGCCGTCGACCTCGATGTGCCGTTCCAGGTAGTCGACGAAGGCGTGCAGCCGGTTGCTGCGCTCGTTGACCGCGACGACCTGGGTGAACATGTCCGGGATGAGGTCCTCCCGGCCGAACGCGAAGGCCGCCGCCTGGCAGTGCACCGGGGTGGACTCGATGATGTGCCAGGTGGTCGCGGCGAACCGCGCGGACGCGGCCGGCGCCCCCGCCTCGGCGAGCGCGTCGGTCACCGGCCGGCCCGCGCGCAGCAGGTCGACGAGGCTGTTCACGGCTGTGGTGTCCGCGCCGGCCTCGACCATGCCCCGCACGTACAGCTCGAAGTGGCTGATGTAGCCCTCGCCCAGCTCGTCGCTCTCCTCCACCATGACGATGTCGTTGATGAGGCGGCGGCTGCCGGTCGGGCCGGTCGGGATCCAGGGGACGTTCACGCAGGTCAACTGCCGCTGCAACGACTTGAGCAGCGACATGAAGTCCCACACCGCGAAGACGTGGTGCTCCATGAAGGTGACCAGCGACTCGTGGGTGTCGAGGTTGGCGTAGAGCGGGTGCTTGACCACGGCGTCGCGCCGCTCGGTCACCGCCTGTTCGAGCCGCTCGATGCCCGGGTGCGTCCTACCCCAGTCGTACCGTGACATTGTCAGCCTCCCTGCTGGGCGCGGTGGCGCCAGATGACCGGGCAGTAGTCGGGGTCCGCGTAGTCCGGCCGCCCGTCGTGGGTGCGGCGGACCAGCACGTCGTGGTTGTACGCGGCGAGCGTCCCGTCGGAGAGCGGATACTCCCGCCAGGCGTTGTCGCCGTCCTGCAGGTGCAGCGAGATCGCCTGCCGGGGGCGACCGCTGACGTTGGGGCCGCTGCCGTGGTAGGTGCGGCAGTGGTGGAAACTCACGTGTCCCTTGGGGATCACCATCGGGATCTTGCGGATCTCCGCGCCGTTGTACGCGGCATTCTCGGCCAGCATCTCCTCCAGCTGGCTGCGGTCCCGGTCGGCGAAGTGCCGCACGACCGTGTCGTCGGCGCCGATCTCGGACCAGCGGTGCGAGCCGTCGACCATGGTGATGGTGCCCATCTCCTGGCCGCAGTCGTGGAAGGGGATGAACGCGGTGAGCATCTTCTCCGACGACGAGGACGCCCAGTAGTGCTTGTCGAAGTGCCACGGCACGATGTTGCTCGGCTCGCCGGAGATCGGCGGCTTGTAGATCAGCGTCGACTGGAAGACGCGGATCTCGTCGGCCTCGGCGAGCCGGGCAGCGACCGCGCCGATCAGCGGCTTGCGCAGGATCGCGCCCAGCCCGTCGTGCTCGTGGTGGACGTAGTCGTTGTGCCGCTGCACCGGCCCCTTGGCGGGCTCCCAGTAGGCGAGCTTCGGTGGGCGCACCGGCAGCCGCCGGTCCCGTTCACCGTCGTAGTAGCGCTGCGCGGCGGCGGCGAGCGCGTCCACCTCGTCGTCGGTGAACAGCTTCTTCGACAGGTACCAGCCGTGCTCGGCGTAGTGCCGCACGTCGTCGTCGGACGGCAGCAGCGCCCGCTCCTGTTCGGTGAGCGTCGAGTCGTACCCGGTCGCGGTCATGCGCCCACCGCCGCGGCCGCGGCCAGTTCCCGCTCCTTGGCCTCGTACAGCGCCTTGATGTTGCCGCTGCCGAAGCCGCTCGCGCCGCGCCGCTCGATCAGCTCCAGGAACAGCGTGCGGCGCACGTGCATCGACTCGGCGAAGATCTGCAACAGCTGCCCGCCGTGATCGGAGTCGACAAGCACCCCCAGCTCGCGCAGTCGTTCCAGCGGTGCGTCCACCCGGCCGACCCGCGCCTCCAGGGCCTCGTAGTAGCTGGCGGGGGTGCCGGCGAAGCGCACCCCGCGCCGGCCCAGCGACTCCACGGCGGCCACGATGTCGTCGGTACGCAGCCCCAGGTGCTGCACTCCCCCACCGGCGTGCTGGTCGAGGAACGCGTCGATCTGCCCCGGCCGGCGGGTCCGGTCCGGCTCCAGCAGCACCACGGTGACCTGCCCGGACGGGCTCTGCACCACCTTGGAGTTCATCCCCTGCCCGTCGACCTCGATGTGCTCCTCGAAGATCTGCGCGAACTCGAACAGCCCCTCGAAGTGCCGGACCGTCTCTTCCAGCTGGCCGGGCGGCACGCAGACCGCCAGGTGGTCGACCTCGGCCAGGACCGGCTTGCCCTCGTCCGCGGTGAACGGCGTCGGTGTGATCACGCCGGGCAGGAAGTCGGCGCGGCTCCCCCGGCGCTGCACCAGGCGGTGCCGCACGTCGGCGAAGCCGTCCACCTCGGCGGTCACCACCTCGGCGTCCGCGCCGGTCAGCGTGGTCGGTGGCGTCACGCCTGTCGCGCCCCGGCCGACCAGCTCGGCGTACGCCTGCTCGACGTCGCCGACCTCGACCGCGACGACAGCGATGCCGTCGCCGTGGCGCTGCACGTACCGGGCCGCCGGATGCTCGGCGCTCAGGCCGGAGGTGAGCAGCAGGCGGATGTCGCCGTGGCAGAGCAGCAGTGAGCGCTGCCCGGCCAGGCCGGTCTCCGGGCCACCCTGGCCGCAGATCTGGAAACCGACTGCGGTGCTGAAGTAGAAGGCCGCCTGTCGGGCGTCACCTACGTAGAGTTCGATGTGGTCGATCCCACGGATGTCCATGTCTCTGTGCCCTTCCCCATGCTTCCCCCGTGTTGCCGTCCGGACGCCCCCCGTCCGGGATGCCGCGTCGCTCACCTCCTCGGCTCGGCGACCCGCGCGAGCAGCAGGCTCACGTTCTGGCCGCCGAACCCGAACGAGTTGGTCAGCGCGTACTCCGGGTCGGCCTTGCGGGGCGTGCCACGGATGTGGTCCGCCGGGCAGGCCGGGTCCGGGTCGTCGAGGTGGTACGTCGGTGGCAGCAGCCCTCGACCGAGCGCCACCGCGGTCACCGCCGCCTCCAGCACCCCGGAGGCGCCGAGCAGGTGGCCGGTGAGCGCCTTGGTGGAGCTGACCGGCACACCGCAGTCGCCGAAGACGTCCCCGAGCGCGGTGGTCTCGGCGATGTCCCCGAGCTTCGTGCCGGTGCCGTGCGCGTTGACGTAGCCGACCGCGGCCGCCGGCACGCCAGAGCTGCGCAGCGCGCCACGGATGCACGCGGCGGCGCCGGCGCCGTCGGGGCGCGGGGCCGTCGGGTGGTACGCGTCGGTGGTCGCGCCGTAGCCGGCCACCTCGGCGTACCCGGTGGCACCGCGTGCGGCGGCGTGCTCGGCACGTTCGACCACCAGCAGCGCCGCGCCCTCGGCCAGCACGAACCCGGAGCGGGACGTGTCGAACGGCCGGCTCGCCCGGGACGGGTCGTCCCCGGCGCGGGCCAGCGCCCGCGCGTTGCCGAAGGTGTCGGCGAAGGTGGGAAACAGCGGCGCCTCGCTGGCCCCGCAGAGCACCACGTCGGCCTCCCCCGCCCGGATCAACCGGACCGCGTCGGCGACCGCCTGCGCGCCGGACGCGCAGGCCGTGCCGACCGACGAGCTGTAGCCCCGGATGCCGTGCGCGATGGCGATCCGCGCCGCCGGCATGTTCGGCAGGATGCCGGTGAGCAGGTACGGGCTGACCGCCGCGCGACCCCGCGCGGCCCGGGCGAGCACCTGGGTCTCCAGGGTCGCCATCCCGCCGACCCCGCCGACGATCACGCCGATCCGGGACTCGTCGACGTCGCGGCCCACCTCGATGCCGGCGTCGGCGAGCGCGTCGGCGGCGGCGAGCAGAGCGAGCACCACGATCCGGTCCAGCACACGGCTCTCCGGCCCGGACACGACGCTGCGCGGGTCGATGTCCGGCAGCAGGCCGGCGACGTCCAGCGACTCGCGCGCCGGATGACCGGCGGGCGGCCGGGTCAGCCCGGAACGGCCGGTGGTCAGCGCGTCGAAGGTCTCCTCGACGCCCCGCCCGACCGGGGTGAACAGGCCCATCCCGGTGATCAGCGCGCTCACGCCGCCACCCCGGATCGCCCGCTCACGACGACGCCTCGGTCAGGTAGCGCTCGCGCAGGGCCACCTTGCGGACCTTGCCGGTGACGGTGACCGGGATGTCGTCCGAGCGCACCGGCACCACCCGGCGCAGCGTGGCGCCGACGTCCGCGCCGAGCGCCGCGCGGACCCGTTCGGTGCGGTCCTGCGCCTCGTCGGCGCCGGCTGCCAACTCCAGCAGCACGTCGGTGACCACACCCCCGGCCCCGGCGACGATCACCACGGTGCAGTCGGTGACGTCCGGGCAGCTGGCGAGGATCTTCTCCTCGGACAGGGCGGTGAAGAACCGCCGGCCGTCTCCGGCGTCGACCGAGTCGACCGCCCGGTCCAGGTGGTAGTAGCGGCCGTCGGCGTCGGCCCGGACCAGGTCGCCGGTGAGGTACCAGCCGCGCTGGCGGAACCGGTGGGTGGTGACCGAGTCGTTCCAGTAGCCCCGGAACAGTGACGGCGAGTCCACGCCCAGGAAACCCACCTCGCCGACCGGCACCGGCTCGCCGTCGGCGTCGAGCACCGCGACCCGGGCGAACTCGTAGGGCCGGCCGATGCAGCGGCCGTACCTGTCGGTGTCGGCGCGGTGGGTGATGTGGAACATGGAGTGCCCCATCTCGCTGGAGCCCAGCCCGTCGATGAAGACCGAGCCGGGCACCCGGGCCACGCCGTCGCGGGTGACGGTGTCCCGCCAGCCGGTCGCGACCAGCCGGCGGATGTGCGGCTCGTGCGAGCAGTCGCCGGTGTTGAACCACAGCCGCACCGAGTCCAGGTCGTAGCCGGACAGGTCGAAGCGGGCCAGCTCGGCCCAGGTGACCGAGAAACCGAACACCCCGTCGGGGCGCCAGCGTTGGATGGCGTCGAGCACCCGCTCGCCGCCCTGCTCGGACAGCAGGAACATCTCCGCGCGGTTGCCCAGCGCCTGGTTGACCATCAGCACGGTGGCGGTGTGCGGTGCGGGCAGCGCGTTGAGGATCCGGCGGGTGCCCTGCGCCTGCGGCATGGTGAGCAGGTGCCGGGTGGCGGCGAAGAGGCTCGCGTGCGAGTGCAGCACCGCCTTGGGCACCCCGGTCGTCCCGGAGGTGTGGGTGATCACGATCGGGTCGTCGCTGTGGTGCCGGTAGTGCGCCGGTGCGGCAGCCGGGTCGCCCGTGCCGGCCCGCGCGGGCGTGCCCAGCAGCGGTACGCCCAGGTCGTGCCCGGCCAGCAGCGCGGTGTGCGCGTCGTCGGCGAGCACACCGACGCCGCGCAGGCGGCGGATGTACTCGGCGGCGATCTCGGGACGGAGCTTGCCGTTCATCAGCGCCGGAATCGCACCGAGCCGGGCCAGCGCCAGGAAGCTCAGCACCATGTCGGCGGCAGCGGTGGCCCAGACGGCGACCGGGTCGCGGGGGCGTACCCCGCGCTCGTGCAGCCAGGCGGCGCGGGCGGTGACCCGCTCGTCGAGCTGGCCGAGCGTGAGCGGTTCGTCCGCCGGGTGCCCGTCGACGGCGGTGTCGAAGGTCAGGCCGGGCCCGTCCGGGTCGGCGCCGTGCGCCAGCACCCGGGCCAGCATGTTGCCCGCGCCCAGCTCGGTGTCGGCGGCCAGTGCGCCGCGCAGTCCCCGTGTCCTCATGGTCGTGCTCCTTCACCCAGCAGCACCGCGACCGCCTCGGTGGACGTGTCGGGCGCCTGTTCGATCAGGACCAGCAACACCTCGTCGGCGTCGCCGTCGTCGCGCAGCAGGGTCGCCTCGGCGGTGCCGTCGGCGTACGGGTCACCGGTCGGGCTGAGGCAGACCACCGGGCCGCGCAGCCCCCAGCGAGCCGCGATGTGCCCGGCGACGCTGTTGGGCACGGACTGGTAGAAGAACAACGGGCCGACCCGCCCGCCGGCCTCGACAGTGGCCCGCACGTGCTCGGCGCTGGCCCGGTCGCCGCTGGCGGTGACCAGCACGATCGCCGTCCGCGTCCCGGCCGGCACCGGTCCCGTGCCGTACCGTCGCCGCAGACACCGCTCGGCGACGGCCACCACGACCGGTGCGAACCCGGAGAACACGAACCCCGGCACGCCCGGCACGTCCCCGTCGCCGGCCTCGGGCCAGCAGGCCCGCGCCAGCTCCCGCATCCCCGCCTGGCGCGCTCGTGCGGTTTCGGTGGTCGTTTCGCGGGCGTCAGCGGATTCGTCGGGACAGAAGGTGCCGGACCGCGGGGAGGTCGGGGTGGTCACGGGGCGCCGACCAGAAGTGCCGTGTTGGCGCCACCGAAGGCGGCGTTGAGGGTCAGGGCGTGCGTCGCCGTCGTCCTCCGGGGACGATCCGTGATGACATCCAGCGGGCACGCCTCGTCCGGGCCCCGCCAGCCGGCGTTGACCGGCAGTTCACCGTGGCGCAGCGCCAGCGCGGTGACCACCAGTTCGAGCAGCCCGGACGCCTCCAACGCGTGCCCGTGCAGGGCCTTGGTGGAGCTGACCGGCACCTGAGCGGCGTACCCGTCGAGGGCCTGGCGCAGCGCCGCCGCCTCCGCGGCGTCGCTCTGCGCGGTGCCGGTGGCGTTGGCGTTGACGTAGCCGACGGCCTGCGGTGACAGCCCGGCCCGACGCAGCGCGGCGCGGACCGCGTGCGCCAGCCCGGTGCCGGACGGGTCCGGCTGGCAGGGGTGGAACGCGTCCCCGGCCCGCCCCCAACCGACCACTGTGGCCACCGGTCCACCGTCCCGTCGACGGGCCGCCGCGCGGGACTCGAGCACCACCGCGGCCACCCCGTCGCCGAGCAGCAACCCCCGTCGGCCGGCGCTGAACGGGCGTACCGCACCGTCGTCGGCGAGAGCCCTGCCGGCGTCGAAGAGCGCGAACTGGTCCGGTTCGACGAGGTAGCCGGCGGCCACCACCGCCCGGTCCAGGTCGCCCCGGGCGATCAGGGCGGCGGCGTCGGCCACCGCCGTGCTCGCCGACACGCAGGCGCTGGTGTAGACGCGGGTCGGCCCGGACAGTCCGGTGCGCAGCGCGAGCTGGCCGGCGAGCGCGGCCGGGGCGGGCCCCGCGCCCGGCGCCGGGCCCCCGTGCACGGCGAGCAGCAACGCGCACCCCGCCCGCCGTACGTCGGTCAGGACGGCCGCCGCGCAGGCCGCGTCGATCGCGGCGGCCAGTTCGTCGGCGAGGGTGCCGACGTCGGGCAGGGTGGCGGCCACGGCGACCCGGCGGCCTGTGGTGTCGAAGCGGCGTACCGGGCCGAACGCCGGCGCACCGGCCAGGACGCCGGCGAGCTGCGCGTCGGCGCCGCGACCGAGGGCGCTGACCGCGTACACACCGGTGAGCTGGGCGACGGGTGGCTCAGCCATCTGCGGTAGCGGTCAGCGACGCCCGGAAGACCGCCAGGGCGTCGTCGACGGTACGGATGCCGGCCAGGTCGTCGTCGGTGAGGTCGAGCCGACGCTCGTAGCGCTGCTCGATGAGGTGCACGAGCCAGGCGAGTTCCATCGAGCCGATCCGGTCGGGGACCTCGGCGGCGGGTTTCGCGGTGAGTTCGGCGAGCATGGTCAGCAGGTCAGCTCGCCCCAGGTCGGGCTGACCGGGCATCAGGCGTTGTCGCTCGTCGCCTCGGCGACACGGTCGGCGACCATCGTGGTGAACTCGCCTACCGTCATGAGGGCCAACTTCTCCGACTCGTCGTCGGCGAACGTCACGCCGTAGCGGTCCTCGACGCGGACGGACAGGTCGGCCAGTGCCAGCGATTCCAGGTCGACGCCGGACGGGCCGAGCGTGGTGTCGTCGTCGAGCCCCTCGACGTCGTAGTTCATGTCGGCGAGCTGCTCGACGACGAAGGCGCGGACCTCGGCTCTCATGGATACCCTCTCTGCGTGGACCAACTGACGGTGTCCGATCGGGACACCGCGTACGTGTGGGTCGGTCGGGACACCGGCGGTCGGCCGGGTCCCGCCGTGCGGTTGCTGCGGCAGGCGGGCGCGGCGTTGCTCGGCCGCGCCGAGGCGGAGGTGGTGCTGGCACACGGCCCCGCCGGCAACCCGGTCGTACGTATCGCCGGGCCGGAGTCCGTCGAGCTGCCGGTCAGCGTCAGCCGCGCCGGTCGGGTCGTGGTGGTCGCCGCCCGTGCGGCCGGCCCGGTCGGCGTGGACGTGGAGCAGGTCCGTGCGCTGCCCGCGCTCGCGCTGGCCCGCCGCTGGTTCCCGCCGGCCGAGCTGGCCTGGCTGGCCGATCGACCCGAGGCCGGCCGGGCGGCCGAGTTCCTGCGGCTGTGGACCGCCAAGGAGGCGGTCGGCAAGGCGCTCGGTGTCGGGCTGCGCGGCGGCGGACTGCTCCGGGAGATGCCTCCGCCCGGCCTGCCGCTGCGTCAGGTGCCCGGCGGCGAGCCCGTGCGGGTCGGTCATCCGGAGCTGGGCGGCGGTCTCGTGCTGGCCGTCGCGGTACGCGCCGAGGCGGGCGTCGAGGTCGCCGTCGAGGTGGTGCAGCGGGCCGGTCCCGCCGTCGACGTGGCGCAGGGGCCCGGTCCCGACGTCGACGTGGCGCAGGGGCCCGGTCCCGACGTCGAGGCCGACGTGGCGCAGTGGCCCGGTCCCGACGTCGAGGTGGTGCAGGGGGCCGGTCCCGACGTCGAGGTGGTGCGGGGGGCCGGTCACGGTGTCGCCGCCGACCGCAGCGCGCCGGTCGAGCGGACCAGCTTGCCGGTGGTGGTGCGGGGCAACGCGTCGAGCAGGCGCAGCACCCGGGGTCGCTTGTAGCCGGCCAACCGCTCGGCGAGGAGCTTGTCGAGCATCTCCTCCGACAGCGGGCCGTCGGGCTGGACGTACGCGGTGATGCCGTCGTCCCACACCACCACGGCGGCGGCCACGCCGGGCAGCTCGGCGACGGTGGCCTCCACCTCGGTGAGGTCGACCTTCATCCCGCCCACCGAGACCTGCGAGTCGAGCCGGCCGCGCACGGTGACCAGCCCGGAGTCGGCGTCGACGGTGCCGGCGTCGCGGGTGTGCAGCCAGCCGTCGGCCCAGCGGGTCGGGTCGCTGAGCCCGACGTACGGCGACGCCGGGCAGGACACCCACAGCTCGCCCTCGGACTCGCGGACCTCGATGCCGGGCGCCGGGGCGATCGACGGCCGGTGTGCTCCGTGCAGGTCGGTGCCGATCACCCCGACCTCGGTCATCCCGTACATGTTGCCCAGCGGCACCCCGTACCGGTCGGTGAACGCCTGTGCGACAGCGGCCGGCACCAGTTCGCCACCGGTGGTCATCCGCCGCAGCTGTGGCAGGGGGCCGGACGGCCGGGTGGAGGCGAGCAGACCGATGTGGAACGGCACACCCAGCACGGTGGCCGGTGTCGGGTCGGCGGCGATCGCGGCCAGCACGGCGTCGCCGCTGAGTCGCTGCGGTGGCACCAGTTCGACTCCGGCGTGCAGGCCGTAGAGCAGTCCGCCGACGAGCCCGAGCACGTGCACCATGGAGGGCAGCAGGATGATGCGTTCGCCGGGCAGCGGTACGCCGTCGATGCGGGTGTAGCGGCCCACCTCGGCGACCAGGTCGGCTGCGGTACGGCCGATCACCTTGGACGGGCCGGTGGAGCCGGAGCTGAGCTGGATCACGGCGTGCCCGCTGACCGCCGGACGGTCGGCGTGGCGGGTGACGCTCTCGGTGACGTCGACGAAGACCTTCAGCGCGCCGCCGGCGGTGCGCAGCGGCGCGATCACCACCTGCGGGGTGAGTCGGGTCAGCGCCCGATCCACCTCGTGGTCGGTCAGCCGGTGGTCGAGCAGGATCGCCTGTGCGCCAGCGCGCCAGGTGGCCAGCAGGTTCACCACGTACGCCAGTGACGGTGGAAGTCGTAGCGCGGCCGCGCCACCGGGGCGCAGGCCGGCAGCGATCAGGCGGTCCTGCGCGGCGGTCACCAGCCGGTGCAGGGTGACCCGGTCGATCGGTTCCGGCAGGCGGAGACAAACGTCGGTCGGATGGCCGGAGAACAGGATGTCGTCCACCCATCCAGGGTCTTCAGCCGTAAGGTTTCCTGTCGATTGATCCATCGCCCTCGCCGTTCAACCCGCAGCACAAAGTAGGGCATAGCAACCGTTTGTGAACAACTTTCTAGGTGCTGACGGAACCCTACGACAGCCGCGCGGAGCATCGCTAGATGCAAATGGCTAGATCAAACAGAGCGCCCGGACCGATTGCCACATACCGGTGCCCACCGTCACGCGGGCCGCCATCCCGGCCTACCGCGCATGATCGACTCGGGTTCCGTGAAGGCGGGGTGTCCGGGCAAGCGGGACACCCCGGCTTCCGGGAACCCGAGTCGATCATGCGCCTCGCGCCGGTACGGCAGCCGCCGTTGGGGATCCACGTCAGGGCCGGTGGACGCAGGGCGGCCACCGCGTGATCAGAGCCGCGCTGTGGGCTGCGGCCGGGGTGCTCCGTCGGGTAGGACGCGTTCGTAGCAGACCGAGTCGTCGGAGCCCACGTACGCGCCGAACAGCGGGATCTCGCGGTAGCCCTCGCGCTCGTAGAAACGGATCGCGTCCGGTTGGGCGGTCCCGGTCTCCAGCCGGACGGTCGTCCAACCACGCTCCCGTGCGGCCTCCTCCAGCCTGCGGAGCAGGTCGGTCGCCACCCCCGAGCCGCGGCTCTCCGGTACCACGTACATCCGCTTCACCTCGACCGTGACCGGGTCGAGGCGGCGCAGCGCGGCGCAGCCGAGTGGTTGGCCGGTGGCGTCGTCGACCGCTACCAGGAACAGGTCGATGTTCTCGGCCGTCGGCGGCGTGCCGGGCTCATGCTCGTCGGTACCGTAGCGGAGGTCGAGTTCGGCTTTCTGCGCCACACGCAACGCCTCGCCCACCGGGTCGGTCCACGGCCGCTGCGTGATGATCCAGGCCATGCCGCTCCTCACCGAGACTCGGTAACAAGCGTTACGGTAACATTCGTTACGACGATGGAGGGGTGAGAGCCGTGTCACCGCCGCCCGCAGACCGAGCGGCCCAGGGCGAGGCGCTGTCGCGCGCGGTCTGGGACGTGCTCGCGCAGCAGGGCCTGGAAAAGCTGACTGTGCGCGCGGTCGCCGCGGCGGCCGGCTGCACGACGGGCCTGGTCATGCACCGCTTCCCGAACCGTCGAGCGCTGCTGCTGCACGCCCGGCAACTGCTGCACGACACCACCCGGCAACGGGTCGAGGCACTCGAGGCCGCGGCCACCTCGCCGCGGGAAGCATTGCGCGCGGTGCTCCGCCAGTGCATGGCGACTGATCCGGAGACGATCACCTGGAGCGTCGTCTGGGTGGGCTTCCTGGCCGCGGCAGTGGCGGACGCCGAACTGACCGACATGCACCGCCGCAACAACCGAGCCTGGCGGCAACGGGTCGAACGACTGGTCGCCGCGGCCGCCCCGGACTGGCCGGTCGACCAGGTCGGCGCGGTCGCCCTGGGGCTGATCGCGATGACCGAGGGCGTCGCGGCTCTCGCCGCCGCGGATCCCGCTGCGTACCCGGCGGATCAGCAGGAACGCATGCTCGACGCCGCCCTGTCGGCCTACGGCCTGAGCTGCTGAGGGGCAGCAGGAACCGGACGGTGGCTGGCGTACTAGTCCGGTCTGATGCTGGCGAGCTGGACGAGCAGTTGAATGAGCCGGTAGACCTCGGCGACGTCAGCGGCGTGGAAGGCGACAGTCCGGCCGCCGCGGACGCGGGTCACACCCGGCACCAGCACCGCGAGGTCGACCATGTACGGGCCGTACAGGTCGACCTCGACGTCCAACGGCCCGGCCATCGTCCACGGGGGAATCGAGGCGCGTCGGGAGATGGCGCCGGCGGCAGCGCGGCGCAGCCGCTCGCGTGCCTCCTGCGGATGGAGGGCCACTGCGGCGGCCTGGCCCAGGGTCTGCTTGACGGCGACGGTGACCGCCGAGGGCACCAGCTCACCGAATTCCGCGCAGGCGGTGTCGTCTCCGCTGAGCAGGACGACCGGAGCGTCCAGGTGCCCAGCCATGGCGGTGTTGAGACCGATCTCGCCCAGCGTCCGCCCCGCCACGCGTACGTCGAGGATCGCGTCGCTCATCGTGTGCGCCAGTACGGCAGGCCCGGCGCCGGCCCGAGCGTGATACCCGATCAACATGACGGCATCCGTGTGCTCGTCCAGCCCCGCCAGCATGCCCAGCGGGCGGGGTTTGCCGCGCACGAGATGAGCACGTCGATCGAGGTCCTCCGGCAGAAGGTTCCGAAACGGTCCGTGCGCGTCGGCGACCCACACCACGGCGTCGGGTGCGGCATCGAGAACGCCGCCGATCACCGCGTTCGCTTCGGCCGTCATCAGGGCACGGCCGCGCTCGTAGTCGTACCGATCCGGATTCGTCTCGGTGGGATGCACGATCCCCGAGATGCCTTCCATGTCAACAGAGATCAGGACCTTCATGACCCCAGGACCCTACGCACCTCCAGCACCTGCGGCGACCCGGACGTACCGGCGCGGACGTGTCCTCTCCAAGGGTTGTCGCCGCGACGTTCGCCGATCGAACCGGTGTTGTGCAGAGGGTGATATGCGAGCGTGCCCCGATGCCGTGGGTACACTCGCCGCGCATGAACGGTTCGGCAAATCAGATCGCGTACTGGGACAGCGTCGGCGCGACCAAGACGTTCACTCATCCGGTCAATCTCACGTGGCTGTCAGGGCTACGGCCGTCCGCGCGGATCTTGGACTTTGGCTGCGGCTACGGCCGGGTCATGGGCGAGTTGGCCGAACACGGCTTCCGCGACGTGTCCGGCGTGGACCCGTCCCCCGCCCTGATCGAGCGGGGCCGTCAGGTGTGGCCCGATCTGCGGTTCGCCGTCCTGGAGTCGTCGCCGGCGCTCGCGTACCCCGCGGCGAGCTTCGATGCCGTCGTGCTGTTCGCGGTACTCACCTGCGTCCCCGACGATGACGCTCAGCGGGCACTGATCGCCGAGCTGAGCCGTGTCCTGGTGCCCGGCGGACTGCTCTACGTCAGCGATCTGCTCCTTCAGGACGACGACGCGCGAAACCGTCAGCGCTACCGCGCACACGCCCAGCGTTTCGGGGCGCCGTACGGGGTCTTCACCACGGACGACGGTGCCGTGTGCCGGCATCACGAGATAACGCACCTGCGTAGTCTGCTCGCCGACTTCGACCTGGCCGAGGAGGACCGGATCGAGGTCGCCACGATGAACGGCCACCGGTCGCAGGCGGTGCAGGTGTTGGGCCGGCGGCGGTGACGGTCACCGCCGCCGGGCGGTTCTAGCGGACCGTGACCTCATCGCGGGCCCGCTCCGGGGTCTGGGCGTGGATGTGGAACCGCAGTGAACGGGCGTCGGTGAAGCACTCCCGCATCGGGCGTACCAGGTCCCGGTGCTCTTCGGTGCGCTCCCAGTTCTCGAAGTCGGCCAGGCTCGCCCACTCGCTGGTGATCAGCCACTGCTCCGGGTCGGTCGACGAGCGGCAGACCTGGTCGACCAGATGCCCCGGTACGCCGTCCGCGACCAGATGCCGGACCTGCTCGTACGCGGCGAGGAACTCGTCGGTGCGGGGCGTCGGCACCCGGACCAGGAAGACCACTCGGGCCCGCTGCTCGCTCATGGCGTCTCTCCCGTCGTCGGCGCGGCCCCCCGCAGGACCAACGCGCTGTTGAATCCGTCGAAGCCCCGCGCGCAGACCAGCGCGAGCCGACTGCGCGGCCGGCGGTGCTCGCGCAGGAAGTCCAGCTCGCACCCGTCGGCCACCTCGTCCGGGCCGGCGGACGCGGGCAGCGTGTCGTGCGCGAACGCGAGCAGCGCGGTCGCCACGTCCAGCGCCGAGCCGCCCTGGTGTGCCCGCCCGGTCAACGGTTTCTGGGTGGTGACCGGGGGCGGCCGGTCGGCGAACACGGCGCGCAGCGCCTGGGCCTCGCTGCGGTCGTACCGGGGCACACCGAGAGCGTCCGGCAGCACCACGTCGATCCCGGCCGCCGCGACACCCGCCCGGTCCAGGGCCAGCCGCATCGCGCGGGCGTACTGGGTCGGGTCGCCGGCGCTGTCGGCAGTGGTGTGCGCGGCGTCGTGGGTCGAGCCCCAGCCGCTCACCTCGCCGTAGATCCGGGCGCCCCGCGACAGCGCGTGCCCCAGCTCCTCCACCACGAACACCGCGCCGCCCTCGGCCGGCAGGTAGCCGCTGGCCGCCGCGTCGAACGGCCGGTACGCCAGCTCCGGGTCGGCGACGTCGCTGAGCAGCCCGGAGCGCAGTTGGCAGGCCAGCGCGTACGGGCTCAGTGGACACTCGGTCGCCCCGGCGATCACCACGGGCGTGCCCCGGCGTACCGCGCGGGCGGCGTGCGCGAGGCTGTCCAGCCCGCCGGCCGTCTCGGCGACCAGCACCCCGCTCGGCCCCTTGAACTGGTGGTGGATGGAGAGCTGCCCGACGCTTGCGGCGTAGAACCAGGCGATCGACTGGTACGCCCCGACGGTGCGCGACGTGCCGCCCCACAGCCGTTGCAGCTCCCGCTGGCCGAACAGGTTGCCCCCGGACGAGCTGGCCAGGGACACCGCGTAGCCGTACGGGTCGGGTGCCCGCTCGGGCAGGCCGGCGTCGGTCAGCGCCAGCCGGGTGGCGGCGAAGCCGAGGTGCGTCCACCTGTCGGTCTGCACCAGCTGCCGGCTGTCGGCGTAGGAGTCGGCCGTGAAGTCGGGGACCTCGCCGCCGAAGCGGGTCGGGTAGCTGGCCGGGTCGAACAGGGTGATCGGCCCGGTGCGCCGGGTGCCGGCCAGCACGGTACGCCAGTGCGCGTCCACGCCGACGCCGCTCGGTGCGACCACCCCGATGCCGGTGACGACCGCCCGGGCGGTGCTCACGCCGCCACCGGGGGGAGCCGACGGAACACCATCGCCGACTGGAAGCCGCCGAACCCGCTGCCTACCGACAGGGCCACGTTGACGGGAACCTCCCGCGCCTCGTTGGGTACGTAGTCCAGATCGCACTCCGGGTCGCGGGTGCTCCAGTTGGCCGTGGGCGGCACGACGCCGAACTCGATCGCGAGGGCGCAGGCGGCCATCTCGATCGACCCGATCGCGCCGAGCGAGTGCCCCACCATCGACTTGATCGAGCTGATCGGCACCCGGTACGCGGCCTGGCCCAACGCCCGCTTGAACGCGGCCGTCTCGTGCCTGTCGTTCTGCCGCGTCCCCGAGCCGTGGGCGCTGATGTAGGAGACCTGCTCCGGGATGATCCGGCCCTGCCGCAACGCGTCGGTGACGGCGAGGCCCATCTCCAGCCCGTCCGGGCGCAGCCCGGTCATGTGGTAGCCGTTGCTGCGGCTCGCGTAGCCGGCGACCTCGCAGTAGACGTGCGCGCCGCGCCGGCGGGCGTGCCCGGCCTCCTCCAGCACCAGCACCGCCGCGCCCTCGGCCAGCACGAACCCGTGCCGGTCCGCGTCGAAGGGACGGGAGGCGTGGGCGGGGTCGTCGTTGTCGGGGCTGGTCGCCTTGATCGCGTCGAACGAGGCGACGGTCACCGGCGAGATCGGCGAGTCCGCCGCGCCGGCCAGCACGATGTCCGCCTCGCCGTCCACGATCAGCTGGTGGGCGTAGCCGATGGCGTCGATGCCCGACGTGCAGCCGGTCGAGACCACCTGCGCCGGACCGTGCAGCCCGTGCCGGCAGGCCACGTCGGCGGCCAGGCTGCTGGGCACCAGCGCCTGGTACAGGTACGGGCCGCCGAGCGCCGCGTCGACCAGCCAACGCCGGCCGTGCTCGCTGACCCGCACGTACTCCTGTTCCAGAGCCATCGTGCCGCCCACTGCGGTGCCGAGCACCACACCGGCGCGGTCCCGCTCGGCGTCGCTGAGCACCAGGCCGGCGTCGGCGATCGCCTCGGTGGAACAGGCGAGCGCGAACTGCACGTACCGGTCGGCGCGGCTCCGTTCGGCGTCGGTGAGCCCCGCGGCGATCGGGTTGAAGTCGCACTCGGCGGCGATCTGGGAGCGGAACGGCGACGGGTCGAAGAAGCTGATCCGCCGGGTGGCCGTACGTCCCTCGGTGATGGTCTTCCAGAAGCGGTCCCGGCTCGCGCCGCCGGGAGCGACCACCCCGATGCCGGTCACCACCGTGCGACGCCCGGTCATCGCGGCACCCCTGTTCGCGACTGCGGGGCTCGCAAACCCGGCCCACTCCTCGCGCTCACGACCCGCCCCGTTGCTCGACCAGCTCGGTGTCGACGTGTCCCAGCTCCGGCCGCGGGGCCAGCGGGCCCAGGTGGAAGACCACCTCGGCCGGCTCGGATCCGGTGTTGCGCAGCCGGTGTCGCACGTTGACCGGCACGAACAGCGCCTCACCCGTGGCGACCTCGGTGGGCTGGTCGTCCAGGTCGACAGTGATCGCGCCACGCGCCACGTACAGGAACTCCTCGCTGTACGGGTGGTAGTGCTCGGCGATCCGCTCCCCCGGCGCGAGGGTGGCCACCCCGAGGAAGCCGGAGGTGCTGCCGACGGTGCGGGGTCCGAGCAGCACCCGCAGTTCGCCGCCGCGCCGCCGGTCGGCAGGTACGTCCGCCGCGGCGATCGGCCGGGTGCCCAGGTCACTCATCGCGGGCCCCCGTCGGCTCGTCGCCGGCAACCGTGCTGTCCTGCGCGGTCGCCGCGCGGCTCTGCTCCTCGCGCTGGCGGGCGATCCGTTCCACCCGGTCCTTGATCACCGCGAGTTGGATGACGCTGTTGGTGTTGATCCGCTCGGTCATCCCGGCGTTGTCGACAGGCGCGGTGGGCTTCATGGCGAAGTCCTGCGTCCAGGTCATCCGGGTGCCGTCGGCCTCCTCGGTGTAGCGCCAGTGGATCCGCATGTACTCGAACGGCCCGGTCTCCACCCGGTGCGCTCGCACCTGCCGGCTGACCGGGTCGGCGGTGCGTTCGCTGACCCAGCTCCACGACACCCCGTTCTCGTCGGGGTACATGGTGAGCCGGAACCGCACGGTGTGCCCGTCGCGGTGCAGGATCTCCACCACTGCGTACTCGGTGAACAGCTCGGTCCAGTTCGCCACGTCGTTGGTGACGTCCCACACCAGCGCGAGCGGCGCGTCGATGACCACGGAGTTCTCGGTGTGCCCGGGCGGGTCGGTGCGCCGGGCGACCAGGTCGGCCACCGCCGGGATGCTCAGCTGCCCGGCCTGCTCGGGGATGCTCACCTGCCACCGGTCGGCGACGACCGCGGAGAGTTCCAGCAGCGCGAGCGAGTCCATGCCCAGTTCCTCAAGTGACGCGGCGGGCGCCCGCGCGGCGGCGTCGGCGTCCAGCCCGCAGTGCGCCACCAGGATGTCGGTGATCTCGGCGGTCATCGGGCGACCATGGGTGACGGTCATCGGGTCCTCCGGTTGGGTACGTCGGGCTCCGCGGCGGGCGCGGCGCGGGGTGTGGGGGTGGCCGTCGACCGCTGCGCGGGCACCGGCGGCGGCGTGGTGAGCAGTCGGTCGACCAGGCCGGTGGTGTAGCGGCCCTTGCGGAACGCGGCGTCGTCGAGCACCCGCCGGACGAACCCGATGGTGGTGTGCACGCCCGGCCCGGCGATGTCGAACTCCTCCAGGGCACGCTCCAGCCGATTGAGCGCCAGCTCCCGGTCGGGCGCCCAGACGATCACCTTGGCCAGCAGCGAGTCGTACCAGGGGCCGACCAGGTAGCCGGCGCTGGCGTGGGTGTCCACGCGGGTGAACGGCCCTCCGGGCGGGGTGAACCGTTCCAGGCGGCCAGGCGTGGGCGCGAAGTCACGCTCGGGGTCCTCGGTGTTGACGCGGCACTCCACGGCGACGCCGTGCAGCCGGATCTCCTCCTGCCGCCACCGCAGCGGCACGCCGGCGGCGATGTGCAGTTGCTCGTGCACCAGGTCGATCCCGGTGACCATCTCGGTGACGGGATGTTCCACCTGGATCCGACAGTTGATCTCCAGGAAGTGGAAGCGTTCCTCGGCGTCCACCAGGAACTCCAGCGTGCCCGCGCCGACGAAGCCGACCTCCAGGGCGCCCCGCAGCGCGGTCTCGGCGATGGTGTCGAGCACGGCGGCGGACAGCGCGGGAGCGGGTGCCTCCTCGACGAGTTTCTGGTGCCGGCGCTGCACCGAGCAGTCGCGGGTGCCCAGGTGCACGCCGTTGCCGTGGGAGTCGCAGAGCACCTGCACCTCGACGTGCCGGGCCTCGGTGAGGTACCGCTCGACGTACACCCGGTCGTCGCCGAAGGCGGCCTGCGCGGCGGCCCGTGTCCGCGCGTACGCCCGGGCGAGCTCGGCCGGGTGGCGCACCACTGTCATCCCCCGGCCCCCGCCACCGGCGGCGGCCTTCACGATGACCGGGTAGCCGACGGCCTCGGCGACCTCGGCCGCCGCGGCGGCGGTCGCCACCGGCGCGACGCTGCCCGCCGGCAGCGGCAGCCCGGCCCGGCTCATGAGGGCCCGGGCCGAGGACTTGTCGGCCAGCGCCGCCATCACCGCCGGCGGCGGGCCGATGAACGTCAGGCCGTTGTCCGCGCAGATCTCGGCGAAGTCGGCGTCCTCGGACAGGAAGCCGTACCCGGGGTGCACGGCCTGCGCGCCCACCTGCCGGGCCGCCTCCATGATCGCTGCGGCGTTGAGGTAGCTGCGCCGGCTCGACGCCGGTCCGATGCGCACGGCCTGGTCGGCGAGGCGTACGGCCGCCGAGTCGGCGTCGGCGGCGGAGTAGACCACCGCCGTGCGCACGCCCAGCTCCCGACACGCCCGCAGCACCCGCAGCGCGATCTCGCCACGGTTGGCGATCAGCACGGTCTCGAACATCGCTCACCCATTCCCGCCGTCAGGCCGGATCCAGCTCGACCAGTGGCTGGTCGTACTCCACCGGCTGGCCGTCCTCGACGAGGATCGCGGCCACCCGCCCGGCCCGGTCGGCGGTCACCTCGTTCATCAGCTTCATCGCCTCGACGATCGCGACCGGCTGGCCGGGGCGGACCAGGTCGCCCACCGCGACGAACGGTCTCGCGCCGGGCTCCGGCGCGCGGTAGAAGGTGCCGACGATCGGCGCCCGGACCGCCGGACGCCCGGGAACCGGCGGCCGGATCAGCGCGGCCGGCGGGCCGGGCACGCCCGCGCCCGCCAAGGGCGGGACGCCGGCCGGTGGCGGTGCCGGGGGTACGTCCGGTCGGGCGGCCGGCTCGTCCGGGTGCCACTGGACCTCCAGCACCGTCGTCCCGCTGCGCAGCCGGATCCGACGCACCGGGCCGGGGAGTTCGGCGAGCAGGTGCCGTGCCTGTCGACGCAGCCCGGCCAGCACCTCCTCGGCGTCCGCGTCGGTCCCCGGTTGCCCGTCCGCCGGCTGACGTCCGGCCGGGAGGACGGCGTCGGCGGGCTCGGGGCCGGTCTGCGCCACGCGCCCGCCGTCCGCGTCGACCCGGCCCTCGTCGGTGCGGGCCCCGGCGTCCGGCCTACCGTTCGAGCTGTCCACCGTGGAGGCCGTGGGCGTGGCGGTCATCGGGCACCCGCCCGGGCACCGGCGCGGGTGGCGCCGAACCGGCGGAACCGCTGCCGGCGCAGGCGGACCAGCATGGCGGGCGGCACGTCCAGCAGCGGCAGCAGGTTCGCCAGCAGCGCGGCGCGCAGCCGTCGGGCGGTCTCTGCAGGGTCGTCGTGGGCGGCCGTCGCCGGTTCGGGGACGATCTCGTCGACGACGCCGAGACGACACAGGTCGGGCGCCGTCAGCCGGAGCGCGCGGGCGGCCTGCGGCGCGGCGGAACGGTCCGGCCAGAGGATTGCGGCGCAGCCCTCCGGGCTGATCACCGAGTACACCGCGTGTTGGAGCATCAGCACCCGGTCGGCGACGGCGAGGGCCAGCGCGCCACCGCTGCCGCCCTCACCGGTGATCACCGCGAGGACGGGGGTGGGCAGCACGGTGAGGGTGAGGATGTTCTCCGCGATGGCGGCCGCCTGGCCCTGCTCCTCGGCGCTGATCCCCGGGTCCGCGCCGGGGGTGTCGACGAGGGTGACCACCGGCAGGCCGAGGCGCGCGGCGAGCCGCATGAGTCGCAGCGCCTTGCGGTGCCCGGCGGGGCTGGCCATCCCGAAGTTGCGGGCGACCAGGTCGGCGGTGGTGTGTCCCTTCTGGTGGCCGATGACCATGACGTGCCGGCCGGCGAACCGGGCGACACCGCCGACGATGGCGGGGCAGTCCCCGCCGAGCCGGTCGCCGTGCAGCTCGACGAACCCGTCGAAGACCGAGTCGAGATAGTCCAGGGTGGTGGGTCGACCCGGGTGGCGGGCCGTGCGCACGGTGTCCCACGCGTCGCGTACCGCAGGTGTCGGGCCGTCGTCGGCCGGCGCGGCCCCGTTGGCCTCCGCCGGCGGGACCGTCGGGGCCGCGCCGGCCAGGCGTTCGTGGTGCCGCGCCGGCTCCTGACGGGGTACGGGTGCCCGCGCCGGACGGCCGGCGCGGGCCGCGGCCAGCAGCGCCGCGAGTCGACCCCGCAGCGACCGGCGCTGCACCACCATGTCCACCTGACCGTGGCGCAGCAGGAAGTCGGCGGTCTGGAACCCCTCGGGCAACGCCCGGCCGGTGACCTGGCGGATCACCCGTGGTCCGGCGAAACCCATCCGGGCGCCGCTCTCGGCGAGCACCAGGTCGGTGTTGGTGGCGAACGACGCCGCCACCCCGCCGTAGGTCGGGTCGGTGAGCACGCTGACGGTGAGCAGACCCGCCTCGCGCAGCGCGGCGATGGCCTGGCTGACCGTGGCCATCTGCATCAGCGACAGGGCACCCTCCTGCATCCGCGCCCCACCGGACGCGGTGACCAGGATCAGTGGCAGGCGATCGTCAAGCGCTTGCTCGGCGGTTCGGGTGATGAGCTCACCCACCGCGCAGCCGAGGCTGCCGCCGAGGAAGCGGAAGTCCATCACGGCCAGGGCGGCCGGTTGTCCGCCGATGGTGGCGGTGCCGCACAGGACCGCCTCGGCCAGGCCCGTGCTGACCCGCGCGGCGCTGAGCCGGTGCGGGTAGGGCAGCACGTCGACGAAGTCGAGCGGGTCCGCCTCGCTCGGCCGGTCGGGCAGGAGGCGCAGGGAGCCCGGGTCCACGAGCTGGCGCAGTCGTTCCGGGGCGCCGAGCCGGGTGTGTTCACCGCACTCCGGGCAGACGTCCAGGTTGCGGCGCAGCCGCTTGCGGTAGAGCAGGCTCGCACAGCCGGCGCAGCGGGACCAGAGTTGCTCCGCGGGCCCGGCGGTGGCGGTCACGAGCGCCCTCCGGCGTCCGGGGCGTCGAAGCGGTAGAAGCAGTGCGCCATCGCGTCGCGCGGTGAGCGCCAGGTCGGCAGGTACGGCGAGACGTACGGCCGCAGCCGCTCGCTGACCCGGACGAACTCGGGGTGACCACGGGCGGACTCCACCGCCTCTTGCGCCGGATGCTCGGTGTCGAGCAGGTGCACGTAGAGGTCGTGCAGTCGGTACAGCGCGCGGTGCCGGACGCCGACCAGGCGCGGCAGCTCGGTCGCGTCCGACTCGGCGAAGATGTCCGCGACCTGTTCCTCGGCGGTCGGTACGACCTTCGCGACGATCAGCGATCGCTCCATGGCTGGGCCTCCCCCCACGGCGTCCGGGCCGGCCGGTGAACCTCCGGTCGCGCTGGACGACTGCCGCCACGATGCGGCAGTCGTCGTCACGGCGGCGTCACCGCGACGAACCGACCGTCGACGCTGCACGGTGACGCTGCGTTGACGCAACCTGTGTATGAGCTATGCGTCCCATGCGTGCATCCCGAGCCAAAGGAATGACGTTTTACCAGTTCAGAACCGATCTCACGGTTGCCCCCAGTCGAGGGAAGGCCAACATCGGCGTTGACTCACCGTGACCATTATTGATAATCTTCACGGTGGTCAGCCCGGCGGCTCCGGCGGGCGGTGCCGCGTCTTCACAGCCGTGGTCGCATTCCATCGACGGGGTCGACGGTGGCGAGGCGGCAGCCGATCCGGGACACAGCAGACAGTCGGGACGAGCGTTCCGCAGGGGGTGCCGCCGTGGCCGTTGAGCCGTCCGTGCCGACCGCCGCAGGTCCCGGCGAGGCCGACCTTGCACTGCATCTGCTCGGCGGCTTCCGGCTCCTGCACGCCACCGCGCACATCGTGGTGCCACGCGGCCTGCAACGGGTGATCGCGCTGATCGGGCTGCGTCCCGGCGCCACCCGCAGCCAGCTGGCCGGGCTGCTCTGGCCCGACGTGTCGGAGGAGCGGGCGCTGTCGTCGCTGCGTACCGCGCTGTGGCGGCTGCGGCAGGACCCGTGCTGCCCGATGGTCGTGGCCGGCGACACGGTCCGACTGGCCCCGGCGGTACGGCTCGACGTCGACGACCTCGTCCAGACGGCCGCCCGCGTCCGCAACGGCGACGACCCGCGGACCACCGCCGGCGCGCTCGCCGCCGGCCGGCACGACCTGCTGCCCGGCTGGTACGACGACTGGGTCCTGCTGGACCGGGAACGGTTGCGACAACTGCGCCTGCACATGCTGGAGCAGGTGGCCGCGCAGCACCTCGCGGCGGGCCGGCACGGCGAGGCGCTGGAGGCCGCGTTGGAGGCGATGGCCGCCGAGCCGCTGCGCGAGACGCCCCACCGACTGGTGGTGCGTATCCATCTCGCCGAGGGCAACGCCTTCGAGGCGGTGCACGCCTTCTACGTCTACCGCGACCTGTTGCGCCGGGAGCTGCGCCTGGAGCCCAGCCCGGCGATGAGCGCCCTGCTCGACGACACGCTCGCCCCGATCCGGGCGGCCACCCGCCCCGCGACCGTCGGCCCGGTGACCGCCGCCCGGCCGTCACCGGCCGGGCGGCCCACGTGACGGTGACGTGACACACCCTGCGGCACGGTGGGCACAACGAGCACGTGACCACCGGCCCACGGGTCGGGACCGGCCACCGGCGGAAGGGTTCCCATGAGTCGTCTACTGATCGTCAGCCGGATCATCCCGGGCGCGGAGGAGCGGGTCGCCCAGATCTTCGCCGAGTCCGACGCCACCGAACTACCGGGTCTGACCGGCGTCACGCACCGGTCCCTGTACTGCCTGCACGACGTGTTCGTGCACCTCATCGAAACCTCGGACGTCGACCCGGGCGCCCTCGCCGCAGCCCGCAACCACCCGCTCTTTGCGCAGGTGAACGAGCGGCTCGCGGCCCACACCTCGCCGTACCTGTCGACCTGGCGCTCCCCCCGCGACGCCATCGCCGACTGCTTCTACCGCTGGGACGCGGCCGACGTGGCAGCGCCCCACCCGGCCGGCTGACATGTCCGCCGCCGGACCGCACGTCCTGATCATCGGCGCCGGCACCGGAGGTCTGTGCCTCGCGCACGGGCTGCGCCGCGCCGGGATCAGCGTCGCCGTCTACGAACGCCACCGCAACAGCGCCGAAGGGCTGCTCGGTTACCGGGTGGGCATCGGCCCCACCGGCAGCCTGGCGCTGCGCGAGTGCCTGCCGCCGAAGCTGTTCGCCACGTTCCTGGCCACCTGCGCCCGACCGCCGAGCTACTTCAACGTCGTCACCCAGCGACTGCGCCAGACCGCCTCGTTCGAGTTGCGGCCGGCCGTCGACCCGGTGCACACCGAACACTCGGTGGCCCGGATGGTGCTGCGGCAGGTGCTGCTGACCGACCTGGGCGACGTGGTGCGCTTCGACAAGACCTTCGTCCGGTACGAGCAGCACGACGACGGCACGGTCACCGCGCACTTCGCCGACGGGACCAGCGCCACCGGCGACCTGCTGGTGGCGGCGGACGGCACACACTCGGCGGTCCGCCGCCAGTACCTGCCACACGCGGTGACCCGCGACGCCGGCACCATCAACATCGCCACCCGCATTCCGCTGACGGCGCAGACCCGCGACCTCGTACCCGAACGGGTCCGCAAGGGCATCTCGCTGATCTTCGGCGCCGGCGGGACCATGGGTGTGCTGCACGTGATGGAGTTCAAGTGGGACGCCGACCGGGCGATCAAGCCGGGCGTCAGCGACGACGACGCCGCCCTGCTGCGGGCCTGGTCCGGCCTGTCGGCGCAGACCAGCGCCGACTACATCAACCTGATCATCTGGAGCACGGCCCGCCGCTTCCCGGCCGACGTGCTGCAACGTCGAGGTGCGGACCTGATCCGCGTCGCCCTGGACCTCACCCCCAACTGGCATCCGCACCTGCGGGAACTGTTGCGGATGAGCGATCCGGACAGCGCCCTGCCGATCAAGGTGAGCACGTCCGAGCCGACGCCACCCTGGAAGAGCAGCACGGTCACCCTGCTCGGCGACGCCATCCACACCATGACGCCGGGGCGTGGGGTGGGCGCGAACACCGCGCTGCGCGACGCACGCCTGCTCTGCAAGCACCTCACCCGCGCCGCCGCCGGGGACAAGACGCTGGTGCAGGCGGTCGCGGACTACGAGGCCGCCATGGTGCCGTACGGCTTCGCGCGGGTCGCCGACTCGCTGCACCGCAGCGGCACCAGCGGCGACGACCGGATGTACCGGCCGGTGGTGGGCCGACTCGCGCTGCTCGGTGCGCGCGGCTACTTCGGAGTGACCAGCCGGGTGCCCCCACTGCGGCGCCGCTTCGTCGACGACTTCCACACCTACGAGGGCGACCAGGACTGAACGCGGCACCACCGACCCGGGCACGGCGACCGCGCCGGCCCGGGTCGCTTCGTGTGCGGGGTCCGGCCCTGCGTCGTCGCGCGCATCGGTGGCGTGGCCGCTGCCTGTCGCGTCCTGTCGGGGCTGCGACGCTGCGTCACCCGCCAGGCACCCCACGGGATGACCGTCCCGACGGCCGGTCCTCTCTGTCGTCGGCAAAGCGCGTGTGCAAAGCTGCGGCGAGTTTTTCTCGTGACTTATTCGACGAGCAGAGAGGGAGGTTCGCCGTGGAGTGGTCTATCGGACACTCGCTGATAGTGGTACTGGCGTTGTTGCTGGGCCTGGCCGCCGGATGGTTGCTGCGCGGCCGGCAGGACACGCGGGCCAGCGGGCGGGGTCAGTCGATCGTGGACGGTGACCCCGTCGCCGGCCTGGCCGTGATCGACGCTCCGGTGCCGCCGGCCGCCACCGACGAGTCCACCCCGGCGGCGGCCGTGGACGCTCCCCCGGCCGCGGTCAGCGAGGAGCCGGTCCCGGTCGACACGGTCAGCGCACCGGCCGCGGTGACCACGCGTGACGACTCCGCCCCGGACGCCGTCGACACAAGCGACATGGCCCTCACCGACGCGCCGCCGCCCGCCCCCGAGCGGACCGGCGCGGTCGACGAGGTGCCCGCGTTCACGACGGACCCCGAGCCGGTAGCGGTCGACGAGCAGCCCGCCCCGGCGACCGTGATCGCCCCGCGCCAGCCGATGGACGACAGCACCGACACCCTGCCGTCCGAGGCGTCCCACGCCGAGGTGACCCCGGCGGAGGTCCCGCGGGCGGAGACCGGCCCGGCCGAGACCACCGACGTCGCGACCAGCGATGTCGCGACCAGCGATGTCGCGACCAGCCCGGCCGAGACCACCGACGCCGAGACCAGCCCGGCCGCGACCAGCCCGGCGGACACCACCGACGCCGGGAACGACCCGGCGGAGGCCCCGCAGACCGAGACCACGTACGCCGAGGCCACCCCGGCCGAGGCGGCGCCGGCGGTCGCGGCGGTCGCGTCCTCGGCGGACGTCGAGGACGTCGAGCCGGTGCGGGCCGCCCCGCCGGTGCGGACGGCCGACACCACGGCGACGCAGGTCGACACCGAGCCGACGGGCCCGGCGGACGACTTCCGCCGGATCCAGGGGGTCGGGCCGAAGATGGCGGCCGCCCTGCAGGCGGCCGGCGTACGCACCTACCGCCAGCTCGGCGAGCTGGACGAGCCGGCGCTGCGCGACCTGATCCGGGCCGCCGGTCTGCGTGCGGCACCCGCACTGGCCACCTGGCCGCAGCAGGCGCGGGTGCTGGCCGGCGCCGGTGACCAGGCGACAGCGGTGTTGCCGGGCGGCAGCCAGGGCTGAGTGCCGACAGCGAACCCCCGGGACCGCCCGTCTTCTCGACGGTCGGGCCCGGGGGTTCCGTCGTTTCGGCGGAGCGGACGGGGCCCCTCCCCGGTCGGGGGACGGCTGGACGAATCCCCACTGGCGCGGCCGGCCGCCGGCTAGCGTCGGTCAAGGTGGGCCGGACGGCTCGCCGAGTCCACCGGCACCGCGGGAGCGATCGTGCAGTACTCCGCGCCGGAGCCCGGGCACCGCAAGACCCGACCGCCGGTGCGCGACCCGGACGCCCCCCGCCGGGTGACGCTGCTCGAACTCTTCTTCGACCTGGTGTTCGTGGTCGCGCTCGCCCTCATCTCGCGGGGCATGGTCAACCAGCTCGACTGGCATCGGGCCGGTCAGTCGTTGATCCTGCTGGCCGCCGTCTGGTGGACGTGGGCGATCACCACCCTCGTCACCGACCTGTACGACCCGGAACGCACCGAGATCAAGCTGCTGATCAGCGCCGTCATGTTCGGCGCCCTGCTGATGACCACCGCGATCCCGGAGGCGTTCGGCGCACGGGGAATCGTCTTCGCCGCCACGTACGTGACCATCCACCTCGGGCGCGGGCTGTTCCTGATGCCTGCCGTGCGCCGGGAACCGCAGACCCAGCGCAGGGCGGTGCGCATCTTCGTCTGGTTCGCGGTGTCGGCGATCCCCTGGATCATCGGGGCGTACGTCAGCGGCGACGCCCGGCTGGCGTGCTGGGCCATCGCGCTCGCCATCGACTACAGCGGCTTCCGGCTCGCGTACCCGGTGCCCGGGTTGGGAGCGGTGCCGGAGCCGCAGCGCAACGTCACGGCCGAGCACCTCTCCGAGCGGTACCAGCAGTTCTTCATCATCGCCCTCGGCGACTGCATCCTGACCATCGGCACCATGTTCAACCTGTCCCACTCCGAGGCGCAGAACATCGCGTCGTTCGCCGTGGCGTTCGCGACCACCCTGGTGCTCTGGCGGATCTACGTCCACAAGTCCGGCCAGCTGCTGCCGACGGCGATCAAGATGTCCGGAGCGCCGGGCCGGTTCCTGCTCACCGCGCCGTACACCCACCTGCTGATGATCGCCGGGGTGGTGGTCACGGCCTCCGGGTTCGACCTGGTGCTGCACGACGACCCCGGCCGTACGCCGCCGGCCTGGGCGGCGGTGATCCTCGGCGGCCCGGCGCTGTTCCTGGTCGGTCGGTCCTCATTCGAGTACGAAGTGTTCAGCCGGGTGTCGCCGTCGCGGGCCGGCGGTCTCCTGGCGTTGCTGACGATCGCACCGGGGGTGCTGTACCTGCCGCCGTTGTGCGCCTCCCTCGGCGCCCTGCTGGTGCTGGTCGGCGTCGCGTACGCCGACTACCGCCGCAGTCGCGGCAAACCGCCGGAAGCTCCCGCTCCGCCGCACTGAGCCCCCGCGCCGGGCACCACCCGGCCGACCCGGCGGTGGCTCACACCAGCGCTCCCGCGTACCCCCGGACCTGCAACCGTTGTCCGGCGGCGGTACCGAGGCGCACCTGAAGGCCCAGCGGTGCGGCGGCCCGGCGCACGTCGTCCAGGTGCAGCGAACCGTGCCGGTCCACGGTCAGCACCGGCGGCTCCTCCAGCTCGCACTCCGGCGCGTGGAAGGACAGCAGGGTCACCGACGTGGTGAGGTAACCGGGGTAGGCGGCACGGGCGGCCGCCTCGTCCGGGTGGGCCAGCACCAGCAGGTCGTCGAGGTGGGCGAAGTCGGCGGCGAGCGCGCCGGCCTTCCAGTGCGCCGGCTCCTCGACGGCCCCGGTGTGGTGCCGGGACCGGTTCGCCGACGTGATGTACAGGTGATCGGTGCCGGTCTCGGCGAGTGCCCGCTCGAAGAACGTGTTGGACGGGCAGGTCAGACCGGGGGCGATGACCTGGGTGGTACGCAGGCCGCGGTCGCGCTGGGTGACGTGCTCGGGCAGCCGGTCGGCGGCGGGGCCCCGGAAGCCGAACGGCCCGGCGCCGTAGAGGGCGTCCATCAGCGCCCGCACCCGGGCGATCGGCAACCGGGGCGAGACCCGGGACCAGTCGAACATTCCCGGGATCCGCCCGATGGCTGTGGTGATGCTGCCGACCTGGTGGACCGGGCGGCCCTTGGCCAGGTTGACCCGGCCGACGGTGGCCGCGTCGGGCCGGGTGACTATCGCGTAGAAGTTGGCGAACGCCACCGCGACGACCGCGCCGCCGGCGAGCGCGCGGGCCGCGACCGCGACGTCCTCGGGGCGGTCGATGTACAGGGACGGGGTCGGGGCGTTCATGGGTCCTCCTCGGCGGGGCCGTGACGCAGTTCTACGTCCGGTGGCCCGCCCGGGGGCCGGGTCGGTCGGCGATCCGATAGCCGACGGTCGGTACGCGATGCGGGCGGCCGATGCCGGTGCGGTACCGACGGCGGACGGCATCGGCCGGACGGAGGATCCGGCGGGGGTGTCGGACGCCCACCGTTAGCCGCGCGACCCGATTGGGTACAACGCCTGCACCTCAGATCCACCACATTCCTTCAGGAGGCAGCGATGCGCGGCACCTCGATACTCGGAGTCATCGTCGTGATCTGGCTGGTGATCGGCGCCATCGCCGGCGGTCAGCGGGGCTACTACAGCGGCGACGACACCAACTGCGCCGAGGCCGGCACGATCCTGGTCACCATCGTGGCCGGACCGCTGAACTACATCGGGGCCAACCCCAAGGTCGACTGCAAGCTGCCCGAGCCGTCCAAGTAGGACGCGTACGCGACCCACCGGCCCGCGCCCCTTCGAACGGGGCGCGGGCCGTCCGCTGTCCAGGGTCCGGGGGCGCCGCCACACCGCGTAGGGCGTCCTAGGAGGCTGGTTTGGACGCGGGGCGGCGTTTGTCGGTCCCGCAGGCGGGAACCGACCGGCGTCAGCGGGCGGACGGAATCGGGAGCGTGCCATGCAGATCGGCTACAAGCTGGCCTCGGAGGGCTTCGGACCGCAGGAGATCATCCGCCAGGCCGTCCGGGCCGAGCAGGCCGGTTTCGACTTCGTCGAGATGAGCGACCACTTCCACCCCTGGCTGGACGCGCAGGGCCACTCGTCCTTCACCTGGAGCGTGCTCGGCGCGATCGCGGCGCGCACCACCACGCTGGGCCTGGCCACCGGCGTGACCTGCCCGACCGTGCGCTACCACCCGGCGATCATCGCGCAGGCGGCGGCGACCATGGCGCTGATCTCCGACGGACGTTTCACCCTCGGCGTCGGGGCCGGCGAACGGCTCAACGAACACGTCGTGGGCCAGGGCTTTCCCAGCGTGCGGGGCCGGCACGAACGGCTGCGCGAGGCGCTGGAGATCATCCGGTTGCTCTGGCAGGGCGGCTACCAGTCGTACGAGGGACGACACCTGCAACTGGAGGACGCCCGGGTCTTCGACCTGCCGGACACCCCGCCGGTGATCGCGGTCGCGGCGAGCGGCGAGGCATCGGCCCGGCTCGCCGCCGAACTCGGCGACGGGCTGTTCGCCACCGATCCGGACCCCTCGATCGTCGAGCACTACCGGCGTGCCGACGGGTCGGGCCCGCGCTACGCAGAGGTGCCCCTGGCCTGGGCCGCCGACGAGCACCAGGCGGTGCAGGCGGTGTTGCAGACCAGCCGGTGGATGGTCACCGGTTGGAAGGTGATGAGCGAGCTGCCGAATCCGGTCAACTTCGACGCGGCCAGCGCGCACGTGGAGGAGAAGCACATCCGCGAGCTCTTCGCCGTCGGCCCCGACCCCGAGCCGCACGTGGCGAAGGTCCGGTCGTACGTCGACGCCGGCTTCGACCACATCGTGCTGCAGAACGCCGGTGGCGACCCCGACGGCTTCCTCGACTTCTTCGCCGCCGACCTCTCCGGCCGGCTGCGCTCGCCGAGCTGAGCCCGCCAGCTCGGACGCTGGACCGACCGCGGTCGGGGCGCGGCGTGCGACCACGCCGGCAGCGGCGCACGGAAACGCCCGCCCGCCCGGACGGCTGTCCGGGCGGGCGGGCTCAGGATGGCTGCGCTCGGGACGAGGCGCGCGGGTCGACGCCTCAGCGGAAGCAGTGCGCGATCGGCACCGCGCTGCCCTCGCAGTTGGTCGGCTCGTTCTCGACGACCACGCTCTCATCGTCGATCTTGACCTGGGCGTGCTCGGCGAAGATGCCGCCGGGCTTCACCGTGGCCGCGTTGTGGGTGACCTTGCTCGTGTAGAGCGCCACCGAGCCGGCGGTGGCGTAGATGCCGCCGCCCTTGGACGTCGCGCCGACCGCCTCGTTGCCGGTCACGTCGCTGCCGCGCACGAGCAGGTTGGACTTCTCGGCGTAGATGCCGGCCCCGATGCCGTGCGTGGTGTTGCCGGCGACCACGCTGTCGTCCAGGGGCAGCAGGCCCTTGACCGTGGAGATGGCCCCGCCGTTGACGGTGGAGGTGTTGCCGCGGATGGTCATCTTGCGCATCACCAGCACCGCGTCGGAGTTGGCGGCGCCACCGCCGACCTGTGCGGTGTTGTTCAGCAGCTCGGTGTCGTACACCTTGGTGCGGGCCGAGAAGCTGGCCAGCCCGCCGCCCTGCGCGGCGCTGTTCTCGGCGAGCGTGGTGGTGTCCACGTCCGCCGCGCCCCGGTAGTTGCCGAGCCCGCCGCCGTAGCCGTTGGCGCTGTTGTGGCGGAACTCCGAGCGCTTCAGCGTCAGCACGCCGCCGTTGAGCAGGCCCCCGCCCTTGCCCGCGGCGCCGGAGGCGCTGTTGCCGATGAAGGTGGAGTCGCTGACCACCATGTTGCCGTCGTTGAAGATCCCGCCGCCGCCGCCCTCGGGCGAGAGCGAGGTGCTCTGGGTGACAGTCACCCGCTCCACCACTGCCGTCGCGCCGTGCACGACGTGCACGCTGCCGCCCTCGATGGCCGAACGGCCATTGTGCAGCTCGACGTCGCGCAGGGTCAGCTCGCCACCGTCGCGGACGGTGAAGAAGCGGAACGGCGCGGCCTGGGCGTCACGGGCGATTGTCGCGCCGGCGCCGTCGATGGTGATGGCCTGGTAGATCACCGGCAGGCCGGACGTGTCGTCGGCCGGGTTGTGCGGCGGGGCGTCCGCGTCGCCGGGGGTTTCCGCCGCGTCGGCCTGCTCCCGAGCGTCACGGATCCCGCCGTCGTACTGGTCGGTCTCGTGGAACGCCTCGGTGAGGGTGTACCGGCACCGGGGCGCGAGCCGCAGTTCCCCGCCGCCCTCCGCGTTGGCCGCCACCAGCGCGGCCACCAGCTTCGCCGCGTCGCACGGCACCGCGACCACGCCCCGCTTGCCGGTGCCCGGGGTGTGCGGTCGGGCCCGCTCGGCGTCATCGCCGTCACGCTCCGGCCCGGACCGGTCGTCGTCCCGCCGGTCGTCGTCGCGGCTGGCCGCGCTGGTCAACCTGTCCAGGCCCGGGAGGGAGAGGTCGCGGTCGGCCGCGGCGGCGGCGCCGGCCGCTCCCACCACCAGACTCCCGGCCAGGAGCCCGCCGGCTAAGAACCATCGGGACCGCCGTCGGGGTCGTGCCGGGCGGTCTCCTCCTCGGTACGTGGACATCAGGTGCCTGCCTTCCTGGGTACGTGACGGTCCACGCCAATCGGGGCGTGGGGTGCTCGACGTGCCGTCGACCACCAAAGGTCACCATATGGCCGCAATACGGACAGGAAGGTGTGAACGTGAATAGTGCTGCCATTCATCTTTAACGACACCAGACGGTGCGTGCGGTCACCCGCCGACGTGGATGCCCGGCCGGCGCAGCGGGTCCGGCTCGGTACGGCGGATGATCTCCCGTACCACCGGCGGGGTGTCCCCCCGGCCGAGGATCAGGTAGCGCAGCAGGTGCGCGATCGGGCTGCCCTCGGACCACTCGAAGTGCGCGTGCGGGCGTACCCCGGTGGCGTCGCGCAGCGCCAGCAGGATCGCGGCGATCGCGTTCGGCGCGGCCGGACTGCTGGCCCGCAGCACCCGAAAGCCCGCCACCTCGACGCCGTGCACCCGCAGCACCTGGCTGAACCCCGACGGATCCACCACGTCGATCTCCAGGAACAGCACGTCCGCGGCCCCGGGCACCGGGTTCATGCCCCGCTGCGCCCGCTCCTTGATCGTGTACTCCTTCACCGAGCCGCTCTGGCGCTTGTTCGCGATGAGGTGCAGCTGCCCGTCATGAGCCAGCGACTCGGCGACGAACCGGCGGGCCGGCTCGTCGAACTCGATCCGCTCCGCGCGCAGCTCCGTCGTCCGGGTGACCCGGGAGATCAGCGACACCACGATGATGCCGAGGATGAACAGCGCCGAGATGGTGATCCCGTCCGGCTGCTCGACGACGTTCTCCAGCAGCGCGTACAGCAGCACCAGGGTCAGCACCGTGAAGCCGATGCCGGCGACGCGCTGGCGGTGCCGGACCGCGGAGATGGTCACCGCCACCGCGCCGGAGACCATCATCGCCAGGATGCCTGTGGCGTACGCCCCGGCCTGGGCGTTGACGTCGGCCCGGAACGCGATCGTGATGGCGACGCTGACGACGGTGTAGACGACCACCACCGGGCGTACCGCGCGCGCCCACTCCGGGGCCATGCCGTACGAGGGCAGGTAGCGCGGCACGATGTTGATCAGCCCGGCCATGGCCGACGCGCCGGCGAACCAGAGGATGAGCACGCTGCTCACGTCGTAGACGGTGCCGAACACCTCGCCGAGATAGGTGTGCGCCAGAAAGGCCAGCGCCCGACCGTTCGCGGGGCCGCCCGGGCGGAACTCGGCAGCGGGAATGAGCGCGGTGGTCACGAAGGTCGTCGAGATCAGGTACACCGACATGATCAGCGCGGCGGTGGTGAGCAGCCGGCGGGTGTTGCGGATCCGGGCGGCCAGCCGGGCCGGCCGGTCCGGGCCGTCGGCCGACACCAGCGGCATCATGCTGACACCGGTCTCGAAGCCGGACAGCCCCAGCACCAGCAGCGGGAACGCCAGCACTGCCGTGAGCAGGACGTGACCCGCCCCGCCGCCGGCGGTCAGCGCGGTCGTCCAGTCCGACACGATGGCGGGGTCCTCGACGATCCGGGTCACCGCGACCACCACGATCACCGCGTTGAGGACGAGGAAGACCGCCACCAGCGGGATGGCCACCACGACGGCCTCGCGGAAGCCGAGCAGGAACACGCCGCCGAGGACGAGCAGCAGCGCCACGGTGACCAGCACCGGCACCGCCGGGCCGTGCAGGGCGTCCGGCAGGTACGGGTTCTCCAGCAGGTGCACTGTGGCGTCGGCCGAGGACAGGGTGATCGTGATGATCCACGAGGTGGCCACGAACCCGAGCAGCACGAGCACGAAGATCTTGCCCCGCCAGAACGGCAGCAGCCGCTCCAGCATCGCCACCGAGCCCTGCCCGTGCGGGCTCTCCTGGGCCACCCGGCGATACATGGGCAACATGCCGAACAGGGTCAGCGCGACGATCAGCAGGGTCGCCAGCGGGGACAGCGCGCCGGCCGCCACCGCCGCGATGCCCGGCAGGTACGACAGGGTCGAGAAGTAGTCCACGCCGGTCAGGCACATCACCTGCCACCACGCGTGCCTGCGGTTCTGCCCCTCGGCCGTCTCCGGGCCCGGCGGCTGCACCTGGTGTTCGAAGAGCCACCGCCGCAGCGGGCTGGCCGGCGGCGCCGACCGGGCCGGGCTGTCGACCCGCTCGGGCACCACGACACCCTGACGGCCGCCGGAGTGCGGGCGGGCCGGGTCGCGGGCGGCGCGCAGCGCCGGGTCCGGTCCGGTAGGCGTATGGCGGCGTCCGCTCCAGCGTCGCGGTCTCGCCCGGTGCTCGTCAGCCATCGCCCGTCCCACCCTCGCAGGTCCTGCTCCGACGGTAGGTGGTGCGCGGCGGTCCGACCGGCGGAACCGGGTACGCGGATGGCCTACTCAGGGCAGGTCCTCATCCGGCGAGCAGCCGCGCCAGGGCCGGTGGGTCGGCGACGGTGACGGTGGCCGCCGGATGCCGGAGCCGGCCGCCGGGCGCCAGGGCCGGCACCGGTACGCCGAAGCGCAGGCAGACCCCGCCCGCCGTGCTGCTGCCGAAGCTCACGCCGCGGTCGACCATCGACAGGCGGGGGCCGATCACCCGCCACCAGCGGTACGGACCGCTCAGCTCGGCGCCGATCACGTTGTCCCGGCCGGTGCGCAGCCGCCACGGCCCGTACCGGATCACCAGGTCCTGGTCGGTGACGGTGACCCAGGCCGTCGCCGGCCGGACGCCCAGCAGCGCCAACGGTGGACGGAACGCCGGGTCGAAGCGGAACGGGAACCGGGCCGCAGCGGCGCTCATCGCGCCCCGGGCCGGACATCGGGTCGCGGCACCGGGCCGCCCGGGCGTAGCGGGCCGGGCCGCGCGGGTCGGGGTCGGGCGGCGGGGCGGCGCCGGGCCAGGACGGTCATGGCGCGGGCGTACCCCGTACGAGCCAACCGACACCCCTGGGCCGTGTCCTGTCGACCACCGAACGCCCCGCGGCCGGTTTGATCCCCCGCCACCGGCCGGCGGGCGTCCCCCGCGTGGCCGCTGGGCCGGCCGGCGACCCGTCCCGTCGCCGCCGGCCGGCCCAGCGAGCCCGGCCCGCACCGGCTCCCCCGCCGCCGGCCGGCACCCCCCGGGCCGGCCGACGGCGGCAGACGGTCGACACCCCCCGGGCCGACCGGCTGACTCCCCGCCGTCGCCGGTGAGCACCGGCCGACTCGCGGGTGGTGGAGCTGGTGGGGCGGACGCGCCCCCGCGCTCCGCCGCCCCCACGGGCGGAGCGCGGGGACCCCCCGTCCCGGCTACTGCAGGAACGCCCCGAGGGGCGAGAGCAGCAACCGGCCGAGCGCCGCGGCGTTGTCGTCCAGCCGCGTGCGCTCACACTCGCGGGCCTCCGGATCGTGCCGGCACCGCCAGATCTTCTGCGCGTTGCGCCAGGCGACATCGCGGGTGTACTCGACCAGTTCCCCCTGGTACCAGTCGTCGATGTCGCCGTTGAGCATGTCGATGAGCAGCTGCCACCGCTCCAGATAGCCTCGCCGCAGGCCGGGGATCTTGTCCGCGAAGATGTTGTTGATCTCGAGGTAGTCGTGGTGCTGGTCGGTGCCGTCGACCGGCTCCGACTCCAGGTGGTCGAACGTCGTCACCAACGCGAACGGCAGGTCGAAGTTGATGTGCGCGTTCACGCCGGCCGCCGCCGACGGCAACGGGCGGGCGTCCGGCCCGCGCATCCGCGAGAACAGACACGACCACGCCTTCGGCGTCCCGGGGCTGGAGTCGGTCCACAGCCGCAGGGCGTCGAAGTAGCGGGCCGCGAACTCGACGTCCAGCCGGGAGAGGAACACCGGGTCGACGAAACGGTCGTCGTACAGGCCGTCCAGCACGCTGCTGGTGATCGTCAGGTAGAGCTTGTTGAAGTCGGCGAGCGGGCAACTCGCCTCCAGCGGTGGCAGCCGCACCAGCATGTCCTGGAGCTTGGTGAGGTGATCGACCACCGCTGGCACGTCCGCCGGGTGGTCGGCCAACAGGTCGACGATGTCCCGGTGCACGGGCCCCCAGACGGGTTCGGTCATCTCTCCTCCATAGTGGTCGTGACGCCCCCGTGACGCCGTCGACGGGGCTCAGCCTCTCAGCCGAGGGCCGCCGCCCGGATCAGTAGAACGACGTATCCCGGCGCGCACACGCGCCGGGATACGTACCGGTGCCGTCAGCCGCGGGAGTTGCGCAACATGATCGCGCTGGCCTGGACGCGGGTGCGGACCTGGAGTTTGTCGAAGATGTGCGACACGTGCACACCGATGGTCCGCTCGCTGATGAACAGCCGCTGCCCGATCTCCTTGTTGGTCAACCCCTCGGCGACGAGCGCGAGCACCTCCCGTTCGCGCGCGGTGAGGGCCGCCAACTCGTCGTCGACCGGCTCGGCCGACGCGACGGGCCGCGCGCCGTCGGCGTCGCGCTCGGCCAGCGGCACCCGGGCCCGCCCCGCCAACTCCCGGATCTCCGAGGTCAACGGCACCGCGCCCAACCCCTGCGCCACCCGGTACGCCTCCCGCAGCAGCTTGCCCGCGGTGGCCACCCGACTGCGCCGGGCCAGCAGAGCCTCCGCCTGCCGCAGCCGGGAGTACGCTGCCGGATAGGGGTGGTTACGACGGTCCCACTCGGCGGCCGAGGTGGCCCACAGCTCCGGGTCGCTGCCGTCGAGACGACTCACCTCGGCGGCGCACAGGGCCAGAAAGCCCTCCACCACCGAGCGCACCGGTCGGGCCGCTCCGGCGCTCTTGCGCGCCATCCGGTCGGCGACGTCCCGCAGCCGGCGTACGGCCGTCGGGTCCACGGCCACCGTGCGGCTGGCGTGCGCCTCCGCCTCGGCGCGCAGCCCGTGCCAGACCAGTGCGGACAGGATCATCACGTCGTCGGAGCGGCTCTCGGTGAGGCCGCGCTGGACCGCCAGCCGCGCCACGTCGTGCCGGCCCTCCCACATCGCCAACCCGGACCGCAGGGTGAGCAGCGGGATGACGTGGCGGGCCCCACCGCCGGCGAGCAGGGTCGCCACCGCGTCGAGGTCCCGGCCGGCGGCCTCGATGTCGCCGTAGCCCACCGAGAGCCGGCATCGGGCGAGCAGCAACTCGACGGCGTCCGCGCCGGACGGTCGGTGCCGCAGGGCCACGGCGACCACCTTCTCCGCCTCGGCCCACTGGCCCACCCGGAACAGCCCGTTGATGGCGATGGCCAGCAGCCGGGTGCCCCAGGTACGCCCCAGCCCCAGCTCGGCCACCCGTTCGGCGCCGCGCCGTGCCACCACCACGCCCTCTTCGAGGATGTTCAGCGGCCCGGTCAGCAGCTCCGCCAGGTGCAGGTAGGCGCACGCCACGTCCTCGGGCTGGCCGGCGCGCTCGGCGGTGTCGAGGGCGTCGCGCATGACCGCCAGACCGGCGTCCGGGTCTTCCAGGAAGGCGTCGCTGAAGCCCAGCGCCGAGCTGGCCAGCACGACCTCGGTGGCGGAACCCTCCGCGTTCTCGGCCAGCGCCAGCGCCTCGCGCGCCCGCGCGCCGGCGTCGGCGTAGCGGCCCAGGTGCAGCAACAGCTCGGCCAGCCGCGCCGCTGCGGCGGCCCGGTCCCGCGGCGAGCAGTCCGCCGCCTCCAGCGCCCGCTCGTACTCCTCCTCGGCCAGCGCCGAGCGACCGGCGGCGGCCAGGTAACGGGCCCGGCGGATGTGCAGCGCGCAGCTCGGCTCGCCGCCCCGCAGCGCGGCCAACTCCTCCAGCAGGGCCAACGCGCGGGCGTGCTCCCCACAGTGGTGGGCCGCCTCGGCGGCGTTGCCGAGCAGCTCGATCCGGTCCACCTCCACCGAGCCGGAGTCGCCGGCCAGGTGCAACGCCGCCGTCCAGTGGCGGTGCGCCTCGGCGTAACCCTGCAGCCGCTCGGCCTCCTGCGCGGCGGCCACCGCCGCCGGCAACGCCCGCGCCGGCTCACCCGCCAGCCGCCAGTGATGCGCCAACCGGGCCTGGTGCAGCTCGCCCGGCGCGGCGGTCAGCGCCTCGGCGTAGCGGCGGTGCAGGCCGGAGCGCTCAGCCGGCAGCAGTTCGTGCGACAGCACCTCGGCGACCAGGCGGTGCCGCAGCCGGTAGCCGTCATCGGCGCCGACCAGCAGCCGGTGCGCGACCGCGGCGCGCGCGGCGTCGATCAGCTCGTCCTCCGGCAGCCGCAGCACCTCGGCCAGCAGCCAGTGCTGCACCGGCTCGACGCCCGCCGCCACGGCGTGCACCACGGCGTGCGCGTGCTGCGGCAGCGCGTCGACCCGATCGAGGAAGATCTCCCGCAGGGTCTCGGACAGCCCGTCCCGCCCGTCGCGCAGGTCGCGGGCCAACTCCTCGATGACGAACGGGTTGCCGCCGCTGCGCTGCCACACCTGCTCGGCGGCGTCGGGCGCAAGCGTCCGCCCGACCACCGCGGCGGCGAGCTGCTCGGTGCCGGCGCGGTCCAGCGGGGACAGGTCCAGCACCCGGACCGTCCGCAGCCGGCGCAGCTCGGTGAGCACCCGGCGCAGCGGGTGCGCGCCCTGCAACGACTCGGCCCGCACCGCGGCCAGCACCGACAGCTGGAGGTCACCGAGACCGGCCAGCAGATAGAGCAGCAGCTGGCGGGTGCTGCGGTCGACCCACTGGAGGTCGTCCAGGATCAGCACCAGCGGTCGCCCCTCGGCGATCAGGTGCAGGCCCCTGGAGACGCGTTCCAGCAGGGCACCGGCGCCGTCCGGGCCGCCCGTCTCGTCGGCGAACATCTGCAACAGCCCGCGCACCGCCGAGGAGGTGCGCGCCTGCGCCGCGGACAGGTCCGCGTCGAAACGCCGCAACGCCTGCAGCAACGGGTGCAGCGGCGAGGCGTCGCCGATGTCCAGGCAACTGCCGGTGAGCACCAATGCGCCCTGGTCGCGCAATCGGGCACCGATCTCACCGAGGAGGCGGGTCTTGCCCACACCGCTCTCACCGGTCAGGAAGACGGCGGCCGTCTGCCCCTGTGCCACGTCACCGAGCAACGCCGACCGAACCGTCTGCACCAGCTCGGCCCGGCCCACGAGCGGTGCGGTGTCCACATCGCTGGCCATGGGACGCAGCCTAATCACACGCCCCCGTACCGTTCTACGGCCATCTGCCGCTTGTGGTACTCCTCGCGTCGACATTGCGACTAATGGTTGCGAGTGGCCGACATACGTCGTTCTGCCGATCCCCCGTCAGCCCAGGAATGCCAATCTCCGAGGGTCGTCAGCCACCAGCGGGGGAAGGACCGGTGCGCACCCATGATCACTGTCGTCGCCGACACGCAGCGGACCGACCGCCCACACTGGCCGGTGCCCGAGGAGAGGCGGACGGTCACCGTGCTGTTCGCCGACATCGTCGGCTCCACCGCGCTTGTCGACCGGCTCGACCCGGAGGACGTCCGCGCGCTGCAGCGGGCGTACTTCGACACGGTCGCCGCCGTGCTGCGCCGCTGGCACGGCGTGGTCGAGAAGTACGTCGGCGACGCGGTGATGGCACTGTTCGGGGCGCGACACTCCGACGGCTTCGACGCGTACCGGGCGGTGCGGGCCGGGCTGGAGATCCAGGCCGCGCTGGATCGCCGGCCCATCCTCGGCGACATCACCCTGCGGCTGCGCGTCGGGGTCGCCACCGGCGAGGCGGTGGTCGACCTGGGCGGCGCGGTCAGCGGCGGCCACGGCGTGGCCAGCGGCGCGGTGATCACCACCGCGGCCCGCCTGCAGGAGTACGCCGCACCCGGCACCGTCGCGCTCTGCGCCGCCACGGCACGGGCCACCGCCGGTCTCATCGTGCAGCGTCAACTGGCGCCGGTGCCGGTCGCCGGCCGGGTGCCGCCGATGCCGGTGTGGCATGCCGCCGGCCTGGCGCGACCGGGCGCCGACCGGCACGACGGCCCGCTGATCGGGCGACGCCGCGAACTGGCCAGCGTCACCGACCAGCTGACCCGGGCGCTGCACGACCACGACCCGCGCTGGGTGTCCCTGGTCGGCCCGAGCGGCAGCGGCCGCAGCCGACTGCTGCACGAGCTGACCCGCGCGCTGCGCACGGTGGACGGGATGCCGGTGCGCTGGTGCGTGGTGAGCTGCCCGCCGTACCCCGACCAGGTGCTCGCGCCGGTCGCCGAACTGGTCCGCGGCGTCGCCGGCATCCGACACGGCGACGGCCCGGCGGCGGTCCGTGACCGCCTGACCGACGCTCTGACACCGCTGTACCCGCCGAACCGGGTCGCGGCGGCGGTGGCGGCGCTGCAATCGCTGCTGACCACGCCGGACGGTTCGGCCGGGACGCTGGCCGCCGCGGCGGTCTGCCGGGACGCGCTGCTGCGCCTGGCCGCCCACCGACCGCTTGTCGTCGCCGTGGACGACGTGGACCGCGCCGCGCCGGCCGTGAGCCACTTCCTGCACGCGCTGTTCACCGCGGCGGCGGCGCGGGGGCTGCCGCTCGCGGTGCTCACCGTGCATCAGCCGCAGTGGGCCGACACCCGACCCGGCCCGGTCCGCCGCGTGCCGATCCGTCCCCTGGCCACGGTGCAGTCCGGGCGGCTGCTGCGCCACCTGCTCACCCGGGCCGGGCAACCGGTGGCCCTGGTCGACCGGCTGCTGCCACTGGTGGCGGGCCGACCCGGCCACGCGGCGGCGTACGTGCGGTCGATCGTGGAGGGCGCCGACCGGCTGACGCTTCCGCTGCCCGACGCGGTCCGCCGGGCCGTCGGCGCGGAACTGGACCACCTCGACGGTGAACGACGAGCGGTGCTGATGGCCGCCGCCACCATCGGCGGGCCGGTCTCCCGCGACGCCGTCGACCGGACCCTCGGTTGGGTGCCCGGCCGATCCGCACCGGCCCTACGCGGACTGGTCGCGGCCGGACTGCTGCTCGCCCGCCGCACCGACGGGTACGTGTTCGCCGCGCCCGCGCTGCGCCAGGTCGCCGCCGAGCGGTTGCCCCGCGCGTTGCGGGCCGTCTTCGGCAGTCGTGCCGCCGAAGCGCCGCGCCTGGACACCGTCCGCCCGGAGGCCCTCGACCCCACCGCAGGCCGTTCCGCCGCAGCTCACCCGGTCGCGGACCGTCCCGCCGACGTGGTGCGTCTCGACGCCGTTCACCCCCGGGCAGGCCGCTCCGGCGCCGTCCTCGCGGTGGTGGCCCCGACGGTCTCAACGCGCCGCACCGCACCGCCGCGCCGACGTCTTCCTGCGGCGACGACGACCACCGCGCCGGCCGAGCCGGGTCGCGGAACCAACCACCCGGCGGGTACCCGCCGCCTGCGCGCCGTCGTTTCCGCCAGCGACGGGCCACCGACGCGAGGGTGCGCGACGGCGAGCAGCACGGCCGGGCCCCGGCCCGCGGACGTGGCCCGGACCCCGGCGACGATCCGAGCGGCGCCTACCGTGCCGGGGCCACCCGAACGCGGCGGACCGGTCGGTGTCGGCCCACCGGCCGGAGTCGTGCGCGCCGCACCCCGTCCGCCATTGATCCACTGGCCGAACGGCCTGGCCACCGCCGCCTGAGGGTCAGGTCGGCCGCCCGCCGAACTGCCAGTGGTGCACCTCGACGTCGGCGTACCGGTCCACGGTCAGGATGGCGCGCGCCGCGTCCGGGGTCGGCGCCCGCACCAGCGCGGCGGTGCCGAGCCAGGTGTCGCCGTCGTCGGACAGCAGCGGCCCGTACGCGATCAGTTCGTCCGGGTCCGGCGGCACGGCCAGGTCGACGGCCGGCCCCGCGCCGAGGCCGAGCACCAGATACCGGTTGCCGCCGGTCCGGCCGCCGGCGAAGTCCCACATCGTGCGGCCCAGCGTGTTGCGCCACCGGCGCAGCAGCACATCCCGGTACACGCCGGCCTGGTAGTTCGGCTCGTCGAAGGCGAACGCCCGCGCGGCACCCGCGTCGGGCAGGTCGACGATGTGCACGCTGCCGGTGGCCGTGTCGCCGGACAGGGTCGGGCCGCGGGCGATCATCTCCGCCGCAAACCCGTCCATGTAGGTCCAGTGCTCGGCCAGCAGCTCGTCGCGCAACGCCGCCGAGTCGGGCCGGTCGCGGTGGTAACACAGGAATTCCATGCCACCCATTCTCGACGCCGTGCCCCACCGCCTGCGGGGGCGGGCACCGCCGAGTCGTCCTACGGCACGGACGCCGAGGCCAGCAGCGCCGCGGTGGGCAGCGCGAGCCTGCCGTCCGGGTCGCGGTAGGGGGCGGTCAGCTCGTCGTACGCCGCACGGATCCGCACGATCACGTCCGCCGGTTGGGTCTCCATCAGCAGCCCCGGTCTGCTGATGCCGTTCGCCGGCCCGCTCCACCAGGCCTCGGGGTCGGTGCGGTGCACCCAGCTGATCGTCTCGCACCGCACGTCGGCGAGGCCCGCGGCGTCGAGCAACCCGGCGAACCCCTCGACGGTACGGGGAAAGTCCTTCTCCGCGTCCACCCTCGGCACCGACGTCGGACGGTCGACCCCGGCGGCGTCGAAGACCTCGCCCCAGAGGCTCTGCGCCTCGGGCGGCGGGTCGGGCCAGAGCGTCACGGCGATTCGTCCGGCCGGCCGGACGACCCGTCGGAGTTCGCCGATCGCGGCGAGCGGATCACCCACGTGGTTGATCACGAAGTTCGCCACGGCCGCGTCGAACTGCCCGGATTCGAACGGGAGGCGGGGCAGCGCCGCGAGGAGGACCTCGTCGGCCAACGGGAGCCGGCTGCGGGCCAGGTCGACCATGCTGGGCTCCGCGTCGACGGCCACCACGCTGGCGCCGCGCGCGCACGCCAGCCCGGCGACGGTCCCGGAACCGGTGCCGACGTCGAGCATCCGGGTTCCGGCCTCGACGTGGGCGGCGTCCAACAGTGCCGGGGCGGAATGGGCGCACAGCAGCGCGAAGCTGCCGTCGAACGCCGCCGCCCGCCCGGCCCAGCGCGACCGCTCGTGGTCATCGAAGGCTGTTGTCGTCATTTCCGCACCCCCGTGAGGATCATGCAAGCGCGTCCACGGCACCGCCACTCCCCCGCGCATCGGCGCCACCGCCCGCCGAACGCCCGGCGGCCCGGCGGGCGCTCAGTCGGCGGCGAGGAAGGCCAGCACCCGGGGCCAGACCTGCGCGGCGGCGTCCGGGGCGTACTCGGTGACGTCCGGGTCGGTGAACAGGTGCCCGACGCCGGGATAGCGGAACACGCTCAGGTCGGCGCCGGCGTCGGTCATCGCCCGCTGCCACTCGTCGACCTCGTCGGGCGCGTCGTACGGGTCCGGGTCGGCGACGTGCAGCTGCACCGGCAACCCGGGCCGGACCGTGTCCGGCCCGCCACCGGTGCCGTGCAGCAGGAGCAGGCCGGCGGCGTCGGGACGCTCGGCGAGCAGCGCCCCGGCGACGCCGGCACCCATCGAGAAGCCGGCCAGGACCGTCTGCGGCGGCAGGTCGCGCAGCGCCGCGCGGGCCCGGTCGAGCACCACCTCGTGGCTGATCTTGTCGAGCAGCGCGAAACCCTCCTCGACGGTGTCGGCGGCCGGGACGCCGTACAGATCGGGGGCGGTGACCCGGTGCCCGGCGGCGCGCAACCGGTCGGCGGCGGCACGAACGGCGGGCCGCAGCCCGTACACGGAGTGGAACAGCACGACGTGTCGCATCAGGCCATCCTGCCGCAGCCGGGCGCGGACCCGGCTGTGGCACGCGGGAGGGCGTCAGAGCAACGCCGTCAGCCGGGCCACCAGGGCCGCCGGCGGTGGCATCGCGGCGATCTCCTGGCTGACCTGCCCGGCGGCCGTGCGCAGGCTCTCGTCGGTGAGCAGCCGGGTCAGTGTCCGCGCGGTGATGTCGGCCGGACGCAGCGCGAGGCCGGCGCCCCGGCGGGCCACCAGCTCGGCGTTGTGCCGCCGGTCCCCCGGGCCCACGGTGGCCAGTTGCGGCAGGCCGGCGGCGAGGGCGCCGAAGGCGCTGCCCGCCCCGCCGTGGTGCACCAGCGCCGCGCTCGCCGGCAACGCCTCCGCGAGTGGGATCCAGTCGACCACCCGGACGTTGCCGGGCAGCGAACGGGCCGAGCGCTGATCGGGCCGGACCAGCACGATCTCGGCGTCCACCTGGGCCGCGGCGGCCACCACGGCGGGCATCGGGCCCCGGTCGCCGGGGCCGGTCAGGGTGCTGCGGGTGACCAGGATCCGCTGTCGCTCACCCGGCTCGCGCAACCAGGCCGGCAGCTCACCACCGCCCACGTAGGACGTGTAGCGCATCGGCCAGCCGGCCTGGGTGGCCACGCTGGGCGGGGCCACGGCGAGGGCGGCGGCGGGCGGTGGCAGCTCCGCGAGGCCGTGCCGGCGCAGCGCGGCCCCGAGTCGGGCGGTGGTCGCGGCGACCAGGTCCCGGCCGTCGAAGAGGGTGTTCTCCTGGCGTACGGCCGGCACGTCGAGCCGCGCCGCCGCGACCGCGCCGGCGACCGCGAACGGCTCGTGCACCACCAGATCCGGCCGCCACCGGGTGGCCAGCGTGACGACCGGGTCGGTGAGCTGGTCGTTGAGAGCGCCGAAGAGCAGGCCGGCGCCCCGGGTGCCGGCGGTGCCGGCCAGTTCGGCGCGCGCGATCAGCGGATGGCGGAGCAGGACCCGCCGCGCGATCCGGCCGAAGTCGAAGCCCGGCGCGACGTCGTGCACGGCCAGACCGGCGTCGGCGGCGGCCATCGCCGCACCGCCGGTGGCCACCAGCACGTCGTGGCCGGCGTCGCGCAGCGCGACCGCGAGGGGCACCAGGGGAAAGACGTGCCCGACGAGCGGGGCGGACACCACCAGCACGCGCATCTCGCGGATCCTATGTCGACGCCGCCGGGCGCGTTGCCCCGTTGACCGCGCCTCGGCGGACGGTGGTCAGCCTCGGTCGCGCTGGTCGACGATGCGGCGCATCTTGCCCATGGACCGTTCCACCGAGTCCGGGGCGAGCACGGCCACCGCGACGCTCACCCCGATGGTGTTCTTCACCAGCTCGACGAGCGTCGCGCCGGCCCGCTCGGCGGCGTCCGCGGCGACCCCGACGCGCCGCTCCACCCGTACGGTGAGGGTGTCCAGCCGGCCCCGCCGGTCCAGGACGCACTGGAAGTGCGGCGACAGCTGCGGCGTACGCAGGATCAGCTCCTCGATCTGCGTGGGGAACACGTTCACGCCGCGCACGATCATCATGTCGTCGGTTCGGCCGGTGATCTTCTCGATCCGGCGCATCGGCCGCGCGGTGCCGGGGAGCAGCCGGGTGAGGTCCCGGGTGCGGTAGCGCACCACAGGCATCGCCTCCTTGGTGAGCGAGGTGAGCACCAGCTCGCCCCGCTCGCCGTCGGGCAGCACGGCCCCGGTGACCGGGTCGATGATCTCCGGGTAGAAGTGGTCCTCCCAGAGGTGCAGGCCGTCCTTGGTCTCGACGCACTCGGTGGCCACGCCGGGGCCCATCACCTCGGAGAGCCCGTAGATGTCGACCGCGTGGATGTCCAACCGCTGTTCCATCTCGCGGCGCATGTCCTCGGTCCACGGCTCCGCGCCGAAGATGCCGACCCGCAGCGAGGTGGCGCGGGGGTCGATGCCCTGGCGCTGCATCTCGTCGACGATGGCGAGCATGTAGCTGGGCGTGACCATGATGACCTCGGGTTCGAAGTCGCGGATCAGCAGCACCTGCCGTTCGGTCATGCCGCCCGAGACCGGGATGACCGTGCAGCCGAGTTCCTCGGCCCCGTAGTGCGCGCCCAGGCCGCCGGTGAAGAGCCCGTAGCCGTACGCGACGTGCACCCGGTCGCCGGGACGGCCGCCGGAGGCGCGGATGGACCGGGCCATCAGCCGGGCCCAGGTCCGCAGGTCGTCGCGGGTGTAGCCGACGACGGTGGGCCGGCCGGTGGTGCCGGAGGAGGCGTGCAGTCGGGCGACCCGCTCCCGGGGTACGGCGAACATGCCGAACGGGTAGTTGTCGCGCAGTTCCGCCTTGCCGGTGAACGGGAAGCGGGCCAGGTCGGCGAGGTCGCGGCAGTCGTCGGGGTGCACGCCGGCGGCGTCGAACGCCCGGCGGTAGTGCGGCACGTGGTCGTACGCGTGCCGCAGCGACCAGCGCAGCCGTTCGCGTTGCAGTTCGCGCAGCTCGTCGATGTCGGCACGCTCGATCGGCTCCAGCTCGTGCGGACGAGGGGTGCGGTCCTGCATCGCCTGCCTCCTTGCGCGACGGTCCCGGTGCGGGCTGCGGGTACCGTACGCCGGCCGTCGGCCGAGGGCGCGAGGTGAGGGCGCCGGGTCGGGCGGGATGCCCGACCCGGCGTCACTCCGATCATCGCCCCGCCATCATCCTGCAATTGCAAAAGATGTGCAACAAGGCCTGGACCGGGACCGTTCGAGTAACTAGCCTGGCCATCATGAGTCCTTACATCATGGATCCGTCGGCCTGGCAGGAGAGCTGGGACCGTCAGCAGGAGGCCTACCTACCGGATCGGGAACACCGCCTCGCCGCCATGCTCGACGCGGTCGACGCGGTAGTCGAGGGCCGCCGTCCGCGCCTGCTCGACCTGGCCGGCGGCACCGGCACCATCTCGCTGCGGACGCTGGCGCGCTTCCCGGACGCCGAGGTGACCCTGGTGGACCTCGACCCGGCGCTGCTCACCATCGCCGGCGCCTCGCTGGCCGGGCGGGCCACGATCGTCACCGCCGACCTCACCACACCCGACTGGCGCGAGACGCTCCCCCACCAGGAGTACGACGCCGTCCTCACCGCCACCGCCCTGCACTGGCTGCCGGCCGACCGGCTCCGCGCGCTCTACGCCGACCTGCGCGACGTGCTGCGACCGGGCGGGATCTTCGTCAACGCCGACCACATGCCCGACGACACCCTGCCGGAGCTGACCAAACGGCTGCTGGACCGGGCGCGGGACCGGCGCGACGCCCGCTACGCCGCCGGTTCGGTGCTGTCCTGGTCCGACTGGTGGGAGCGGGCCGCCGCCGACCCGACGCTCGCCCCGCTGGTCGCCCAGCGACACGCCATCTACCCGACCGGGCACAGCCCGGAGTGGAACCCGCCGGCCTCCTGGCATCTGGCGGCGCTCACCGAGGCCGGGTTCAGCGAGGTCGGCACGGTGTGGCGCGGCGGAACGGACGCCGCCGTCGCGGCGGTACGCTGACCAGCCGTCGCGGCGTTCGTGCTGGTAGGAAGGACCCGTGTCAGAGCCGCTCGAACCGCGTACCGACCCCGACGTCGACCTGCGGGTCACCGCCGACCGCCGGGAACTCGGCGCGCGACCCGCGACGGTTCTCGCCACGATCGCGGCCGGCGGGGTGCTCGGCGCGCTGGGCCGGGCCGGCCTGCAACACCTAGTCCCGCACGCGCCCACCGCTTTCGGGTGGGCGACGTTCGGCGTCAACGTGTCCGGCTGCCTGCTGATCGGCGTGCTGATGGCGGTGCTCGGGCACCTCGGCGGCGGGCACCCGCTGGCCCGCCCGTTCCTCGGTGTCGGGGTGCTCGGCGGCTTCACCACGTTCTCCACGTACGCGGTGGACGTCCAGCAGGCCCTCGTGGCGGGCGCACCCGGCGTCGCGCTGGCGTACCTGGCCGCGACGGTGCTCGGGGCTCTCGTCGCGGTCGGGCTGGGCGACGCCGTCACCACCGGACTGCTGCGGCGCGGGGCGGTCCGATGACCGTGCTGCTCATCGCCCTGGGCGCGGCGGTCGGCGCACCGCTGCGCTACCTCACCGACCGGGCCGTGCAGTCCCGCCACGCCTCGGCGTTCCCGTGGGGCACGTTCAGCGTCAACGTGGCCGGGTCGCTGCTGCTCGGTGCCCTGGTCGGGTGGCCTGTCGACCCCGCGGTCGGCGCGCTGCTCGGCACCGGGTTCTGCGGCGCCCTGACCACCTACTCCACCTTCAGCTACGAGACCCTGCGGCTGGCCCGGCGCGGCGACCGGTTCCTCGCCCTGGCCAACGTGCTGGGCAGCGTCGCCGCCGGGCTGTCCGCGGCCGCCGTCGGCTACGCCCTGGCCCGCGCCCTGCTGGGCTGACCTTCGGAAAGTCCTTCCCGGAACAGGGGACCCATCGCGAATACTCCGAGGGTATATACGCGAGGTATACCCCCGGTGTAGTCTCCTGGGCATGAGCGTGCCACTGACCCTTCTCGGCCTCCTCGAACGAGAGCCCAGCCACGGCTACGACCTGAAGCGCGACTACGACGCGTTCTTCGGCCGGGGCAAGCCGCTGCCGTTCGGCCAGGTCTACTCCACCCTCAGCCGCCTGGCCCGCGACGGAAAGGTGGTGATCAGCGACGTCGCGCCCGGCTCCGGCCCCGACCGCAAGCGCTACGTCATCACCGATGTCGGCGCGACCGAGGTCGAGCAGTGGCTCACCCAGCCGGTCGACCCGGAGCCGCACCTGCAGACGGTGCTGTTCGCGAAGGTCGTGCTCGCGCTGATGCTCGACCGTCCCGCCGCCGAATACCTCGACACCCAGCGCAGCGCGCACCTGCACCGGATGCGCGAGCTGACCGAGATCAAGCGCGCCGGCAACCTGGTCGACGCGCTGCTCGCCGACCACGGCCTGTACCACCTGGAGGCGGACCTCCGATGGATCGAGATGACCGGCGCCCGCCTGGACGCCCTGCGGAAAGAGGTACGACCATGAGCGTGGTGCTCGAAGCACGCGACGTGACGTTCTCCTTCGGCCAGACACCCGCCCTGCGCGGCGCGAGCGTCGCCGTGGAGGCCGGCGAGATCCTCGCCGTCATGGGGCCCAGCGGCTCGGGCAAGTCCACCCTGCTGCACTGCCTCGCCGGCATCCTCGTGCCCAGCTCCGGCGAGGTCCTGTTCGACGGTGCCCGGGTCGACGCCATGCCCGAGACCCAACGCAGCAGCCTGCGCCGCGACCGGTTCGGCTTCGTGTTCCAGTTCGGCCAGCTCGTCCCCGAGCTGACCGCTGTGGAGAACGTCGCGCTGCCGCTACTGCTCAACGGCGTACACCGCAAGCAGGCACTGCCCAGGGCGAGCGCCTGGTTCGCGCGCCTCGGCCTGGACGGCCTGGAGCAGCGCCGCTCGGGCGAGCTCTCCGGCGGGCAGGCGCAACGCGTCGCCCTGGCCCGGGGCCTGGTCGCCGAGCCGCAGGTGCTCTTCGCCGACGAGCCGACCGGCGCGCTCGACTCGCTCACCGGCGAGCACGTCATGGACCTGCTGGTCAGCGCGGCCCGCGAGCAGGGCACCACTGTCATCCTGGTGACCCACGAGGCCAGGATCGCCGCGTACGCCGACCGCGAGGTCATGGTCCGCGACGGGCGCGTCAACGCGCCGGACCGGATCGCCTCATGATCCGCTTCGGGCTCCGCCTCGCCCTGGCCGGCGGCCGGGAGGCACTCACCCGCCTGCTCGTCATCGCCGCCGCCGTCGCGATCGGCAGCGGGCTGCTGCTGACCACCCTGGCCGGGGTCAACGCGGTCGACGCCCAGCTCACCCGGTACGCGTCGATCTATCCCCAGGCCTCCACCGCCGGCGCAGCCGATCCACTGTGGTGGTCGACCAGGGACGACTTCTTCCACGGCAAGCCGATCCTCCGGATCGACGTCGCCGCCACCGGGCCGAGCGCGCCGATCCCGGCCGGCATCCCGGCCACCCCGGGCCCCGGTGAGTTCTACGTCTCGCCGGCGCTGCGGAAGCTGTTCGCGGCACAGCCGGCCGACCAGCTGGCCGACCGGTACCCGGGACGGGACCTCGGCACCGTCGGACCGTCCGGGTTGACCTCACCGGACACGCTGCTCGCCATCGTGGGCGGCACGCCGGACAGCGTGGGCAAGCTGCCCAACTCCCGGCAGGTCGACACCATCGATGACAAGCCCGCCCTCCCCGAGACCACGGTGAACCTGATCCTGGGCGTGATCGCCGGCGGGCTGCTCTTCCCGGTGCTGATCTTCATCGGCACCGCCACCCGGCTCAGCGCCGCCCGCCGGGAGCAGCGTTTCGCCGCGATGCGCCTGGTCGGCGCGACACCCCGGCAGATCTCGACGGTCGCCGCGGTGGAGGCGGCGGCCGCCGCCGTCGCCGGCACCGCCGTCGGCTTCGCCCTGTTCTACGCCTTCCGCGAGCCGCTCGCGGGTATCCCGTTCACCGGCATGCCGTTCTTCCCCGGCGACATGTCCCTGGGCCTGCTGAACATACTGCTCGTGGCGCTCGGCGTCCCGGCCGGCGCGGCGCTGGCCGCCCAGATCTCGCTCCGCAAGGTCCGGATCTCGCCGCTGGGCGTCACCCGGCGGGTCACCCCCCGCGCGCCGCGCGCGTACCGGCTGATCCCGATGCTGCTCGGCGTCGCCGTGCTGGTGTTCGCCCTCGGATACCGGCCCGAGACGTCCGACGGTCAGACCGCGATCTTCCTGCCCGGCCTGCTGCTCATCATGGCCGGTCTCGTCTTCGCCGGCCCGTGGTTGACGATGGTGGGCGCCCGGGTCATGGCCCGGTACGCCAACCGTCCGGCCACGCTCATCGCCGCGCGACGCCTCGCCGACAACCCCAAGGCCGGCTTCCGGGCGATCAGCGGCATCATGCTCGCGCTCTTCGTGACCAGTGTCGCCGTCGGTGTGATCACCACGATCGTCGACGAACGTGGCCCGGCCCCGATCGGCTCGACCGACGCGGGCACTGTCACCACAGTCTTCGACGAGAAGACGACGTCGGTGCCCGACACGCTCTTCGCCGAACTGCACGCGATCACCGGCGTGCGGTCCGCGACCGCCATCCGGGAAGCCCCGGACATCAACACCGGCGGCGAGGGCGGGGTGATCGCCTGCGCCGACCTGCCGAGCGCGTACGGCAGGTGCGCCCAGGGCGCCGTCGTCATCGAGGTGCCGACGGGTCTGAGCCGTTGGGAGGAGTCTGCGTCGTCCACAACGGAGTGGCGCGCGGCGTCGATCACGCTCGACGAGCTCCAGCGGCTGCCGGTGAGCTCGGTCGTCGTGGGCACGGACGGCTCGGCTGCGGCCATCGAACGCGTCCGCACCGTGCTGGAGGTCGCCTTCCCGACCTTCTGGGTGGGGCCGAACGTGCCCGGCGACTTCGAGTCGGACTTCGCCGACACACTGCGCGGCTGGGAACAACTGGCCAACGTCATCATCATCGCCAGCCTGGCGCTCGGCGGGTGCAGCCTCGCGGTAAGCGTCATCGGTGGCCTTACCGAACGCCGCCGTCCGTTCAGCCTGCTGCGCCTCAGCGGCGCTCCGGTGCGGGTCCTGCGTCGGGTGGTGGCGCTGGAGAGCGCCGTACCGATGCTGGCCGTCGCCGCCGTCGCCATCGGCATGGGTCTGCTCGCCGCGCACCTGTTCCTGCGGGCGCAGATGCACTACACGCTGGTCGCGCCGGAGCCGCGCTTCTACGTGATCGTCGTCGTCGGGCTGGTCGCCTGCCTCGGCGTCATCGCCTCCACGATGCCGCTGCTGGAACGCGTCACCGGCCCGGAGACCGCCCGCAGCGAGTAGCCGTCAGGCGCTCGGCCCGGTGGCGGCGACGCCGACCACCGGGCCGAGCACGAAGACGGCGGGCGGGCCGATGCCCTCGGCGGCGGCGACCGCGCCGATCTCGTCCAACCGGGCGGGCACCGACCGCTGGCCGGGCAGCCCCGCGTCCTGCACGGCGAGCACCGGGGTCTCCGGGGGGCGACCATGCTCGACAAGCACCGCAGCGATCTTGGCGATGGTGTCCACGGCCATCAGCAGCACGACGGTGCCCCGGGCACGGGCCAACGCGGCCCAGTCGACGAGCGAGTCGGGATGCCCGGGCGGCAGATGCCCGGAGACCACTGTGACGTCGTGCGCCACGCCCCGGTGCGTGACCGGCACGCCGGCGAGGGCCGGCGCGGCGAGGGCGCTGCTGACCCCCGGGACCACCGTCACCGGCACACCGGCCGCCCGGCAGGCCAGCACCTCCTCGTGGCCGCGTCCGAAGACGTACGGGTCGCCGCCCTTGAGGCGTACCACCCGACGGCCGGCGCGGGCGTGCGACACCAGGGCCGCGTTGATCGCGTCCTGGGCCATCGAGGGGCCGCGGGGCACCTTCGCGGCGTCGATGACCAGGACGTCGGGGCGCAGCCCGGCGAGGAGCCCCTGCGGGGCGAGCCGGTCGACAACGACGACGTCCGCGGCGTCGAGCAGGGCCTGCGCGCGTACCGTGATCAGGTCGTCGGGCCCCGGCCCGCCGCCGACGACGGCGACCGAACCGTGGTCGTGGTGGTCGTGCCCGTCGTGGCCGTGGTGATGGTGGTGGCCGACCGGGTCGTCGGGGTGGTCGTGCGGGCGTTGCGGGCGACCCACCTTGTCCGCGAAGCCGGGCATCGACACCCGGTACGCGCAGGTGTCGCAGTTCATCCGGATGTCCCCGCCCAGCGCCTCGGCGTGGCGTTCGAGCACCAGCTCCGCGAGGGCGTCACAGTCGCCGATCACCTCGGCCACCCGGACGTCGAGGTCGGGGTGGGCGGCCGCGAACTCCGCAGACTGGGCGACGATCCGGTCGGGCAGCACCCCGGCGAACAGGAAGTACGGCGCGACGACGATCCTCCGCGCGCCGAGCCGGCGCAACCGGTCCAGCACCTCCGGCACCGACGGCTGCGCCAGGGAGATGAAGCCCGGCTCGACACCCGCGTAGCCGCGTCCCTCCCAGAGCAGCCGGGCGACCTTGGCCACCTCGGCGTTGGCATCCGGGTCGGTGGAGCCCCGCCCGATCAACGCCACCCACGTACCGGCCCGGTCGGCAGCAGCCAGCTCGGTGCCGGCCCGGTCGGCGCCCGCCGGCACGGCGCCGGCCCGCGTGTGACCCAGCGCGGCGTCGATGCGCTGTTCCAGGGCGTCGTGCAGCAGCGGGTGCGGGCCGAGCGGGCGTCCGTAGCGGTAGGTCAGCCCGGGGTGGCGCTGCTGCTCGCGTCCCATGGCGGCGGGAATGTCGCCCTTGCCGTGCCCGGCGGCGGTGAGCACCAGCGGCAACGCGACGAGGGCCCGGTGCCCGCGGGCGACGAGCGCGCCGACCGCGTCGGTCAGCGGCGGGCGGGACAGCTCGATGAAGCCGCCCTCGACGTCCGCGACGGCACCGCGACGGCGGACCCGCTCGACGAGCGCGGCGAACTGGTCGACCCCGGCAGCGCTGCGCGTGCCGTGCCCGACGATGACCAGACCGGTCATGACTTCTCCTCGATGTAGAGCAGGGCGTTGAGGGCGGCGGCGGCGACCGCCGAGCCACCCTTCTCGCCCACGTTGGACACCCCGGGCAGGCCGCTGGCCCGCAACGCCGCCTTCGACTCGGCGGCACCGACGAAGCCGACCGGCAGGCCGACGACCAGCGCGGGCGCGGCGTCCACTGTGAGCAGTTCGACGAGCGCGGTGGGTGCGCAGCCGACCACCCACACCGCGCCGGGGCCGACCCGGTCCCGCGCGATCCGCACGGCCGCCGCCGAGCGGGTGATGCCGGCCGCACGGCCCAGTTCGGCGGCGGCCGGCTCGGCGACCGGGCAGACCAGCTCCAGGCCCGCGCGGGTGATGCCGGCGGCGACCATCGCCACGTCGGTGACCACCGGCACGCCGGCGCGCAGCGCGGCCAGCCCCCTCTCCAGGGCGGCCTCGTCGCAGACCAGCTCGTCGACGTACGCGAGGTCGGCACTGGCGTGCACGACCCGCTCGGTCACCGCCCGGCTCAACGGCGGCAGGTGCGACAGGTCGACCCGCTCGCGCAGGATGCGGTACGACTCGACCTCGATCGGATGCACCACCCGGCTCATCGGTCTCCTTCCCAGGGCTCGGCCACGCGGATCGCGTCGACCGGGCAGATCTCCAGGCACTCCAGGCAGCCGGTGCAGCGGTCGGCGCGTACCGTCAGGCCACCGGCGACCGGCCGGATCGCGTGCGTGGGGCAGGTCAGCAGGCAGGCGCCGCAGCCCTGGCAGGCGTCGATGGTCACGATCGCCACCGGTACCCCCGGGGCGTGACCATCCGGCCGGCGACCAGCCTGGTGTCGCTGTTACCGACCACCACCACGCTGTACATGTCGACGATGCCCGGGTCGAGCGTGGCCAGCGTCGCCAGGTGCACCCGCTCGCCGGGGCGGCTGGCGTTGCGCACCACGCCGACCGGGGTGGCCGGTGGCCGGTGCGCGGCGAGGATGCCGAGCGCCTTGCCGAGCTGCCAGTCACGCGCGCGGCTGCGCGGGTTGTAGAACAGCGTCACGAAGTCGCCCTCGGCGGCGGCGGTCACCCGCCGCTCGATGACCTCCCACGGGGTGTGCAGGTCGGACAGGCTCACGTAGGCGTGGTCGTGGCCGAGCGGCGCCCCGAGCAGCGCCCCGGCGGCGAGCGCGGCGGTCACCCCGGGCACACCGACCACGTCGATCCGCTCGTCGGCGTACTCCAGGGCGGGGCTCGCCATCGCGTACACCCCGGCGTCGCCGGAGCCGATCAGCGCGACCGCCCGGCCGGCGGTGGCCTCGGCGACGGCCGCGCGGGCCCGGGCCTCCTCCGCGCCCAGCCCGCTGGACAGCACCCGGGTGCCCGGCCGCAGCACGTCCCGCACCTGGTCGAGGTACTGGTCCAGGCCGACCACCACCGCCGCGCGGCGCAGCTCCGCGACCGCGCGGGGGGTCCGCAGGTCGGCGGCGCCCGGCCCGAGCCCCACGACCGCGAGCCGGCCGCGCGGCGCGTGCCGCGCCACCGCGACGGTGGCCATCGCCGTCGCGGTCTTGCCCACGAGCAGCGTCGCGTCGTCGGACCGGCCGTCCGTGCCGAGCAGCGCCGCGGCCTCCGCGACGCTCGGCGTGCCGACCGCGGCGCGGACCACCTCGCTGGGATGCGGCACGTCGACAGTCGCCAGCCGCGTCGCCGGCCAGGTCACCAGGTGTACGCCGAGCGCGTCGGCGGTGCTGCGGATGCCCGCCTCGTCGGCTTTGACGTCGGCGCTGGCCAGGCAGCGCAGGCTCGCCGGGTCGAGGCCGGCCTCGGCCAGCACCCGGTGCAGCAGCTCCGCCACCTCGGCGGCCGGTACGCCCCGACTCGCGCCCACCCCGGCGACCAGCGACGGTGGCCGCAGCACGGCGGTCCGCCCGTCGGGCGGCACCACCCGGTCGGTGACCAGCACCCGGTACCCGTCGTCGTCGGCCGCTTCCTCGTTGGCGGGGTCGTTGTTGGCGGGGTCGCCGGGGGCGGCGACATCGCCGGCCGGGTCGTGGTGGCCGGCCGGATCGTCGGAGGCTGCCCCGGGGGTGATGACGCGCACGTTCGGGGGCAGGGCGGGCAGCGGCCAGGTGGCGTCGGCGATCAGCCGGACCGGTTCGCCGTCCAGGATGGCCCGGGACACCGCGGCGACCGCGCCCTGCACCGGCCAACCGAGGGTGTCCAGTCCGGGCAGGCCTACCGCGTCGGTGGCGGTGGTGATCACCGGTCGGGCGTCCAGCAGCGCGCCGACGGCTTCCGCGAGGTCGTTGCCGCCGCCGGCGTGGCCGCCGAGCAGCGCCACCGCGTGCCGGGCAGCCTCGTCGACGACCACCACGGCCGGGTCGGTGCGCTTGTCCCCGAGCAGCGGCGCGAGGATGCGCACCACCGCGCCGGTGGCCAGGAACGCCACCACGGCGTCGCAACGCGCCCAGGCGGTCCGCAGCGCGTCGGCGACGCTCTCCCCCTCGACGACCCGCGCGTGCGGCCAGGCGGCGGCGACGGTGTCGGCGTGTCGTCGGCCGGCGGCGGTTGCCGCGACCAGGCCGACGCGGGTGGTGACGGTCAGGTCGGGCACGGGCGCTCCCCGGTGAGGACGACCACCGGGTTGGTGGACGCGAGGCGGATCGACCCGCCGGGCAGGTCGGCGAGGCGGGCGGCGGAGAGCTGGCTGCCCTCGACCGTGTAGCCGGCGGCGCGCAGCAGACCCACGGCCGGCGCGACGCGGTCCAGCGCGGCCAGGGTGAGCACCACCCGCGCGGGTCGGCGAGCCACCACTGCCGCAAGGACGTCGGCGCCGCCACCGCCGACGAAGACCGCGTCCGGCTCGGGCAACCCGGCCAGCGCCGCCGGGGCCCGCCCGACGACGACCCGCACGTCGACGGCGTGCACGGCGGCGTTGTCCCGGATCATCGCGGCACCGGCGACGTCCTGCTCCACGGCGAGCACTGCGGCGCCGAGCAGCGCGCACTCGATGCCGACCGAGCCGCTGCCCGCGCCGACGTCCCAGACCAACCTGCCCAGGCGAGGCCGCAGCCGGGCGACGACGAGGGCCCGCACCTCGGACTTGGTGATCATGGAGTCGCGGTGGGCGTACCGGTCCTCCGGCAGCGCCCAGCCGCCGGCCGGCGCGGCGGCCGGCTGGTTGTCCACCCGCATCCCAGCCGGCCTGACCAGGCCCGGCACGGCGGGCACGGGCACGGCGGGCACGGGCACGGCGGGCACGGGCACGGCGTTCACGGGCCCGGCGGGCACGGGCACGGCGGGCACGGGCACGGCGGGCACGGGCACGGGCACGGGCACGGCGATGCTGAGCAGGACGTGCGGGTCGGACCAGGCTCCGGCGGCGGCCTGATCGGGGGTCACCGCCCGGACGCGTTCGGCGTCGGTGCCGAGGTGTTCGGCGACCACCAGACGGCGGGACCAGCCGATCAGTCCGGCGCCCAGTTCGGCGGCGCCGACGCCCGGCGCGGTGAGCACCGCGACCAGTGGCAGCGCCCGGCAGGCGTTCAGGGCCGGTCGCGGGTCGCGGCCGTGCGCGGTGACCACGGCTGCGCCGTCCCAGGGCAGCCCGGCACGGGCGAACGCGGCGGCCACACTGGACACCGCCGGCACCACCCGCAGCGGCAGCCCGGCCGCGCGCAGCCGCCGGACGATGCCGAACAGTCCGGGATCGCCGCTGGCCAGCACCACCGCCGGCACGCCGGCGGCCACGGCGGCGCTCAGCCGCCGTACGGCCGGGGCGAGCGGCCCGAGGACGACGGTGTCCACGCCCTGCGGCACGGAGACGGTGGCCAGGTGCCGGGCCGCTCCGACGACCAGCCCGGCCACGGCCAGCGCGGGAACGACTGCGGGGTGCGGTGGCGCACCGGCCGCGTCCACCCCGACCACTGTCACCAGCGGGTCCGGGGACGCCACGGTCACCACCGGGTCCGTAGCGGCCACGGTCGCCGGCCGGTCGGCGGGCGCCGCGGTCGGCCGGCTCATCGCGGCCACCGGCCCGACGAGGCGACCACCCGCGCGCCGGCGAAGTCGACCATCGCCACGTCCACGGTGACCGTCGGCCCGGCGAAGCGCCGCAGCACCTGCCCGACCCGCTGGCAGAGCAGGTCCCCGGCCGGGCCGAGCAGCCCGGCGGCCTCCCACAGCTCGTACGCGTGCCGCCCGGTGTTCGCCTCGGTCACCGCGTCGACCAGTGCGGGATCGCCGCCGGCGTCGGCGGTCACCGCGCCGAGCAGCGACAGGTCCACCTTCGAGCGGGTGTAGTGGGTCATCAGGATCCCGGCGGCGAGCTTGGCGAGCTTGCCGGCCATGCCGACGAAGACCACACCGGTCATCGCGTCGCCCACGGCGGCGGTGACGGCCGCGCCGGTGAAGTCGCCCACCTCGACGAAGCACACCTCGGGCAGCTCGGGCAGCAGCGCGCGGGCGGCCCGCTCGGTACGCCCGCCGGTGCACAGCACCACCGTCCGCTCCCCCTGGGCGGCCATCACGTGCACGGCCTGCACGACGCTGGCCCGCCAGGAGGCGGTGGAGAAGGGACGGACGATCCCGGTGGTGCCGAGGATCGAGATGCCGCCGAGGATGCCGAGCCGCCGGTTGGTGGTCTTGCGGGCCATGATCTCGCCCCGGGGCACGCTGATGACCACGCGGACACCGACCTCGGTGAGGTCGACGACCTCGGCCACCGCGTCGCCGATCATCCGGCGTGGGGTGTCGTTGATGGCCGGGCCACCGACCGCGAGGCCGAGGCCCGGCTTGGTGACGGTGCCGACCCCGGGCCCGCCGGCCAGGCGCAGCCCGGGGACGTCGGTCCAGTCCACGGTGGCGGTCAGCTCGGCGCCGTGGGTGACGTCCGGGTCGTCACCGGCGTCCTTCACGACCACCGCCTCGGCGTGCACCGGTGGGCTGCCGGTCACCTCGCAGCGTTCGACCGGGAATCGCACCCGGCGACCGGCGGGCAGCCCGATCTCCACGTCCGGTTGGATCTCGCCGGTGACCAGGGCGGTCACCGCCGCCTTCGCCGCCGCCGTCGCGCACGCGCCGGTGGTCCAGCCGGTCCGCAGCGCGGTGGGCCGGACCTTCGCCGTACGCGGCAGGTCCGGTTCGCGCAGCGGCGGCTCGGCGTACGTCATGGTGTGCCTGTTCCCCCGGCGCGGACGCCGGACTGGCGGCGCAGCTCGGCACGTGCGACCGGCTCGGCGCGACGGAAGGTGTGGAAGTGCCCGGGGTGGTACAGGTGCGAGCGGGTGCCCTCGGCGGCCAGCGCCGGCCCGACCAGAAAGAGCGTGTGCTTCCACAGCTTGTGCTGCTTGACAGTGGCCTCCAGCGTGCCGACCGTGCAGCGCACGACCAGCTCGTCGGGCCAGGTCGCCTGGTACGCCACGACGGCCGGGGTGTCCGCCGGGTAGCCGCCGGCCAGCAGCTCGGCCTGCACCTGACCGGAGCGGGCGGCGGAGAGGAACAGCGCCATGGTGGTGCCGTGCCGGGCGAAGTCGCGGACCCGCTCGCCGGGCGGCATCGGGGTCTTGCCGCCTTCGAGGCGGGTGAGGATCACCGACTGGGCGACCTCGGGCACTGTCAACTCCCGCCCGACGAGCGCCGCGACGGCGGTGAACGACGACACTCCGGGCACGATCTCGACGGCGAGGTCGAGCGTCCGGCACAGGTCCAGTTGTTCCTGCACGGCGCCCCAGAGCGCCGGGTCGCCGGAGTGGATGCGGGCCACTGTCAGCCCCTGCTCGGCGGCGCGCTGGTAGAGCGGGAGCACGCCCTCGATGGGTAGCTGCGACGAGTCGACGATCTCCGCGTCGGGGCGGGCGTGGTGCAGGACGTCGGCGTGCACCAGGCTGGCCGCCCAGATCACGATGTCCGCCGCGGCGATCACCCGGGCGGCCCGCAGGGTCAGCAGGTCCGCCGCACCGGGGCCGGCCCCGACGAACCACACCTTGCCGTTGCTGGTCACAGCTTTCCTCCTCGGTGGTCGCGGCGGGCGGGCACCAGCAGCGTCGACAGGTACGGCAGGTCGTGCGCGGTGTCGTCGACTGCGCCGACGTGTTCGCCGGGCAGGCCGAGGTTGCGCCCGAGGACCGCGTCGTGGAGGCGGCCCTGTCGGCGCAGTTCGGCGAGCAGCTCCGGGTGCCGCCGCCAGCCCTTGTAGGCGACAACGGTGCCCGGCCCGGCGAGGGCGTCGGCGAACAGCGCCAGACCGGCGGTGGCCGGCAGCAGCGTCAGCGGTTCGCGTCCCTCGCACAGCGCGACACCGCTGCGGGCGGCCAACTCCTGCATGGCGGTCACGCCGGGCACTGTCGCCACCCGCACGGCGGGACGCAGCGCGCGGACGCTCTGCGCCAGGTAGCCGAAGGTGGAGTAGACGTTGGGATCGCCGATGGTGGCGAACGCGACGGACCGCGCGCCCCCGTCGAGGGCGTCGACCACGCTCCGGGCGGCGTCGTCCCAGGCCGCCGCCCGGCGGGCGGTCACCCCACCCCGGTCGTCGAGGGCGAACGGCAGCCGACGCAGCCGGTCCGCCGGCACGTACTCCCGGACCGTCGCCTCGGCCCGCCCGGCCTGCGCGCCCGGCGGTGTCACACCGCCGGTCGCGGTCGGCGCGACCCGGTCCGCCATCACGGGTACGAAGACGACGTCGGCCTCGCGCAGGATCCGCACGGCCCTCACGGTGAGCAGTTCCGGGTCACCCGGCCCGACACCGACACCGGTCAGCGTGGCATCGGTGGGACCCGCGTCGATGGTCGGCCGCGCGTCGGCGCGCTGCGCGCTCATCGGCACGCCTCGACCAGCCGGCGGGCGGCCCCGGGGTGGCCGGCCCAGTGGGTGTGCAGGTAGGAGGCGTGCACGCGGCCGGCGACGAAGCCGTGGTCGGTGCCATTCCAGCGCCACGCCGGCGCCTCGCCGTGCGCGGGGTCGGTGGTGGTGCGGTGGAACTCGTGGCCGCGTACCGGCTCGCCCGCGCGGGCCACCGGGGAGCCGGTGACGGCCCGGGCCTCGCGGTAGCCGAGGGTGAGCCGGCCGGTCATCCGGGCGGTGAGGTCCAGCCGACCGCACATCGGTACGCCGTCCAGTGCCCGCCCGAGGTAGAGCAGTCCCGCGCACTCGGCCACGATCGGCCCGTCGAAATCGGCCAGCTCGGCCCGGAGTGTGCCGTTGCCGGCGAGGGCCTCCGCGTACGCCTCGGGGAAACCGCCGCCGATCACGACCGCGCGGGTGCCGGCGGGCAGGGCCTGGTCGCGCAGCGGGTCGACGGTGACGACGTCGGCGCCGGCGGCGGTGAGCAGTTCGGCGGTCTCCGCGTACGAGAAGGTGAAGGCCGGACCACCGGCGAGCGCGACGAGCGGGCGGTCGTCGCCGGCCGGACCGCCGACGGCGACGGCCGGGTCCCAGGCCGCGGCGGTCAGCGGCGCGGCGGTGCGGGCCAGGTCGAGGACGGCGTCGAGGTCCACGGTGGCCTCCACCAGCTCGGCGAGGGCGGTGACGATCGCGAGGGACTCGGGAGCCCGCTCGGCCACCGGGACCAGCCCGAGGTGCCGGGCCGGCGCGGCGACCTCGGCAGCGCGGGTGACCGCTCCGAGCACCGGTACGCCCACCTCGGCGAGCGCGTCGCGCAGCAGCGTCTCGTGCCGGGGCGAGCCGACCCGGTTGAGGATCACCCCGCCGATGCGCACGGCCGGATCGAAGGCGGCCATGCCGAGGGTCAGCGCGGCTGCCGAGCGGCCCTGCGCGGTGGTGTCCAGCACCAGCAGCACCGGCGCGTCGAGGAGGCGGGCGACGTGCGCGGTGGAGGCGAAGTCGCGGCGGCCCACCGCGCCGTCGTGCAGGCCCATCACACCCTCCACCACGGCGATGTCGGCGGGCGTCGGCACGCTCGCGCCGTGGCGCAGCAGACCGGCGATCCGCTCGGCCCCGACCAGGAACGGATCGAGGTTGCGGCCGGGCCGCCCGGCGGCGAGGGCGTGGTAGCCGGGATCGATGTAGTCCGGGCCGACCTTGTGCGGGCTGACCGTCAGGCCGCGACGGCGCAGCGCGGCGAGCAGCCCGGTGGCGACAGTGGTCTTGCCGTGGCCGCTGGCCGGCGCGGCGACCACCACTCGGGGCAGCGCCCAGGGAGCGCTCACCACTCGATGCCCTTCTGGCCCTTCTGGCCGGCGTCCATCGGGTGCTTGACCTTGGTCAGCTCGGCCACCAGGTCCGCGGCGGCGACCAGGCGCGGGTCGGCGTCCCGGCCGGTGATGACGACGTGCTGGAAGCCGGGGCGGTCGGTCAGGGTGGCGACCACCTCGTCGACGTCCACCCAGCCCCACTTCATCGGGTAGGTGAACTCGTCCAGCACGTACAACCCGTACCGCTGCGCGGCCAGGTCGCGCTGGATCTGCCGCCAGCCCTCCAGGGCGTCGGCGGCGTGGTCGGCCTCGCCGCCGCGCTGGATCCAGGACCAGCCCTCGCCCATCTTGTGCCAGGCGACAGGTGCGCCCTGGCCGGTACGCTCGTGCACCTCGCCGAGCGCCCGGAAGGCGTTCTCCTCCCCCACCCGCCACTTGGCGCTCTTGACGAACTGGAACACCCCGACCGGCAGGCCGGCGGTCCACGCCCGCAGCGCCAACCCGAAGGCGGCCGTCGACTTCCCCTTCATCTGTCCGGTGTGGACGATCAGCAGTGGCCGGTGCCGTCGCTGCCGGGTCGTCAACCCGTCAGCGGGCACCACGCTCGGCTGTCCCTGCGGCATCAGCCGTCCTCCCTCGTCTGCGCGATCGTGCAGTTTCGGTTGCTCATCTGCGTAGCTCGTCCCCTCATGTCGGCACCTAACGTGCAAGATCGCGGGGGTGGGTGAGGGTGGTCAGGGGTTGCAGTGGGGCGTTGAGCTGGGTGGCCAGGCGGCGGGCGAGGTTCAGGCGGACCGGGCCGGACTCGCAGTCCACGACGACGCAGGGGGCGCCCGTTGCCGCGAGGACCGCCGCCGCTCCTGCCGTCCGGTCCAGGGGACGCTGCCCGGCGGTCGCTCTGCCGTCGGTCACCACGAGGACCAGGGGGCGGCGCTTCGGGTCGCGCAGGCGCTCCACCCGCAGCAGGTCGGCGGCGACGAGCAGGCCCTCGGCCAGCGGCGTCCGACCACCGGTGGGCAGCTCGGCCAGCCGCGTCGAGGCGGCCAGCACCGACGAGGTGGCCGGCAACAGCGTCCGCGCACCGCTGCCCCGGAAGGCGATCACCGCGACCTTGTCCCGCCGCTGGTAGGCATCGGTGAGCAGGGCGAGGACCGCGTCCTTCACGGCGGTCATCCGCTGCCGGGCGCCCATCGACCCACTGGCGTCCACCACGAACAGCACGAGGTTGCCCTCCCGCCCCTCCCGGACCGCCTCCCGCACGTCGTCCGGGCGCAGTCGCAGCGGGCCGGTCACCCTCCCCCGGGCCGCCTGGTGGGGCGCGGCGGCGCGAATCGTGGCCGGCAGGTGCAGCGCGCCGACCCGAGCGGCCGGCACCCGGGCGCCGGTGGTGCGTCCCCGCCCGGTGCGGGCGCGCGACCGCCGCCCGGGCACGCCGTCACCGACGCCGGGCGCGGTGAGCAACCGGGCCCGCAGGCCACCCTGGGGTACGGCCACCGGCTGACCCTGCCCACCGGAGCCCCGCTGCCGGGTCGGATCGTCGTCGCCGACCTGCGCCCCCGCGCTCCGACGGCGCCCGCCCGGGTCGTCGGTGGGGGGCCATCCGTCGTCCCGCCCGTTCGGCGACTCGGCGCGTCCGTCCGGGCCGGCGTCGGCACCTGCCCCCGCGCGCTCGGCCGCGCCGGATGCAGCCTGGTCAACGGGCGTGCTGCCGCCGTCGGGGCCGCCGCCGTCGGCACCGCTCCGCGGGTCGCCGCCGTCCAGGCCGCGACTGTCGGAGCTGCCGTCGTCCGGGCCGCCGTGCCCGCCGGAGCCACCGCCGTCGGGGTCCGGCCCCTCGGGACGCGGTCCGGCGGGGCCACCGTCGTGCGGGCCGTCCTCGTCGTCCGGCTCGTCGGGGTGGGCGTCCTGGGCGCGCTGCAACGCCTCGTCGAGGCGCTTCTCATCCAGGCCCGGCGTGTCGAACGGATCACGGCGGCGGCGGTGCGGCAGGGCGAGGCGGGCGGCGACCCGTACGTCGTCGATGGTGACCCGGTCCCGGCCGTGCCAGGCGGCGTGGGCGAGAGCGGCACGGGCGGTGACGATGTCGGCGCGCATGCCGTCCACGTCGAAGGCGGCGCACACCTCGGCGATCTGCCGCAGCGCGGCGTCCGGAAGGCGTACCCCGGGAAGCCGGCGGCGGGCGGCGGCCACCTGGGCGGCGACCTGGGCGTCGGCGTCGGCCCACCGGGCGGCGAAGCCCGCCGGGTCGGCGTCGGCGGCGAGCCGGCGACGCACCACCTCGACCCGCACCTCCGGATCGCGGCTGGCACCCACCTCGACGGTCAGCCCGAAGCGGTCCAGCAGCTGCGGGCGCAGCTCCCCCTCCTCCGGGTTCATGGTGCCGACCAGCAGGAAACGGGCCGCGTGGCTGACCGACACACCCTCGCGCTCGACGTGGCTGCGGCCCATCGCCGCCGCGTCGAGCAGCAGGTCGACGAGGTGGTCGTGCAGCAGGTTGACCTCGTCGACATAGAGGACGCCCCGGTGCGCGGCGGCGAGCAGGCCCGGTTCGAAGGCGCGTACGCCCGCACCGAGGGCCTTCTCCAGGTCGAGCGAGCCGACGACCCGGTCCTCGGCGGCGCCGACCGGCAGCTCCACGAGACGGGCCGGACCGGTCTCGGCGGTGGCGTCGGCCGGGTGCGGCCCGTCCGGGCAGCCCGGGTCGGGATCGGCGGGGTCGCAGCCGAAGCGGCAGCCGGCGACGCGGAGCACCGGGGGCAGCAGCGCGGCGAGCGCCCGCACGGCGGTGGACTTGGCGGTGCCCTTCTCGCCGCGCACGAGGACCCCGCCGATCGCCGGGGAGACAGCGTTGAGCAGCAGCGCCAACCGCATGTCTGCCATGCCGAGCACCGCGCTGAACGGGTACGTGATCACTGGGCCCTCTTTCGTTCGCGACTGCGGGGCTCGCAAAACCGGCTCACTCCTCGCGCTCACACCCGGTCCTCCAGGTCGCCCTCACTGGCCAGGTACGTGTCGCGGAGTCGGTCCAGGGTGGCCGGCTCCGGCTTGGCCCACAGCCCCCGGTCGGCGGCCTCCAGCAACCGCTCGGTGATGCCACGCAGCGCCCACGGGTTGGACCGCTCCAGGAACTCCCGGGTCGTGTCGTCGAACAGGTACGCGGCGGCCAGGTGCTCGTACATCCAGTCGTCGACCACGCCGGCCGTGGCGTCGTAGCCGAAGAGGTAGTCCACTGTGGCCGCCAGCTCGAACGCACCCTTGTAGCCGTGCCGGCGCATCGCGGCGATCCACTTCGGGTTGACCACCCGGGCCCGGAACACCCGCCGGGTCTCCTCGCCCAGCGTGCGGGTGCGCACGTCGTGCGGCATCGCCGAGTCACCCACGTACGCCGCCGGTGACGTGCCGGTGAGGTGACGGACCATCGCCACCATCCCGCCGTGGTACTGGAAGTAGTCGTCCGAGTCGACGATGTCGTGCTCGCGGGTGTCCTGGTTCTTCACCGCCACCGCGATCCGGGCGAAGGAGCGTTCCATGTCGGCGCGCGCCTCCCGCCCGTCCAGGCCCCGGCCGTACGCGTAGCCGCCCCACACCGCGTACACCTCGGCCAGGTCGGCGTCGCTGCGCCACGTCCGGGCGTCGATCAGGGGCAGCAGGCCCGCGCCGTACGCCCCGGGCTTGGAGCCGAAGATCCGGGCGGTGGCCCGGCGCTCGTCACCGTGCTCGGCCAGGTCGGCGGCGACGTGCGCCCGCAGGTAGTTCTCCTCGTCCGGCTCGTCGAGCGCGGCGACCCGCCGCACGGCGTCGTCGAGCAGCGCCACGACGTGCGGGAACGCGTCGCGGAAGAAGCCGGAGATGCGCACTGTCACGTCGACGCGGGGCCGGCCCAGTTCGGCGGTCGGCACCACCTCGACGCCGGTGACCCGCCGGGACCGTTCGTCCCACACCGGACGGCAGCCCAGCAGCGCGAGCACCTCGGCGATGTCGTCGCCCTGGGTGCGCATGGCGCTGGTGCCCCACACGGTCAACCCCACCGAGCGGGGGTACGCGCCGGTGTCGGCGAGGTGCCGGGCCAGCAGCGAGTCGGCGAGGGCCACCCCGACGTCCCAGGCGTTGCGGCTGGGGATGGCCTTCGGGTCGACGGAGTAGAAGTTGCGGCCGGTGGGCAGCACGTTGACCAGGCCCCGGGTCGGTGAACCGGACGGGCCGGGCGGCACGAACCGCCCGTCCAGCGCCCCGAGGGTGTGGGTCAGCTCGTCGGTGGTGCGCGCCAGCCGGGGCACCAGTTCGGTGGCCGCGAACCGCAGCACCGCGGCGGCGTCCGGGATGGGTTGGCCGGTCACCTCCGCGACCACCGCGTCGACCGCGTCCACGGCCCAGTCCAGGGTCTCCATGCCGACGACCAGCCGCCGGGCGAGCGCCTCGATCAGGTCGACGGCGTCGGCGGCCGTGCCGGCGGGCCCGTCCACCGCGTCGGTCAGCGCCGTGGGCACCGCGATCCGCTGTCCGGGCGACGCGAGCAGCTCCTGCTCGTCGAGGCCGTACGCGGCGGCGAGCGCCTGCCGCAGGCCGGGCAGGGCGTGGGCGCCGCCCCAGATCTGCGGGGCGCGTAGGACGGCGAGCACCAGGTTGACCCGGGGTTCGCCGGTCGGCGCGTCGGCGAGGATGTGCAGCCCGTCGCGGATCTGCACGTCCTTGACCTCGCAGAGGTACCCGTCGAGGTGCAGCACGAAGTCGTCGAAGTCGTCGGCGTCGGGCATCGCCTCGGCGTGCAGGTCGTGGTGCAGTTCGGCGGCGCGCACCAGGTCCCAGATCTGGGCCCGCACGGTGGGCACCTTGGCCGGGTCGAGGGCCTGCACGGTTGCGTACTCGTCGAGCAGTTGTTCCAGCTTGGCCAGGTCGCCGTAGGTCTCGGCGCGGGCCATCGGCGGCACCAGATGGTCGATCACCACGGCGTGCGCGCGGCGCTTGGCCTGGGTGCCCTCGCCGGGGTCGTTGACGATGAACGGGTAGACCAGCGGCAGGTCACCGAGGACCGCGTCGGGGGCGCAGTCGGCGGCCAGGCCGAGGCCCTTGCCGGGCAGCCACTCCAGGGTGCCGTGCTTGCCCAGGTGCACCACGGCGTCCGCGCCGAACCCGCCGTCCGCGACGGGCGTGGCAAGCCAGCGGTACGCGGCCAGGTAGTGGTGGCTGGGCGGCAGGTCCGGGTCGTGGTAGATGGCGATCGGGTTCTCCCCGAAGCCGCGCGGCGGCTGGATGAGCAGCACCACGTTGCCGAAGCGCAGTCCGGCGAGCACGATGTCGCCGCCGTCGGTGTACAACTCGCCGGGCGGCTCACCCCAGTGCTCCCGCATCCGCTCGCGCAGCCCGGCCGGCACCTGATCGAACCACCGCCGGTAGGTCTCGCCGGGCACCCGCGCCTCGGCGGCGGCCAACTGCTCCGGGGTGAGCCACTCCACGTCGTGCCCGCCCGCGGCGATCAGGGCGTGGATCAGCGCGTCGCCGTCGTCGGGCGGCGGCGCGTCCCCAAGGTGGTAACCCGCCTCGGCCAGCGCGGCGAGCAGTCGGACCGCCGAGACGGGGGTGTCCAGCCCGACGGCGTTGCCGACCCGGGAGTGCTTGGTGGGGTACGAGCTGAGCACCACGGCGACCCGCTTGTCCGCGTTGGGCACGTACCGCAGCCGGGCGTGACGCACCGCGATGCCGGCCACCCGGGCGGCCCGCTCCGGGTCGGCGGCGTAGACCGAGAGGCCGTCCGCGTCGATGCGCTTGAACGAGAACGGCACGGTGACGATCCGGCCGTCGAACTCGGGGATGGCCACCTGCATCGCCGCGTCCAACGGGGACAGCCCGGCGTCGCTGGCGGCCCACTGCTCCCGGGTGCTGGTCAGGCAGAGTGCCTGGATGACTGGCACGTCCAGGGCGGCGAGCGCGCCGACGTCCCACGCGTCCTCGTCACCGCCCCCGGACGCGTCGGCGGCGACCGCGCCGCCGGCCGCGAGCACGGTGACCAGCAGCGCGTCACAGCTGGCGAACAGCCCGAGCGGGCCCGCGCCCGTGGTCAGGCCCCGCAGCGAGCCGCAGAAGATCGGCAGCGGGTTGCCGCCGGCCTCCCGCACGGCCTCGGCCAGGACGTCGACGAAGGCGGTGTTGCCGGCGAGGGCGTGCGCCCGGTAGAAGACGATCCCCACTGTGGGCCGCCGCGGGTCCATCGGGTGGTCGCCGTGGACGCCGTACGCCGGGGTGGGCGCGGGCGGGGCGAACCCCTCGCCGGTGAGCAACACGGTGTCGCAAAGGAACCGGGCCAGGTGTCCGAGGTTGTCCGGCCCGCCCTCCACAAGGTAGGCGAGGGCCTGGGTGACCACTCCGGACGGCACGGTGGAGACCGCCATCAGCTCCGCGTCGGGCACCGCCTCCCCGCCGAGCACGACAGTCGGCACGCCGCCGGCGAGGACCGCGGCGAGGCCGTCCGGCCACGCCTGCCGACCCCCGAGCAGGCGTACGACGGCGAGGTCGACGCCGTCGAGCAGGGCGGGCACCTCGTCGGCCGCCACCCGCGCCGGGTTGGCGAGCCGGTAGTCGGCGTCACTGGCGCGGGCGGCCAGCAGGTCGGTGTCGGCGGTGGAGAGCAGCAGAACGCGCACGGCAGGCTCCGGAGGGTAACGTCGGCACGCTCGTGAGAGCGGCCTGGCGACGTGGGATGGGCGCAGGGTTCAGCGGACGCCGCGATCCGGCCGGCTCAGCGGCCTGCGGCCGGGAGCGACGGGCGGGGCGGTCCGGAACTCAGCGGTGAACGGAGTCGATGCCGATCGCGGCGACGGCACGGCCGCGGTGCGCAAGACGGCAGCAGCCGTCGATGATGATGGAGACGCCAAGCGTCATCGGGTCCTCCTCGGGTGTCCACGCCCTGGGGTACGTCCCGACGGCCGAAGTATCCTGGCTTCCGGATCGACGCTCTCCCCCGGCCTTCCAACCGCAGACACACGGCCGTGACTCACGAGGGGGGATCGCTCCCCGGTGACAGTGGCGGGACCGCGTCGGATTCGCACCGACTTCCTTCACTGCCGTCAGGCCGCGAATGCTGCCACACCCGTGCGCTGCGGGTCAACGCCGCTCCGGCCCGACGAACGGGCGTGCGTCACCGAGCTTCAGCCGTCGACACGACCGCGGATCACCCGACCTCGATGCCCCGGATCAATGCCCGACATCCTTTGCTCTGCTTCCCCATAAGCAACAGAAAGGGAGCGTCACTGTCGCGTATGGGTAAGCAGAGCAAAGGATGGGCAGAGCACTCTGGCTCGCGCCGCTGGCCGGCGGCGGGGGCTTCTGGGCAAAGGAGTCTCAGCGGGCGTGGCGCTCGGGGTGGGCCCGGTTCCACACCCGCATCCGCTCCGGGTAGCCGGTGCGGGCCGCCTCGTACAGCGGCACCGCGTGTTTGCGGGCGATGGCGCCCGCCGCGCGGGGTGTGCCGGTGCGGCGACGGATCCATTCGCCGTCGTGGGCGATCGCCACCACCGTGGTGTCGGTCGCGGTGGTCTCCGGTTCCAGGTAGAACTCCACTCCCCGCCGGCTGGCGACGAACGACTCCAGCGCGGCGAGATCGTCCCGGGTGGCCTCGCGGTCCAGCTTCGTCGGGGTCGCCTCGGTGCCCCGTGACCGCCGGTTGAACCAGCCCATGCTCAGCCCCTCTCCTCGGACGCCTCTCCAGTTCAGCACCGATTCCTGGCAATACGCTGCACGCCGGGTGGGAGAAATCTGACTCGGCGGGGCGCCGACGGAACCTGGCGCGTGTGCGCGGTGTCACAGGTGTGATCGAACCGGAGGTTCCCCTGGACGACGACGTGCTCGTCACCCGCGCCCGGGCCGGTGACCTGGAGGCGTACGACCTCCTGGTCGCCCGGCACACCGCGTCCGCGCACCGGACGGCGGTGCTACTCGGCGCGGGCTCGGACTCCGAGGACGTCATCCAGGAGGCGTTCGTGAAGGGGTACCGCAAGCTGTCCCGCTATCGGGGAGAGTCGTCCTTCCGATCCTGGCTGCTGGCGATCGTCGCCAACGAGACCCGCAACCTGCACCGCTCCCGCACGCGCCGCGACGGCCTGGTCCTGCGAGCGGCGGCGATCCCGACCGCGGAGGCAGGCGAGGACGACGCGGTCGGCGCGGTCCTGGCCGGTGAGCGCCGCGCCGCGCTGGTGGCGGCCCTGCGCCAACTTCCGGTACGCGACCGTGAGGTGATCGTCTGCCGGTTCTTCCTCGACCTCAGCGAGGAGGAGACCGTGGCGACCCTGGGTTGGCCCCGGGGCACCGTGAAGTCGCGCACGTCGCGGGCACTGGCGAAGCTGCGCGCCCTGCTCGCCGACGAGGAGGTGCGCCATGGGTGACCTCGACCGGGACGCGGGCGACCTGGAAGCCGAGCTGCGCGACCTGTCCGCGTGGCTGGCGACGCCCGACGCGCCGGACGTGACAGCGGGCGTACGGGACCGGCTCGTCAGGGGCGTACGGCGGCGTCGCCGGTGGCGGTCCTCCGTCGCGGCGGCGCTCGCGGCCCTGCTGGTCGCGGTGCTGCCGCCGACGCGTACCGCAATCGCCGGCGCTCTCGGGGAGGTGCTGCGCTTCGCCGGCGTCAGCATCGCCACCTCGCCCACGCCGTCGCTGCCCACCGGCGAGCCGTCGCCGTTGCCGTCGCAGCGGACTGTCGGGCTGGCTGAGGCGCGACGGGCGGTGCGCTTTCCGATCCGGATGCCGTCCACGCTGGGTCCACCCGAGCGGGCGTTGGTCGCCGACCCGGACGGCACCGGCGCCTGTCGGGTGGCGACGCTGCTCTACGACGGCGGCAGGCTGCGCCTCGACGCGTTCGACGGTCGCCTCGACCTGACCTTCCACAAGCAGACCGACCGACCGGAAGCGAAGTGGACGCAGGTCAAGGGCAACTTCGCCATCTGGGTCGACGGTCCCCACGTCGTGTCGTACGTGGACCGGTCGGGGCTGGTCCGTAAGGAGACCGCACGGCTCTCCGCCGCGACGCTCATCTGGGAGGAGGCCGACGTGACCTACCGACTGGAGGGTGAACTCAGCGAGACCGAGGCGCTCGACATCGCCCGGTCACTCCCCTAGGAACCCGGCCGGCGCGACAGGTGTCTCTCCGGTGCGAGGGCACACGTCTTGCATGGAGGGAGCGCAAATGGCCACCTGGGGCAGGTTTCTGCTGGGGTCGGTTCTCCTGCTGGCGGGCTGCGCGGCCGCCGACCCGACCACCACCGCGGCCGGCGACGCGTCCACGCCGGCGGCCGGTGGCACGGCAGCAACGCCGGCCGCCACGGCATCGGTGCGGACGGCGACCGGCTGCGCGTCGCGGGTCGAGACGGGGTCGCTGCCCGACTGGGCGGACGCCGGGTTCCACGGCGACACCCGCATGCCGCACGTCTTCGGCGCGAGGGGCGACATCGTGGCGGTGCTGTTCGCTCACCCGCTGGCGCTGGCCCGGCCGGACGGGTCTAACAACAAGATCCTGTGGGTGGCCCGCTCCGCCACGACGTCACCCGACCCGACCGCGCCGGCCACGCTGGTGATCACCGCGACGCTGGACGGCACCGACACCACTGTGACGAGGGAGGTCGCCGGGGGGCCGGGCCCGTCGATCATCGACATGCCGCGCGCGGGTTGCTGGCACCTCGAACTCCGCTGGGGCGGGCGAACCGACACGATGGATCTCGTCTACGTCGAGCGGAAGCCCTGAGGACGGGGAACACTCTCCCCGCCATATCCAACATATACCGCATGGGGGGACTTGCGGCAAGGCCCCCGGTGTACCGCAGAATTGCCCGTCCAAGGCCAGGACCTGCGGAAACGGGAGCCAGTACATGCACACGTCGTCGGCGGCGGCCAGCGTTTTCGATCTTCCCGACAACCTCGCCGCCAAGGCCGATCCGGCGTTGATCGCCCGCGACGAGCAGCACTTCGCGGTCATCGCGGCGAGCCTGGAGCGGTCGATCGCCGACCTGTCCGACCGCCTCGACGTCGAGCGCCGGGCGCCGGCCGGCAAGGGCCGCCAGGCGGTCGTCCGGGACGAGGAGATCCGCCGGTTGACCAATCGCCTGCGTGCCCTGCGTCGTTTCGGTCTGGACCTGTGCCTCGGGCGCATCGTCAGCGCGGACGACCCCGAGCCCGTCTACATCGGACGCTTCGGCCTCACCGACGGCAACGGCCGGCGGTTGCTGCTCGACTGGCGCTCCCCGGCGGCCGAGCCGTTCTTCGGTGCGACCCACGCCAACCCGATGGGCCTGGTGAGCCGGCGTCGGTACCGCTGGACGCTCGGCCGCATCAGCGACTACTGGGACGAGGTGTTCACCCCGGACGGATTCGAGGGGCACGCGGCGCTCGACGACCAGTCCGCGTTCATCGCCAGCCTCGGCGGCAACCGGTCGGCCCGGATGCGCGACGTGCTCGGCACCATCCAGGCCGACCAGGACGCCATCATCCGGGCCGGATCGCGGGGCGCTCTCGTCGTGGACGGCGGGCCGGGCACCGGCAAGACCGTCGTGGCGCTGCACCGCACCGCGTACCTGCTCTACTCCGACCCCCGCCTCGGGCACCGCCGCGGCGGGGTGCTGTTCGTCGGCCCGCACGAGCCCTACCTGGCGTACGTCGCCGACGTGCTGCCCAGCCTCGGCGAGGACGACGTGCAGACCTGCACCCTGCGTGACCTCGTACCCGAGGGTGCCGCGGCGACGGTCGAGGCCGACCCGGATGTGGCCCGCCTGAAGTCCTCCGCGGACCTGGTGCGGGCGATCGAGGCGGCCGTGCGGTTCTACGAGGAGCCGCCGACCACGGCGATGACGATCACGGCCGGCGACACCGACGTGCGGCTGAGCGCGGACGACTGGGCCCAGGCGTTCGAGGCGCCCGGACCCGGCACGCCGCACAACGAGGCGCGTGACGAGATCTTTCAGGAGCTGCTGGCGATCCTGCTCGGGAGGTACGACGGCGACGAGTCGGACGACCTGGTGCGCGGGTCGCTGGTGCGCAACCGGGAGCTGCGCACGGCGTTCAACCGCGCCTGGCCGCTGCTCGAAGCGACGGACATCGTCGCCGACCTGTGGTCGGTGCCCGCCTATCTGCGCAGGTGTGCCCCCTGGCTCGGCCCCGAGGACATCCGCCGGCTCCAGCGCGTCGACGCCCGCGCCTGGACGGTGTCCGACCTGCCGCTGCTGGACGCGGCACGGCAGCGCCTCGGCGACCCGGAGGCGTCGGGGCGTACCCGCCGCCGCGAGGCCACCATCGCCGCCGAACGCGCGCGCATGGCGACTGTCGTTGACGAGCTGATCGAGGCCCACGCCTACGACGACGGCGAGGGTGTGCTGTCGAGCCTGCGCCAACTGGACCTGCAGGACGCGCTGGTCGACGAGGCCGTGCTCCCCAGCGCGGACGCGGATCTGCTGGCCGGCCCGTTCGCGCACATCGTCGTGGACGAGGCGCAGGAGCTGACCGACGCGCAGTGGCAGATGCTGCTGTCGCGCTGCCCGTCGCGCAGCTTCACCATCGTCGGGGACCGCGCCCAGGCCCGTCACGGGTTCACGGAGTCGTGGCAGGAACGACTGCGGCGCGTCGGCCTCGACCGGGTGAGGATGACCTCGCTGAGCATCAACTACCGGACGCCACGGGAGGTCATGGCCGAGGCCGAGCCGGTCATCCGGACCGTGCTCCCGGACGCGAACGTGCCGACCTCGATCCGCGGCAACGGGATTCCGGTGACCCACGGATCGGTACGCGAGCTGGACACGATCGTCGACGGCTGGCTCGCCGAGCACGCCGACGGGATCGCCTGCGTCATCGGCGACCCCACGTTCGGGCCGACGACGAACCGCGTCCGATCGCTGACCCCGGAACTGTCCAAGGGGCTGGAGTTCGACCTGGTCGTCCTCGTCGACCCGGAGGCGTTCGGCGAGGGCGTCCAGGGGGCTGTCGACAGGTACGTCGCGATGACCCGCGCGACCCAGAAACTCGTCGTCCTCACCGGGTCCTGACCTCGTAGGCTGCCGGGCGTGACGACGGATCTGCGGGAGGCGGCGGCGCACGACAACGCGCGATGGTGCGACGCCGTGTGCGCCAGCCACGGGCTGGCCGGCCGGTTCGACGCCGACGCGTGGTCGGTGCCCCGCCGCTCTCCACAGTGGTATCCGGACGCGGTTACCCTGCGCCCCGGCGTCGACCCCGAGGCGCTGCTGGCACGGATCGACGTCGGGCCCGGCGCGTCGGTGAAGGACAGCTTCGCCGACCTCGACCTCTCGGCGTACGGATTCCGGGTGCTCTTCGACGCGCAGTGGATCCACCGCCCGCCGACCGGCACGCCGACCGGCACGCCGCTCACCCCGGTCACCACCGGGCAGGGGTTGGCGGCCTGGGCGCGCGCCCACGGCGGTGGGGAGCTGTTCCGCCCGGCGCTGCTGGCCGACAGGCGCATCCGGGTGCTGGCCCGTCACGACGAGCGGGGCGCTGTCGTCGGCGGGGCGGTCGTCAGCGGCGACGACCCGGCCGGCGTCTCCAACGTGTTCAGCCACGGCGACGACCCGGACGAGATCTGGCACGCGATCGTGGCCACCCTGCCCGGCGTGCCCCTGGTCGGTTACGAAACCATCCCCGACCTGGCACCTGCCCGCCGAGCCGGCTTCCTCCCCGTGGGCCCCCTCCGGGTCTGGCTCCGGTGAGGGTCAGGCCAGGCGGGTCAGGTCCTCGGGGGTCAGGCGCAGGGAGGCGGCGGCGATGTTCTCCCGCAGGTGAGCCGGGTCGCCGGTGCCGGGGATCGCGAGGACGTGCGGGCCCTGGTGCAGCGTCCAGGCCAGGCGTACCTGCTGGGGGGTGACGCCGTGGGCCCGGGCGACCGCCTCGACTGCCGCGCCCTGCGCGGCGCGCGCACCCGCCTCCCGATTCGTGCCGGCCAGCGCGAAGAACGGCACGTAGGCGATGCCCCGCTCGCCGCAGGCGCGGACGAAGGCGTCCTGCTCCCGGTACGCGTCCACGCCGTAGTTGTTCTGCACGCAGACCACGGGCGCGATGCCCGCCACCTCGTCCACCTGCTCGGGCCGGACGTTGGACAGCCCGAGATGCCGGATCAGCCCGGCGGCGCGCAGCTCGGCTAGCGCGCCGAACCGCTCGGCCAGCGGCACCGCGCCCGGCCCCCGGCCGAGCCGCAGGTTCACCACGTCCAGCCGCTCGCGGCCGAGGCGGCGCAGGTTCTCCTCGACCTGGGCGCGCAGCTGCGCGGGGGTCTCCGCCTCGGTGAATCCGGCCACCGGGTCGTAGCCGAAGCCGACCTTGGTGGCGATGACCAGATCCTCGGGGTACGGGGCGAGCGCCGCGCGGATCAGCTCGGTGGCGTAGCGGGCGGGGCCGGTGCCCACCCGCAGGGTCCCTCCGGGCGAGACGTAGAACGCGGCCGTGTCGATGTGGTTGACGCCCAGCTCCACGGCGGTGCGCAGCAGCGCGATCGCACGGTCGCGGTCGGGGTTCGCGGTGATCCGCATCGAGCCGAAGCCCATCCGGTGCACGGTGCGGTCGCCCAGGGTCCAGCTGCCCGCCGCGGCGGCGGTGATCTCGTCGGTTGGCATCGGGCGACCGTAGCCAGCGCGGGCGCGCGACGCACTCGGCCGCGCACCCGATACCGCCACGGGGCGATCTGGGTTAGTTTTTCTGTGCTGCCGGAGCCTGCTCGTCGGCCCGCTCCGGAGCCGACCCACCGGCCCGCGGCGGGCGCAGCGCCGGCACCAGCGCCAGCGTCGGCAGGAGCAGCAGCGGCACCACCAGCAGCGCCCGCAGGATGCCGACGTGGTCACCGAGCAGGCCCAGCAGCGGCGGCCCGCCCAGGAAGGCCGTGTAGCCGATCACCGCGACGACGCTGACCCGCACCGCCGCGTGCGCCTCCTCGTCGGCGGCCGCGCTCATGCCGACCGGGAAGCCCAGCGACGCGCCGAGCCCCCACAGCGCCACGCCGACGATGGCCACCGGCCCCGAGCCGGCCAGCACGGCCAGAGCGGCGCCGGCGGCGGCGAGCAGGACGGTGCCGCAGAGCACCGGCACCCGACCCCACCGGTCCAGGGCGAGCGTGCCCGCGGTGCGCCCGAGGGTCATGCCGACGACGAAGACCCCGAAGACCGCCGCGCCGGCCGCCTCGCTCAGGTCCCGGCCGTCGACGAACGCGACCGCCAACCAGTCGTTGGCGCTGCCCTCGGTGAACGCGGCCACCAGCACGAACAGCCCGATCAGCAGGGTGCGCGGCTCCCGCCACGCGGCGAGCTGGGCCCGGCGGCGGCCGGCCGGGCTGGTGTCGGTCGACCCGTCGACCGCGTCGTCGACGACCGGCAGGAACAGCCGGCTGCCGAGCACGGTGCCGACGAGCACCACCACGGCCACGGCGGCGAGGTGCGCGCCGACCGGCACGTCCAGGCGGGCGGCACCCGCGCCGAGGCCGGCGCCGGCCACCGACCCGAGGCTCCAGGCCGCGTGGAAACGGGGCATGATCGTCCGCCCCAACCGCCGCTCCACGGCTGCGGCTTCCACGTTCATCGCCACGTCGCAGGCGCCGGAGCCGTAGCCGAAGGCGACCAGCCCGACCGCGACGACGACGACCGACCCGGCGACCGTCGCGCCCACCCCGGCCACGATCAGGCCCACCGCGACCAGCACGGTGGCGATGGTCACGGTGCGGGTCGAGCCGAGGCGCTGGGCGAGCAGCCCGGAGGTCGGCATGGCCAGCAGCGCACCGACGCTCATCGCCAGCAGCAGGAGGCCGAGGCGCCCGGCGGACAGGTCCAGCGCCTCCCGGACGGCCGGCACCCGGGAGAACCAGCTGCCGACGGCCAGGCCGTTCAGGGTGAAGGTGACGGCGACGCCGTTGCGGGCGAGCCGGACGATCCGTTCGGGAACGGTGGCGTCCGGGACGACGGCCGGGCTGGTGGGGGCGCTCACAGCTGTGGGTCCTCTTCCTCTCAGGTGATCTCCTGGCACGATCGCACACCTGAGAGCGCTACCACCACAAGCGGGTTGGCCCCTTACCGGGGACGCGCGGGCCGGAGGATGATTCCTGGCAGGCGTACGCCCGCCCCGGGCGGGCGCCGGGGGAGGGCACGATGACGGCAGCGGCACACCGGCCGGCGACTCTGGAGGACGTCGCCCGGGCCGCCGGGGTGTCCCGGTCCACGGCCTCGCGGGTGATCGCCGGGACGGGGTTCGCCTCGCCGGACGCCCGGGAGCGCGTGGTGACGGCCGCCGACCAGCTGGGATACGTGCCCAACCCGGCCGCCCGGGCGCTGGTGCGCGGCGGCGGCGTACGGCTGGTGGTGGCCGCCGCCGGGGCCAGCGCGGCGGTGCTGGACGACCCGTACGTCCACCGGGTCGTCGGCTCGGCCGCCCGGGTGTGCGCGCCGGCCGGCGTCGGGGTGGCGCTGCACTGGCTGCCGCTGGGCGACCCACGCGGCCTGGACCAGCTCGCCGCCGACCGCAGCGTGTGCGGCGTCGTGCTGGTCAACACCACCGAGGCCCTCCTGGACGCCGTACCCCGGTCGCTGCACGGACGGATCGCCTCGATCGGCATCGGCTCGGCCGAGGTCCCGTCGTTCGACGTCGACAACACCGCTGGCGCCGGCGCGGTGCTGCGCCACCTGTACGCGACGGGCCGCCGCCGGATCGCCATGGTGACCGGCCCGGCGTGGCTGCCGTGCTCGCGGCGCCCCGTGCAGGCGTACCGCCAACTGATGGGCCAGGCCGGCCTGCCGGAGCGGGTGGTGGACGGCGACTTCACGGCGGCGCGTGGCCGCGCGGCGGCCGGCGAGGCGCTGCGCCGCTGGCCCGACGTGGACGCGATCTTCGCGATCAGCGACGAGACCGCGTTCGGGGTGATCGCGGCGCTGCGCGACGGCGGTGTGCGGGTGCCCGGTGACGTCGCGGTGGCCGGCTTCGACGACATCCCGCTGGCCGGCATGACCGCGCCGGCGTTGACCACCGCGAGTCACCCCGTGGGCCGGATCGCCACCGCGGCGGCCACCGCCGTGCTGGCCGGCCGCCCGGCCGCGCCGGTGACGCTCTTCCCGTCCGCCCTCGTGACCCGCGACAGCGCCTGAGCGGGCCGGCCGGTTAACCGGCGGACGGTCGGGTAAGCGCCTCGCACCGTTCGCCGACCGCGAGGAGTGGTGGTCCGTGTCCGACTCCGCGCCGCCGACCGGAGCGTCCGCGCAGGGTCCCCGGCACGGCCGGTTGACCACCCGTGCGCACCCGCCGGTGGTGTCGGGTCCGACCGGTCTCGTACCGCTGCCCGGCGGTGACGGCGGCCGGCCGGCGATGGCGTACGTGCCGGAGCCGGCGGCCGACGGGGTCGCGTACCGGCTGGTGGTGCTGCTGCACGGGGCGGGCGGCGTCGCACGGCAGGGCCTGGACCTGCTGCTGTCGGTGGCGGACGCGCAGCACCTGCTGCTGGTCGCCCCGCAGTCGTCGGGAACCAGTTGGGACCTGATCGCCGGCGGCTTCGGGGTGGACGTGCAGCACGTCGACGCGCTGCTGGCCAGCGCGTTCGACGGCTACCCCGTCAGTGGTGTGACGCTTGGCGGCTTCTCCGACGGGGCTTCGTACGCCCTCTCGTTGGGCCTGGCCAACGGCGACCTGGTGGACGCGGTGCTGGCCTTCTCCCCCGGCTTCGCCGCGCCGCCGCTCGTCCGCGGCCGGCCGCGGATCTTCGTCTCGCACGGGGTGGACGACCGCGTCCTGCCGATCGACGTGTGCAGCCGCCGCTTCGTGCCGCACCTGCGCGGCCTCGGCTACGACGTCACGTACGAGGAGTTCCCCGGCGGCCACGACGTCCCCGACCCGATCTGCGCGAGCGCCGTCGAGTGGCTCACCGGATGACGGGGTCGCCGGTCACACGGCGGGCAGGCCGAGGGCCTCGTCCACGCGCGCGAGGACGGCGGCGTCGTCGTCGGGGTGCACGCCCCGCAGCAGGTCGATGGCCGTCGCCCGGATCTGACCGATGATCATGGCGAGTGGGAGGGTCTGGGTCGACCCGAAGAGCTGCCCGGCGGTGTGGACGGCGGCCAGCGCCGCCTCGTCCGCCCGGGCGGCGTGCCGGTCGGCGGCCTCCTCCCGCCCGTCCAGGTCGGCGGCGAGCGCCTCGCCGGCCTCCCGGATCGCGTCGACCAGGCAGCGCAGCGCCTCGCCCAACTCCGGCGGTGTGGGGGTCCGCAGTCGACTGAGCGTCACCCCGGCGCGGGCCAGCACCCGGACGTTGCGGACCACGTAGTCGGTCTGCCGGATCGACTCGTCCACCGATCGCAGCCGGCCGATGTGCCGGCGCCGGCGCACGTTGAGCCGCAGCGCCTCCCCGGCGGCGAGCACGCCCTCGCGCAGCCCGCCGACCCGCGCGTCCATGCCCCGGGCCCGCGTCAGCGCGGCCATCGCCGCCGACTCGTCGCGACCGTCCAGCGCGTCGGCGATCCCGCCCACCAGACCGGCCAGTTCGTCGAAGGTCCGCCGCACCTCGGCGACGAGCGGGGCGAGCGGGTGCCGGGCGTCGACGAGGAGGCTGACGGCGAGCGCCACCGCGCCGCCGACCAGCGCGTCGACGAAGCGGAACGGCACCAGCGACCCGTCCGGTGGTGCGACCACCACCAGGTAGAGCGCGGAGACCGCGGCCTGGACCAGGGTCACGCCGGTGGCGCCGAAGGCGACCGCGAGCAGGACGGTGAGCAGGATGACGGTGCCGACGGTCCACGTGCTGCCCGGGCCGAGCGCCTGCACGACCAGGTCCGCGACGAGCACGCCGGCGGCCACCCCGAGCACCACCTCGACGGCCCGCCGGATCCGCTGCCCGCGAGCCTGACCGAGCACGATCAGCGCGGCGGCCGGCGCGAAGAAGGGCTGCGGATGCCCGAGCAGGCGGGTGGCGAGCAGCCAGGCCACGGTCGCCGCGACTGTCGCCTCCAGCACCGGCCGCCAGCCCTGCCGCAGCCGGTGACCGGCGACCCGCAGGCCCCCGAACCACGCCATCGTCCACCTCCGCCACCTCGACCGCACGCAGGCCCGCCCATGGTCATCGGCGCCCGTGCGGCAGCCCGGAGCGCGCCTCGCGATCGTCCACCATCGCGCGCCGGACCTGCTCACCGGGCTGCTCGACGGCCTCCGCGCCGTCCTGGCGCGCTCGGTGGTCGACCCGCCGCACGCGCCGCCGATCGAGGGCCGGACCGGCGCACCGGCCTGCCGGTCACCGGCCCGAGGCTCAGCTCCCGGTCAGGGCGCGCAGCAGCGTGCGGACGGCGCCCGCGAGATCGGCGCGGCTGGCCGGGCCGCCGGGGTCCGGGGCGGTGAGCGCGCCAGCACCGACCAGACGGTCGAAGAGCAGCCCGTCGACGAAGGCGACGAACTGGTCGCCCTGCCGGTCGGGATCGGTGGCTCCGGCCCGGGACAGCAGGTCCCGTGCCTGCACCCGCAGCCCGGTGCCGTGGTGCAGGATGCCGCGCAGTTCGGGGCGGTGGACCGCCTCCAGCAGGCAGGCGTAGCGGGCCAGCGTCCGGCTGCGTCCGGTGCTCAGCCAGCTGTCGAGGACCTCGGCCACCCCGGCGGCGAGCCGGTCGAGGTCGTCGCCGTCGAGCCGGGGACCCGGCGCTGCCGAGGGCGGCCCGGTCGGCAGGTCGTACGCGGCCAGGTCGACCCGGTCGCGCTCGGCGAGGCGTTCCACCACCGCCTCGATCAGTGCCTGCCGGGTGCGCAGGTACGCGGAGGTGGTGCCGGCGGGCAGCCCGGCGCGACCGTCGACGGCCCGGTGGGTCAGCGCCCGCATCCCGCCGTCGGCGATCAGCTCGATGGCGGCGTCGGTCAGCAGCGCGATCCGGTTGGCGCGGGCCGTCACGGGTCTCCTTCGGCGTTGGGGTCCGCAGGTAGTATCACTCTTCTACGGGTGTAGAAGGGCGGGCGACATGGGTGAGCCACACGCGGTGGTGGTCGGCGGCGGCATCGGCGGGCTGAGCGCGGCGCTCGCCCTGCACCGGCACGGATGGCGGGTGACGGTGCTGGAACGCGCCCCCGAACTGCGCGAGGTGGGCGCCGGGCTGACCCTGATGGCCAACTCGCTGCGCGCCCTGGACGCCCTCGGTCTGAGCCCGGCGCTGCGGTCCAGCCCGCACGCTGAGGCCCCCGGCGGGATCCGCGACCGGCGGGGCCGGTGGCTGTCCCGGCTGGACGCGGCGGAGATGATCCGGCAGCTCGGCACCAGCGCGCTCGGCATCCACCGGGCCACCCTGCACCGCATCCTGCGCGAGGCGCTGCCCGCGTCGTCGCTGCACACCGGCGCCGAGGTCGAGCACGTCGAGTCCGAACCCGACCGGGCCACCGTGCGCTACCGCCGCCCCGACGGCCCGCGAACCCTCGACGCCGACCTGGTCGTCGGCGCCGACGGCCTGCACAGCCGACTGCGCACCCACCTCTGGCCGGAGATCCCGGCCCCGGTGTACGCGGGCTCGACGGCCTGGCGGGCCGCCGTCGCGTTCCCCGACCCGATCCCGACGGCGATCACCTGGGGCCCCGGCGCCGAGTTCGGCATGGTGCCGCTCGGCGAGGGCCAGGTCTACTGGTACGCGGCACTCACCGCTCCGCCGGGTGGTCATGCCCCGGACGAGCTGGCGGCCGTACGGGAGGACTTCGGCGCCTGGCACGAGCCCATTCCCGCGCTCCTGGCGGCAACCCCGCCCGGGGTGGTGCTGCGCAACGACATCCACCACCTGGCCACACCGCTGCCCTCGTACGTGCGGGGACGGGTGGCGCTGCTCGGCGACGCGGCCCACGCGATGACGCCGAACCTCGGACAGGGCGCCGGGCAGGCGATCGAGGACGCGGTAGTGCTCGGGGTTGCCTGCTCCGGCGGCGCGCAGGGACTGCCGGCCGCCCTGGCGGCGTACGACCAGCAGCGTCGCCCCCGCAGCCAGGCCATCGCCCGTGCCTCGCTGCGCGCCGGCAGGTACGGCCAACAACTGCGCAACCCGCTCGCCCTCGCCGTACGCGGTGCCGCGCTGCGCCTGATCCCGGCCGGCACCGTCCTGCGCGGCATGACCCGGCAGGTCGACTGGCGACCACCGGCGGACTGAGCGGCCACTCAATCGGCCACGATCATCGGCTCGGCCCGGGGGTCACCCCCACCCGGACGCAAAACTCCAGTTTATTCTTTCGCGCCGCTTTCCACAGCGGGCGAATACGACAGCGCGCCGGTACAATCGGCGACTGCCTTGTGACCGATCGCTGACTGCTCATGGTGAAAGCGATCACACACACTGAGCGCATGAACAGGAGAGTCAACCGCGGTAGGGCACTCCGCGTCGCGGTGTGCCTCCTGCTTCTCGCCGCGTTGAGCGGCTGCATGCAACTCAACATCGGGCTCACCGTCAACGCCGACGACACGGTGGACGGGCAGTTGCTGCTGACCGCCCAGAAGTCCCTGCTCAGCTCCCGGAACAAGAACATCCCGGCGGCCTTCGCCGAGCTGCGGCAGAACATTCCGGCGCTGCCGCCGGGCGAGGAGACCAGCTACGAGGACAGCAAACTCTTCGGCACCCAGATCAATTACCGCAGGGCACCGCTGGCGAGCTTCGACAGCGAGAGTGTCAAACTGGTCCGAGACGGCGAACTCTACCGTTTCACGTTGCCGCTGGACCCGGCGAAATACGGCGGGAAAATTGCCCAGCAGAATCCCCAACAACAGCAGGCTTTCCTCAAGCTGATGTCGTTCGAGATCTCGGTGACGTTTCCCGGCCGCGTGATCGACACCAATGGCACAGTCAACGGCCGATCGGTCACCTGGAAGGTCGACTCCAACCAGGACAAGCCGATGGAACTGCGGGCCGTCGCCGAGGCGCCGCCCCGCCCCTCGGCCGCACCGGCAGCCGCCGACGCCGACTCCGGCGGCTTCCCGTGGCTGCTGGTCGGCGGCGGCGTACTCCTGCTGCTGGTGCTCGCCGCGGTGGGCGTACTCCTGCTGCGCCGCCGTCGCCCGACGGCGCCGGCCGCACCCGGCGCGACCCCACCGGGACCTCCCGCACCGGGACCGACCTCGCCGGGCCCGCCCGCCGGCGCTCCCGGGCCCGGCTGATCCATCCGGTGGCCGGCCCCGCCGGCCACGTCCGGCCCCGGCCGCCCGCGACGACGGCGACCGGCGCCGGTGCTCCCCAGCGGGAGCACCGGACCTCACCACCACCACATCCCGGTCGCACCATCGCAGAAAAGGGGGATCGCCGTGAACGATCTCTTCACCTGGGCCGCCCTGGGGACCATCGCCGGCGCGAGCGCCGCCACCCTGCTGGCCACCAACGTCATCGGCGGGCTCCTCGGCCCGAGCGGCGACAAGCTCCGCAAGTGGATCGCCATCGTCATCGCGCTGCTGCTGTCCTACCTGACCGCCGCCTTCGCCGACGAGGCCGGCGGCGAGAAGTGGGTCATCGCGTTCTTCAACGCGCTGGTGATCTTCTCCGCCGCGCTCGGCGTCAACCAGTTCCCGCCCGGCAACCGGCAGGCGACGCCCACCCAGCTCGCGAGCGGTCGCGAGCCCCGTGTCTTCCGCTCCTGGGTCTGAGGGGTGACGTCATGATCTTCGGAATTCTCAGCGCGGCGATCCAGGTCGCTGTCGGCGCCGTCCTCGGCCTGCTGGCCGGCGGCCCGGTCGGCCTGCTCATCGGCGCCGTCGTGGGCCTGGTGGTCGGCGTGGTGTTCGGCTGGGCGGTCACCTCCGCCGGGGTGTACGCGCCAGACGCCCGCGGCATCTTCCTCTTCGTCGTCGACCACACGTGGAGCCTGCTCAACACTGTCGTCGGGGCCATCTACCTGGCCGTGCACCTGATCTTCGGGCACTCGCTGGACCGGCCCACCTCGGCCGGCAGCGGCCGGGTCAGCGTGGTGGAGGGCGTCTCACCCCGCTACGCCACCACCATCGGCACCGTCTGCGCCGGCTCCAGCTCGGGCATCCAGCGCCACGAGGACGTGCACATCTTCCAGGCGCGACTGCTCGGCCCGCTCTACATCCCGCTGGTGCTGGCGAACTACGTGCTGTTCACCATCGCGCCGGTCTGGCTGCTCTACCACGACCACACCAACGCGCCGATCAACCGGTTCACCCGCTACTTCGAGATCGGCGTCTACCCGCACGTGTGGAACGAGGCCATCGCGTACCGGATCCAGGGGACGCCGCCGCGATGACCACCGACGGGCGCGGACCGATCGAGACGGCCACCGCCGAGCTGGCCGCATGGCTGACCGGCGTGGCGGGGGAACCCGTCCCGACCGGCCCGCCCCACGCGGGCGTCGATGCCGACGGGCTGACCCTGTGGCCCCTCGAACTGCGCCCGGCCCGACAGACGCGCTCGGGCGGCGCGGTCCGCGAGCCGTACCGGTTCACGGTCCGCTACCTGCTCTGCGTGGCCGGGCCCGCCGGGCTGGCCGTCCTGGACCGGGTGCTCACCGCCGCCACCAGCGACGGCAGCTACCCGGTGGTGCTGGAGGCTGGCGACGCCGCGCTGTGGAGCGCGTTCGACGCCCCGCCCCGACCGGCGCTGCTGATCGACGTGCCGACGCAGGTGGACCACCCGACGCCGGCCGCGCCGCCGGTCCTGCAACCGCTGCGGCTGCGCCAACTGTCGATGCGCACCCTCGCCGGTCGCGTCGTCGGCCCCGAGGACCAACCGCTCGCCGCCATGCGCGTCGAGCTGCCCGGCACCGCCTCCGCGACCCGCACCGGCCCCGACGGCCGGTTCCTGATCGCCGGGGTCCCGCACGACCCCGACCACCCCGGCCCGGTACGGCTGCGGCTGCGTGGGCGCGGTCTCGTGCTCACCGCCGACGTCGACGCGGACGAGGACGACATCGTCATCGTCTGCGCGCCACCGACCCACTGACGCCCACCCGTACAGGAGGACCGATGCCCAGCTACTTCTCCCCCGGCATCTACGTCGAGGAGGTCCCCAGCGGCGCCCGACCGATCGGACCGGCGAGCACCAGCATCGCCGCGTTCGTCGGCGTCGCCCCGAACCGCGGCGCCCACGTGGGCAAGGCCGTACCGGTCAACAACTGGACCGAGTTCCTGCGGCTGTTCGCCGACGGGAACCAGGTCGAGAGCACCCCGCTGGCCCGGGCCGTGTTCGGATTCCTCGACAACGGGGGTGCCCGCTGCTGGGTGGTGAACGTCGGCGAGGGCGGCGCCATCACCGGCGCCGGTCAGCGCCGCGGCGGCCTGCAACTGCTGGAGGCCATCGACGAGATCTCCATCATCGCCGCTCCGGGCTTTCACGACGTGGTGTCCCACGAGGCGCTGCTCAGCATGGCCGAGCGCACCCGCACCATGGTGGCGATCTGCGACCCGGCACCGGACATCGACGACATCTCCGCGCTGACCCGGGTCGCCACCCCGTCCTCCGGCAAGCCGGCCAAGCCCGCCGAGGGCGCGGCCGCCAGCGCCGGACCCGGTGGGTCCGGCGGCGGCGAGGGACCTGCGTACCGGCCCCGGCAGTCCGAGTTCGGCGCGTTCTACTACCCGTGGATCGAGGTACGCGACCCGATCAGCGGGGAGTTGGAACTCACCCCGCCGAGCGGGCACCTCGCCGGCATCTGGGCCCGCACCGACGCCCTGCGGGGCGTGCACAAGGCGCCGGCCAACGAACCCGTGCGCGGCGCGGTCAACCTGGGCTACCTGGTCACCCGCCCGGAGCACGACGTGCTCAACCCCAAGGGCGTCAACGTGATCCGCTACTTCGCCGGCGAGGGCATCCGCGTCTGGGGCGCCCGTACGCTCGCCGCCGAGGCCAGCGAGTGGCGCTACCTCAACGTACGGCGGCTCAGCATCGCCATCGAGCAGGCCATCGCCAACGGCACCCGCTGGATGGTCTTCGAGCCGAACGACTTCACCCTCTGGCGTTCGATCCGGCGCGACATCGGGGCGTTCCTGACCCGCGTGTGGCGTGACGGCGCGCTGCTCGGGCGCACCCCCGAGGAGGCGTTCTTCGTCAAGTGCGACGAGGAGACCAACCCGGTGGACGTCCGCGACGCCGGCATGGTGATCGCCCACATCGGCATCGCCGTCGTCAAGCCCGCCGAGTTCGTGGTGTTCAAGTTGAGCCAGTGGGCCGGCGGCACCGAGACCGAGACGATCGGAGGCTGACACATGCCCACCACAGCCACCCCGCAGCCGGGCGCCCCGGTCGACCCGTACCGGGCGTACAACTTCCGGCTCCTCATCAACGGCGTCACCAACGGCCACTTCACCGAGATGAGCGGGCTGGAGGTGAACATCCCCGGGCAGCCGTACCGCGAGCACGGCCCCGGACCGACGCGGATGGTCCCCGGCCAGGCCGAGTACGAGCCGGTGACCCTGCACTTCGGCCTCACCGCGTCCCGCGAGCTGTGGGACTGGGTGAACGCCACCGCCCAGGGCACCCTCAACCGCCGCAACGTGTCGGTGGTGCTGCTGGACTCCGCGGGCACCGCCGAGGTGCTGCGCTGGAACCTGATCGACGCGTGGCCCACCCGGTGGCGCGGGGCGCACCTCAACACGGTCGGCCACGAGATCGCCATCGCGTCGCTGACGCTGCGCTACGAGGGCCTGGAGTTGGAGACCGGCGGTGCCGCCGCGCCGACGCCCGCGTAGCTGGCTGGCCGGTCGGCTCCGCTCGGCGGCCGGCGCGGTGCACCGCCTCGCCGGCCTGGTGGAGAACACCGGCGCACCTGCGGCGCCTCCGGCGGAGGTGCCGCGCCGTCTCGGGGAGCCGCCCGCGCACTGGCTGAACCTGGTCGCGGCACACGCCCCCGGCCTGCTGCGCGAACTGGACCTCGACGCGACCCCCACCGGCGTCGAGCGGACGCCGGGCGGCGACGACAGGCGAGACGGTGGCCTGCCTCCGTCCACTCCGGCTCACGGGATCGACGAAGGATCCGGCACTGCCGGGAAGACGTACCGGCGCGTCGCCGGGCGGACCGGTCGCCGCGTTCGCGGCCCGGCCGCCCAGCCCGACGACGCTGCCGGCAGCCGGGCAGCCGATACGGCGGACGACCGCGGGGCGACGGACGACCCGAGGACGGTGGGCGGTCCCGGCGCACCCGAGGGCCACGGCCTCAGCAGGGCCGCCGGCCTCGGCCGGACAGATGGCCCCGGCGGGACGGGTGCCCGCGGCCGGGCGGGTGCGGTGGGGCCGGACGGATCGCGGCAACCGGGCCGGGCCGGTAGGTCGGGTCGAGTGCCCGACGTCTCCGGGCCGGGCGCTCGACCCGGCGGCTCGGGGATCGGCCGCGCCGGCACGAGTGGCGGTTCCGACGCCACCCACCTGCCGGGCGGGCACGACGCGCCGACGGCGTCCCCACCGGCGAACCGGCGCCTGTCCGGCCGGATCCTGGAGGCGTGGCCCGCGCGTCAGCCATCCTGGCCGGGCGCGGCCACAACGGCCACGCCCGCCGCACCGGTAGGACCGCTAGGACGGGACACCACGACCACCGACGCACCCGACCCGACCCGGGCAGGCGTGCCCGCCGCCCCGCCCACCCGGCGCGGCTCCCCGCCCGGGATCGCGACGGACCTCGGCCCCTCCAGGGGCACCTTCCCACCACGGATCACCACCGCGCCCACCGCCGTTGACGGGGTGACGGCGGGCGGCGCGGGCAGCGGGTTGTGGCCCGCCCTCCCGGACGAACGCGCACCGCTGGGCGGCGTACGGGCCACGCAGCGCGGCGAGCCCGACCACCGGCACGACGACCGCGGCCACCGCGATCAGCGCGAGCCGAGTGCCGCGCAACTGCCGGTCGGCCCGGCGTCCACGGCCGTCGACCCGTGGCCGGAGCTACCGGACGACACTCCGCTGTGGACGGTCCCCCCGGCGGCGCTCGACGCCCGCCACGTGGACCGCCTGGATCGGGAACAGGCGGGCGGCTGATGGAACGTGTCGCCTTCCTCATCGACTCCTCCGGGGAGCGGGTGGACTGCCTGCTCAACCCGGAGACCGTGCAGGTGACCCGGCTCGCCGGGGTACGCCATCGGGGCGCGGGCGGCGGGCAGCTCACCGGGGCCGGACTGGCCGACGACCCGCTGGTCTTCACCGGCGGCGGCCGTACGGAGCTGGTGCTCGACCTGCTGTTCGACGTCGACTTCGTCCAGGCCCAGGTCCGCCCCACCGACGTCCGCGTGCTCACCCGGCCGCTGTGGATGCTCGCCGAGAACTCCACCGCCGAGCACGGGTGGCTGCGCCCGCCGCTGGTCCGGCTGGTCTGGGGCAAGACCTGGAACGTGCCCGGCGTGATCATCGCGGTGGCCGAACGGTTCGACGCGTTCACCGGTACGGGCTCGCCCCGGCGCTCGTGGCTGCGGCTGAAGCTGGTCCGGGCCGCCGAAACCGCCGACCAGGCACAGGCGGGATTCGCCGAGGAGCTGGCCGCGGTGAGCACCCCGACCGCCTCCCCGGGCAGCGCCGTAGTCGCCGCCGGTGACGGCGCCGCCGAGCCGGGCAACTCCGGGGTGCGCTTCGACCTGCTGGCCAACGACGCGCTCGGGTCGCCGCTGCGGTGGCGGTTGCTGGCCGAGCACAACCGGATCACCGACCCCCTCCAGGTGCCCGCCGGCACGACGCTCGCGGTCCCCAGCAGCGCGCCGGGCAGTGGCGGATCGGAGTCGACGCTGGCCTCGATGGCGCGAGCGGTGGCCGGCGCGGTGGGCGCCGGCGCGTCGTACGTGGGCGCCTCGATCGCCACCGCGAGCTGGGCCACGCCGACCGGCACGGCGACCGCCAGCACCAACCCGGACGGCACGCCGCCCGGCACCGGCCCGGGGAGTACGCCATGACCAGCGTCGCGCCCCGCGCGCTGACAGTTCTGCTGGACGGCGTGGAACTGGACCCCACGGCCCGCCAGCGGATCCGCTCGCTGCGGGTGGCCGCCCGGCTCGACCAGCCGACCCAGGCCGAGCTGGTGCTCGCCACCGCCGCAGGGGTCGGCGCTCTCGACCCGGCGGCGCGGCCCGGCACGACCCTCGACGTACGGCTCGCCGACCACCCCGACGCGCTGTTCACCGGCGAGGTCACCGCCGTGGAGGTCGAGTACGCCGCCGACGGCGCGGCAGTGCTGCGCCTGCGGGCGTACGACGCGCTGCACCGCCTGCGCAAGCGCCAGGACCTGCGGGTCTTCACCTCGGTGACGGCGGCCGAGTTGGCCCGTGAGCTGTGCGGCGCGGTGGGCCTGACCGTGACGGCGGACAGCGACGGACCGCGACTGGAACGGCTGCTCCAGCACCGGCACAGCGACCTGGAGCTGCTCCGGGAGGTCACCGGCCGGGCCGGGCTGCACCTGGCCGCCGACGGCGACGACGTCCGGCTGATCACCCTCGCCGGCTACGGGGAGCCCGTCGCGTTGGCCCTGGGCGCGGGTGTGCACACCCTGCGGCTGTCCACCAACGCGGACCAGGCCAGCGGTGCCAGCGCCGCGCTGGGTTGGCATCCGCAGCGGGCCGAGCCGATCAGCCAGCAGGCCGACGAGGCGCGCTGCGGTCGACCGGCCGGCGACCGGCCGGACCCGGCCGACGTCGGGGCGGACGGGGTACGCACCGCCGTCGACCAGCCCGGACGCAGCGACGACGAGTTGGCGGCCCTGGCCCAGGCACGACTGGACCTGCGCGCCGCCGCGCTGGCCACCGCCGAAGGGCTGGCCGAGGGTGATCCGGCGCTGCGGCCCGGCCGGCGGATCGATTTAACCGGTGTGCCCGACCCCCTCGCGGGGGCGTACGTGCTGACCGAGGTGGTGCACACCGTGGACGGCGACGGGCACCTGACCCGGTTCTCCACAGTGCCACCGGCTCCCGCCCCCACGGCGGCGGGCCCGGCGGTGGTCACCCTGGGCACCGTCACCGACGTGACCGACCCCGACGGGTTGGGTCGGGTGCGGCTCACCCTGCCGGCGTACGGGGATCTGGACGCCGGCTGGCTCGGTGTGCTCTGTCCCGGTGCCGGCCGCGGCAAGGGCCTGGTGGCGCTCCCCGATCCAGACGACACAGTGCTCGTGGTGCTGCCCGGCGGCGAGCCCGCCTCGGGCATCGTGCTCGGCTCGCTGTTCGGCGCCGTCGAGCCGTACGACGCGGGTGTCGACGACGGGAGGTCCCGCCGCTGGTCGCTGCGCACCGCCGGCGGGCAGTCGATAGTCGTCGACGACGTCCAGCGCAGCCTGCGCCTCGCCACCGAGGGCGGCAGTTGGCTGGAGCTCACCCCCGACCTGGCCACCCTGCACGCGGCGAGCGACCTGGTGATCTCCGCGCCGGGCCGGGCCATGGTGATCCGCGCCCGCAGCGTGGACTTCCTGCACGCCGACGCGCCCGAGGACGCGAGCACCGCGGCGCAGCAGGCCCGTTCGCTCGCCCGCGCCCATCACGAAGGAGGCGGCTGATGCGCTGGATCCACCGCGACTCGGTGATCACCTGCGACCACGACGGCCGGGTCGAGAACCAGCCCTCGCAGCTCTGGGTGACCGTCACGGCCGTGCCGGTGCTGGTGGACGACGACCCGCAGGGCCGCACCATCAAGGCCTGTCCGAACTACGGCCCGACCGTCAAGCCGTGCACGAACACGTTGACCGTCCGGGTCGGCTACAGCGACTGGCTGCGCGTCGACGGCCACCGGGTGGTGCTGTCACACCTCGAGGGGTTCACCGACGGCACACCACCGGGGATGGTCCACCACACCGTCCGCGATCCCCGGCAGCGGTTCCTGGGGGCGGACCGATGAGGGCGTTCCGTTTCGTCGGCGCGGGCTTCGACGCCGGTCGGGGCGGCGGGCTGGCGCTCACCGCTGCCGGCGGCCTGGCCATGACCGAGGGCGACGAGAGCGTACGCCAGGCGCTGTTTCTGTTGTTGTCCACGACGCCTGGCGAACGGCTGATGCGACCCGGGTACGGCTCCCGGCTGCACCGGCTGGTCTTCGCGCCCAACGACGACACGACGGCCGGGCTGGCCATCCACTACGTCCGGCAGGCCATCGCCCGCTGGGAGCCCCGGGTCGAGGTGATCGATGTGGACGCCGGACCGGACCCGGACGACGCGTGGCGGCTGGTGATCCGGCTGGACTACCGGGTGCGGGCCAGCCTGACGCCCGGGCAGCTGGTGTTCTCCGTGGATCTGCTCCCCGCCGACGACGAACCGGGAGAACAGTCATGACCCTGCCCGTGCCGCACCTGGACGACCGTGGGTTCCTCGACCTCGTCACCGAGGCCCGCGAGCAGATCCGACAATCCTGCCCCGCCTGGACCGACCTGTCGGCGCACGACCCGGGCATGGCACTGGTGGAGGCGTTCGCACACCTCACCGAGGTGATGATCTACCGGCTGAACCAGTTGCCGGAGAAGGCGTACGTCTCGTTTCTGAACCTGCTCGGGGTGGCGCGGCACGCGCCCACCGCGGCCTGGGCGGACGTCGTGTTCACCCGCGCCGGCACCGACCGGGGCGCGGTGCGGATCCCGGCCGGCCTGCGGGTCGCGGCGGCGCGCGGCGCCGATCCCCGACCGGTCCTGTTCGTCACCACCGAACCGGCAGTGCTGGCCGCCGGGGAGACGTCGGTGACGGTCCGGATGCACCACTGCGAGCCCGTCGAGGCGGAGCTGCTGGGTGTCGGCACCGGCCAGCCGGGCCAGGTGCTCCGGGCGGCGCACGCTCCCCTGGCCCACACCGGCGAGCCGCTGGACCTGCTGCTCGGGGTGGAGGTGCCGGCCGGCTCGGTGGAGCTGGGGGTGGCAGCCCGCGAGCACGACGGCCGCACGTTCGAGATCTGGCAGCCGGTGGACAGCTTCGCCGGGCTCGGCCCGCAGGCCAAGTCGTACCTCGTCGACCGCTGCTCGGGGACCCTCACCTTCGCTCCGGCCCTCGACCTGCGGCCGCCCGCTGGCGCGGACGACGCCGCCGGGGCGGGCGGTGTGGTGACGGTGGCGGCGGTGCCCCCGGCCGGGCGACAGGTCCGGCTCTGGTACCGCTCCGGCGGCGGTCCCACCGGCAACGTGGCGGCCGGCACCCTCACCAGCCTGCGCGATCCACTGCCCGGGGTACGGGTCGACAACCCCGCGCCCGCGGCCGGCGGCCGGGACATGGAGGCGCTGGAATCGGTGCTGCTGCGCGGCCCGTACGAGTTCTTCGCCCAGCAGCGCGCCGTCACCGCCCGCGACTTCGAGGTGCTGGCCACCAGCTCCGGCGCGGTGGCGCGGGCCCGCGCATTCACCCGCTCGGCCGTCTACAGCTTCGCCCGACCCGGTGAGGTCGAGGTGGTGCTGGTGCCGTACGTGCCGCCGACGGCTCGCCCGGGCGGCCGACTGCCGGTGGCGGTGCTGCGCGAGCACGAGGTGCCCGAGGCCCGCCACCGCGTCGAGACGGACCTGGAACAGCGCCGGATGGTCGGCACCCGCTCGCGGGCCACCTGGGCCCGGTTCAAGGCGGTGTCGGTGCGGGCCCGGGTGGTGGTGCGCCGGGAGGAGGACGTGGACGCGGTCCGGCGACGCATCCACGACCGGCTGCACCAGACGCTCAGCCCGCTGCCCACCGCGCTCAACCCGACCGGCTGGCCGTTCGGTGAGCCGCTGCGCGCGTCCAACGTGTACCGGTTGCTGGAGCACGCCGAGCCGGGCGTGCGCTACGTCGAGTCGGTGCGGTTCGTCGTCGACGAGGCCCCCGACGCCGACGTGCGCGCGCTCGCCGTCGATGCGTACCAGCCGCGCACCTGGTACGCCGGACGCGGCCCGGTGCTGTTCCGCTCCAGCAACTCCGGCGCCGGCTGGGAGCCGGCCGGCCGGTTCGACGACGAGACGGTGCTGCGGGTGGCGCCCGCTCCCGCGCCGGTGCGACCGGGCATCGTCGCGCGGCCCGGATCGGTGGCCGTGGTGACGCTGCGCGCCTCGGGCGGCTCCCGGGTGCACCTGAGCACCGACCTGGGTGAGACGTGGTCGCTGCTGACCGACCTGGACTCGCGCATCTCCGACGTGGCGTGGCTGGACCGCGACGGCGCCGGCGCGCTGCTGGTGGCGACCGACACCGGCCTGTACGAGGTGTCGCTGCTGCCCGGCGCGGTGCCGCTGCAGATCCTCGTCGATCCGTCCGACGCCGACCGGGGCTTCTACGCCGTACGCGCGTTCGTCTCCGAGCGGGGCGCCCCCGGTGTGGCGGTCGCCGCGCAGGCCGGCTTCGGGGTGTACCTGTCCACCGCCGGTGGCCGCCCGGGCAGCTTCGCGCACGTCGGCCTCTCCAACGTGGACAACCGGGTCCTCGCGGTGCAGTACGACGGCCCGGCCACCCTGCTGTGGAGCGGCGCCGGCGAGCCGGACCCGAAGAAGCCCGGCCAGGGCTGCCACCGCACCCGGCTGTTCGAGTCCGACGTGCAGTGGCAGACCGTGCAGAGCGGCTGGATCGGCGGGACCTGCCGGGACCTGGCGTTCGCCGGATCGCAGGTCCTCGCCGCCACGCAGAGCGGTGGGGTGCTGCGGCTGGACACCCTCGCGGCCCAGCCGCAGTGGCAGTCGGTGTCGGTCAACTGCGGGCTGCCGCTGCGCGACCGGACCCGGTTCGTGCCGGTGGACGCCGTCGCCGTGAGCGGCCCGGCGACCCTCGGCGCGAACGGTCCCACGGCGGACGACCGACTGGTCCTGGCCTGCGGTGAACGCGGCGTGTACCGCAGTGCCGACGCCGTCAACTGGACCGCCAGCGCCAACCAGGCCACCGCCGACGTGGTGACCGTCCCGGACACGTGGCTGCTCTGCTCCGGCGAGCACGACATCGAGGTGGTGCGCCAGGATGCGACGCTCGGCGATTGAGCGGCTGCTGCCCGCCGCCTACCAGCGGGCGTGCGTGCCGGGCAGCGTGCTCTGGGCGCTGCTGGACGTCATGGAGGGGCTGCACGCCCCGGACGAGGCGATCCTCGCCGAGGTGGACGCCCTGTTCGACCCGTACCGGGCGCCCGACCACCTGGTCGTGCGGTTGACCCGTTGGGTGGCGATGGACCACGTGGTGGCCTCGCCCCGACCGGACGCCCCACTGCCGCTGCCGGTGGGCCGGCTGCGCGACCTGGTGGCCAACGGCGCGTTGCTGGCCCGGTGGCGCGGCACCCCGTACGGGATGCGCCGAGCCCTGGAGCTGGCCACCGGGTTGCCGGGATTCGTCATCGACGAACCCGACGAGCGGCCCTTTCACATCGTGGTGCGGGTGCCGGCGGCCGCCGCCGGTCAACTCGCCGTGATCACCCGAATCGTCGAGGCGGAGAAGCCCGCGTCGACCACCGCCGAGATCGTCGTCGCCGCTTCGTCGCCACCGACCCCGCCGAGCGCGGCACCGTCCGCAGAGGAGCCGTCATGACCACCGAATGGGCCGTCGTCGCCGCCGCGTCGCAGTTCACCCTGGATGCCGCCAACCACGGCGAGTTGACCTTCACCGTCTCCAACCCGGGCCTGGCGCCGGACACCGTCGTCTTCGACGTGGCACCCGGCGAGGGCAGCCAGCGGGCCTGGTTCACGGTCACCGAGCCGCAGCGGGTGGTCCCCGGGCAGGGCTCGGTGTCCTTCCTGGTCCGACTCGCCGTACCGGCGGGCACCGCGCCGCGCCGCTACGACATGACCGGGTTCGCGTACTCGGCGAACACCGCGCCGGAGGAGAGCTCGCGCTCCAGCGGCCGGGTGACGTACGAGGTCCGGGCGGTCGCCGCGCCGAAGCGGACGCCGTGGCCGTGGATCGCCGCCGCTGCGGCGCTGGTCCTCGTGGTCGCCGGCGTGGTCGGCTACCTGCTGACCCGACCCGACGGCACACCCGCGCCGGGCACGCCACGGGTCGTGACGGTGGAGGCCGAGAGTCTGGTCGACGGCGCTCGGATCGACTCCCCGGCGAAGACGGCCGCGGCGGTCGGGGCGCAGCCGAACTGCTGCGACGTGACCTGGTCGGGCGACAAGCAGCTGTTCTTCACCGGCCTGGCGCCCGGTGACCGGGTGAACGTCACCGTCGAGCTGCCGGCCGACGCCCTCTGGCGGTTCTCCACCACGCGCACCACCTCGTTCGACTACGCCAACACGATCTGGCAGGTCGACGGCGCGCAGCTCGGCGGCACCTTCTTCGGCTTCACGCCGAAGGTCGTCCTGCAGGACTTCACCGACGTGGGCACCGTCCGGCTCGGGCCGGGTCGGCACACGCTCACGCTGGTGGCGGTGGGCAAGACGCAGGGCTTCGACAGGTACTTCGCGGGCGTGGACCAGATCCGGTTCACCGAGGTGACCGGGGCGGTCGCGCAGCGATGAGCGGTCGGCAGAAGGTGCTGCTGGTGACCGTGGCGGCGCTGCTGGTGGCGTTCTTCGTCCTCGCCGTCGGCGCCTTGGGCGGCGAGCAGGGCCGCGCGGACGACCCGCCGGGGGTCGTCGAGCGGCTGGGCCGCCTCGCCGGCGCGAGCACGGGCGTCGACCCGGCGACAGTGCAGGCCGACTGCGACCGCACCGGCGACGTGCTCAGCTTCGTCGGCGGCTGCGCGGTGCGCGTCGCCGACCCGGGCGAGCTGCGGACGCTGGTGCTGCGCAGCGGTCGCCCGTTCGTGGTGCGCGCTCCGGCGCCCGGCGACGCCGACCTCACCGTGCGCTCCGAGGTCGAGCCGGACGACGGCGGCGACGCGGTCGCCCGGATCGCCGTCGACCGTGCGGTCACCGTGCTGCTGAGCTGCCCGGGAGGTGTCGGATGCACGGTCACCGTCGCCGCCGACTGACCCGCCCACCGGCCGGGCCCGATCCCGCGCCGGCCGCCCCGCACGACCGCGAGGAGGCTCGACATGGGTGACCTGCGCAAGCCCTTCCTGCTGCTCGCGCTTGTCGCGGTCACGCTTGTGGTCCTCGTCGAGGTCGGCTCGTCACTGCTCACCGGGGGTGGGGACGCCACCGGCGCGCTGCTGGCCGGCGCGGCGGACCTCGGCGTGGAGGTGGACGCCGGCGGGATCAGCGAGCCCTCCGGGCGGGGTACGAGCTACCTGGCGCTGATCGACGTGGTGGCGCTGTGGACCACCGGCCTGTTCTGCCTGAGCCTGGTCGTGCCCGAACGGGTGCAGGGCCGCATCCAGGGTGTGGCGACGCTGATCTTCTCGATCCTGCTCATCCTGGGCTCGCTCGTGCTGCTGATCATCGCCTTCGTGGAGCTGACCATCATGGTGTCGCTGTTCCTGGCCGTGCCGTTCGGCACCCTGGCGTACCTGGCGCTGTGGGGCTTCTTCCCGGTCGGCGACGCGAGCCTGCTGCTGGGCCTGGCGCTGCTGCTGAAGCTGGTCTGGGCGGTGCTGCTGCTGCTCGCCCAGCCACGCTTCGCCCAGAACAAGGGCCTCGTGCTGCTGGCGCTCACCACACTGCTCTGCACCGTCGTGCTGGAGTTCCTGCACCGGCTCGTCCCGGTCATCGTGGTGAGCATCCTCGACGACGTGGGGGCGCTGATCTTCGCCATCGTGGCCATCGTCTGGGGTCTGGTCCTGCTGATCGGCTCCATCCCCGCCATCGTCAAGTCCGTGCGGGTGACCGCCGCCCTGCCCACCCGCTGACGTTCGCGGTATCGCCAGCGCGCCGGTGAATTGTCTGTGACCCTGACGGCGTGGATCCGACGCCGGCGCGCGACGCGGTGGAGCTGCGCGTGCACGGCATCTCCGGGGTGAGCGCGGAACGGATCCTCGACCACCCGATGGTGGTCCGCGTCGCAGGGGACCGGCACGCGGGCTTCTTCCGACCACGCAGCGGCAGCGGCGCCGCCGGGGGCGCCGCCGCCGGGGTTGCCGTCGAGGCGTACCGCTGGGGGTCCCTGACCGCCGGCGCCGCCGTCCGGACGGCCTCGATGCTGCTGTTGCTGCCGTTCATGCTGAGCAACCTGGCGATCTGGATGCGGCCGCCCGGCCGGGACCGGTGGGGACTGCTCGGCATACTGTGCCGCCTGCTCGCCGGCACCCTCACCGCCACCTTCGTGTTGGCGATCGTCGGCGTCACCCTGGATCTGGTCGGCTGGCAGTGCGTCCCGTACCCCGGTTGCCGCGCCGGCCGTCCCTACCTGGCCTGGCTCTACGCGCTGCCGTCCGGCCCGCGGCTGGCCCTGCTGTCGGTCGTCCCACTGATCGCGCTGCAGGTCGTCTGGGCGATCGGCACCCGGTCCACGCGGGCGTTCGAGGGATTCGGCCCGTCGTCCGCCCAGCACCCCACCAGCGGGACCGACGACCTCGACGACGCCGGTTTCTGGAACGACGAGCGGACGATCGGATGGCTGCGTCAGATCCACATCGCGCTCGGCGTCGGCACCCTGGACGTCAGCCTGCTCGCGGGCATCTCGCCAGGCGGCCCCGGCGCACCCGGGCACGTCGTGCAGTTCGTCGCCGCCGTCGGGCTGCTCGTGCTCTGCGTCGTCCTGCTCGGCCGGCCCGTGCCCACGAGCACGGCACAGAGCCGGCGCCTGCTGCGGCCGCTGTGGGCGATCGTCGTGGCGGTGACCGCGCTGTGCCTCGGTACGGCCGTGCTCGCCGGCGCGCGGCCGTCCGGTTCCGGCAAACTGCCCGGCTACGAGGGCGCCGCCGCCGGGGTGGTCGCGGTGCAGGGTGTCCTGCTCATCGTCCTGACGGCCGTCACGTACGCCCGCCAACGCGGCGGCCGCCACCGCGCCTTCCTCCGCGGGCTCGGCACCCCGATCCTGGCAGCGGCGGCGGTGAGCATCGGCGCGGCCTTCACCGCCAGCCTGGTCTACCGGACCGCCGACATCCTCGACCACGGTGACATCCCCGACCCGCTGCGACCCAACGCGCCGGTCGTCGGCCCGCTGGAGCCGCCGGTCGCCTACTGGTGGGCGGCGCTCGCCGGGCTCGCGGCGCTGCTGATCGGGGCGGCGGCCGCCTCGGCCACCCTCCTGCTGAGCCGTCGGCGGCGGCACGGGTTGGCCGCGAGCATCATCGAACGGGACTACCCGGACGCGTCGCCCGAGGACGCCCATCGGCTGCGGCTGGTCCGGGAGACCATCGCCCGGTCCCAGATCACCGAGGAGCTGGGACCGGTGCTGCTCGCGTTTCTGGTGATCGCGACACTCGGCCTGGCCACCGTCGCCCTCGACGTGATCGGGATCGGTCCCACCCAGCTCGCCGCCCACGTCGGTGCAGAGGGCGGTGCGGCGGGGCTCGTCGTGGCGTATCTGACCGATGCCGGTGTCTGGGTGATCAGCCTGCTGGTGATCTGCCTCCTGATCCTCGGTTTTCGCGCGTACCGGTCGTCCCAGACCCGGCGGCTGGTGGCGGTGCTGTGGGACCTCGGCACCTTCTGGCCGCGTACGGTGCACCCCTTCGCGCCGCCCTGCTACGCCGCCCGCGCCGTCCCGGAGCTGGCGAAACGGGTCACCGGGCTGGCCCGGGCCGGCCCGGTGGTCCTCTCGGGGCACAGCCACGGCTCGGTGCTCGCCGCCGCCACGATCCTGCAGCTACCGCCCGCCGTGCTGGCCAGGGTCTCGTTGCTGACCTACGGATCGCCGCTGGGGCGCACGTACGCCCGGCTCTATCCCGCGTACCTGGGACCGCCGACGCTCGTCGACCTGGGTGAGCGGATCGGGTGGCGGTGGCGCAACCTGTGGCGGGACACCGATCCCATCGGTGGGCCGATCTTCGACGACGCACCACCGGTGCGCGTCGACCCGGCGGCGGGCGACGTCGACATCCGGCTCCGCGATCCCCGAAGCCTGACCATCGACCCGGCGGACACCGTGCCGCCCCCGATCGAGCGGCACTGGCCGTACCACACGCAGGCCGCGTACCAGGTGGCGGTCGCCGAGCTGGCCGGCCGGTCCTGACCACGCGGCTGCCTACCGAACGCGGTGACCCCCGGCCGATCGGACCAGGGCACCGGCGGTGGCGACGTCCAGGGCACCGTCGGCGACGACGACCCGGTGTCGGCCGCGCCGTGTCGCGCCGGCCGCGATGGTCACCTGTCGCTCGAACGCGAAGGCCACCCCCACCCCCGGATACATCGCGGTCCGCACGAACCATCGGTCGCCGTCGCCGAGACCGTCGAAGACGAGGGTGTACGCCCCACCGCCCGCCCCGACGCCGACGAGGGCGACCCACGGCTCGGCGGAACCGTTGACGGCCTCCTCCCCCGTCGCGCCGGCGCTGAACACTCTGGCGGGCTCGGCCGAGACCGCCCGCCAGAAGAACCCGCCGTACCCGGCCCCGCCGGGGCGACCGTTGGTGGCCGGGCTGCCCAGCCGCACGTCCTGCCCAGCAGGGGCACTGAGCGTGTAGTCCACCTCCAGCCGCCAGGCCGGCAGCTCCCCCGCCGGCCCCGTGCCGGTCAGGCCGACGGCGGCGAGGTGGCGGCGCTCGTCGAGCAGCACCGCCCCGCCCGGGTCGCGCCATTGCAGCCGGTGGGCCAGCCGGTCCGCGGACCGCTGCGACCAGCCGGTGTGCGCGATCCGCCCGTGGTCCTCGCGCCACGTGTAGCCGACGTCGCGCACGTACGTGCGCCCGCCCCAGAGGTTGGTGCCGTTGACGTCCTGCACGGCGAGGGACGCGCCGAGGTGCCACACGTGGTCGGCGGGGAGCGCGTCGGTCACCACAGTGCCGCCGAGGGTGCGTACCGGGTGCAGGTACGGCCGGGGTCCGTGCCGCGCGTCCAGCGCCGGGTCCACCACGTACCGGGCCACCTCCGTCCCGCCCACCAGCAGCCGCGCCGGCTCCTCGGCGGGGTCGGTGCCGGTGCGGGCCGCCGCGCCGCCGCCGGCGGCGGGGTCGGCGCTCACGGCAGCTCCGGCGGCGCGGAGACCGGCCGGGGCCCGACGGCACCGACGAGGGCCCGACGGCCGCAGTCCCGGCCGCCGACCGACCGGGCGCTGGCGGCACCGGCGGGGGCCGGCCGGGCGCCGTCGACACCGGCGGGGGCCGGTCGGCGGCCGGCGACGGCGTGCAGGGCGGCCACGGTGTAGCCGGCGAGGATCGGCACCGCGACCGGCGTGACGAGGACGGCGAGCAGCCCGGCCAGCGCGGTCACCCCGGTGAGGGCGGCCCAGCGGATCGGCGCGTCGAGGCAGGCGCGGGCGGCCCGGCGGGCCGCGACCCGCCACCGCCCGCCCCCGTCGCCGCCCACCTCGACGACGACCAGCCCGGCGTACCCGGCCAGACCGGCCGCGATCAGCGCGGTCACCGCCAGCGTCGGCGGGCCGCCCGGCACCCGGCCGGCGGCCAGCGCCGCCAGGTCGGCGGCGAGCAGCCCGGCCACGGTGAGCGCGAGCAGACCGACCGGCACGCCGGGCAGCACCGCGCGGCCGAACCGGCGCGCGGTGGTCCGCGCCGACGGCCAGCTGCCGGTACGCGTCAGGTCGTGCACGGCCGCGCTGGCCGTGCCGACGGCCGCGGCGGCGGTGAGCACCGGCGCCGCCGCCAGGGTCAGCAGGATGCCGAGCAGCGCGAGGTCGGCGGCGTCGCGGGCGACGTCGCGCCAGTCCCGCCGCCCGACGGCGTCGACCGGTTCAGCCCTTGATGCCACTGGTGTTGATCCCCTCGACGAGCATCCGCTGGAAGGCGACGAAGAACAGGAAGACCGGCAGCAGCGACAGCACCGACATGGCGAACATCGGCCCGACCGCGCTCTGGCTGGTCGAGTCGATGAACAGGGTCAGCGCTACCGGCACGGTGTAGTCCTGGAGCTGGGACAGGAAGACCAGCTGGCGGAAGAAGTCGTTCCAGGTCCAGATGAACGAGAAGATCGCGGTCGTGACCAGCGCGGGACGGCTCAGCGGCAGGATGATGTGCCGGAAGATGCCGTACGGACCGGCGCCGTCGATCCGGGCCGCCTCGTCCAGCTCGCGCGGGACGCCGCGCATGAACTGCACCATGAGGAAGACGAAGAACGCCTCGGTGGCCAGGAACTGCGGGATGAGCAGCGGCAGGTACGGCCAGTCGCCGCCGACCAGCCCGAGCGTCCGGAACAGGATGTACTGCGGCACGATCAGCACGTGCTGGGGCAGCAGCAGCGTGCCGATCATGACGGCGAACCACATGCCACGCAGTCGGAACCGCAGCCGGGCGAAGGCGTACGCGGCGAGCAGGCAGGACAGCCCGTTGCCGACGACGGTGAGCAGGCTGACCATCGCGCTGTTGAGGAAGAACCGGCCGAAGCTGACGTCGAAGTTGGACCACCCGGCGGTGTAGTTGCCCGGGGTGAAGCGCTCGGGCAGCAGCCCGATGTTGTTGACGATCTCCTCCTGGGACTTCACCGATGTGCCGACCATCCAGATCAGCGGGTAGAGCACCGCGGCGACGATCACCACCAGGATCAGCAGCCGCAGCAGGGACCGGCCGCCGGGCCGCCGGCGGACTGTCGGCGGCGCGGTAGGCGTCGGTACGTCGGCCGCCGGATTCACCGCCACCATCACCGGTCCTCCCCGTCGGAGTAGTGCACCCAGAACCGTCCGGTGCTGAAGAAGATCGCGGTGATGACCGCGATGGCGAGCAGGAACACCCAGGCCATCGCCGAGGCGTAGCCCATGTTGAGGTCGGTGAAGCCGGTGATGTAGAGGTTCAGCGTGTACATGAGGGTGGAGTCGACCGGGCCGCCGGTGCCGTTGCTGAGCACGAACGCGGCGGTGAAGCCCTGAAAGCCGTTGATCGTCTCCAGCACCAGGTTGAAGAAGATGACCGGGGAGAGCATCGGCAGCGTGACGTTGCGGAACTGGCGGAACCTGCCGGCGCCGTCGACCGAGGCGGCCTCGTACAGCTCGGTGGGCACCTGCTTGAGCCCGGCCAGGAAGATCACCATCGGTGCGCCGAACTGCCAGATGGCGAGCACCATCAGCGTCTGAAGGGCCCAGTCGGGGTCGTTGACCCACGGTCTGCCGGTGATGCCGACGAGGCTCAGCAGCGAGTTGAACGCGCCGTCGCGGTTGAACATGTTGACCCAGACGATGGCCAGCGCGACGCTGCCGCCGAGCAGCGACGGCAGGTAGAACAGCCCGCGGAACAGGCCGACGCCGCGCCAGGCACGGTTGAGCAGCAACGCCACGCCGAGCGCCGCGGCCAGCTTCAGCGGCACCGCGACCAGCGCGAACGTCAGGGTGACCCGCACCGCGTGCCAGTACGACGGGTCGGCGGTGAACATCCGCTCGTAGTTGGCGAACCCCACCCACTCCACCTCGGAGAACGGGGTGAGGATGTCGTAGTTGGTGAAGCTCAGGTAGAGCGACAGCAGCATGGGAACCGCCGTGACACCCATCAGGCCGATGAGCCACGGCGACAGGAAGACGTACCCCGCCAGACCTTCGCTGTGCCGGATGCTGCCGGGCCCACGCCGCGAGGCGTGGGCCCGGTCGGATCCGGGGCCGCGTCGGGTCGGGTCGGGCGCCGTGGTCAACGCCACGAACAGCTCCTCTCCTCGCCTCGTGCGGCGGTCAGGCGATGGCGGACTTGCACGCCTCGACGAACTGGGCGGCGGCCTGCGCGGAGGTGGCCCGGCCGTACTGCACGTTCTCGGCAGCCTTGACCAGCTCGGACTTGACCTTGCTGTGTCCCTTGATCGGCACCTGCGGGGACTGGCCGAACTTCTGCGCCAGCTCGGTCTCGACAGCGATGGACTGCTTCATCGCCGGGTCGGTGGTGTCGTCGCTGACCACCCGGCGCAGGTCCAGGTTGGACGGCAGGCCGCGGTCGGTGCCGAGCAGCTTGACCGCCTCCTGGTCGTTGTTCAAGAAGTCGATCACGTCGACCGCGACGTCCTTGTTCTTGCTGCCCTTGAACACCGACCAGTACATGGAGGCCCGGGCCCACTGCGCGCTGGGGTCACCGGGATAGGCGACGACCCCCAGCTCGTCCTTGGTGTTCTTCTTCAGGTCGGGCATCTGGTTGGCCCAGACCCAACTGGTGCCGGCCTTGCCGGTGACCACCAGCTGCTTGGTGACGTCACTGGAGTTGCCCTCGTGGATGACGTCGGCGCTCGGGGTGGCCTTGCGGTCCCGGGCGCCCTTCCACAGGTCGAACCACGCGGTCACGTCCTCGGCCGCGAAGCCCAGCTCGTTGCCCTTGTAGAGGTCCTTGCCCTGCTGGCGCAGCCAGATCCAGTACGCCTTGTAGTCGGCGCTGGGGTCCTGCGTGCCGGGCACACCGGTCTTCTCCGACACCTGGGCGGCCCAGGCGATGTGCTGCTCCCAGGTCATCCCGGTGGTGGGCTCGGGCAGGTTGTGCTTGGTCAGCAGGGTCTTGTTGTAGACCAGGCCCTGGGTGTTCTCCCCAGCGGCCACCCCGGCCAGTTTGCCGTCGACCACGCCGTACTCCAGCAGGCTCTTGGGGAACTTGGTGACGTCGAGCTTGCCGGAGTCCTGGTAGCTCTTCAGGTCGAGTGTGGTGCTGCGGGCCGCATACTCGGCGAGGTAGTTGTCGTCGATCTGGAACAGGTCCGGCGGATTGCCGCCGGCGGTGAGCGTGGCGAGCTTGTCGAAGTAGCCCTGGTTGGCCTGCCAGGTCTTCTCGAAGGTCACGTTCGGGTGCTTCTTGGTGTAGAGGGCCAGGGCGTCCTCGGTCAGCTTGGCGCGGGCGTCGCCGCCCCACCAGAAGATCGAGAGCTTGACCGGGGCGTTCGGATCGGCGGCGCCGTCATCGTCGCCGCAGGCCGCGGCGCCGAACATCAGCGGCGCGGCGACGGTCGCGGCGAGCAGGCCGCGCAGGAGTCGCCGCCGGGGCACCGGGGTACCGTGATGGCGCCCGACGGACGTGTCGGTGGTGGGGGGCGTTGCGGGGTGCATGTGCGCTCACTCCTCGGCATTAGGAGGCGACGGCGTCACCGGTGGCCGCGGTCGGGACGCCCGGGCCCGCAGGGCAATGCGGGTCCGGGCCAGGCGGCGCGGCCAGGGGACGTGCCGGTCGGGCGTGCGGGCCCGGGCCGGTCGAGTCGCGGATGACCAGGTCGGTCTGGAGCATTACCTGTGCGGTGGTACGACGGACGCCGAGCGCCGTGCCGGCACCGGGCCCCCGCGCGCCGCGCGGTGACTCGATGTCCTGTTGCAGCAGCATGTCGACGGCCGTCCGGCCAGCGGCCCCGGTGGGTGTGGCCACCGTCGTCAATTTGGGGCGGGTGAGCCGACTCAGGGCGATGTCGTCGACCCCGACGACACTCACCTCCTGCGGCACCCGGACCCCGAGCGCGTCCAGCCCCTCGATGAGGCCGATCGCCATCAGGTCGTTGTAGGCGAGCACTGCCGTCACGCCGCTGCGCCGCACCTGGTCGGCGACGGCGAGGCCGCCGGTCTCGGTGGGCGCGTTGGGGCCGAGCACGGTCAGCTCCACGCCGCCGCTGCGGGCGGCGGTGGTTGCGGCGCGGCGCATCTCCCGGTTGGTCCACGAGCTGCGGGGGCCGCCGAGCAACGCGATGCCGCGGTGACCGAGACCGATCAGGTGCTCGATCGCCGCCCGGGCGCCCTGCCCGACGTCCATCAGGACGCACGGCAGGCCGGTGACCTGGCGGTTCACCACCACCAGCGGCACCTCCCGGCTGAGCTGCTCGATCAGGCTGTTGCTCATCCGCGGACTGCACAGCAGCACCCCGTCGACCTGCTTGGCGAGCGCGTGGACCAGCTCCTCCTCGGCGGTCGGGTCCTCGTTGGTGTCGGCCACGAAGACGTGGTAGTCGCGATGGCGGGCCTGGCTCTCCGCCGCCTTGATCAGCGGCGGGAAGAACGGGTTCGCGATGTCCGCGATGATCAGGCCGATGTTGTGCGTCCGCCCGGTGATCAGGGCCCGGGCGGCGCGGTTCGGCCGGTAGCCCAGGTCCTCGGCGCAGGCCAGCACCCGGACCCGGGTCTCGGGGTTGACCAGGTGCGGGGCCGAGAAGGTGCGGGACACGGTGGAGATGTGCACCCCGGAGGCGCGGGCGACGTCCCGGATGGTGACTGGCACGGCGGGCCCTTCGTCCGATGTGGCGACGGTCACGTGGGTGCCGCCAATTAATGCAAACGGTTGCGCCAGTGTCAACGGTCAATGGTTGCGGTTCTGTTGCGTCGACGCTTCCCGTGGTGACATACAACGCCGCATACACGGACATTTATCGCCGATTGCGGCGTCGCCGTTGACGCCATCGCATTGATCGTGGTTACTTCACTGCAAACCTTTGCAGGGATCACCTGGGGGCGATCGCATGTCACCGAGATCCGACGGCCGCGTCCGCCACGCCGTCGTGGGCACCGGCGCACGGGCCGAGATGTTCGTCCGTGCCCTGGTGCTCGACCACGCCGACACCACCGAGCTGGTCGCCTTCGCCGACGTCAACCAGGCCCGGATGGACGCGCACAACCGCTGGCTCGCCGAGCTGGGTCACCGTCCGGTGCCGACGTACCCGGCCGGTGAGTTCCGGGCCATGCTGGACAAGGAGCGGGTCGACGTCGTGCTGGTGACCAGTGTGGACGTCACCCACGACGAGTACGTGGTGGCCGCGCTGCGCGCCGGCCGGGACGTCGTCACCGAGAAGCCGATGACCGTCGACGCCGCGCGCTGCCGGCGCATCCTGGACGCGGTTTCCGAGACCGGCGGCCGGGTGACTGTCGCCTTCAACTACCGCTACAACCCGCTGCACGAGCAGGTCCGGCGCCTGCTCGCCGACGGCGCCGTCGGTGAGATCGGCTCGGTGCACTTCGAGTGGCTGCTCGACGTGCGGCACGGCGCCGACTACTTCCGCCGCTGGCACCGCGACAAGGCCACCTCCGGCGGGCTGATGGTGCACAAGGCCAGCCACCACTTCGACCTGATCAACTGGTGGCTGGGGGCCACCCCGGTCGAGGTGTACGCCGCCGGCCGCCTGTTCTTCTACGGTGAGGACGGCCGCCGGCACGGCTACGCCCGCGACTACGAGCGGGCGTACGGCTCCCCCGCCGCGGTCGACGACCCGTTCGCGTTGCGGCTGGACGCCCACCCCCGGCTGCGGGAGCTGTACCTCGACGCCGAGGCCGAGGACGGCTACCAGCGCGACCGCAACGTGTTCGCCCCGGGCGTGAGCATCGAGGACGACATGGCCGTGCTCGCCCGCTACTCCACCGGCGCCACGATGACCTACCACCTCACGGCGTACGCCCCCTGGGAGGGTTACCGGGTGATGGTCAACGGCAGCCGGGGGCGCCTCGAACTGGAGGTGACCGAGAACGACTTCGTCGACCGGGGCACGGCGGGCGCGGTCAAGGGCGCCGCGCTGCACGGCGTCGAGGCGCCGGCCGAAGGGGGCGGCGCGACGCTCACCCTGCGCCAGTTCTGGGAACCACCCCGGCAGATCCCCGTCGAGGGTCGTACCCGCCACGGGCACGGCGGCGCGGACGCCCGGATGACCGCGGTGCTCCTGGGCGGCCAGCCCGATCCGCTGGGCCGCGCCGCGACGGCCGACGACGGCGCGCTGGCCCTGCTCACCGGCCTGGCCGCCAACCGGTCCTTCGAGACCGGGCAACCGGTGCGGGTCGCCGATCTGCTCACCCCCCGCTGACCATCGACGAGGAGCCCAGCCCCGTGCCGACGTCCGACCACACCGACCTGCTCCTGCCCACCGAGCCCGGGCAGCGCGCGATCGCCCGGGAGCTGTACGCCCTCGCGGCGCAGCAGCCGATCATCTCGCCGCACGGGCACGTCGACCCGGCCCTGCTCGCGCAGGACCAGCCGTTTCCCGACCCGGCGCGGCTGCTCATCGTGCCCGACCACTACCTGACGAGGATGCTGCTCAGCCAGGGCGTCCCCCCGTCGGACCTGGGCGTGCCGACCCGCGACGGCAGCCCGACCGAGACCGACGGCCGGACGATCTGGCGGCGCTTCGCCGCGCACTGGCACCTGTTCCGGGGCACCCCGTCGCGGCTCTGGCTGGAGCAGACCTTCCGCACCGTGTTCGGGGTGCACACCCCGCTCGGCACGGCCACCGCCGACACCGTCTACGACGAGATCGCGGCCCGCCTCGCCGAGCCGGACTTCCGGCCCCGGGCGCTGTTCGAGCGGTTCGGAATCGAGGTGCTCGCGACCACCGAGTCGCCGCTGGACGACCTCGCGCAGCACGCCAAGCTCGCCGCCGACGGGTGGGGCGGGCCGGGCGGCCGGGTGGTCACCACGTTCCGCCCGGACGACGTGGTGGACATGGAGTACGAGGGCTGGTCGTCCAACGTGGCGCGTCTCGGCGCGTTGACCGGCGAGGACACCGGCACGTACACCGGTTATCTGGCCGCGCTGCGGGCCCGGCGAGCCGCGTTCATCGCGGCCGGGGCGACCTCGTCGGACCACGGCCACCCCACCGCCCGCACCCTGGACCTGACCCCGGCCGAGGCCGCCCGCCTCTACGACCGGGGCCTGCGCGGCGAGGCCGACGCGGCCGACGCGGAGGCGTTCCGGGCGCACATGCTGATGGAGTTCGCCCGGATGTCGCTCGACGACGGCCTGGTCATGCAGCTGCACCCCGGCGCGGTGCGCAACCACAACCGCTGGCTGTACGAGCGGCACGGCCGCGACGTGGGCGGGGACGTTCCGCAGGCCACCGAGTACGTGCACGCGCTCGCGCCGCTGCTGGAGCGCCACGGCAACGATCCTCGGCTGCGGGTGGTGCTCTACACGCTCGACGAGGACACCTTCACCCGCGAGCTGGCGCCCCTCGCGGGCGGCTACGCCGCGCTGCTGCTCGGCGCACCCTGGTGGTTCCTGGACTCCCCCGAGGTGCTGCGCCGGTTCCGGGAGACGGTCACCGAGAGCGCCGGCTTCTACAACACCACCGGGTTCGTCGACGACACCCGGGCGTTCTGCTCCATCCCGGTACGCCACGACGTGGCCCGCCGGGTCGACGCCGGTTTCCTGGCCCGGCTGGTCGCCGAGCACCGGCTGCCGCTGGACGAGGCCGCCGAGACGATCGTCGACCTGGCGTACCGGCTGCCCAAGCGGGTCTTCAACTTCGAAGGGGTTGGCCATTGAGTGTCACCATCACGTCCGTCGAGGTGCACGACGTGCGGTTCCCGACCGCCGCTCGGGGCGACGGGTCCGACGCGATCAACCGGGGTGACTACTCGGCGACGTACGTCGAGCTGGGCACCGACGCCGGGCCGGTCGGCGCGGGGTTCACCTTCACCAACGGCCGGGGCAACGAGATCACCTGCGCGGCGGTGCGGGCGCTGGCCCACCACGTGAAGGGGCGGACGGTCGAGGAGATCGCGGCCGAGCCCGTGGCGTTCTGGCGTTCGCTCAGCGCCGACGTGCAGTTGCGCTGGCTGGGGCCGGAGAAGGGCGTCATCCACATGGCGACCGGCGCGCTCGTCAACGCCGTGTGGGACCTGCGGGCCAGGATCGCCGGCAAGCCGATGTGGCGGTTCCTCGCCGAACTGCCGACCGGCGAGCTGGTCGCCAGCGTCGACTTCAAGCACATCACCGACGCGCTCACCCCCGACGACGCCGCCGCCATCCTTGACAAGGGACGTGACGGCCTGGCCGACCGGTTGGCCACCCTCGAACGCGACGGCTTTCCGTCGTACACCACCTCGGTGGGTTGGCTCGGCTACCCCGACGACAAGGTGCGGGCGTTGACGCGGCAGGCGTACGACGACGGGTGGCGGGCGATGAAGATGAAGGTGGGCGGCCCGCTGGCCGACGACATACGCCGGGCCCGGATCATCCGCTCCGAGATCGGCCCGGACGCACTGCTGATGATGGACGCCAACCAGGTGTGGGACGTCGACGAGGCGATCACGGCGATGACCGCCCTCGCGGAGGTGGACCCGTACTGGATCGAGGAGCCGACCCACGCCGACGACATCCTCGGGCACGCCCGGATCGCGCGCGCCGTCGACGAGCTGACCGGCGGCCGGTGCCGGGTCGCCACCGGCGAGGTCGCCGCCAACCGGGTGATCTTCAAGCAGCTGCTCCAGGCCGAGGCGATCGGCGTGATGCAGATCGACGCGTGCCGGGTCGGCGGCGTCAACGAGGTGCTGGCCGAGCTGCTGCTGGCGGCGAAGTTCGGGGTGCCGGTCTGCCCGCACGCCGGCGGTGTCGGTCTCTGCGAGTACGTCCAGCACCTGGCGATCTTCGACTACCTGCGGGTGGGCACCGCCCTGGACGGTCGGATGATCGAGTACGTCGACCACCTGCACGAGCACTTCGTCGACCCGGTCCGCACCCGCGGCGGCCGCTATCTGCTGCCCGATCAGCCCGGCTACAGCGCCACCATGAAACAGTCGTCGATCGCCGAGTTCCGCTTCCCGGACGGTCCGGCATGGCGGTGACCGTCGGCGCGTCCCGCCTCGGCCTGGGGGTGCTGCGCCACCTGCCCGTCGAGTCCCGTCCCCTCATCCGGCCGGGCACCGTACCGACGGGCGTCGTACACCTGGGCCTGGGCGCGTTCCACCGGGCGCACCAGGCCGTCTACACCGAGGCGGCGGTCGGCGCGGCCGGCGGCGACTGGGGCATCGTGGCCGTCGCCCCGCGCAGCACCGCAGTGGTCGAGGCGCTCGCCGCCCAGGACAACCTGTTCAGCGTCAGCGCCCTGTCCGCCGCCGGCACCGCCACCCGGGTGGTGGGCGCGCTCAGCGGCGTACGACATGCTCCCAGCGACCCGGACGCCGTGGTGGCGTTGCTGGCCGACCCGGCGGTGCGCGTCGTGACGCTCACCGTCACCGAGAAGGCGTACCAGCTCGATCCGGTGACCGGCCGCCTGTCCCCGGACGCCGCGCTCGCTGCGGACCTCGCCGGTCAGCAGGCCCCGACGACCGTGCCGGGGCTGCTGCTGCGCGGGCTGGCCGCCCGCGCCGCCGCCGACGCCGGGCCGCTGGCGCTGGTGAGCTGCGACAACCTGCCGGCCAACGGCCGGCGGCTGCGCGGCCTGGTCGACCAGGCGGTCGAACGGGCCGAGGGGGTGCCCGCCGGGCTCGTCGACTGGGTGGTCGCCAACGTGACCTGCCCCGGCACCATGGTGGACCGCATCGTGCCGGCCAGCACCCCGGAGACCATCGACGCGGCCCGCCGGGCGCTCGGCGTGACCGACCTGGCCGCGGTGGCCGCCGAACCGTACGCGCAGTGGGTGATCGAGGACGACTTCCCCGGCGGGCGGCCGGGCTGGGAGCACGCCGGGGCGGTGCTCACCGGCGACGCCGGACCGTGGGAACGGTTGAAGCTGCGCACCCTCAACGGCGTGCACTCGGCAGTGGCGTACCTCGGCGCGCTGGCCGGCCGGGAGACCATCGCCGACGCCCTGGAGATCCCACACCTGACCGACGTGCTGCGCCGGCTGATCGCCGAGGACGTCGCGGCCAGCTTCACGCCACCGGACGGGGTGCGCGTGATCGACTACGGCGAGCAGGTCCTCGCCCGGTTCGCCAACCCGGCGATCCGGCACCGCACCCTCCAGGTCGCGGTGGACGGCTCGCAGAAGCTGCCGCAGCGCATCCTGCACACCATCGCCGACCTACGCGCGGCCGGACGGTCCGCGCGCTGGGGCGCGCTGGTCGTGGCGTCCTGGTTGCGCTTCGCCCTGGGGTACGCCGACGACGGCGGACCGCTGCCGTTGCAGGACCCCCTCGCGGGACCGATCCGGGCCGCCCTGGACGCCGGCGCGCAGAGCCCGGCCGGCGCGGTGGACGCCGTCTTTGCGCTGCGCGAGGTCATCCCGGCCGAGGTGGCCGAGGACGACGAGGTACGCGCCGACGTGACCGCCTGGCTGACCGCGCTCGGACGACACGGCGTCGAGGCGACCCTGGCCGGCGCCCGGTGAGCGGGTCGGCATTCGCTGGTGGCTCGTGAACGGGTCGGTGCCGCCGCCGACGGTGGCGGTGATCGGGGCCAACGGGCACGGCCACTGGCACCGGCGGGTGATCGCGCCGCTGCACGCCGGTGGCCGGCTGCGGCTGGTCGCCCTGGTCGACGTCCAACCGGTGCGCGACGAACGCGAGGCGCCGGTGCCGCCCGGGGTCGGGGTGTTCACCGACCACCGGGCGATGCTCGCCGCCACCCGACCGGAGGTGGTGGTGATCTGCACCCCGCCGCACACGCACCTGCCGATCGCCCGGGACGCCCTGGAGGCCGGCGCGGACCTGCTGCTGGAGAAGCCGCCGGTGCTGTCGCTGGCCGAGCACGACGAGCTGACCGGCGCGCTGGCGGCGACCGGCCGGGTCGCCCAGGTCGGTTTCCAGGCGCTCGGTTCGGCGGCGCTGACCGCGCTGACCGACGCGCTGGCCGCCGGCCGCCTCGGCGCGGTCACCGGCATCGCGACAGTCGCCGCGTGGCAACGGCCGGACGCCTACTACGCCCGATCCCCTTGGGCCGGTCGCCGCAGCGTGGACGGCCGGCCGGTGCTGGACGGCGCGCTGGCCAACCCGCTCGCGCACGCGGTGATGCAGTGCCTGGCCGTCGCCGAGGCGCTCGGCGGGGCGCCACCGTGGCCGGTCGCCATCGAGGTGGAGCGCTACCGGGTGCGGCCGATCGAGGTGGAGGACACGGCGGTGCTGCGGGTGCGGTTCCGCGCCGGCCCACCGGTGCTGGCGGCGGTCACCCTGGCAGCCGAGGAGTTCGTGGCCGGCGAGGTGGTGGTGACCGGCACGTCGGGACGGGCCGTGCTGGAGTACCCCACGGACCGGTTGCGCCTGCCCGGTGACGTGGTGACCCGCCGCGTCCCCGGTCGACAGGGCCTGCTGGAGAACCTGCTCGCCCACCGCGTCGACCCGGCCGGAGTGCCGCTGATCGCCCCGCTGGCCCGTACCGCGCCGTTCACCGCCCTGCTCGACGCGTTGCGGGCCGCGCCCGACCCTCGACTGCTCGACGGGGAGCTGGTCGACGTGGTGGGCGACGGTGACGAGCGGGTGGTGCGGATCCGTGGCGTGGTCGAGGTACTGCGTCGGGCGGCCGAGCAGGGCGCGCTGCCCAGCGAGCAGGGCGTGCCGTGGGCCGTACCGGCGTACCGCGCGCACCTGGCGTAGTGGTGGCGCCCTGCGGTGGCGAGGGTGCTGCTGTTGTCCTTTGCTCTGCTTCAACCGAGGCAACACTTTTGCCCCGCAGGTGTTGCCTGGGTTGAAGCAGAGCAAAGGAGGCGACGGGTCAGTGTCCGCCCCTCCTGCGGCATTCGGGGCAGAGCACCGACGTCAGGAGAGACGGCCCTCGGAGCGACTGTCCGTGCGCTAACGTATGTCCACATGGGAGCAGTTGACCTGGCCCTGGCCGTCGCGGCCGGCGTGGCCAACCTGGTCGTCGCCGCCGTGCTGCTCGCCAGGAGCCGCGGTGGCACCGTGGCACCCCGGATTTTCGGCCGCCCGCAGCCGCTCCCCCGCCTGCGGGCCGCGATGCACGCCTGCCTGGGGCTGGGGCTGGGGGTCGGCTGGCTCGTCAAGGACATCTTCCCGCCCCACTCCACGGGCGACGCGGTGCTGTTCATCGTCGTCAGGGTCCTGCTGGTGGCTGCTCTCGCCACCGCAGTGCTGGTCGCCTTCGGGGCACGTGCGACTCGCGCGGAATGAGACCGCCCACTGGCGGCCGGCACCACTGCAACATTCCTGCAAACAATTTATATTGACCGATACAAAACCGCGAACCTACCGTTCCTGGTGAATGCCGAACCACCACCAGCGAATGGAAAAATCAATGCGCGCACCCCTCATCGGGGCGATGGTGATCGCCGTCCTGGTCGGTGCCACACCGGCCGCCGCCGCTCCCCGCCCCGACACGTCCGCCGCCGATCGGCTGTCCTGGTCGGCCCGTCACCTCGGTCGGCAGGCCCTGCCCGAGCGCGACGGCTGGGCGGCCGAGGGCACCGGCACCACCGGCGGTTCGGCCGCGACGCCCGAGCGGACAAGGGTGGTCCACGATCGGGCGGAACTGGTCGACGCCCTCGGCGGTGACAACGCCGGCAACGCCACCGACGCCACCCCCAAACTGATCTACGTGGACGGCGCTGTCGACGGCTTCACCGGGCCCGGGGGCACGCCGCTGAGCTGCGCCGACCTGGCCGACCCGGCGTACCAACTGGACGCCTATCTGGCCGCGTACGACCCGGCGGTGTGGGGTCGGGTGGCGCCGGCCGGGCCGCTGGAGGAGGCCCGGGTGCGCTCGGTGGCCAACCAGACCCGCCAGACCCAGATCAACGTCGGGCCGAACACCACGATCGTGGGGCTGCGCGGCGCTCGACTGACCGGGCTCACCCTCATGATCGACCGGGCGTCCAACGTCATCGTGCGCAACCTGACCTTCGTCGACGCCCGGGACTGCTTCCCCGCGTGGTCGCCCACCGACGGCGACACCGGCAACTGGAACAGCCAGTACGACCAGATCTCGGTACGCCGCAGCGAGCACGTCTGGGTCGACCACAACACGTTCACCGACGGCGACAACCCGGACAGCGCCCAGCCGAGCTACTTCGGCCGGCCGTACCAGGTGCACGACGGCTCGCTGGACGTCACGCACACCGCCAGCTTCGTCACCGCCTCGTGGAACCGCTTCACGGGACGGGACAAGCTGATGCTGATCGGCTCGTCCAACACCGTCGGCCCGGACGTGGGTCGGCTCAAGGTCACTCTGCACCACAACCTCTTCGACGGGGATCTGCAACGGCTGCCCCGGGTGCGGTTCGGTCAGGTCGACGTCTACAACAACCTGTACCGGCTGGGCGGCGACGGCTTCCAGTACGCGCTGGGCGTCGGCGTGCAGTCGGCGATCTACGCGCAGAACAACTTCTTCTCCCTCGACGCGGGTCTCGACCCGGCCGACCTGCTCTACGACTGGGGCGGCACCGCGCTCACCGAGCGGGGCTCCTGGGTGCGCCAGGGCGCCGGCCCGGCCCGGCCGGTCGACCTGCTGGCGGCGTACAACGCGGCGCACGAGCCCGACCTCGGCGCCGACGCCGGCTGGACACCGACCCTGCGCCGCGACCCGGTCCTGCCGGCGGCGCTGCTCCCGCTGCTGGTGGGTCCGCTCGCGGGCGCCGACCGGCTGCCGCTGTGACGACTCGCCGTGGTCGGGTCGACGACGCACGGGCCCATCGATGTGGGGAAGATCGGCTATAAGTGACGCATGGACTTCCCGCCGCACCTGGGCAGTATGCCGATGCACGCGATCACCGAGATCCACGGCGAACCGGGCCTGCTGGAGCGCTTCCGGCTGGAGGTCGAACGCTTCGACGACGGCGAACGCGCCCGCCTGTCCGCCGCGCTCGACCTCGCCGCCGAGCTGCACCGCGACGACCGGCGGGTCCGCGAGCCGTACCTCAACCACCTGCTGCGGGTCGCCATCCGGCTCATGCACCACTACCAGGTCCGCGACGTGGACGTGATCGTCGCGGGCCTGCTGCACGACGCGGTGGAGGACCACCCGGCCGAGCTGGCCGAGGGCGGTGGCGACCCGAGGGCCGCGGCGCTGGCCACGCTCGCCGCGCGGTTCGGGTCGCGGGTGGCCACCCTGGTCGCCGCGGTCACCAATCCGGTGTACGACCCGCAGCGTGACCGCAACGACCAGTACCGGGAGCACCTGGCGGTCAGCCTGGACCGGGAGCCCTGGGCGCGGGTGATCAAGGTGTCGGACTTCACCGACAACGGCGTCGGGGTGATCCACACCGTCGGGCCGAAGGTCGTCTCGTCGGCCCGCAAGTACCGGCCGTTGGTGCCGCTCTTCCGGGACCTGATCGGTCGTGCGGACACCCCGCTCTCGCCGGCGGTGAAGGCCCACATCTTCGGCCAGATGGACCTTGCCGAGGAGCGGTTCAGCGCCATCCTGGACCGGCCGGCCCACACGCACTGAGCCGCTGGGCGGGCCGTCAGACGCCGGCGCCTGGGGCGGGCGCGAACCCGTCCCGGCGCAGGCCCTCGCGCACCAGGTGCTCCAGCCAGGAGGTCGGGGCGACGCCCAGCTCCCGGCCCAGGTCGGCACGGAACAGCTCCAGCCGGCGCACCGCCTCGTTGATGTTGCGTTCGGCCAGGTGCACGGCGATCAGCACGCGGGTGGCGCTCTCGCGCAACGGCTCCAACTGCACGGCGGCCAACGCCACCTGCACCGCCTCGCTGAAGCGCCCCTGCGCGGTGAGCCGTTCGGCGAGCGCCTCCAGCGCGTACAGCTGCATCTGACGCAGCCGCTCCCGCTCGGTCAGCACCCAGTCGTCGTACCAGCCGGGCAGCAGCTCGCCCGTCGCCAGCGCCGGCACACCCGCGCCGACACCCGCCGGCGCCCCGCCGGCCAGCAGCGCCGCGGACGCCGCGCCCAGCGTGGCGACGTCGCTCGTCACACCGGCGGCCAGGGCCAGCCGGTCGTCCTCCTCGACGAGGGGCTCGGGAGTGATCCGGTGCAGCCGCCAGAGCATGGTGCGCAGGTTGGCGCGGGCCCGCTCCTCGTGCGAGCCGGGCCAGAGCGTGCCGGCAGCCTCCCAGCGGGCGCACCGCTGGCGTACGCCGAGATAGGCGAGCAGCCGGCGTGCGCCCTGCGGCACCACGACGGACCGGCCCTCGCGTTCCAGCCCGAACCCGCCGAGCAGACGCAGCGTGTACCGGGTTGGTCGCGCCACACCGGCCTCCTGCGCCCCGGAGCGGAGGTCCTGCGTCGCCTCGTGAACTGCCATCCCTGCGCCCTTCGCACCCGATCACCGGTGTGGGAGTTCCACGCTCGGGGGTGGACGTTCGGCACGCCAGCGCAGTGTCGTCACACCGACCCGGCGAACGGCGGGGATCAGCCGTTCGCCGGAGCGATGGCCGACCGTTCAGCGCAGCTTGCTCAGCGTCCGGGCGTAGCCGGTCCACTCGGCGGCGTCGCCGACGTCGGCGCGTACGCCGGCCTCCTTCATGATGCCGAGCACCCGCTCGGCCGGCGCCTCGGCCAGCTTGCCGAGCGTGCTGATCCCGGCGCGGGTCAGCGCCGCGCGGGCCTTGGTGGGCACCCCGGCGAGCATGGCGATGTCGGCGTCGGCGACGTTCTCCAGTTCCGCGTCGATGCCGAGCGCGGCGGAGACCGCCGACTGGGCGCCCGCGGTGGTCCGGACGATGGCGGCCTCCCGTTCGCTGACCTCGGCGACCATCGCGTCCAGGCTCGGGTAGCTGCTGTCGGCCGGCAGCACCTTGAGCACGTCGCGGATCGTCCGGCCGTCGGCCACCTGGTCCTCGCCGAAGGTACGGATGAACTCCACCACCTTCACCTCGCGCGGGAAGCGCTGCCGGACGTCGGCGTTCTCGACGGCGTACCTGTCGAGGTAGGCGGCACCCCGGACCTTCGGGCCGGCGACCACGTCCACGCCGAGGGTCTCGACGGCCGGCAGCACGATCGTGCCGGCCTTGGTCTGCCAGATGCTGACCTTCTTGTCCATGAACATCGTGGTGCCCATGTACCTGCCGAAGTCGAGCGTGCCGATGTAGTTGGGGATCTGCTCGATCTGGTACGGGCCGGGGCTGACCTTCGTCTCGTGCACCGTGGAGTGCAGCCGGTTGATCTCGGCGCGGATCTCGTCGAGCAGCCGGCGCAGGCTCACCCGCATCGCCGCCATGCAGGAGAACGCCTTGGCCAGGTCGGTGCCGAGGTGGTCCAGGTCGTGCTCGATGCGGTGGAACCGCTCGTTGAAGCCCTGCTCGCCGGGCGTCTGCCCGGCCTGCACGACGTCCTCGCCGTCGACCCAGTCGGTGTGGGCGAAGGTGCGGGCGAACGGTGGTGGCGCGCAGCCCGGCTCCACCGCCGCGAACGGCTCGGCGTAGCTGAACACCCGCTTCGCGGTGCCCACGTTCTCGTAGATCCAGGAGGAGACCAGCACGCTGGCGTCCGAGGCCGGGATGCCGTGCTTGGTGAACGCCTCGTACAGCTCGGTGACGGTCACCCCGTCGTAGTTGATCTCGCTCGCCATTGTGGTGTCCCTCTCAGAGCTGGTCGTACACGCCGCGGTGCCGGCGCTGCTGGAAGGTGCGGAAGGTGCGGGCCACCGCGGGGCGCAGCGGCTCGGCGTCGCCGTCGGCGTCGAGGTCGACGTGGTCACGCCGGATACCGAAGGTGTTGATCTCCACGCCGAGTGGGCAGACCCGCGTCAGCGTGTTCATCAGCCGCTCGTACTGGGCCAGGGTCAACGCCACCCCGTCGGGCAGCTCCACCCGGAACTCGTACGGGTCGGTCAGTCCGGTCCGCACGTAGGACAGCGCCACCACCGCGACCAGACCGGCGTGGGTGGGGCGCAGCGTGGTCCGCGCGCCGACCGCCTTGATGTCCGCGGTGCCGCCGCCGAGCCCCACGGTGTACCAGCGAAAGCCGGTGGCCCGCCGCTCGGCCAGGTTGAGCCCGGCCTGGGGCAGCCCGACCACGCTGCACACCAGCAGCACCCGGTTGCCGGTGTCGACAAGCGGCAGCGCGGCGGCGAGGTGCTGGTCGCGCAGCAGGCCGACCAGCCGGGCCAGCCGGTCGGCGGCGGCCGGCTGCCCGGCGATCAGCGCGGACGCCAGCGCCGCCGGCAGCTCGATGGTCTCCACCAGCTCGTCGGGGAGGCGGTTCAGCGCGGCCACCACGGGCGCCGGGTCGCGCACGGCGGGCAGGCCGGCGGCGGCCAGGACCGCGTCGACCGGCTGCCCGGCCGGCCGGGTCGGTACGGCCGCCCACCGGGTCCGGGCCGCCGCGTCGGTCATCGGCGTCCACGCCGACTCCCCCGCGCCCGTCCAGGCCGTCGCGGCGGCGGTCAGGCCGGCCAGCAGCAGCGCGTTGCCACCCGGGTCGCCGGGCGCGTGGAACTGCGCCTCGACGGCCACGTCGGCGCCGACCGGGGCGGTCGTGGGCGCGGTCACGGCCAGCCCACGCGTGGGCAGGTGCGACAGGTACATCCTGGTGGTGCTGATCCGGTGCGTGGTCTGCACCCCGCACACGCGCCACAGCCAGGCCACCTCGCCGTCGGCCCCGACCGTGGGCACACCGGCGGCGCGGGCCGCGGCGATCAGGGCCTCGGCGGTCCGGTCGCCGGTGACCGCGCGGCCGGTGTCCAGCACCCGGTTGCGCAGGTCGGTGGCCTGCGCGGGGGTCGGCCAGCTCACGTCCACGCCGAGACCCAGCTCGTAGCGGCTGCCACCGGCGTCGTCCTGGGCCCGGGTCACCTGCCACACGATCGTCGAGCCGAGCGCCCGGCAGACCCGCCCGGCCCGGTCCAGCGCGGCGGCCAGCGGCGGCGCGATGGCGTGCCCGCTGTCGAAGGCGTACGACTGCCGCAGGCTGGCGCGCAGCGCGGTGACCTCGGCCAGCCGGCCGGACGGCAGCGCCCGGGCGGCGTGCGTGGTGTTGTTCGGCGGGGTGTTGGCGGGCAGCACGAGGCGGTCGCGGCGCAGTTGGGCGAGGAAGTTCGTGCGGTGCTGCGGGTCACCGGCGGCGACCAGCCGGATCGCCACCGCGAACCGGTCGTCGTCCTCGCGCAGCGTGAACCGGGCGCCGCCGGGCAGGTCGGCGAAGAGCCCCGCGTTCGGGTCGGTGTCCGCGCCGGGGCCGTTGAGCAACCGGCGGATCGCGCCCGGAGTGGGCAGCAGGAACCGCCGGTAGAGCCCCAACCGGTGGGCGTACGCGGCGTCCGGCTCGCGGGCCGGTGGGGCCAGCCGGCGGGCGTACACGTCGCCGCTGGTCGGCTCGTGCACCAGCTCGTCGACGAACCGGGCCACCCCGACGTCCGCGCCGATCCGGTCCAGCGCGTCGCGGCGGGCGTGCGCGAGGGTCCGGTACGCGTGCACCTCCCGCGCCGCGCGGCGCAGCCGGTGCTTCTCGTACGACACCAGGTACAGCAGCCGGCCCAGGTTGCCCTCGACGACGGCCAGCTCGACCACTGCGGTGAGCGCCGCACCGGTGAGCGCCGTGGCGGCCGCCCCGTCGACGGCCCGCTCGGCCGTCACGGCGACGGTGAACGGCGCGACAAGCGGCTCGTCGGCGGTGTCCGGCGCGTACGCCGGCACCGACGCGCCCGCGGCGGACCAGGGCGCGAAGACCACCGGCGGCAGCACCCGCTCGTGCGCGCCGCCCGGGTCGACGGTGACCGTCACCCGGACCGACTCCTCGACCAGGTCGCCGCGCAGCACGACGGTGAGCACAGGGTGTCGGCTGGTCCAGTCCACCGCGGCGGCCCCGGTGGTGGCCAGCGGCACGACGACCCGGCGGACGGTTCCCGGGTAGGGGCCCTCCAACTGGTCGACGAGGTTGCGTTCGACGGACGGGTCGGCGCCGTCCACAGGCACCCGGATGTCGGTCATCGCGCCCCCGCTCAGACGATCCGGAACGGCCGGGGATCGTCCCGGTCGACGTAGACGGGCACCTGGTTGGCGGCGAGCACCGCGTTGTCGCCGACCGGTAACCGCTGCACGCCGTCGCCGGTGGGCGCGCTGCCGGTCACCACCACCGCCGAGTCGGCCGGGAAGCGCACGAGGCGCAGTCCGCGTACGTCGGCGACGCCCGGCTCGTTCATCAGCGTCCAGATCACCTCGGCGGCCCGGACCGGCTCGCCGAAGGGCAGCTCGTCGACGTAGCGGCGCAGCCGCGCGTGCAGCCGGGCGCGCAGCTCGGTGGCGGCGGTGGACGCGTTCACCGTCTCCTTCGAGCCGGTGGGCAGCGGCAGGCCGCGGATCACCAGGTCCGCCTCGACGCCGATGCCGACCTCGTCGGCCCGGTCCACCGAGGCGAAGATGCCCACCGGGCGCAGGTCCTCGATGACCGACTCGACGGCGGCGTGCAGCCCGTCCGGCCCGTCCCAGATCGCGGCGGCGGTGGGCGCGACGAGCACCGTGACGTAGTACGGGTTGCCCAGGTCGCGTTCGGTGCTGAAGACCCGCTCGATGAAGTTGAAGTTGCCGAAGATCGACTGGTTGAGGTCCAGCCCGCCCCGGCCGTCGAAGACCTGCACCTGACGTACGCCGGGCACGGTGGCCACGGCCAGGCCGATCGCCTCGGCCGTCCAGATCGAGCGGGGCGCGGCCAGCAGCAGTTGCCGGTAGCGGGCGTCGGAGACCTGCTGTTCACCCCCGGTCAGCGCGACGGTGTGGGTGATCTCGACCAGTTCCTTGCCGGCGGCCTGCTCGGCGTCGTCGAGGTCGGCCAGCAGGGTGTCGGCCCGGTTCCAGCGGTCGATCTTCTGGTTGGCCTGCGTCGGGTCGAGGTTGTGCGCCGGGCCGGGATAGAAGGCGGCGACGGCCGGTTCGCGCTCGGCGACGGCGGCGGAGAGCACCACTGTCTCGTCGAGGGCCACGTGGTGCCCGCCGGCGGTGGACAGCCGGGCGCCCCGGGGCAGCGTGAGTGGGGTGTGGCCGGTGGGCAGAGCCGCCTTCAGCTTCAGCTTCACCGTGCCTCGCGCCGGTAGGTACGGCCGGGCGATGCCGAGTTCCTCGCCGAGTCGGGTCAGCGCGTCGGCGGTCGCCGACACGACGAAGGAGTTGTCGTAGACCGCGCCGAGCGCCGCCCACAGCCGGGCGTCCTCCAGGGCGGCCAGTTCGAGGACCTTGCGCAGCACCGCGCCGCTGGTCAGGTCGACGTCCTCGCCGAAGAGCAGTCGGGCGGTGGCCAGCTTCTCGGCGAGCAGCCGGGCGAAGGACTTGGGCACGAAGCCGGTCTCGACGATGCCGAAGCCGGTCGAGCCGGTGGCCCGCAGCGCGGCGGCGTCGACGGCGAGGACGTCGGCCAGCTCGGCCGGGAGGGTCGGGTCAGACACTGGGCAGCTCCCCGAGGCGCACCGAGAGCCGGTCGTCGGTGATGGTTTCGAACTGGACCTGCACCTGCAGGGTGCGTGCGGCGCGCAGCGCGGCGGCCGACGCGTCGTCGGCGCGGCCCGCGCCGAGTCGACCGTCGTCGAGGTTCACGTCGACGATCTTGCGGACGCGGGGGTCGCGGTCGAGCAGCGTGATGATGCCGATGCGGACCTGCTCGCGGATGAGGTTCGGCTCGATCTGCTCGGCGAGGGCGTTGAGCCCGTCGAAGCCGAAGGTGGCGTCGAAGACGTTCGAGCCGCGCAGCGTGGTCAGCGCCACCGCGAGGCTCTGCGCCACGTTGCCGGTTCCTTCGACGAGGGCCAGCGCCCGGCCGTTCGGGCCGTCGTCGAAGACGATGTCGCGGGCCAGGTCGACGCCGGGCATTGTGGGTTCGAAGGCGAGGCCCCAGCCGAGGTAGCGGCGTTGGGCGGCCTGCCGTTCGCGTTCGGTGCGGTCCATCTCAGACCGCCTTCAGCTTGCTCTGCCCGGCGCTGGCCGACAGGCCGGGGCTGGAGCCGTCGGTGGCGCCGCTGAGGGTGTCCAGTGCCACCCCGGCCCCGCCGACCTTGAGCTTGCCGGCGGAGCCGGTAGCCGTGGTCACCGTGGCGCACTGCTTGGTGGAGTTGCTGGTGGTGATGGTGCACCCGGCCACCGATTTTCCGCTGATCCCGTCCGGCCGGGTCACCGCGACGTGATCGACAGTGAGCTTGCTCTGCCCGGTCGGGGAGACCTTCCCCTGGTTGGGGCAGTGCACGTCGCTGGACGTGGTGAGCACGAATGCCATCTCGCTCTCCTCAGTGGACGTTCATCGCGTTGTCGACCTGGACGTCGACGTCGTCGGCGGCGATGCTCACCGTGCCGCCGCTGATGTTCACCGCGCCGTCGCCGGCGTCCAGGTCGATCCGGGTGGCGGTGATGGTGATCGAGCCGTCCTGCTTCATGACGATCGACGAGCCGCCGGCGGCGTGCTCGATGGTGATGCTGTCGGCCTCGTCGGCGCGGGCCGGGCGCTGCCCGCGCCCCTGCAACTGGGCGCGGCCCACCCGCACGGTCAGCTCGCCCAGCTCGATGACCCGGTTGCCGTCGCCGTCGGTGAGGTCGTGCGTGACCTTGCCGTCGTGGTCGGCGGGCACCACCGTGTCGCCGATCGACGAGCGGCTGTTCGTGGCCACCCCGACCGGAAGCGACAGCCACCAGTCCCCCGGCTGCGACACCGGGGCGTGCCCGGTGGGCCAGAGCGCGCCCACCTCGACCGGGTCGTCGGGGGCGCCGTTGCGGTAGGCCAGCGCCACCCGGGTGCCCGGGTAGCGGGGCAGGATGAGCCCGCAGCCACCCCACGCGAACGGGGTCAGGTAGGTCACCCCGGGCAGCGGCGCGGGCTGCTCCCGGCGTACCGGCAGGCGGCGGGCGGCGTTGGGCCGGCCGTCCGGGCGGACCAGGCCCTCCCACACCGTCTCGGTCTGCGCGGGCGGCTCGACCGCGCCGCTGGCGTTGGTGGCGGCGGCGCGCACCTCGCCGATCTCCAGGCCGCGCGTCTCGCCCCGGGCGGCCCGGGCCGCGCGGCGCACCGCCTCGGCGGCGGCCACCCCTGGCGACGACGCCGGGCCGGCCGGCTCGGCGGTGGCCACACCTGACGAGTCGCTCCAGGTGTCCCACGCGCTCGCGCCCGAGGTGACCTCGACGCCCTGCACGACAGTGACGAACCCGGCGGTACGCGAGAGGGTGTGCCGGGCCGCGCTGAGGTAGAGCACCTTCGCCCCCGCGCCCAGCTCCCCCGTCGACGGGGCGAACGGCGCGGCGAACGAGCCCAGCAGCGCCGCGCCGACGCTGCCCAGCGTGGTGGCCTCGTCGGTCGCCGGCGGATCGAAGCGCACCAGGTCGCCGGGCTTCAGGTCGGGGCGGCCCTTGAGGGTCAGCGTCCACGCCCTGCGCCGCGGCGCGGCCGTGCCGCCGGCCTCGGTGGCCGCGTACGGGTCGGTGTCCTGGGTGCCGTTCTCGGTGCACTCCAGCAGGCCGGTGGCGAGGGTCAGCGGCTTCGGCTCCCCCTGCGGGTACGGGATCGGCCGCTTCCCGACGTGCACGGTGCCGTCGCGGATCAGCAGCATCCCCCGCCCGTACGCGTTGAGCGACTGCTGCAACGCGCCGCCGATGCGTTCCAGCGCGGCGCGGTAGAGCAGCCCCGCCCCGAAGGCGACCCGCTCGTCGCCGGCCGCCTCGGTGGCGCCGGTGGTCATCGTACCGTCGGGGTTGGCGCCCCACCCGGTCACGTCGACCCGGGTCCGCTCGCCGATGGCCTGGATCGCGGCGGTGAAGGTGGCCGCCTCGAACCGTTCGGCGACGCGCTGCCCGAGCCGGGCGTACGCCTGCTCGACGAGGGTCAGCTCGGTGTCGTACGTCCGCTCCCCGGTGAGCCGGCGCACCTTGGTGACCCGCAGCACGGCGACCAGTGCCTGGGTCAACTCGGCCGGGGTCGGGCCGGCGTTGACGCCGACCAGGTTGGTGAAGAACGCGCCGACGGAGGTGTTGGCGTCGCGCCAGTACAGGTGCAGTTTCGCCACCAGCGGCGGCTGCCCCTCGGCGGTGCGCAGCGCGGCGAAGTGCTCGTCGATCAGCCCCTGCACGGTGATCGTGTACGCGCCGGGGCCCAGCCCGTCGGGCAGCGCGGCGTCGATGGCCGCGTAGTAGTCGGCGCTGGACAGGGTGAGCGCGACGTCGGGGCTGAGCCCGGTCGACGTCTCCCGGTGGAACGTGATGGTCCAGCCGGCGTCGTTGCCGACCGCGCCCTGGCGCACCTGGCCGGTCTGGAACGGCGTGAGCGTCACCGCAGCACCCTCCGCATCTTCTTGTCGAGCAGGTAGCGGTAGCGCAGCCTGCCGGGGCCCAGCTCGGACTCGACGCGCTGCGCGGGTGGGCGGCGACGCCAGACGAACTCGTTGATGGGCGGCGGCCCGAAGGTGTCGACCGCCCGGTCGGCGGGCCGCCAGGCCACCGTCAGCGTGGAGCCGTAGTCGCCGGAGCCGCGTACCGTGCCGGCGTGCAGCAGCCAGGCGAGCACGACCACCTCGACGGCGACCGGGGCGGGCCCGGCGGAGTCGACGGGTGTGCCGGCGTCGGGGCAGACCCGGCGCAGGCCCGCGGCGAGCGGCACCGAGCCGAGGATCCGGGTGCCCTGGCGGACGACCAGGCGCAGCGGCACCCGGCCGACCAGTGCCGGCGCCCGGGGCGTGGCGGGCGGCGCGGGTCGGGGCGTCAGGTCGTCGGCGGAGGTGCTCACCACCGCGAGGGGGTCGGTGGTCAGCCACTGCCGGGCCAGCCCGGTGGGCAGGATCAGCACCCCGTGCACACCGGCGCCCAGCTCGACGCGGTGCGGCAGGCCGGCGGTGAGGCTCTGTCGGACCTCGGTGAATCCGTCGGGCACCTCGATGGGCGTCTCCGGCAGCAGGTAGCGGTCGATCGGAAACTGTGGCATCAGTTGCCCAACCCGTCGGCGAGCGCGCCGACTCCGATGCTGGCCACGTCGAGCAGCTTGCCGAGCAGGCTGGGACGGGGCACGTGGACGAGGGTGATGGTGGTGTCCAGGACGTCGCGGCGGGCGGCCGAGGCGTTGAAGGTCAGCGACTGCACCTGCATGTCGGTGCGGATGGTCATCGACGTGACGAGGATGAGCCCGCCGAACTTGCCCCCGGAGTACGCCGCGAGGGCGGTGCCGCGCTTACTGGCCTCGGCCATCGTCTCCAGGGCGAACTTCCAGGCGTAGCGTTCCGCGCCGACCAGCACGCCGGTCAGGGTGATGGTGTCGTCGTGGGTGGCCACGATGGCCTTGTGCGCCGTCGAGCCGATCGGCGGCAGGTGGTAGGTCTGGGCGAGGGAGATGGCGGTGACCGCCCAGAGTGGGATCGGCAGCACCCCGTCGCTGATGATCGCCGACGGGACCGTGCCGTAGCGCATGAAGCTGCTGGTGATGGCCATGCTCAACGCCCTCCGGTAGGTGGCAGCGGCACCGGCGTACCGGTGGGCTCGACGGCCAGGCCCAGGTCGCGCAGCGCCTGGGTGATCTCGCGGACCTCGCCCGCGGCGCTGGTGACCCGCAGCCGCAGCCGTCGTTCCTCCAACGCCGCGCTGATGCGGGCGGGTCGGGTGGACGCGGAGCCGCGCCGGTTGATCCGGTCGATCTCGGCGGCGGCGTCCTCCATCCGGGAGATCGCGTCGAGGATGCGCGGGTCGGGGGTGAAGCCCGGGTCGTCGCGTTGCAGCCGCGCGATGGCGTCACGGAAGTCGGCGGCGTCGCGGCGCAGGTTGACCGCCAGGTTGTCGGTGAGCGCGCTGACCCCGGCGACGCTGCTCGCCCGGTGCGACTTGTCGTCGAGGAGCCACACCCAGCCGTCGTGGCCGATGCCGACCAGGTCGGTGCCGGCGACCTTGACGTTGGCGTCCGGTCCCTTGAGGAACAGCTCGATGCTGCTCAGGGAGAACGCGGCGCTGTACTCACCCAGGACGCCCCGGCCGTAGGTGACCATGTCGTGGCGCAGGTAGGCGCGGAAACCGGGGCCGTCGTCGGCGCGTCCGCCCCGCTCGCGAAAGCGCCGCCACAGGGTAGCCAGGGCCTCCGGGTTGTGCACGGCGAGTTGCTGGGTGAGCCAGACGTCACCGCCGGCCACCACAGCCCGCAGGTCCGGATCGCCGATGCGGGCCAGCGCGTCGGCGAGGCGGGCGTCGCTCATCTGCAGGCCGCGCGAGCGGGCCCGGCCGAGGTCGTCGACGGCGGTGCGCAGCCGGGCCAGCTCGTCGGGGGTGAGCCGGCCGCCGAGGCGCGTCTCCAGGGCGGCGACTGCGGCCCGCTTGCCACCCTCGCTCTCGGCGGCGACCGCGCGCCACAGCGCGGCCGGTTCCAGCTCGGCGGCGCGGCGCAGCGCCGCCTGCCGGTCCGCCGGCATGGCCCGGAACGCGTCGCCGACGATCGCGGCCGGTTCGACGTGCCGACCGGCCGCGCCGCCGCCGTCGAACTCGCGCAGCAGCGAGTCGGCGTACGCGCCGGCGTCGTCGGCCAACCGCAGCGGCGCGTCGCCGACGATGCCTTCGCGAGGTCGGCTCAGCTCGCGCATCTCGGTGCTGAGCTGGTCGAAGTACTCCCCGAGGGTGGCCACCCGCACCCCGTCGGGCAGGGTGCCGCCCTCCAGCACGTGGTCGAGGATCGCGGCGATGTTGTCCCGCAGGACGGCGATGCGTTCCAGCCGGTTCAGCGCATTGCCCAGGTGCAGGTCACCCACGTCGTCGACGATGCGGCGGATGAGGTGCTCCAGCAGCCGCCGGGACCGCACCTCGCCGGCCTCGCTGTGTTCGGCGATCGTCCGCATGAACCGGCGCAGCCGGGGGTTCGCGTCGGCGGCGGCGTGCACGGCGGCGGCGTCGAGGAACCGGCCGGCGCGGAACCGGCGGGGCCCGGTCACTGCCGCACCACAGGCACGCGCGGGCCGGCCCCGGCAGCGTGTTGCGAGTCGAGCACCATGAGGATGAACCGGGCGCCCTCCGGGCCGCCGACCGCGCCGCTGAGCATCGCCTCGCGCTCCACGTACGCGAGGATCGGCTCCATCAGTTTCTGCACGACCCGTTCCAGCACCTCGTTGAGCAGGATCTCGGTGAGGAACCCCTGGAGCAGATCGCGGGAGGCGGCTTCGACGATCTGCCGGGTGACCCGGCGTACCACGTACCCCCGGGCGGCGCGCAGCCCCGCGCGGACGCCGAAGCGCAGCGCGACCCGGCCGCCGCGCACGGCCGCGCCGCCGATGGTGCCGGCCTCCGGGATCAGCGACAGGGCCAGCCCGAGGTACGCGGCGAACAGTTCGACCTCGACCTCGGTACGGGTGAGCACCAGCTCCGGGTCGAGCATGGAGGAGTAGAGGCGGGCCCGCTGGTGGGCGTGCGCCACGTCGACGGCGGCGACTGCCACCCCGACCACGAAGCCCAGCGGCGGGCAGAGCAGCGACAGCGCGATGATCCCCACCATGATGGCGAACGCGCTCAGCGCCTCCCGGCCCAGCTCGGTGCTGAACAGGCTGTCGACGCCCGTGGCGTAGTAGAGGTTGCCGCCGAAGAACTCGCCGAGCTGCTGGTGCGTGACCAGGTGGATGCCCTGCAACGCGAACCGTCCGCCGGCGATGGTGGCCGACGGGATGTGCTCGCTGATCCGGCTGGACCGGAAGGCGAAGTGCGCGTCGGTGCGGGCGCGGCCCAGCATCTCGGTGTTGTTGCGCCGCATGTCCTGCAGCACCCGCCACAACTCGTCGCGGATCGCCGACCGGTTCCCGGCGAAGCGTTCCAGCACGTCGGGCAGGTCGGTGATCTGCTTGACCAGCGGGTCGACGCCCTCGGCCTCGCCGCGCTGGATGACAAGCGCCTGTTCGATCTCGGCGAGGGTCCACAGCACCGCGTGGGAGTCGCGGATGCGGGTGACGCCGTCGCGTTCGACGATCTCACCGGCCGCGCCGGGGCTGGTCAGGGCGGCCTCGGTGGCCAGGAACGCGGTGGAGATGGCGCGGGCCGCGCCGTACCAGGCGGTGGACGGGTTGGCCATGCTCACCGTGGCGAGGACGCCGCCGCCGGCGTCGGTGTGCTGGGCCGTCCACCGGGCCGCCTCGTGCCGGCGCAGCCGCTCGCGCAGCCCCTGCAGTTCGGCGTAGTCGGTGAGCTGGGAGACCATCAACCGCTCGAAGATCGGCGCGTACCTGTCGAAGTTGGTGATCCGCGCGTTGATGCCGCTCTGCGAGCTGAGCAGCAGTTGCACGAGCATGGCCTGGCTGCCGACGACGAACAGCTGCCCCACCGCGGCCTTGACGGCCGGGCTGAGCGCCTGGACGAAGTGCAGGTTCCAGGAGGCGGACGTGTCGATCCAGCCGCCCTGGACGCGGGCGAAGTGCTCGGGCTGGCTGTAACGGCGCATGACCAGTTGGGCGAGGTGGTCCAGGCGGGGCACCACGCCGGCCAGGTGGCGCAGGAACTGCACGGCCGGCGAGGCGACCGGCCGGAAGTCCAGCGGACCGAGGCGGCCGGAGCCCTCGGGGACGGGTCGGGTGAACGCCTCGCGTTCGGCCGCTCCGACGAGCAGGCTGATCGCCGCGGCCCGGCCGCGCAGCACGGCGGCGGCCTGGAGGCAGAAGTTCGCCGGGTAGCGGCACGGCTCACCCATCTGCAGCCGGAACGCGATGTCGTCCATCAGCCGACGCAGCTCGTCGCCGTCCGGCCCGAGGGCGGCCAGCTCCGGCTCCCCGTTGAACGACGCACACGCGGGCATCGTCGAGTGCCCGGCGCCGACGACGGGGAACCGGCTGCCCTCGGCGCCGGCCGGCGCGCTCGGGCTGCTCGGGTCGAAGACGAACCCGCCCCGCCGGCCACTGCCGCTGCCGTCCCCGGTGCCGCCGGCGCCACCGCCCGTACCCGGGCCGCCGGGGCCGCCCGACCCAGTGCCGGTGCCAGTGCCCGCGCCCGTACCCGCGCCCGCGCCCGCGCCCGTACCCGTACCCGCGCCCGTACCCGTGCCGGTGCCGCCGCCGGGTGGCGCGTTCGGGTCCGGCGGGGCCGCCGGGTGCTGCTCGACGGTGATCGGCAGCAGGTTTGCCGTACCGGTCCAGTGCAGGGTGGCGTCGGTCTCCTCGGTGCCGACCAGCAGCAGGGACACCCCGCCGATGCTGACCACCACCAGGCACGTCGGCGTCGCCCCGCCCACCGAGGCGAGGATCGCGTCGACCCGCCGGGTCACCTCCGCGTCGACGGCCCGCTCGATCTGCGCCTGGTACTCCTCGGCGCTGGTGGTCTCGCCGCGCGGCGAGGCGGTCCGCAGCCGCTGCCGGATGTCGGCGCTCAGCTCCTCGTCCACCATGGCGACCAGGGCGCTCCGGTCGGCGACCGGCCGTCGCTGCACCGTTCCGGGCTGCGGGCTGGGCACCCGCTCCTCCACCTCGAAGTGCGGCTGCGGCGTCGCCCGGAACACCGTCTCGCCGAACCGCTCGAAGGTCAGGACCGACAGTGGCGTGGTGGTCACCATGATCGCCCAGACCGGGCGGCCGTCGGGGCCGACCACCCGCGCGATGATCCCCTGTGGTGCGCCCGACGGCAGGCCGCCGTGCTGGCGTACCGCCTCGCGGGCCAGCTCGGCGAAGTGATCGGCCAGGTAGGTGGCTGGTCGCAACAGCCACTGGTAGGTCACCGGAGGCGACTCGTCGCCGTCCACCGGCACCTCGGCCGCGTCACCACCGTCGTCGTAGGACGGCACCCGGTAGACCGCGAGGAGGTGCCGCATCCGCTGCGGGTCGAACAGCTCGGTAGCCGGTCGGCTCAGCGGCGCGGCCACCCCGGCGGGCAGCCCCGGGTCCAACCGCGCCGCGCCGACCACCTCGTCGATGCGCCGGCGCAGCCGGGCCTCGAAGGCCCGCCGATCGTCCGGCGACACCCGCTCGGCTGCCGCGCCGGTCCACCGGAAGTCCGGCGCCGCGGCGCGTACCTCCAGATAGCCGCCGCGCGGCGCGACCACCTCCTGCCGGGAGCGTTCCAGGGCGCGGGCCAGGGCCGCGGCGAGCGCGTGGGTCACGACCGTCGGCCGCTCGGTCACCGACCGGGCGTCCAGCCGGATCCGCACCGGCACGTGCACCGAGATGGCCACCGTCAAAACCGCCCGTCCAGGTGCTCGGCGAGGCGGGCCAGCGCGAGGTCGGCGAGCGCGTCGGCGTCGAGGGCGCCGCCGGCCGCGACCACCTCGATCTCCACCGGGAAGTGGTACGCGATGACCGCACGGTCGTCCTCGGCCACCTGCTCGGCCTCCGCCTCGCTGCCGGCCGCCGGCAGCACCAGCTCACCCGCGTGCACCAGGGCCAGCCCGGTACGGGTGACCCGCGCGGCGCGGCCAGCTCCGGTCGCCATCTGCTACCTCCGGTTCCTCGTCGGTCGGTTACGGCAGGACGGACGGGTCGCCGGTCTTCGGGTCGACCGAGGCGGCCAGGCTGAAACCGCTGAAGGTCGCCGCCGGGGCGCCGGAGATGGTGGCGGTGGTGGGTGTCGCGCTGGTGATCAGGCAGTCCCGCAGCACGAACGACGAGAACGCCCAGTCGTCGCCGGTGTGCTCCAGCAGGGCGATGTCGAACAGCTCGCCGTCGAGCGCCAGCTTGGTGAGCCGGCCGGCCACGTCCCCGATCGCCTTGACGGTCATCGTGAAGTTCATCGACACCGGCGCGTGGATGACGCCCATGTGGGTCACCTCGCACGAGTGCAGCGCCTCGACGTTGAGCGAGAAGGACGGGCTGAACGAGTCGATCGGGCTGATCAACACCGTCTCGGTGCCCTTGGTGTACTGCACCGCGAGGCGGGTCTTCCACTCCATGGTCTGGTTCCTCCGGTCAGAACTTGGCCACGAGCGTGACCAGCAGGCGGCTCACGGCCGGGCCGTACGTGACGGTGACGACCAGGTCGACGGTGCGGTCGGCCCGGGCGGCGGTGACGATCGAGGTGTCGGTGGCGGTACGGGCCACCTCGGGGATGGTGAGGATGTCGAGCACCGGGATCTCGACGCGGTAGTCGTCGATCACCGCCTGCCGCTTGAGCGGGCCGAGGATGCCGTCCACCTGGGTCTTGAGCAGGGTCATGCCCGGCTTGGTGATGCGGGCGTCGCCGACCAGGCCGATGAGACCGGCGCGGAGCATGAACTCGATCGCATCGAGGGTGCGGACCAGATCGACGTGCAGCAGGCTCGCGTCGGTGGTGAACAGCCGCCCGTCGGCGAAGTGCAGGCTCTCGCCGGTGATCAGCGTCGGGTCGATGATCGGGGTGAGGTTGGCCTCGGAGAGGCCCTTGATCTCGGCCGGGCTGTACTGCTTGGCAACCGGGATGGCCACCCCACGGATCTTCTTCAGCACGATGCTGTGGTGCACCGGCAGGCCGGCCACGGCCGCCATCGCGGCGGTGGCGGCGTCGCCGTCGGCGCCCCGGGCGGCGATCATCACCATCCGGCTGGTGCTGCTCTTGAGCGGGTTCGCCGCGGTGGTGATGTCGGCGACGTAGCCGGGGCTCTTCTCGGTGGCCGGGTTGACCATGGCGAAGCCGATCCGCCGCTGGCCGGCGGCCGACATCGTCTCGACGTGCGCCTTGAGCGCCTGCAACCCGGTGGGCGCTCCGGCTCCGGCCGGGTTGCCGACTGTCGACTCGTTGGCCAGCGACACCATTGTCACGTCGTCGGCGGCCTCCAGACCGCCGAGCGCGGCGGCGTAGTCGTCGCCGGCCACCTTGACCCCGTACACCTTCGCCGGCCGTGGGTCCTGCAGGAACGCCAGTTCCAGCGAGTTGTAGAGGGCGTTGCGGACCACGTTGCCGGCCTGCCGGCGGGCGAAGTTGGTGACCGCGTCGTCCAGGGTCTCGATCCGGACCGGCGTGTTCGCCGCTGCGGAGCCGCCGTCGGCCGTGGACGGCGCCTTGCCCACCACGGCGATGACGCCCGGCGAGCGCTGGGCCAGCGGCGCCGGTGGCGGCACGATCCGGACCTCGATGAACGGGAATGCTGCTGTCGGTGCCACGGGTCCTCCCGGACGAAGTTGCTGCTGGTCTGGGTTCTCAGGTCGGCACGGCGGCCAGTCCGATGCCGCTGCGGGCGAGCCACTGGCCGGCGCGGGCGAACCGGGTGGCCCGCTTCTGCGCGGCGGTCCCGGCGTCACCGCCGGGCCAACCGTCGTCGTCGAACGTCTCGATGGGGACCACCCAGACGGCGACCACCCGGTGCCGCCGCCGGACGTCGTCGGGTGCGGGCACGTCCAGGCCCAACTCCTCGGCGCGGGCCCGGACCAGCCGCGTCTCGACGAGCAGGTCGGCGAGGGAGAAGCCCCGGTCGCGGATCAGCACGGCGGCGGCGAACGGCAGTGGACGGGGTGTGGGCGGCGCGGCCGGCGGCGCCGCGTAGCGCAGCCGTACGGTGGCGCCGGCGGTCTGCCCGCGCATCCGCGCCACCAGGTCACCCGCGTTCGCGGCGCCGACGCCGGCGAGCAGCCGGTCCAGGTGCGCGTCGGTGAACGCGGCCGGCTGGTGCAGGCCGGCGCGCAGCCGGGCCACCAGTCGGGTGCGCCGCTCGGTCTCCAGCAGCGCCGGGTCGGTCGGCAACGCGCCGAGGTCGGCGATGATCTGCGGGTCGACGTCGAAGGCCGGCACCGCCACGTCGAGGTCCTCGACCCGGTCCCGGGCGAGGCTCGTACGCACCACCAGGCTGCCCCGCCAGAGCGCGTCGATGCGCAGCGCCGACCCGCCGAGTCCGTGCAGCCGGACGCGCAGCTCGGTACGGGTGGTGCCGCCGGAGCCCAGCCACTCCCCCTCGGCCAGCGTCGCGGGCGCGGCGGCGAAGCCGAGGGTCAGCTCGTCGAAGACCGCCGCGTACGGGGGCGCGACAGGCATCGCCTCGGTGTCGTACGCGGCCTCGACCAGGTGGGCCAGCGACGCGTCGTCGAAGACGGCGGCGCGGGTGCCCGGATCGGCCAACCGCACCAGCACCCCGTCGACGAAGTCCACCGCACCGGCCTCCCCGCTGCCCCGGCCAGGGCACGCCGCCCGGCTGGGCACGAGGATCCCGAAGGGGCCGTCACCCGAGCGTCACCACCAGCGTCACCGGGCACGGACGCGGCCCGGACTGTCGGGAACTGAGCACCCGCACAGTCGGGGCCGGCTGTTTGCGCCCAGGGCGTCCTCGGGCTGGCGTGGTCCCCGCGGGAGGCGACCCGGCGCTGTCCAGCCCCGGTCACTCCTGCGAGCGGGCCGTCACCGAGCGCGCCGATCCGCCGGGGCGACGACTCGAGGGCCGGCCGACCGCGACCGGCCGGCCCTCGGGTCGGTCAGAGCCGGTAGAAGTCGGTGTAGTGGTTGGGCGAGAACCAGGTGACGCCGCTGCTGCGGTTCACCACGATGCGGTACGCGTCGCGGGCGGCACCCTGGGTACGCGGGTACACGTCGTACTCGTAGTAGGTGGCGTTGGCGGGCAGTTGACCCTCGTTGTTGTAGAACCGGCCGCCGGCGAAGTTGGACAGTCCGCCACTCCAGGAGTACCAGCCGCGGCTGGTCGGGAAGCCCTTGGCGGACCAGCCGGAGCGGGCGGTACGCGCGTCCGCGCAGCGGCTGACGGTGCAGGAGCTGTAGACCGCCGCCGACGCGGAGTCGGTCAACCGTGGGGCCACCACGGACGGGCCGACCAGCGCGGCGGCGATCATGGTGAGGAGCAGGGCGAGGGTGGTGGTACGCCGGCGGATCGCGCCGAGCGTGGCCAGCGGGGACACGAGGGTGGACACAGGCTGCCTCCAGACCATCCGATCCATCGATCCGCGTGATTGGCGGACCGGACTCAGTCTCGCCCGTGCGGGCCGTCAGCGACAGCCCGCGCCACCTCAACTGCTCCACAATGATCGGTGAACCCCGGACGACGGCCCCGCGGACGCACCCCGCCCAGACCAGTGCCGACCCAACCGGGGCCATCGGCGCGGCTACGGGCATATCGGTCATTGGTTGTTAGCGTGGCAAGCGGATCGGTGACCGTGAAGGGGTGCCATGACGGACGCTCCCGAGGAGAGGCCGAGGCCCGCGGACCTGTGGCGTCGGCGGGGCGTACGTGGGCTGACCATCGTCCGGGACGTGAGTGCCCGGGGTTGGCGGTGGTGGGCGCGGACGTGGGATCGGCTGGTGGCGGCGCTCCAGGACGAGGCGCCCGTCGGCGCGGGGGCCGGACCGTCCCCACCGGGTCCGCTCATCGAACAGCGCGACGCGCCCCGGCCGATCGCGGTCCCCGCGCGGGGATACGTCTACTCGTTCTACGTCCGGGCCACGTTCGCCTGGTCCTCACCGGCCAGCCTGCGCGCCGAGGTGTTGAGCTGGTACGTGCAGTACTTCCAACCGAACGCCGTCCAACGGCTGACCCGGCTCGCCGCCGACGCCGCCCGGGACCTGCCGCCGCACCGGGCAGCCGACCTGGAGGTGGCGTTGCAGCGGGCGCTCGCCGACGAGCCCGAGTGGCGCTACCAGCGCGGTGACGTCGTCATCACCTGCCGACCGGACGCCGCCGTCCGGCTCGACGAACGGATCATGCCGGCGCTGCGGCCGCACGTCGACCGGATGGTGAAACTGGAGTACCAGTTCGACGAGCAGTTGCGCCGGGCGACGTACGCCGAGGAACTGAGCCGACGGTGGACGACGCTGCTGGGCGACCACCTCGACGCGGACGCCGACCAGGAGGTGGTCGACGCCCGCCAGCACCTGCTCACCGCCCAGCGGGAGGCCGCGCGGTGGATAGGCGAACTTCTTCATCTCCGCGCTACCAAATCTTGATCGGGTTGGCATCGACCTTCGTGCCGATTGTTCCTGATCCGCGCGTTCTGCCATGATCGCCAACGCCGGCCCGGCTGGCTAGCATCCTCCCGTCCTTCCGCTCGGGGGAGGCACGGGGGAGGAACACACGATGGAACTCGAACGGAATTGGAAGCCGTACGCCAAGGGCCCCGCACTGCTCGTGCTGGCGGTCGTCCTGGTGTTCTCGCCGGAGATCCTGGCGGCGATGGGCCGGGAGTTCACCTTCGGCAGCTGGGTCGGCTACGTGATGGCGCTGCTCGCCCTGATCGGCGGGCTGGGCGCGGTGCGGGAGAGCCGCCAGGCGTTCGCCGTCCGCATCGGTGCGCAGGGCATCACCTGGACCAGGGGCGAGGCGACAGTGGACTTCGCCTGGTCGGACGTGAGCCGGGTGGCGATCGAGAAGAGGCCCAACGCCGGCAAGCTGGAGAAGCCGAGCATCCTGACCGTCTGGGTCGGCGACCAGACCGAGCGCGCGCTGGCGCCCGACGTCGAGCTGACCGGCCTGCGCGGCTACCGCATCGCCGACCTGAAGAGCACCAGGCAGTCGCGCGACCAGGTCGCGGCGGCCCTGCGCCAGTACGGCGGCGACCGCTACCCCACACCGGCCGGCTGACGACACTCGCAGCAACTCCTGCACTCGCCAGCTCTTTCACCCGCCAGCCCTCTCGCCAGCCGGAGCGACCCGTGACGACAATGCCCGCGCCCGTACCGCCGCCTGCCCTACGCCCACCCGCCGACGGGGAATGTCAGTTCTGCGGCAGCCACCCCGCCGCCCACGTCTCCTTCCAGTCGATGACGAGCATCGTCATCCTGTACGTCGTCTCCTCCCAGCGCGGGTGGATGTGCCGCAGCTGCGGTCTCGCGATGTTCCGTCACTACACGAACAAGACCCTGCTCGCCGGCTGGTGGGGAGTCGGTGTCATCGGCATTCCGATCTTCCTCGGCGTCGACCGCTTCCGGCTGCGTCGCATCCTGCGCCTCGCCCCGCCCCAGCCCACGCCGGGTGTCGCGGCGTCACTGCCGGCGCCGCTCGACCCCGGCAAGCCGCTGATCCAGCGTCCGGGCGCCATCCTGAGCATCGTCCTGGTGACGGTGCTCGTACTGGTGATCGGCTGCGGAGCCCTCGCCTTCGCCACCACCTAGCCCCCCATGATCAAGTGACGAGAAGTAGGTCCGGAGAGCTTCTGAGACCTACTTCTCATCGCCTGATCATGGAGAGATGACGGCGGGCGGCGAGGATCGCGCGGGTCTCCTCGCGGACCTGGGCGGGACTCGTCACAAGGCGACGGTGGCTGAAGCGGACGACGAGGATTCCGACGGTGGCCAGCAGGGCATCGCGGCGGAGGTCGATCTCGCGTTCGGCCGGATCGCCATGGGTGGTGGCACCGTCCAGTTCGACGTTGACCCGCTCCACCTCGGCGAACATGTCGAGGTAGATGGTCCGGGCTCCGACCCGCACCCGCGCCTGCCGGGTGAACGCCGGCATGCCCGGACCGGTGAAGACATGGTCGTGGCCCCAGATCTCCAGTGCGCTTCGGCAACCGGCGGCGAGCCGATCCAGCAGCCCGCGCAGCGCCGCTCGATCGGTCGACCGGCGCAGGTCGGCCAGGGCGACGACGAGCCGCTGTGGCGTGGTGAGTCGGTCATCGACCGCCCTGATGAGGGGCCCAGGCCGGCCGACCGGTGGCAGCAGCGACCAACAGTCCACAAGGGTCCTGTCGAGTCGCGTCACAGGCATCCCACCCCGTACCACCACCTGCGGCGGCGCAATCGCGAACCCGACGCGGTGGCGCACCACGAGATGCGGTCGACTACGCAGGCCCGACCCGGTGGGCAGGTCGAGATGCACCGGCTCACCGGGTGGTTGCCGGCGCAGGCCCCACGCGTCGAGCGCGGTCAGCCGACTGAGCGCGTCACGCCCATTGACGTACGCGAGTGCCGCCCGGCGGGCCATTTCGGGCTCGACCCGGGCCAGAGGCGGCAGGTCGGACGTGCGGTCCCGGATCAGCGCGGCGTCAACGTAGACCCCGGGCAGCAGTCGCACGATCCGCCCCGCGCGCCAGGCGGTCTGGATCGTCCACGCCGGCGCCACGCGCGCCACGTCCCGACGAACGAGGAGCCCGCCGCCACGCACGAGCCTGTCGCACAGCCTCGGGTCCATGGCACCGACCCTGCCCCGACCTGCCGCCGACAGGTGTTCGCCCGGAGGCCCCTGTGGACAGCGACAACACCTGTGGACGACGACCCACGTCGCATCCGATTGTGGTAGGCGGTGGTCAGGGCCGCGTTGCGGCGTGGAAAAGAGCATGAATGAAGAAAGACGTACGTCGGACGGGATGAGATCGTGGCTGCGCGGCGCCTGTCACGCCGCCCCGCTCGGGCAGTCGTACGCCGGCTGAGGTGTCCTCCCGGTCGGGCCGCGGTTCACGGTTGGAGGGCGGATCACCATGGCGCACATCGATCTCGGGATCGACGAGAAGGAGTTTCCCGGCGTCACCGGCCCGATGCGGTACCGTCCGGAAACGGCGAAGCCGCTCAACGAGTTGGCCGAGGTGCTGCTGCGCGCCCCGCACACGCTCCCGCCCGGCGAGCGCGAGCTGATCGCCGCGTACGTTTCCGGGCGCAACGAGTGCACCTTCTGCTGCGCGTCGCACTCGGCGTTCGCGGCCGCCCAGCTCGACGAGGGCATGACCCTCGTCGACCAGGTACGCGCGGACCTCGACAGCGCGCCCATCTCGGCCAAGCTGCGGGCGCTGCTGCGCATCGCCGGCGCGGTGCAGATCAGTGGCCGCGACGTCACCACCGAGCTGGTCGCCGACGCCCGCGCCGAGGGCGCCACCGACCTGGAGATCCACGACACCGTCCTGATCGCCGCCGCGTTCTGCATGTTCAACAGGTACGTCGACGGGCTCGGCACGTTCGCACCCGAGGGCCAGGAGGCGTACGCGCAGATGGCACAGCGGATCGTCGACGTCGGCTACGGGTCGGCGGCCGCGACACCGACGGTCTGAGCACAACCACGGGTGACCGCACCCCGATCCCCCTGCGATTGTCGATGGGCACGCCTGATGAAGCCCGTCGGCCGTGCGGTAGGAGGGATCGATGGACCGTCCCCGCTTCCTGCTCGACGCCGCCCACCGGCTCCGAGCCGACATGGTCGACCGGCTGAGCACACTCGTCGCCTGCGAGTCGGCGCCGGGCTCGCTGCCGGAGCTGGAGTCCTGCGCCAACCTGCTCGCCGACTGGGGAAAGGACGTGCTCGGCCGGCCCGCCCAGCGGGTCGTGATCGACGGCCTGCCGCACCTGCTGTGGCCGGCCGTCGATCAGCGCGTGCTGCTGCTCGGCCATTTCGACACCGTCTTCCCGGTCGGCACGATCCGGTCCCGGCCGTTCACCGTCCGCGGGGACGTGGCGACGGGGCCCGGCGTGTGCGACATGAAGGCCGGCATCGTGCAGATGTTCACGGCCCTGGGCCTGATCGAGGACACCTCGTCGGTAGGCGTGCTGCTGACCTGCGACGAGGAAAGCGGGTCCGGCTCGTCGCGGCAGCTGATCGAGCGCGAGGCGCGGCGCTCGGGCGCGGTCCTCGTCTGCGAGGCGGCCACCCCGGACGGGCACCTGAAGGTGGCCCGCAAGGGTGGCTCGGTCTACCGCCTCACCGTCTCCGGTCGGGCGGCCCACGCCGGCGTCGAACCCCAGCGCGGTGTCAACGCAACGGTCGAGGTCGCCCACCAGGTGCTCACCCTGGGCACGCTCGGCGCGGCCGACAGCGGCGGCACCTCCGTCACACCTACCCTGCTCTCCGCCGGCACCACGACGAACACGGTGCCCGAACGCGCCAGCCTGGCCGTCGACGTCCGGGCCTGGACGAGGGACGAACTGGAACGCGTCGATCACGCCATCCGCGGGCTCGTCCCGTTCCTGCCCGAGGCGACGCTGGCCGTGCAGGGTGGAATCAACCGCTACCCGATGGCCCCGGAGCTCGCGCGGCCACTGCTGGAGGTGGCCCAGTCGATCGCCCGCCGGCTAGGCATCCCGCGCCTCACCGGCGCGTACGCGGCCGGCGCGTCCGACGGCAACTTCACCGCCGCGCTGGGCGTACCGACCCTCGACGGCCTGGGCGCGGTCGGCGGCGGGGCGCACGCCGCCGACGAGTACGTCTGCCTCGACCGGATGCCCGAACGGACGGCGCTGCTCGCCGGACTCGTCGACGCGCTGTCCACGATGGAAGATGGCAGGGTGCGACCCATCGACGACATCCCGTAACGTGCTTCTCGCCGGTGCGTGACCGGCAGCGAGGGGTCGGCTTCGGCATGCCTACGGGACAGCACTCGGAATCGCTCATTCCCCCACTCGGCGTCGAGGAGGAATTCCTCGTCGTCGACGCCGACCGGGGCGAGGTCGTACCGGAGGCGGCCACCGTCGTCGACGGCGCGCGCCCGACGCTCGGTGCCCGGGTGGGCGGTGAGATCACCAAGCTCCAGCTCGAAACCCGCACCGACCCGTGCCAGAGTGTCGACGATCTCGCCGCGCAGCTCGTCGAGGGACGGGCCGCCGTACAGACCGCGGCCCGTTCGGCGGGTCTGCGGGTGATCGCCAGCGGCTCGCCGGTGCTGGGCCGTGCCGTGCCGCCGCCGCTGACCGAGGGGCCACGGCAGGATCGGGGCACCGCCACCTTCCGTGGGCTGCACGACGAGCTGGCGATCTGCGCCGTGCACGTCCACGTGCAGCAGCCCGACCGGGACCGGGCCGTGCTGATCGGCAACCACCTGCGCGCGCACCTGCCGGTGCTCATCGCCCTTACCGCCAACTCGCCCTACTGGGCGGAACGCGACACCGGCTACGCGAGTTGGCGCAGCATCACGTGGGGGCGCTGGCCGGTGGCCGGCCCGCCGCCGTACCTGACGTCCGCGCGGCAGTACGACGACCACGTGGACATGCTCCTGGACGCGGGCGCGCTGGTCGACCACGGCACGATCTTCTGGGATCTGCGCCTGTCCGCACACCACCCCACGCTCGAGGTACGGGTGGCCGACGTTCCCGTGACCGCCGCCGAGTCCGCGGCGCTCGCCGCCCTGGTGCGGGCCCTGGTCGTCGTCGCCGGGGAGGCCGTCGATGAGGGCGACGAGGGGCCCCGACTGGTTCCCGACCTGCTGCGGCTCGCGTACTGGCGGGCCGCCCGCGACGGGATGGGCGGCCACGGCGTCGACGTCGGCACGGGCCGGCTGCTGCCCGCGTCCGCCCTGGCCGAGCGGCTCGTCGAGCGCGCCCGGCCGGCGTTGGACGCGGCCGGTGACCGCGAACGGGTGCAGGGCTGGCTGAAGTGGCTCGCCGCGGACGGCGACGGCGCGACCCGTCAGCGTGCCGCCCGGGCGGTGCGCGGCCGTCTGACCGACGTGGTCGACGATCTCGTCAGCCGGACCGCCCCCGACGTGCCCGCCCGTGAAGAGGGCACGCCTGCGTAACGACAGGCGGCGTCGGCTCCGAGATGCTGGACGAACCGGAAGGCCGGCACACGTCAGCACGGAGGCCACAGGTGAACGACACCGACCTGGTACCCAGGGTGCCCATCCAGCATCACCGCCGACCGGCGGCCGAGATGGTGCGCGAGGCGGAGGCGTTCGCACAGCGGATGGCGCAGCGCCGGTCGGTGCGGGACTTCGCCAGCGACCCGCTGCCCGACGGGGTCGTCGAGGCCGCGATCCGGGCGGCGTCGACCGCGCCCAGCGGCGCCAACGTGCAGCCGTGGCGGTTCGTCGTCCTGACCGACCCGGCCCGCAAACGCCGGCTGCGCGAGGCCGCCGAGGCCGAGGAACGGGCGTTCTACGACCGCCGTGCCTCGCCGGAGTGGCTGGGTGCGATCGCCGGGCTCGGCACCGACTGGCGCAAACCGTTCCTGGAGACCGCACCGGCCGTCATCGTCGTGTTCGAGGTGCATCAGGGGCCGCGCAGCCCGAAGCCGTACTACGTCAAGGAGTCCGTCGGCATCGCGGTGGGCCTGCTGATCACCGCGCTGCACCACGCCGGCCTGGTCACCCTGACCCACACGCCCAGCCCGATGCGGTTCCTCAACGAGGTGTGCGAGCGACCCGCGGAGGAGCGCCCGTACGTCGTGATGCCCGTGGGTTATCCCACAGCGGACGCCCACGTCCCCGATCTGGCCCGCAAACCCCTCGACGAGATCATGATCCGCTGGTGAGGTCCCCGGTCAGGAACTCGACCAACGGCTCGACGTGCCGGTCCGGGCGCCGCCACTCGGCCAGCAGATCCTCCAGCAGGTGCTGTTCGTGGACGAGTTCCGAGCCGCGGTAACGCCGGATCACCGGATGGATGAAGGCGCTCTCCCGGGCCCGGTCGGGCGTCGGGTGCCGGTCGATGGCGAAGACGTCGCCGTAGTCGTCACGGCCCCACCGCAACGCGAGCGTGTACCACTGCGTGGCCGCCGCGAAGCGCTCCACTGCGTAGTCCTCCGGCAGGTCCTCGTAGTGGTGGATGTCGCCGGTCTCGTCGTCGCGGACGAAGACGTCGCACAGGTACTCGAACTGGGTCCACAACGCCGACGACCAGTTGACGCGGTCGAGCATCAGCTTCGTCAGCGACACGGGATCGGCGGGCGTCGTCGCGTACGACAGCGGCACGCCCTCGTAGCGCTCCCGCAGGATCCGGGTGAAGGTGCGGAGGTTGTACCGGAAGCCGTCGATGAACGGCGACGACGCGTGCTTCGCGTCCCGCGCCTGGGCGATCGTGCCGGCGAAGTACAGGTCGTCGATGTTGCTGGACTGCCAGTCGGGGCGCAGGCCGGGCATGCGGCCGTCACGCACCAGGTCGGGTCGGGACGTCTCGTCGAACATCGTCGTGTCCATCCGGAACCCGGTGCACCGCAGCACCGTGTGGTAGTCCAGTTCGGCGGTCTCCCCCTCCGCGTGGGTGTACGTGATGGACACCCGGAACCGCCCGTCGACGGGCCGGATCTCGTCGATGGTGCAGTCCAGCACCGAGTGCAACGTCTTGAACTGGTAGCTGTCGAGGATCGCGCCGTACTGGCCACGTACGTCCCCGGGATGCTTGGTGTTCCACGCCAGTCGCAGGGGCTGCCGGCTGGCGAGGTGCACCATCGACGCGCGGCCGAGGATGGCCGACGCGGTCTCGAAAGCCGAATTGCCCTTACCGATGATCAGGACCCGCTGACCGTCGTACGCCGTGGGATCGACGTCCATGTCCTCGTACCCGATGGCATGTTCGATGCCCTTGATGGCCGGCACGAAGGGCCGGCCCCAGCCGGTCGCGACGACCAGGCAGCGCGCGCGGACCTCCCCCTGGTCGGTGCCCACGACGAAGCCGTCGCCGCTGCGCGTGATCCGCTCCACGGTCGTGCCGAAACGGATGTTGAGCGCGTGGACCCGCTGGAACTCGGCGAGGTAACGCACCAGGTCGTCGGCGGCCGGCAGGTACTCCTCGCTGAAGCGCGGAAACAGCAGGTCCGGGGAGTCGTTGAGCAGCGAGTTCCAGTCCCAGCGCAGGCGGATCTCCGGATCGGCGCTGTCGGTGTGCACCTTGTTCAGCGAGATGAGCCGACGGTGGCGCGGGAACCGCCGGAAGAAACCGCCGGGCTCGTCGCCGCTCTCCAGCGTCAGGTAGTCGGCGCCGTGCTGCTGGAGGTAGTAGCTCAGTTGTAGGCCGGCAGGCCCCGCCCCGACGATGACGTACCGGTGTTCACTGCTGAGCATCCTGCGGCCCTTCGACGGAGGGATGAATCCATCGACCATGGGATGCGAAGCGATCTGTGTCAATGCCGTTCGTCACCACGCGAGTGCGTGGACAGACCGTCGCGCCGGAAACCCAACGCCCTTCGGGAGGCGCGATCCGCCTTGTAGGCGGCACCGAGCGCCAGGTTGATCGCGACCCGTTCCGCGGTGTCGTCGAAACCCTCGATGTCGAACGCCCGGAACAGCTGGATGCCGTCTCCGGGCCCGTTCCGGACCTCGATCCGCCGGTCCACGTCGACGTAGCTGGACGCGGTGACGGAGTCCTTCTCGAAGACGTCGTTCGGGCCGGCCACCACCGGCTTGTCCACGACAGCGGTCAGCTCGTGCGGAGCCGTGAGGAGCTGCTCCAGCCGAGCCGAAGCACGCCGTGCCCCCGCAGGATCATCCGCCTCGAACACCCACACCCAGGTCTCGCGCGGGTGCGCGTTCCAGCAAATGAGCTCGGGCCCGGAGAACTTGCCGGCAACGTCGCACGTCACGAGCGCGTCGGGAAAACGCTGCCGCAACTTGGCCACACGTGTAGCGAGGCCGCCCGCGTAGGCGGCGTGTTCCGAGATGTCCCACGCCACCTACGGCTCGCGCATCCACGTCTTCGGGTCGGTCACGAAGACGCCCTTGCCCTGCTGCCGCCGGATCACGCGCAGCGCCTCCAACCGGGCGTAGGCCATCTGCACAGTCCCGTGGCTGACGTCGTATCGCGAACGCAGTTCAGCGATCGAGGGCAGCTTGTCCCCCGGCTTGACCTTCTTCGACCTGACGTCGGCGATCACATCGTCGGCGATGCGCCAGTAATCCGGCACTTCTCGCATGGCACTCCTCGCGTGGCAACCCGATTTGATCACACCGCGACGCACCTAACAAGCAGCGTTGACCTACCTAGCATGTCTAGATATGTTCGATCAGAGCCGGTCCTCGCGTGGCAACGAGTTCGGCTTCCACACTGCTCAGTGCCGTGCCGTCGGGATCCGTCCCTCGACTGGACGCCGAAACTGCTCCACGGTCCCGCCGCGTACGCCGAGGCCGTCGCGGGCGGCCTGGTAGAAGTCGTCGCGGGCTTCGTCGGCCTGCCCGACCATGGCGGCCAGGTTGTCCGGTGGGGTCGGCAGACTCCGCGCCGCCTGCTCCAGGTTCCGCACGGCACGCCGCCAGGTGGAGGCCGCACGTACGGTCGTCGCGTCACCGAGCAGCAGGACCGCCTCCCAGGTCAGGGTATGACGCACGTCCGCCTCGGCCAGCCGGGCCAGCCCGTCCTCGCGGTCCAACGTGGGCGTACGGGAGCCGGGGCGGTGACCGCTCAGCATCCCCAGGGAGACCAGGTGGATCTCCTTCACTGCGCGGGTGAAATCGGCGTACGCGTCCAACCGCCGCTCGTCCCAGCGGACGTTCTGGCTGCGTCGCCATCGGGCACGCTCCGTCACCGTGGTGGCGACCATCGTGCCAATGGTGCCGACCAGTACGCCGAGCAGGGCGGGCAGCTGCGTCAGAACGCTCTCCATATGCTGAGCCTGTCATCCCGCCACCGTGGTGTTGTATTCGCCGTTCTCAGGCGGCGAGTGTGGCGTAGCGGCCGTTGCGGTCGAGCAGGCTGTCGTGGTCGCCGGTCTCGACGATCCGGCCGTGGTCGAGCACGGCGATCTGGTCGGCGTCGCGAATCGTGGACAGGCGGTGGGCGATGGTGATGGTGGTACGCCCCTGCGCGAGCACGTCGAACGCTCGCTGCACGGCGCGTTCGGTCTCGGTGTCCAGTGCGCTGGTGGCCTCGTCGAGGACCAGGATGCGCGGGTCGCGCAGCAGCGTACGGGCGATGGCGAGTCGTTGCTTCTCGCCGCCGGAGAACCGGTGCCCGCGGGAGCCGACCATCGTGTCGTACCCGTCGGGCAGGCCGGCGATGAGGTCGTGGATCTGGGCGGCACGGGCGGCCGACTCGATCTCGGCGTCGGTGGCGTCCGGCCGGGCGTAGCGCAGGTTTTCCCGGACGGTGGTGTGCAGCAGGTACGTCTCCTGGCTGACGACGCCGACGATCGCGGCCAGGTCGGTCAGGCGCAGGTCGCGCAGATCGATGCCGTCGATGGTGATCCGGCCTGCGGTGGGGTCGTGCAGGCGGCTGACCAGTCCGGCGAGGGTGCTCTTGCCGGAGCCGGTCTCGCCGACGAGGGCGAGGCTGGTGCCGGCCGGCACGTCGAGGGTGATGCCGGCGAGGGCTGCGGTGTCGCTGCCGGGGTAGCCGAAGGTGACGTCGTCCAGGCGCAGGTGTCCGCGGACCCGGGCGGGGTCGAGGCGGACCGGCTCGGTGGGGTCGGCCACGTCGACAGGCAGGTCGAGGTATTCGAAGATCCGGGCGAACAGCGCCAGCGAGGCGGTCAGCGACACGCCCACGTTGAGCAGGCCCATCAGGGGGCGGAACAGGCCGCCCTGCAGGGCGGTGAAGGCGACCAGGGTGCCGATGCTCAGCGTGCCGGCGGTGCCGGGCAGGCCGGCGGCGAGGTAGATGACTGCCGGTACGGCGGCGAAGATGATGCTCATCGAGGCCATCCGCCAGCGGCCGGCCAGCTCGCTGCGCAGCTCCAGGTCGACGAGGCGGGCCGATGAGGCGGTGAACCTGTCGATCAGGGCGGGGCCGGTGCCGAGGGTCTTGGCGAGTTGTACGCCGCTGATCGACAGCCCCTCCTCGACTGTGACGTTGAGGTCGGCGAGTTCACGCTGGCGCTGGTCGGTGATCTCGCGGCGCATCCGGGCGACCCGGCGGGTCAGCCAGACGGCCGGCGGGAGGACCACGAGCGAGACCAGGGAGAGCTGCCAGGAGAGCGCGACCATGGCGACGGCGGTGGCGACCACTGTGGTGAGGTTGGCGGCGACGGCGGTGGCGGTGGAGGTGACCACGGACTGCATGCCGCCGATGTCGTTGGTGATGCGGGACTGCACCTCGCCGGTGCGGGTGCGGGTGAAGAAGCCGAGTGACTGCCGCTGGAGGTGGCTGAACACGTCGGTGCGCAGCCGGTGCATGACCCGCTGCCCGACCTGGGTGGAGATCCAGGTCTGGACGACGCCGAGGGCGGCGGTCACGGCGGCCACGGCGACCATGCCGAGGACCAGCCAGACCAGCAGGGTCACGTCGCCCTGCGGAAGGGCACTGTCGATCACTTCTCGCAGCAGGAACGGGCTGGCCATCGCGACGATCGAGGAGAGCACGATGATCGCGGTGACGATGGCCAGCGCGGGCCGGTGGGGGGTGAACAGGCGGCCGATGCGGCGCAGGGACACCTGGCGGGCCTGCGTCTTCTCCTCGGCGCTGACGGTGCGGTGGCCGCGGTCGCGGCCCATGGGGGTGCGTTCCAAGGGGCACTGCCTTCCAGTCGGGATATGCTGAGGTTACCTCAACATGAGGGAACAACAGTATCGGCTGCTACCGTATTCCGGTGACCGAGGACACCACCGACAGCGGCGACGAGAGCCTGGCCGAGACGTTCTGGGCGGTGGCGTCCCGTCTGCGCCGACAGACCCGGGAGTCGTTGGCGCCGTGGGACGTCACCCCCAGCCAGTCCCGGGCGCTCGGGGTGCTCGGCCGCCACGGCGAGGTACGCCCCGGCACGCTCGCCGAGCACCTGCACATCGCGCCCCGCTCGGCCACCGAGGTCGTCGACGATCTGCAGGCCCGAGGGCTCGTCGAGCGCCGACCCGACCCGGCCGACCGCCGGGCGACCCTGGTCGCGCTCACCGACGAGGGCACCCGCGTCAGCGCCGCCATCCGGGCCGCCCGCCGTGCCGAGGCGGATCGCTTCTTCGGCCACCTCCCCGACAGCGACCGCGCCGAACTGGCCCGCATCCTGCGCACCCTGCGCGCATAACCGCCCCACGCGCGGGTAGGCAGCCGCCCCGTTCGTTCGCCGGACCCCCGCCACCACCAGCCGGGGAGACGTGACAGGAGGCGCTCATGTCTGCCCTGAACCACCACCCCGCCTGATGTGCGGGATCAGCGGGGAGGCGCGCTTCGATGGCCGGCCGCCCGACGCGGCGGCGGTCACCCGGATGACCGAGGCGATGCGCTCGCGCGGCCCGGACGACGAAGGCCTGTACGCCGACGACTGGGTACTCCTCGGGCACCGGCGGCTGACCATCATCGACCTGTCCGATGCCGGCGGTCAGCCGATGGTGCGCGACGACCTGGGCCTGGCACTGGTCTTCAACGGCTGCATCTACAACTACCCGCAGCTGCGCGAGGAACTGCGGAACGCCGGGTACTCCTTCCGCTCCACCAGCGACACCGAGGTGATCCTGGTGGCGTACGCCCACTGGGGTGAACGTTTCGTCGACCACCTGGTCGGCATGTTCGCGATCGGGCTGGTCGACAGGCCCCGGCGGCGGCTGATCCTGGCTCGCGACCGGCTCGGCATCAAACCGCTCTACCTAGCCGAGGCACCGGGCCGGCTGCGGTTCGCCTCCACCCTGCCCGCACTGCTGGCCGCTGGCGACGTCGACACGGGCATCGATCCGGTGGCGCTGCACCACTACCTGTCCTGGCACTCCATCGTGCCCGCGCCGCGAACCGTGCTGCGCGGTGTGCGCAAGCTGCCGCCCGCCACCGTGCGGGTGATCGAGGCCGACGGACGCAGCCGGGAGCAGGTGTACTGGCAGCCCGACTACGTACGGGAGCCGGCCGACGCGGGGATGGACGCCGCCGACTGGCGGGCCGCGATCGGCGACGCGCTGCGCGCGGCGGTACGCCGGCGGCTGGTCGCCGACGTCCCGGTCGGGGTGCTGCTCTCCGGCGGCCTGGACTCCAGCCTCATCGTGGCGCTGCTCGCCGAGGCCGGCCAGGAGCACCTGCGCACGTTCAGCATCGGCTTCGACAGCCGGGGCGACGAGTCCGGCGACGAGTTCCACTACTCCGACCTGGTGGCCCGCGCGTACGACACCGACCACCATCGGATCCGGCTCGCCGACGACGACCTGGCGCCCGCCGTACGACGGGCCGTGCTGGCCATGACCGAGCCGATGGGCAGCCACGACGTGGTCGCCTTCCACCTGCTGTCGGAGCAGGTGGCGCGGCACGTGAAGGTGGCGCAGTCCGGACAGGGCGCCGACGAGGTGTTCGCCGGCTACGGCTACCACCAGCCGCTGACCGAGGCGCCCCGCCACGGCGCCGCCGAGACGTTCGCCGCCGCCTTCTTCGACCGTGACCACGACGAGCTGCGCGCCATCGTCGGCCCGGCGTACGCGCTGGAACACGACGCCAGCCGCGACCTGCTCACCGGCCACCTCGCCGCGCCCGGGGCGCAGACCGCGCTGGACGCCGTCCTGCGCCTGGACACCCACCTGATGCTCCCCGACGACCCGGTGAAGCGGGTGGACAGCATGTCCATGGCCTGGGGGCTGGAGGTGCGTACGCCGTTCCTGGATCAGGACCTGGTCACCCTCGCCGCGCACTGCCCACCGGAGCACAAGGTGGCCCAGGGTGGCAAGGGGGTGCTCAAGGAGGTCGCCCGGGAGGTGCTGCCGGCCGAGGTGATCGACCGGCCGAAGGGCTACTTCCCGGTGCCGGCGCTGCGCAACGTGGACGGGCCGGTGCGCGAGCTGGTCGCCGAGGCGTTGCAGGCTCCGGTCGCGCGCGAGCGGGGCCTGTTCCGCCCCGAGTACGTGGCGCGGCTGCTCGCCGAGCCGGACCGCGCCGAGGCCGCCGCGGGCAGCAACAAGCTGTGGCAGCTCGGTCTGCTGGAACTGTGGTTGCAGACCCACGATATCGGGTGAGGACGGCCCGTCAGCCGGCGGCGGTGTGCGCGGCGAGGTCGTCGATGACCGCGAGCAGGTCCCCGGTGTGCTCCAGCACCCGTCGCTGTCGGGTCGCGCCGGTGCCGTCGCGGCGCAGCCGGGCCAGTTGGGCCAGCACGTAGCCGAGATCGCCGTGATGCAGCAGCGCCGGGGCGATCGCCGCCATCAGCTCGTCCACCAGGTCCCAGGCCGGTCGGGTGCCGCCGGCGCGCAGGTCGATCAGCTCGCCGTCCAGGCCGTCGTGGGCCGCCCGCCAGTGCGCCGCGGCGACGAGACAGTCGCGCACGGGCGGCGCGAGCGCACCGGCGCGTACGTCGTCGGCAAGTGTCGCGATCAGGCTGCGGACCAGGGCGGCGACCAGCACTGCGTCGTCCACTGTCGGACAGACGTCACCGACACGGACCTCCACCGTCGGGTACGCCGACGACGGCCGGGCGTACCAGTAGACCATCGCCGCGTCCAGCATGATGCCGGCGGCGATCAGCTCGTCGACGGTGCGGTCGTAGTCGGCGACCGAGTCGAAGTACGGCGTCGGCCCGATGCTGGGCCAGCGCTCCAACTGCATCGACCGCCAGCTGGCGTGGCCGGTGTCGTACCCGTCGTGCAGCGGCGAGTTGGTGGTGATCGCCTGCACCACCGGCAGCCACACCCGCAGGTGGTTGCAGACCTGCACGGCCAGCTCCCGGTCCGGCAGCCCGACGTGCACGTGACAGCCGCAGACCGCCGGGTCGTGCGCCACCGGCCCGTACCGCCGGGACATCGCGTGGTAGCGCGGCCGGTCGGGCACCGTCCGGTGCGGCTCGGCCACCGGGGTGGCGCCGACCGCCACGAGCCGGGCCCCGGCCGCTGCGGCGGCCTCGACGGCCGAGCGGCGCAGCGTCACCAGGTGGGTGCGCAGCTCGGTGAGATCGGCGCAGACCGGGGTGACCATCTCCACCATGCTGTGCCGGAACTCCTGGCGGCTCTGGTCGCGGGCCGGGCCGCGCAGCGCGGCCAGCACCTGGTCGGCCACCGGCAGGTTCCGGCCGCTGTGCGGGTCGAGGAGCAGGAACTCCTCCTCGACGCCGAGGGTGAGGGTGCCGATGTCGGGCACGGTGTCGACGGTCGTCGGACGATACGCCATGGCCGCCTCCATCCGCTGCTGCGGCCACGGGTGGACACCCCGGCCGGGCGGCTCGGTTTCCCGGCCCGGGCCGTCGGCAAACGCGCGGTCAGAGCGCCGACACCGCCGCCGCCCGACTGTCGAGGAAGGCCCGTTCGGCCGCGTTGTCCGTCAACGCGGCGGCCGTCCGGTACGCCTCGACGGCCTCGCCGCCCCGGCCGAGCCGGGCCAGCAGGTCGGCGCGCACGACGTGCCGCACGTGGTAGCCGGGCAGATCAAGGCGGTCCACCTCGGCCAGCGCCGCCGCCGCGCCGGCGACCTCGGCGAGCGCGACAGCCCGGTTCAGCGCCACCACCGGACCGGGGGCGACCACCGTCAGCTGGTCGTACAGGGCAAGGATCTGACGCCAGTCGGTGTCGGTGGCGCGCGGCGCGGCGCTGTGCACGGCGGCGATCGCGGCCTGGATCTGGTACGGCCCCGGCCGGTCGCGGCGCAGGCAGCGACGCACCAGTGTCTGCCCCTCGGCGATCAGGGCGCGGTCCCACCGGTCCCGGTCCTGTTCGCCAAGCGGCACCAGCTCGCCGGCCGCCGAGGTGCGCGCCGCCCGGCGGGACTCGGTGAGCAGCATCAGCGCGAGCAGGCCCGACGCCTCCGGCTCGTCCGGCATCAGCTCGACGAGCAGCCGGGCCAGCCGGATCGCCTCGACGCACAGTTCGGCTCGAACCAGGTGCGGACCGGCGCTGGCCGTGTACCCCTCGTTGAAGATCAGGTACAGCACGGCGAGCACGGCGTGCAGCCGGTCGGGCAGGTCGGCGTCGCGCGGCACCCGGTACGGGATGCGGGCGTTGCGGATCTTCGACTTGGCCCGGACCAGTCGCTGCGCCATCGTCGCCTCCGGCACCAGGAACGCGCGAGCGATCTCGGCGGTGCGCAGACCGCCGAGCAGACGCAGGGTGAGCGCGACGCGGGTGGCCGGGGCGAGCGCCGGATGGCAGCAGGTGAAGATCAGACGTAGCCGGTCGTCGCGCACGGGCCCCTCCTCGTCGGGCGGGTCGGCGGCGTACAACAGGGCCGCCTGGGCGTGCCGGTGCGCGCGGGTCGCCTCCCGGCGCAGCCGGTCGATGGCCTGGTGGCGGGCCGTCGTGATGATCCAACCGGCCGGGCTGGGCGGCGGGCCGCTGTCCGGCCAGCGTCGCAGCGCGATGGCGAAGGCGTCCTGGACGGCCTCCTCGGCGAGGTCGATGTCCCCGAGAAGGCGCACCAGCACGGCGACCGCGCGGCCGTACTCGGCGCGGAACACCGCCTCCACGTCGGGCACGGTCAGTCTCCGGCCCCGGCCCGGAAGGGGCGGACCTCGATCGGCAGGGTGGTGGCCAGCGCGTAGCGGCGACCCCAGTGCAGGGCGGCGTCCAGGTCCGGCACGTCGATGATGGTGACGCCGCCCAGGTACTCCTTGCCCTCCACGAACGGTCCGTCGGTGGTCAGGACGTCACCGTCGCGGGCGCGCAGCACCGTGGCGGTCTCCGGACCGTGCAGACCCTGACCGAAGACCCAGGACCCGGCGGCTGCCAGCTCGTCGCGCAGCTCACCGACCTCGCGCATCACCTGTGCCAGAAACTCCGGCTCCGGCACCCCACCCTGCGGCTGGTGCATGCTGAGCAGGTAGAGCGTCATCGTTCCTCCTCGTGACGGCCGGCGCGACGCCGACCTCTCATCCTCCACACGAACGACCAGCGCCCATCTCGACAGGCCGGCCGGAAAAATCTGCGGTCCCGGCCACCGGGTGTGCCACGCCGCGCCGGGCGGCCCTGTCGTACGCCAGGTAACGGCACGGTGGCCAGCGCGTACGGGCCGCGGTGTCGTGCCGTCCGGGGTCGGGTGCGATGGTGTAGAAAGGCGGAGTGAGCGCAGCGCTGACTCAGGTGCCGGTCTTCGACCGAAGGACGGTCCACGGTGGCTGACCACGACCAGCCACCCATCGGAGGCACTGTCGGCGCCGCTCTGGTGCAGCTCGGCGACGTCCCTCTGGCGGACCTGCTGGCCGGCGCCGGTGACGGCGTCCTGGCCCACGTGCTGGGCACGCTGGCCGCCGAGGGTGAGTCGGGCCGGCCCGGCGACGTGTCGGCATTCGAGTCGAGCTTCTGACCGTGCCGGCCGACGCCCCGCCGTCGGCCACCCGACACCGCCCTGCCGTGGCCGCGCCCCGCATCCGTCAGGTGGTGCTGAAGGTCCACTCCCGGTGCAACCTGGCCTGCGACTACTGCTACGTCTACCGCCACGCCGACCAGGGCTGGCGGGACCGGCCACGGGTGATGGCACCCGGCACCGTGAGCCGGGTCGCCGACCGGCTCGCCGCCCACGTGGCCCGGCACGGCACCGACCGGGTCCGGGTGGTGCTGCACGGCGGGGAGCCGCTGCTCGCCGGCCCCGCCGTGCTCGACCGGACGGTACGCACACTGCGCGCCGCGATGCCCTGCGGCGTCGCACTCGACGTGGCGATGCAGACCAACGGGCTCCTGCTCGACGAGGCGGCGCTCGACCTGTGCCACACGCACGGCATCGACGTCGGGGTGAGCGTGGACGGCGACCGCGTAGCCAACGACCGCCACCGCCGCCACGCCGACGGCCGGGGCAGCTTCGCCGAGGTGGCCGCCGCGCTGCGCCTGCTGGCCCGACCCGAACACCGGGCCCGCTACGCAGGTCTGCTGTGCACCGTCGACCTGGCCAACGACCCGATCGCCGTCTACGAGGGCCTGCGGGAGTTCGACCCGCCCCGACTGGATCTGCTGCTGCCGCACGGCAACTGGAGCACTCCCCCACCCGGGCGCCACCCCGACGACCCCGCCACCCCGTACGCGGACTGGCTGATCGCCATTTTCGATCGCTGGTACGCCGAGACCCCCCGGCGTACCGGCATCCGACTGTTCGAGTCACTGATCGTGCTGCTGCTGGGCGGACGCAGCGGTACCCAGGCGCTGGGCGCCGCCGAGCCGGACGTCATGACGATCGAGACCGACGGCACGATCGAGGGCGCCGACACGCTCAAGACGACCACCGCGTCGGCGATGCGGACCGGCTTCGACGTCTTTCGGCACAGCTTCGACGAGGCGTTGCGTCACCCGTCGCTGGCCGGGCGTCCCACCGGGACCGCGGCGCTCGCGGCGGCCTGCCGGGCCTGCCCGGTCGTCGACGTCTGCGGCGGCGGCCTGTACGCGCACCGCTTCCGCGACGGCGCCGGCTTCACCCACCCGTCCGTCTACTGTGCCGACCTGCTGCGGCTGATCCAGCACGTGCGGGCGGTGGTGACCGCCGACCTGGACGCGCTGCGCCGCCGCGTCGCCGGGGCGAGCGCGCCGACGCCTGTGGCACGCCCGTGACGGGCCCCCTGTCGGCGGCGCAGCTCGCCGGACTGGCCCAGGGCCACGGCGACGCCTCCACCATCGCGGTGTTGCGGGGCGGGCAGCTCGGTCGCCGTCGGCTGCTGACCGTGGCCGCCGCCCGCGCCTGCCGTGGCGAGCCACTGGTCCGGCAGAGTCTGGAGCTGCTCACCCGCGCCGAGCACGCCCACCCGGCAACGGTCGCCGCGGTGCTGACCCACCCACCGGTGACCGGATGGGCCCGCGCCGCGCTCGACGGCGCCGCCGGCCCCGCCTACCTGGCCGCCCTCGCGGCGGCCGCGGCGACACGCGCCGGCCTGACGTTCACGCTGACACTGCCCCGCCCGGGCGACGGTGTCCTGTCCCTGCCCACCGTCGGCGCGGCGACCGGCCTGCCCTTCGACAGCCCGGTACGGCTCACCGGCGAGGCGGGCACGGTGCGGATCGGCAGCGGCGCGGACGAGGGCGTACGGATCGAGGCGGGCGGTGGCCGGCTACTCGACGCGGGTGGCGGCGCAATCGGCTGGCTGCCGATACGCCGGACCACACCGTTCGACGCGGTCGAGGTGCTGGTCGACGACCAGGACCCGTGGCGCGACTGCTACCACCGGCCGTCGGCACCCCGGCTGGACGACGTGTCGGCCGACCGGCTGACCCGGCTCACCGCCGAGGCCGGGCGGTGGCTGCGGGCCCATCTTCCGGCGCACGCCGACGCGCTGGCCGGGCTGCTGCGCACACTCGTGCCGCTGCGACCGCCGCCCTCGGGCAACCCGGTGAGCGCCACCAGCAGGGACGCTCTCGGTGCCATCGCGCTCTCGGTGCCCGCCGACGCGCCGACCCTGGCGCTGTTGCTCGTGCACGAGTTGCAGCACACCAAACTCGGCGCGCTCTCCGATCTGGTGCCGCTGCACCGCCCGGGTGGGCCGGCCCGCTACCGGGCGCCCTGGCGACTGGACCCACGCCCCGTCGGCGCGCTGCTGCAAGGCGCGTACGCGCACCTGGGGGTGGCCGAGGTGTGGCGTTGCCGGCGGCACGAGGGGACCGCCGCCGCGTTCGAGTACGCGTACTGGCGGGAGCAGACCATCCGCGCGGTCCGGCAGCTCGCCGACGCGGACGAGCTGACCGCGGCCGGCCGGTCCTTCGTGGCAGACATGGCGAGCACCCTGCGCGGCTGGCGTGACCCGGTCGACGGCGCGGTCGAGGCGGCCGTGCGGGACGTGGCGGACGCCAGCGCGGTGCGCTGGGGCCTGGCCAACCTGCTCCCCGACCCGGACCAGGTCGCCCGCCTGGCGCACGCGTGGCGACAGGGCGTGCCGCCGGAGACCGGTCGCCAGGCGTCGACGGTCGTCCCGGCCGCGCCGCGTCCCGCCCTCACCATGGGCAGCGGTCCCGAGGGCGCCGTCCGCCATCGGCTCCTCTGCTCCGGCGGCCCGCCGGGGTCGAGCCCGAGCGACCAGGCGTACGCGGCGGGCAACGCCGAGGACGCGTTGGCCGGGTACCGGCGACGTGTCGCCGCCGACTGCGGGGACGTCGACGCCTGGGTGGGGCTGGCCCTGACCGCCCACCACACCGGGCAGCCGGTCGCGGCCGGGGTGCTGACCAGCCGGCCCGAGCTGGTGCGGGCGCTGAGCCACGCGCTCCCCGACGCCGACCCGCTCGCGCTCGCGACCTGGCTGGCGCAGCCCGCCTGACCTGTCGGCTGCGGACAGTAACGCCGCCCCGCCCCGCCCCGGCCTGCCCCGGCCTGCCCCGGCCCGGTCGCGAGGCCAGGGGGCAGGGGCAGTTGCGTCCTTTGCTCTGCTTCAACGGGCGCAACACTCGCGGCCGAGCGGTGTTGCGTGGAGTGAAGCAGAGCAAAGGACGCACGAGAGATGTCCGAGGCGGGACCGCGACGCCGTCGAGGCGGGGCCGCGCGGGACGGCGCGGCGGGCGGCGGCACAGGACGGCGGCCCCGGTACGGCGCGGGACGGCAGCGCGAGACGGCGGGCGGCGGGGCGGGACGGCGCGGCGGGGCGGGGCGGGGCGGCGGGGCGGGACGGCGGGGCGGGTCAGAGCAGCGCCGGCTCGATGTAGGCGTTGGAGCGCTCGCGTTGGCGGGCCTGCGTCACCCGGGGGTTGTCACCGCCGAAGAGCTGTACCAACTGGCCGAACGCCTCGTCGTAGAGGGCCCGGCCGGCGTCCGCCTCGCTCTCGGTGGCCTGCCGGCTCAGCGCCAGGTTGACCGAGGCGGAGAGCGTGTCCGGGTGCTCGGCGCCCAGCGCCCGGGTCAGCTCCACGTACGCGGTGGTGTCCAGCAGCAGGGCGTTGTCGCCGTCGCCGAGGGCGAACAGGTCGTTGGCCAGGTTGAGGGTGGCCAGCAGGGTGTGCGGGTGCCGCTCGCCGAGGTTGGTCAGCAATTGGTCACGGACCCGCTGGGACAGCTCGCGGGCCTGGGTGTGGTCGCCCTGCTTGCGCAGCAGCACGCCGAGGTTGTTCAGGCAGGCCAGGGTGATGGCGTGCGACTCGCCGAGCACCTCGTTGTAGCCGTCGCGCAGGCGGCGTGCCACCCGCAGGGCGGTCTGGTTGTCGCCCACCGCCGACCAGGTGGTGGCCAGGGCCATCTCGGCGGAGAGCGTGTCGGCGTGCTCACCGCCGAGGGTGCGCTGGTAGCGGACCACGGTCCGTTCGATCAGCCGGTGGGCGTCGGCGAAGCGCCCCAGCTGCCGCAGGGTCAGCGCCAACTCCTTCGCCGTCCGCAGGGTCTCCGGATGGTCCGCGCCGATCACCTTCTGCTGGGTGGCGTAGGTGCGTTGCAGGACGCTGTGCGACCGCCACAGCTCGCCGGTGTCGCGCAGGCCGCGGCCGTAGTTGCTGGCCGAGGCGAGGGTGGACGGGTCCTCCTCACCGAAGCGGTCCCGCCGCCGCTCATGGATGTGCTGGTCGAGCGCGGCGGCGCCCCGGAAGTCGCCGACCAGGCGCAGCGACACGGCGAGGTTGTTCTCCGCGGTCAGCGTACGACCGCTGTCGTCGCCGAAGCTGCGCACGCTCAGCTCCAGGGTGCGCCGGTCCTGTGCCTCGGCCTCGTGGTACAGGCCCTGGGCGCGCAGGTCCGCACCGAGGCTGCGGGCCGTCATCAGGGTGTAGAGGTGCTCCTCGCCGAAGATCCGCCGCTGCCGGTCGTAGACGTCCCGGTCGATCTCGTACGCCCGGTCGAAGTGACTCTGCGCGCGTAGGACGTTCGCCAGGTGGAAGCGCATCCGCAGCGTGGTGGGGTCGTCCTCGTCGGTGTCGCGCCACGCGGCCAGCGACTCCTCGGCCAGCGCGCGGCTGGTGTCGTAGTCACCCCTGCGGTAGAGGTAGCGCACGATGTCCACGACCAACTGGCGGGCCTCGTCCATCGTGGACAGGTGCAGGCCGCTGGGGCGTACGTGCGGCCACAGCTCGGCGTACCGCGGCCAGTTGACCGGCTTGTCGGGGTCACGCGGGCTGGCGGCGGCGAGCAGCAGTTGCGCCTCCCGGCGGGCCTGGTCGGGGTCGTCCAACTGGTCCTGGATGACGAGCTGCACCAGCCGGTGGATCCGCACCGAGTTGTTCTCCGCGTCGACCTGGGCCAGGCCGTAGCGGCCCAGTTCGGCGGTGACCAAGCCCTGCAGGATCGGGTCGGTGAGCGTCGGGTCGATCGGGGCCATGAAGCTGGCGAAGCGGTCGCCGGTGAGCATCGCGACCGGGATCGGCTCGGGCGCGTAGAACGAGCACAGCTCCAGCAGCCGGGCCGCCGCCGGTTTCTCCTCGCGCAACTGGCCGAGGGTGAACAGCCAGGTCGCGGCGAGCGCCTTGGAGTAGCCGGCGGACTGCCGGCCGTCGAGGATGCGCAGCAGGCCGGGGGTGTCCAGCGAACTGAGGTACTTCTCGACCTGCATGGCGCTGGCCCGCAGGTACGCTGCGCCCTGCTCGACGGCGAGCGGCAGGTCGCCCAGCTTCTCGGCCACCTGCGCGGCCTCGGCGTCGGTGAGCCCGCGGACCCGGTCGCGCAGCAGTTGGACGCTCTCGGCGCGGTCGAACACGGTCAGCTCGGTAGCGGTGGCGTACTCGCTCCAGCTCTGGTCGCGGGTCGTGAGCAGGACGTGGCCGGGCCCCTGCGGCAGCAGCGCCCGGGTGGCGCGGGTGGGTTTGTCGGCGTTGTCCAGGACGATCAGCCAGCGCCGGTCGGGCCCGGCGCGGCGCAGCGTGTCGAGCACCCGGCGGGCCGCCTCGGCGCCGCCGCCCGTGCCCAGACCCATCGCCTGGCCGAGGTCGGCCAGACCGCCGCGGATGCGGTCCTCGCTGTCCGCCGGGATCCACCAGACCAGGTCGTAGTCGCGCCCGAAGCGCAGCGCGTACTCGGCGGCGAGCTGGGTCTTGCCGACGCCGCCGAGGCCGTGCACAACCTGGGTGGCCGAGTCCGGCGAGGTGGTGAGCCGGTCGCGCAGCGCCTCCAACTGGGCGGCGCGGCCGACGAAGGGCGTGCCGTGCTGGCGGACGTTGGAGATCGCCGGGAACGGGCCGGGGAACCGGCCGACCGCGCGGCCGCCGGCCGTGACCGTCGCCGTTCCCGCCGCCTCCAGCAGCCGGGCCCGTGCCGTGGACGGGTCGCTGTCGGTGAGGTCGACCGGGCTGTGCTCGCTGTACGGGGCGGTCAGCCGCGACTCGTCGACCCGCAGCGGCACCAGCACTCCCCCGCCGCCGAGCTGGTCGCGGCCGGTGGCGCTCTTCCACACCTCACCCGCGAGGGGGGTGCTCGCGTAGTGCCGCGTGAGCACGGCCAGCACCCGGCTGGCACCGCTGACCGCCCGGTCGAACTCGGCCCGCCCGCCGGCGAGCAGCGGCACGTCCAGCGCGCGCCGGTCCACCCGCAACCCGGCGTCCTCCAACTGGTCGGTGATCCACTCCGCCCAGAGCCGGTCGGCGGAGGCGTAGCTGAGCAGCACGGCCTGCTCGGCGGTGAGCCGGCTCCGTTCGAACTCGGCCAGCGAGCGGCGACGGTCCGACTCGCCGATCGGGTGCAGCTGGGTGATCCGCCCGTCGGTGATCACCGAGGCGAGCTGCTCGTACGCGGCCAGCAGGGTGCCGACCTGCTCGGGCCGGTCGCCGAACGCGGCGAGGATCTCCTCGTACGCGTAGAAGGTGCGGTACGGCACCTCGATGGTGTTCCAGTAGCGGGCGGCGGCCGCGTCGGAGAGGTGGTCCAGGAACGGGGCGAACTCGGCGCGAACCAGGTCCCGGCCGGTCTCCAGCTTGCGCAGCTCGGCGTCCTCCACACGCATCGGCACCGGCAGCAGCAGCGGCGGGTCGTCCGGGCGCTGGCTGCGGATGGAGCGGGCCACCGCCGCCGCGCCGCGGATGCTCTGGGTGGACATGGTGAAGCAGTTGACGACCAGGTCGGGCAGTTGGACGGTGCAGATGCCGGCGACGTCGCTGAGACCGGTGCGGCTGTCGATCAGCACCACGTCGTACTCGGCGCGCATCTGCGCCCGGACCGCGTCGATGAACGACGCGCCGCCCTGGCGCTCGTAGAAGTTGGCCCAGTCGAAGGTGCTCACCAGCCGCGAGTACGCCGAGTCCTGCTGCCCGGCGGCCACGAAGTCGATCACGCCGCCGTGGCTGAAGTCCCAGTTCAGCGAGACCGCACGGCGTTGGATCTTGGCGTGACCGGTGAGGAGTTCCTGGGAGTCCTCGTCACGGTTGCGCTGCATCGTGGCGATCGAGTAATCCCAGATCATCTCGATGACGCCTGGGGTGGCGCGTAACTCCTTGTCCCGCAGGAACGGGTGGAAGTAGCGGTGCAGGCCCGGAGACTCCAGGTCCCAGTCGACGACAAGCACCTGCAACCCCTGGCTGGCCAGGATCCAGGCCACGTTGGCCAGCGCCATCGTGCGGCCGGTGCCGCCCTTGTACGAGTAGAAGGTCACGATCTGGCCGCGTGCCGTCTCGTTCACCGCCATGGCGTGCCTCCCCTAGGGACCTTCGAGGATCGGGCGCAGACCGGAGCCGTCGGTGGGCGGCTCCTGGTAGACCGTGCCCGTGCGGTAGATCCGGCCCTGCTCGACCACCAGCACGTCCTCCAGTTCCTCCTGGAAGCGTGCGGAGGTCGCGATCTCGGTGCGCCACACGTCGCGGGTGTTGTGCAGCACGTGATGCGGGAGCACCCGGGCCAGGGTGTCCCACATCTTGCGGTTGCCGCCGGCGGCCGCGTCGTCGGCGGCCGTCCACGGCACCAGCACCGGCGCCCGTGGCGAGTCCACGTCCCGGTCGTAGCCGATCAGGCTGACCTGGTAGCGCGGCAGGTCGGCCGACCAGACGTCGACCACCAGCACGACGATCTGGTTGTGCGCCCGCGCCCACTCCCGGACCGCTGCCAGCTCCTCGGCGTCCTCCACCGTCCAGCCGTAGCTCTTGGTGGTGGCGATGGCCCCGGCCCAGCTGCCGATCGGCACCTCCAGCTCGGGCCGGTACGGCCGCCAGTCCCGCGAAACCGCGCCGTAGCGCTCCTCGGCGCCGGGCCGGCTGCCGGCCAGCTCGGCGGAGCTGCCGGCGACCAGCACGATGTGCACGTGCCGGGCGCTGGTGGCCCGCTGCACAGTCGTCGACACGCTCGGGCCGTGGTGCGCCTGCGGCCGCGTCGGCCGGTCGAAGGCACTTGTCACCTTGGACAGTACGGGACGCTGCGCCGGCCGGTGCAGGGTGTGGTCGCGGGCGGTCTGCACGATGTGCCGGGCGAGCGCGTCGACGAAGTCCTTGTAGTCGTCCTCGTGCCGTTTGCGCTGCTTGAGGGTGAGCAGGCCGTCCTGGGCGTAGGCGGTGCCGGTGTGGAAGTTGCGGTACTGGAAGCCGGCGACCGCCTTGGGCAGCCGGTCGCACGGGAGCCACTGCACCGGCACGATCGCGGGCGGACGGACGCGGAACTGCCGCTCGTGCTCGTCGATCCGGTCGACGAAGACCTGGAACTCCCGGCCGCAGTAGTCGCTGACGACGTACCGGGGCGAGGTGAGCGCGATGAGGCAGGCGCTGGTGGACAACGCGTCGGACAGGGTGTCCGGCCAGGTGCTGCCGAGCGGGATGTGCCCGTCGATGAACCCTGCCTCGTCCCAGTGCAGGGCGGCCAGCCCGGCGACGGCCTCACTGAGATCGACGAAGAACTCGTGGATCTGGCTGTTGCGGTTGTCCTCCTGGGCGTAACTCAGGAAAAAGAGTGGCACGCCCGCCTCCGCTCACGGGTTCCACGACCGGTAGGCACAGTATAGGACCGTCGATGCCACCTCACCCGGGCCGCGATCATCGCCGCGGGCCCGCGCAGAGTCATATGCCCGACGCTTTGGGGTAGACCGTGGCCGTGTCCGAGGGCATCCGGGTGGTCGTGGTCGGCGCCGGCTTCTCCGGTCTCGCCGCCGCCGCGGCGCTGCACCGGGCCGGCGCGCGCGTGCGGGTGCTGGAGGCCCGGGACCGCGTCGGCGGGCGGGTGCTGACCCGGTGGCTGCCCGACGGCACGCAACTCGACCTGGGCGCCCAGTGGATCGGCCCGACCCAGGACCGGATGTACGCGCTGGTCGCCGAGCACGGCCTGGTCACCTTCGCCTCGGCGGCGGTCGGCGCGTCCACAGTGCTGTGGGCCGGCGGGCGGCGACCCGATCCGCCGGCGCAGGTGGCCCGGGTGCTCAGGCTGCTCGACGAGTACGCCTCCGTCCTGGACCCGGCCGAGCCGTGGCGGGCGCCGGAGGCCGCGCGGTGGGATGCGACGACGCTCGGCGGTTGGCTGCGCGCCGCGGCCGGGGACGCCGACACGGCCGACTACCTGGGACGGCTGCTGGCCGGCGGGCTGCTGGCCACCGGGGCGGACGAGCTGTCCCTACTGCACCTGCTGTTCTACCTGCGCAGCGCGGGCGGCACCGGGCCACTGCTGGGCATGGCCGGCGGCGCGCAGCAGGACCGGATCGTGGGCGGTCCACCGGCGCTGGCCGAGCGGATGGCGGCCGGGTTGCCGCCGGAGACGCTGCGGCTGGGCGTCGCGGTGCGCACGATCCGGCAGGACGCCGACGGGGTGACGGTGTGCACCGACGACGGGCGCGTCGACGGCGACGCCGTGGTGGTCGCGCTGGCGCCGGCGCTGGCCGGGCGGATCCGGTACGACCCGCCGCTGCCGGCGGTGCGCGACGGCCTGACGCAGCGGATGCCGATGGGGTCGGCGTGGAAGGTGCACGCCGTGTACGCCGAGCCGTTCTGGCGTGCCGACGGGCGCTCCGGCGTGTCCACCAGCAGCGCCGGACCGCTCACCGAGACGGTGGACAACTCCACCCCGACCTCGCCGCGCGGAGTGCTGACCGGGTTCAGCTACGCCGGCGACGCCGCCGCGCTGCGGGAGATGTCCCCGGCGCGACGGCGCGAGTGCGTGCTGGACGCGTTCGCCGCCGTGGTCGGGCCGCGCGCGGCGGATCCGGTGGCGCTGGTGGAGTACGACTGGTCGGCCGACGAGTGGACGCGGGGCTGCTTCGGCGGCGTGCTGACTCCGGGGGCGTGGCGCACGTACGGGCCGCGGCTGCGCGCGCCGGTCGGGCGGGTGCACTGGGCGGGCACCGAGACGGCGACCCGCTGGGCCGGCTACCTGGAGGGGGCGGTACGCGCCGGTGAGCGCGCGGCGGCCGGGGTGCTGGCGTACTGAGGCAGGACCGTGGCCGGCCCGGTCTTCGGCGGGACCGGGCCGGCTCGGCCCTGGGTGCCACCCGCGCCGGCCCGATCGCTCGTGCGAGCGGGCCGGCGCGGGCGCCCCGGTCAGGGGTAGGTGGTCAGGTACACCGTCTGGTTGGCCGCGTTCGCGGTGCCACCGGCGTTGTTGATCACCCGGTTGATGGTGCCGACACCACCGAGCGAGACGGTGACCATGTTGGTGAATCGCACGTTCGGGTTGACGGGCACCTCGAAGGAGTGCTCCTCGACCACCGCGGGGTTGACGTTGAAGTAGCTGTAACTTCCGAGCCCCCACGCCCCGTGGCTGGTCACCGAATCGGCGACCTTGTACGCGGCGTAGCCCCGGGTCGAACCGTTCATCCAGGCCGCCTGGTTGGGCACGTCGTACGGCAGCTCGTTCTGGTAGAAGTACGTCCGGCCGCCGTTGCCGTTCCAGACGGTCTGGTACTTCTGGTAGTGCTCGACGAAGAGGCCGTACATGGTGACGTTGTCGCCGTTGACGGTCAGCCCGGTGTCGGCGGTGTTCAACGTCCACCCGGTCGGTACGCCGCTGGCGGCGTGGTCGGCCCGCCACAGCCACATGTGGTCACCGATCACGTTGTCGCTGTTGACGGTCAGCGTGTTGGTGGCCTTGCCGACGTGCGGGCCGCCGATGCGGAAGAACACGTCGTGCAGCGAGGTCGGGTTGCTGGCGTGGCTCGCCGCCGAGCCGGACGGCCCGACCTCCATGAGCACCGGCGAGTTGGTCGTGCCGGCCTCGAACATCAGGCCGGCGACCTTGACGCCGTCCACATCGGCCACCCGCATGCCCACGCTGCCGTTGTCGGCCTGGATGGTGGCCAGGCCGAGACCGAGCACGACCGTGTCGGCCCGGTTGACCTGGATCGGCTCGGTCACGTGGTGCACGCCCGGGGTGAACAGCAGGTGCCGGCCCTGGGCGAGGGCGGCGTTGATGGTGGCCGCGCTGGTGCCGGGCTGCACGACGAAGAACTGCGACAGCGAGATCGACGAGCCGGCGGGGGTCTTGTTGTACCAGCTGGTGCCGGTCGAGTTGGTGCGCAGGGCGGGCACGAAGACCCGGTACTCACCGCTGCCGTCGACGTACAGGAACGGCTTCTCCCGCACCTGCGGGGTCTGCGCGATGACCGTGTGCGACGGGTTGGGGAAGCTCGGCGCCGGAGCGCCGACGACGCCCTGGAAGACCATGTTCCACACCGAGCCGGTCCAGCCGTTGCCGAACTCGCTGTTGCGGGAGTACCACTGCTGCTGCGAACCGGAGACGACCAGGCCGTCGATGCGGGTGTCGGCCAGCAGGCCGCCGCTGGACCAGCCGTCGCCGCCGTTCCAGAGCTGGATCTGGTTCTGCGCGCCGCGCAGGTGCATCCGCCGGTACGGCGCGGCCTGCGACACCGCCCAGCGCTCCACGGTCTGCCCGGCGGGCAGGGTGACCGAGAGGTTCTCCGCGGCCCGCCAGAAGTTCTGGGTGGCGTTGCCGCCCATCCAGAACGCCTCGGTGCGGACGTGGCCGTTGAGGTTGACGTCGTCGGGGCCCATGCCGAGCCCGGCGACCTGGGTGAAGAAGCCGAGGTTGACGTCGGCGGTGTAGGTGCCCGGCTTGAACAGCACGGCGTAGCGCTGCGGGCCGAACTGGTTGGTCTCCTGCTGGGTGAAGAGGGTGTTCAGTCGACTCTGGATCGTCGACGTCGGCGTGCCCGGGTCGAAGACGTACGTGTTCGGCCCGAGGTTGGGGTTGTACGGGTCGGTGGTGCCGACCGGGGGTTCGGTGGTGCCGCCGCCGGTCGTGTTCACCGCCAGCTCCCAGAGCGAGTAGCCGTAGGCGGTGCCCCGGGCCGTGCCGTACACCCGCAGGTAGCGACCGCTGCCGGTGACGGTGAGGCTCTGGGTGCCACCGGTTGCCGTCGTGGTCGAGTAGATGGTGGTCCAGGTGGACCCGTCCGCGGAGGTCTGGAGCTGGAAGGCCCGGGCGTACGCGGCCTCCCAGGTGAGCGTCACCCGGCAGATCGTGCGGGTGCTGCCGAGGTCGACGCGCAGCCACTGCGGGTCGCTGGCGGCGCTGGCCCAACGGGTGCCGGTGTTGCCGTCGACAGCTGCCGACGCGGGGGTGCCGGCGTTCTCGGTGGACGAGGCGGTCACCGGGCTGCCCTGCGCCACGTTGGCACTGCCGCAGGTGGAGGTGTCACCGCCGGTCTCGCCGTAGACCTGGAACTCCCAGAGCGAGTAGCCGTAGCCGGTGCCCCGGGCGGTGCCGTACATGCGCACGTACCGGCCGGTGCCGGTGACGGTCAGGTTCTGGGTGCCGCCCGCGCCGGTGGTGGTCGAGTAGATCGTGGTCCAGGTGGCGGCGTCGTCCGAGGTCTGGAGCTGGAAGGCGCGGCCGTAGGCGCCCTCCCAGAGCAGGTTGACCTGGCTGATGGTGGCCCGCGCGCCCAGGTCGACCTGGAGCCACTGGGGGTCGCTGAAGGCGCTGGCCCAGCGGGTGCCGGTGTTGCCGTCGACAGCTGCCGACGCGGGGGTGCCGGCGTTCTCGGTGGACGAGGCAGTCGCCGGGCGTCCCTGCGACAGCAGGGTGGGCGCGGCCTGCGCGCCGGTGCTGGCCACGGCCGGGGTCAGGGCCGCCACCAGGGCCACGACGACACCGGTGAGGAGGTGCCGGACGGTCCGCCGCCGGGGACGCGGGCGTACGGATGTAGCACGAGATGTCATGACATCGCCTGTCGATAGGGCGTTACGGACGCCAGAGGGTGGGGATCGGTGTTCGCCCGTGGTGCCGTGGGTGGAGCCGCCGATGCGACGCCGCGGGGAGGAGAGCGCTCTCGTAGGAGTGTTGCGGCGAGATTGCGACGGCGTCAAGACATCGATCTATAACTTCGTTATTTATCCCGAGAGCTCGACTTTGTGTAATTTGCCGTCGACGGCGCCGTCGTACCCGCTCAGCGGCGGACGCCACCCTCGGTGAGGAAGCGGGCGATCGGGAGGGTCGCCGCGCCCAGCGCCACCGCGTCCACGCCGAGGCGGCACAGCTCGATCGACGCCTGCTCGTACGGCTGGCGCAGCGCCTGCCGACCGGCGGCCTCGCGCACAGCCGGCAGCAGGTCGCCCAGCGCCATCGCCGCCCAGCCGCCGAGGACGACCCGCTCCGGGTTGAACAGGTTGATCAGGTTGGCCACCCCCGCGCCGAGGTAGCCGGCGGTGTCGTTCAGCACCCGGCGGGCGGTGGCCGACGAATCGGCGGCGCTGACCAGCGCGGCGAGCTGCGACTCCTCGTCCTCGCCCGGCACGGCGCAACCCCGACGCGCCTCGCGGTAGCGGTCGATGATCGCCTCCGCCCCCACGTACGCCTCCAGGCAGCCGCGCGCGCCGCACCGGCAGGCCCGGCCGCCGTACACCAGGGTGGTGTGCCCCCACTCCCCCGCGCTGCTGGACGCGCCCCGGTAGGTGGCGCCGTTGGTCACCACTGCCGCGCCCACGCCGGAGCCGACCAGGGCGAACACGGCGTGCCGGGCGCCGCGCCCAGCGCCGAACCACATCTCGGCCTGGCCGAGGGTCTTCGCGCCGTTGTCGATGTGCAGCGGCAGGTCGGTGCCGGCGCCGATGAGCCGCTCCAGCGGCACCCGGTCCCAGCCGAGGGCCTGGGCGTGCACGACGGCCTCGACGCCCTGCTCGACCACGCCGGAGACGCCGATGCCGACGCCGAGCACGTCGGCGGTGGCCACTCGGGCCTTGCCGGTGACCACCTCGATGCCGGCCAGCACGTGCCCGGCCACCACGTCGGGCTCGGTGCGCGCGGGGTCGAGCGGGTACTCGATGCTGGCGAGCAGGGTCATCGCGAAGTCGAACAGCTCCACCCGGACCCGGGTCTCGCCGACGTCCACGCCGATCACGAAGGCGTACCGGGGGGCGACGCGCAGCAGCATGCTGGGGCGGCCGCCGTCGGACTCGGCGGCACCGGCCTCGGCGACGATGCCTTCGTCGATCAGATCGGCCACCACGTTGCTGACCGCCGGCTGGCTCAGCCCCGTGCTGCGCACCAGGTCCTGGCGGGTGAGCGGGGCATCGAGGAAGAGCTTCGTCAGCAGGGCGGACCGGTTGCGCAGCCGGACGCTCCGGTTGGTGGCACGCGCCAGCTCCACTCGTCACCTCGTTCCCGTCGGCCGTTGGTGGCGACTGTAACCGCACCGTGCTTGACGACCCACCTGCCAGCAACTTTAATGACGACATTCATTAAGCCGTGATGTAACTCCCGGGAAACGCCGACGGACCCCCGGCGGCGCATCCGGAGAAACCCCGTCCGCAGCCGGCAACCGTCGCCGCACCCCTATCGACGACGGCGGTCGGCGGACCCCCACCACGCACCGGAAGGGCTGACCGTGTCGAGACGACACCTCGGGATATTCACCGCCGCCGTACTGGCCGCCGCATCGCTGACCGCCTGCGGCGGCTCCGGCGACGACTCCGCCGCATCGCCCAAGACCCTCACCTACTGGGCCAGCAACCAGGGCGCCAGCCTGGAGGTCGACAAGACCACCCTCCAGCCGGAGCTGGACAAGTTCGAGAAGCAGTCCGGCATCAAGGTCAACCTCGAGGTCGTCCCCTGGTCGGACCTGCTCAACCGGCTGCTCGCCGCCGCCGCGTCGGGCAAGGGCCCGGACGTGGTGAACATCGGCAACACCTGGTCGGCGTCGTTGCAGGCCACCGGCGCGCTCGTCGAGTTCGACGACGCCACCCTGCAGGCCGTGGGCGGCAAGGACCGGATCGTGCCCGCCGCGCTCGCCGCCGCCGGCGCCCCCGGCAAGCCGCCGGCCGCCGTGCCGCTCTACAGCATGGCGTACAGCCTGTACTACAACAAGAAGGCGTTCGCCGACGCCGGCATCACCGCCCCGCCGACCACCTGGGAGCAGGTCTCCGAGTACGGCAAGAAGCTCACCAAGGGCGGCAAGTGGGGCTTGGCGATCGAGGGCGCCAACCCGTCGGAGAACGCGCACCACGCCTTCACCTTCAGCCAGCAGTACGGCGGCGAGTGGTTCGACTCGGCCGGCAAGCCGACCTTCGACACCCCGCAGAACGTCTCGGCCATCAAGCGCTACATCGACTTCATGGCCGCCGACAAGATCACCAACCCGAGCAACGCCGAGTACGCGCAGAACCAGTCGGTCTCGGACTTCGCCAACGGCAAGGCCGCCATGCTGCTCTGGCAGTCCGCCGGCTCGAACCTCAAGACGCAGAACATGCCCGCCGACGCGTACGGGGTGGCCCCGGTGCCGTTCCTGGCCAGCCCGCCGGCCGGCGGCAAGAAGGTCAACAGCATGGTCGCCGGCATCAACATGGCGGTCTTCAAGCACACCAAGAACAAGGACGGCGCGCTGAGCTTCGTCAAGTTCATGACCAGCGACGAGGAGCAGACGATCCTCAACAAGACGTACGGGTCGCTGCCGGCGGTCAAGACCGCCGCCTCCGACCCGGCGTTCAGCGCCCCGGAGCAGAAGAGCATCCAGGAGACGCTCGTCACCACCGCCGCCCCGCTGCCGCAGGTGCCCGACGAGAGCACCTTCGAGACCCTGGTCGGCACCGCGATGAAGGAGCTGTTCGCCGACGCGGCGAGCGGCAAGCCGGTCACCGAGGCATCGGTGAAGGCGAAGCTGACCGACGCGCAGCAGAAGATGCGCTGACCCACGCAGCGCCGGTGGGCGGGGGGGGGGGGCCCCCCCCCCCCCCCCCCCCCCCCCCCCCCGCGCCCCCCCCCCCCCCCCCCCCCCCCCCCCCCCCCCCCCCCCCCGCGGCTCCCACCCCGAGGACACCGAGACGCCGGCCACCGCCGCCGACAACGGCCGGACCGTCACGCCCACCCCCAGC
>NZ_JBEZFG010000009.1:254366-271102 GCF_040649315.1 Micromonospora sp. NPDC049004
GTCCCCCCCCCCCTGCTCTGCTGGCCCGCCCCGCGCGGGGGCGGGGGGGGGGGGGGGGCCCCCCCCCCCCCCCCGGGCCACCGCCTCCGAGAGGACCCCGATGGCAACCAGCACCACCGCGCCGGACGCCGACCGGCGCGTACCCCGGGCCGGGTCACCCGCCCGGGGGGCCGCCCGCCGGCCGCGCGGCCCGCGCCGTTCCCTCCTGCCGTACCTGCTGCTCGCCCCGGCCATCGTGCTGGAACTCGCCGTCCACGTGATCCCGATGGTGGTCGGGGTCTGGATGAGTCTGCTGGAGCTGACCCAGTTCCACATCCGGGACTGGTCCACCGCGCCCTTCGTCGGCCTGGAGAACTACCGGGCCACGCTCGATCTGAACTCCGCCGCCGGCAAGGAGCTGCTGCACTCGTTCTGGGTGACCCTGATCTACAGCGTGCTCTCGGTCGGGTTCGCCTGGCTGCTCGGCATCGCGGCGGCCGTCGTGCTCCAGAAGCCGTTTCGCGGGCGGGCCATCCTGCGGGCGCTGTTCCTCACCCCGTACGCCCTGCCGGTCTACACCGCCGTGATCACCTGGAGCTTCCTGCTGCAGCGCGACACCGGCCTGGTCAACCACGTGCTCGTCGACCAGCTCGGGCTGCTCAACGAGCGCCCGTTCTGGCTGATCGGCGACAACAGCTTCTGGTCGCTGCTGGTGGTGTCGGTCTGGCGCAACTGGCCGTTCGCGTTCCTGTGCCTGATGGCCGGCCTGCAGAACGTGCCGGGCGAGCTGTACGAGGCCGCCGCGATCGACGGCGCGGGGTTCTGGCGCCGGCTACGCTCGGTCACCCTGCCCATGCTGCGGCCGGTGAACCTGGTGCTGCTGCTGGTGCTGTTCCTGTGGACGTTCAACGACTTCAACACCCCGTACGTCCTGTTCGGCGGGTCCGCGCCCGAACAGGCCGACCTGATCTCCATCCACATCTACCGCAGCTCCTTCAAGACCTGGGACTTCGGGTCGGGCTCGGCGATGTCGGTGGCGCTGCTGCTGTTCCTGCTGGTCGTCTCGGCCGCGTACCTGCTGATCACCAACCGCCGGAGGGACGACCATGCGTGAGACCGCAGGTGAGCGCTGGGGCCGGCGCATCGTGCTGACCCTGCTCACTCTCTTCGTCGTCATTCCGCTCTACGTGATGGTCACCTCGGCGGCCAAGCCGCTGCGGGACGTGCAGAACGGGTTCACCTGGTTGCCCAGCCGGCCCACCCTGCAACCGTTCGTCGACATGTGGAGCACCGTGCCGCTGGCCCGCTACCTGGTCAACAGCCTGGTGGTGTCGAGCGTCGCGGCGGTCTGCTCGGTGGCCGTGGCGATCTTCGCGGCGTTCGCCGTCAGCCGGTACCGCTTCCGCGGCCGGGGGGTCTTCTCGGTGACTGTGCTGTCCACGCAGATGTTCCCCGGCATCCTGTTCCTGCTGCCGCTGTTCCTCATCTACGTCAACCTGGGCAACGCCACGGGCATCGAGCTGTACGCCAGCCGCACCGGCCTGATCATCACGTACCTGACCTTCTCGCTGCCGTTCTCGATCTGGATGCTGGTCGGCTACTTCGACTCGATCCCGCGCGGGCTGGACGAGGCGGCGCAGGTCGACGGGGCCGGGCCGCTGCGCATCCTGTTCCGGGTCATCCTGCCGGCCGCCGTGCCCGGCGTGGTCGCGGTGACCGTGTACGCGTTCATGACCGCCTGGGGTGAGGTGCTGTTCGCCTCGGTGATGACCGACGAGGGCAGCCGCACCCTGGCCGTGGGCCTGCAGGGCTACTCCACCCAGTTCAACGTCTACTGGAACCAGATCATGGCCGCCTCGCTGGTGGTCAGCATCCCGGTCGTGGCCGGGTTCCTGGCCCTGCAGCGGTATTTCGTCGCCGGCCTCACCGCCGGCGCCGTCAAGTGAGTCACCCCATCCCAGAGGAGAGCCTTCCCGTGCCCGACCTGTCCAAGCTGCCACCCGACTTCCTCTGGGGCGTCGCCACGGCGGCGTACCAGATCGAGGGGGCCGTCGACGTCGACGGCCGGGCGCCGTCCATCTGGGACACCTTCTCGGCCGTCCCCGGCAACGTCGACAACGGCGACACCGGAGCGGTGGCCTGCGACCACTATCACCGGTGGCCGGAGGATCTCGCGTTGCTGCGCCGGCTCGGCGTGGACGCGTACCGGTTCTCGGTGGCCTGGCCCCGGGTGATGCCCGACGGTGTCGGGCGGGTCAACCCCGCCGGGCTGGACTTCTACGACCGGCTGGTGGACACGCTGCTCGCCGACGGGATCCGGCCGTTCGTCACGCTCTACCACTGGGACCTGCCGCAGGTTCTGCAGGACCGCGGCGGTTGGCCGGAGCGCGCCACGGCCGAGGCGTTCGCCGACTACGCGGCGGTTGTCGCCGCCCGCCTCGGTGACCGGGTGGCCGACTGGAACACGGTCAACGAGCCGCTCTGCGTGTGCTGGATCGGGCACCTGGACGGGACGATGGCTCCCGGCGAGCGGGACCTGACCCGCGCCGTGCACGCCTCGCACCACGCGCTGCTCGGGCACGGCCTGGCCACCCAGGCGATCCGGGCCAACGCTGCCCGCGCGGCGTCGGTCGGTCTGGTGCTCAACCTCAGTCCGATCGAGCCGGCGACCGACCGACCCGAGGACGTCGCGGCGGCCCGGCGGGCCGACGGGCACGTCAACCGCTGGTGGCTCGACCCGATCCACGGCCGGGGCTACCCCGCCGACATGATCGCCACGTACGGGGTCGAGCCGCCGGTACGCGGTGACGACCTGGCGGTGATCGCCACGCCCACCGACTTCCTGGGTGTGAACTACTACTTCCGCCAGCTGGTGGTCGACGATCCGACCGGCCCGGCGCCGTACGCGAAGCAGGTGCCGGTGCCCGGGTCGGTGGAGACGGCCATGGGCTGGGAGATGTACCCGGCGGGCCTGGAGCGGCTGCTCGTCGACGTGCACGAGGAGTACCGGCCGGGCCGGATCATCGTCACCGAGAGCGGCTCGGCGTGGCCGGACGAGGTCACCGCCGACGGCACCGTCGAGGACAAGGAGCGCACCGACCACCTGGAGCAGCACCTGGCGGCGTGCGCGTCGGCGGTGGACCGGGGGGTGCCGCTGGACGGCTACTTCGTGTGGTCGCTGCTGGACAACTTCGAGTGGGCGTACGGCTACGACAAGCGCTTCGGGCTGGTGCACGTCGACTACGCCACGCAGCGGCGGACGGTGAAGGCGAGCGGCCTGCGCTACGCCGAGCTGATCCGCGCCCACCGCCACCTCGCCCGCGCCACCGACGCCGCCGCGCCGGTGGCCTGAGGCCGCCGGTCCCGGGCGCCGCGGCCGGCGGCGCCCGGGCCGCACCACGGTGGGCTCTGTGCGTAATTCGCCCGCTTATGTGCCACTGCCGCTAGTCTGGGCCGGTGCGGGACGGACCGGAGAACGAGACGACGACGGACGAGCGTCACTCGTCCCGGGTGGCGTTCGAGGTCAACGGCGACCGCCGTGAGCTGACGCTGGACAACCGCACCACACTGCTCGACGCGCTGCGCGAACACCTGGGCCTGACCGGGGCGAAGAAGGGCTGCGACCACGGCCAGTGCGGCTCCTGCACCGTGCTGCTGGACGGCCGCCGGGCCAAGAGCTGCCTCGTCTTCACGGTCACGGTGGACGGCCGGTCGGTGGTGACAGTCGAGGGGCTCGCCGGTCCGGACGACCTGTCCCCGTTGCAGGCCGCATTCGTCGCGCACGACGCGTTCCAGTGCGGCTACTGCACCCCCGGGCAGCTCTGCTCGGCCCGGGGCATGCTCGACGAGGTCGCCCGGGGCTGGCCCAGCGCGGTCACGGACGACCTCGACTCGCCGCCCGAGCTGACCGACGCCGAGATCCGCGAGCGGATGGCGGGCAACCTCTGCCGCTGCGCCGCGTACCCGCACATCGTCGCGGCCATCCGCGAGACGGCGACCGCGCCGTGAGGCCGTTCCGCTACCACCGGCCGGCCGACGTGGCCGACGCCGTCGCCGTGCTGGCCGGCGAGCCGCACGCGGCGTACCTGGGCGGCGGGACCAACCTGGTGGACCTCATGAAGCTCGGGGTGCAGCGGCCCGAGCTGCTGGTGGACGTGACCCGACTGCCGCTGGACACGGTCGAGGAGCTGCCCGACGGCGGGCTGCGGATCGGCGCGACAGTGCGCAACAGCGACCTCGCCGCCCACCCCGCGGTTCGCCGCGACTACCCGGTGCTGGCCCGCGCCCTGCTCGCCGCGGCGTCCGGTCAACTGCGCAACCTGGCCACGACCGGCGGCAACCTGTTGCAGCGCACCCGCTGCGTCTACTTCCAGGACACCGGCAAGGCGTGCAACAAGCGCGACCCGGGCAGCGGCTGCGCCGCCCTGCACGGGCAGAACCGCGACCTGGCCGTGCTGGACTGGTCCGAACAGTGCGTGGCCACCCACCCGTCGGACCTGGCGGTCGCCCTCGCCGCGCTGGACGCCGTGGTGCAGGTGCACGAGTCCGACGGCCCCCGGGACGTCCCGCTCGCCGCGCTGTACCGCTCCCCCGGCGCGCACCCGGAACGGGAGACCACCCTGGCCCGGGGTGCGCTGATCACCGCCGTCCGGCTACCGCCGCTGCCGGCCGCGCGCCGCTCGGCGTACCTCAAGGTGCGCGACCGGGCGTCGTTCGCCTTCGCCGCCGGCTCGGTGGCCGCGGTGCTCGACCTCGACGGCGACGTGGTCCGCGACGTCCGCCTGGCGTACGGCGCGGTGGCGCACCGGCCGTGGCGGGCGTACCGGGCCGAGGAGGAGCTGCGCGGTCGGCTGTTCAGCCCCGAGCTGGCCGCGCGGGCCGCCGACGCCGAGTTGACCGAGGCCCGGCCGCTGCGGCACAACGGCTTCAAGCTGCCACTGACCCGGGCCATCACGGTGCGGGTGCTCAGCGAGCTGGCGGCCTCGTGAGCACCGGCGCGGTCGGTCGGGCGCATCCCCGGCTGGAGGGCCGGGAGAAGGTCACCGGCACGGCCCGGTACGCGGTCGAGTACCCGGTGGACGGTGTCACGTACGGCTGGGCGGTGCCGGCGACGGTGGTCCGGGGCCGGATCACCCGGATCGACACGACGGACGCGCTCGCGTCCCCGAGCGTGCTGGCCGTGGTGCACCACGGCAACGCGCCCCGGCTCGCACCCGGGCCGCAGCCGGAGCTCTGGTTGTTGCAGGAGCCGGCGGTGCACTACCGGGGGCAGTTCGTCGCGGTGGTGGTCGCCACCAGCCTGGAGGCCGCCCGCGAGGGCGCCCGGCTGGTCCGGATCGACTACGACGCCGGCCCGCACAGCACTGTGCTCGCCGCCGACCACCCGGGCCTGTACAAGCCGGAGCACGTCAACCCCAGCTATCCGACGGACACCGCCGAGGGGGACTTCGACGCCGGGTACGCCGCCGCGCCGGTGCGGGTGGACGCCACCTACCGGACACCGGCGTACCACAACAATCCGATGGAGCCGCACGCCACGACGGCGCTGTGGCACGACGGGCGGTTGCTGGTGCACGACTCGACCCAGGGCGCGGTGCCGGTGCAGAGCGCGCTGGCCGAGCTGTTCGAACTGCCCCAGGAGTCCGTCCGGGTCATCGCCGAGCATGTCGGCGGCGGCTTCGGCAGCAAGGGCTACGCCAAGGCGGCGGTGGTGCTCGCCGCGCTCGCCGCCCGGCACGTGGACCGCCCGGTCAAGCTCGCGCTGACCCGCCAGCAGCTGTTCGGGCCGATCGGCTACCGCACGCCCAGCATCCAACGGGTCCGCCTCGCCGCCGACACCGACGGTCGGCTCACCGCTGTCTGTCACGACGCGATCAGCCAGACCTCGACGGTCCGGGAGTTCGCCGAACAGATCGCCGTCTACACCCGCAGCATGTACGCGGCCCCGCACCGACGCACCACCCACCGGCTGGTCCGCCTCGACGTGCCCACGCCGTTCTGGATGCGCGCCCCCGGCGAGTGCCCCGGCGCGTACGCCCTGGAGTCGGCGATGGACGAGCTGGCCATCGCCGTGGGGGTCGACCCGGTGGAGCTGCGGATCCGCAACGACGCCCAGGTCGACCCCGACCAGGGCGAGCCGTTCACCAGCCGCAACCTGGTGGCCTGCCTGCGCGAGGGGGCGCAGCGGTTCGGCTGGACGGGCCGGGATCCCACGCCCCGGGCCCGGCGCGACGGGCGGTGGCTGATCGGTACCGGCGTGGCCGGATCGAGCTACCCGGCCCGGGCGAGACCGTCGTCGGCGGCGGCCACCGCCCGGCCCGACGGCACCTTTCTGGTACGGATCGACGCCACCGACATCGGCACGGGCGCCCGGACGGCGCTCTGGCAGGTGGCCGCCGACGCGCTGGGGGTGCCGCCCGAGCGGGTCGAGATCCGCATCGGCGACAGCGACCTGCCGGTGGCCCCGCTGGCCGGGGGCTCGATGGGCACGGCTTCGTGGAGCTGGGCCGTGATCCGGGCCTGCGAGGCGTTGCGGACGAAGCTGCGCGAGGGCGCGTCGCCGGGCACCGAGGTCAGCGCCGAGGCGGACACCACCGACGAGGTGGGCGGGCAGCCCACCCGACCCAGGTACGCGTACGGGGCGCAGTTCGTCGAGGTACGGGTGGACGCGGACACCGGCGAGGTGCGGGTGAACCGGTCGCTCGGTGTGTTCGCCGCCGGTCGGGTGGTGAACCCGACGACGGCGCGCAGTCAGCTGATCGGCGGCATGACGATGGGGCTGTCGATGGCGCTGCACGAGGAGGGCCTGCTCGACGAGCGTTACGGCGACTGGGTCAACCACGACCTGGCCACATACCACATCACCGGCTGCGCGGACGTCGAGGCCGTCGAGGCGTACTGGCTGGATGAGCGGGACGACGAGCTGAACCCGGCCGGGGTGAAGGGCATCGGCGAGATCGGCATCGTCGGCACCGCGGCGGCGGTCGCCAACGCCGTCCACCACGCCACCGGCGTCCGCATCCGGGACCTGCCGATCCGGTTGGACAAGCTCATCGGGGTTTCAGGCTTGGCTTAAATAAGCCGACGGTGATATAACTGTCGCCGTGCACGCCTTCGACGTGCTGGGCGACCCGGTCCGGCGCCGCATCCTGGAACTGCTCGCCGACGGCGAGCAGACCGCGGGCGCGGTCAGCGCGCTCATCCGCGACGAGTTCGGCATCTCCCAGCCCGCCGTGTCACAGCACCTCAAGGTGTTGCGGGACAACGGCTTCGCCACCGTGCGGCCGGAGGGCGCCCGGCGGCTGTACGCGGTCGACCCACGCCCGTTGCGCGAGGTCGACGGCTGGTTGGAGCACTTCCGCCGGTTCTGGACGCCACCCCTGGCGGCACTCGCCACCGAGCTGGCCCGGGGCCGACGCGACCGTCGCCTGCGCGGGCCCGCCGACCCACCCGAGGAGAGGAACACCTGATGTTCGACGCGACCGAGCAGATCAACGCCGTCCAGCGGCAGGTCGGCAGCCGCACCCTGGCCGCGGGCGAGGCCCGGGTGACCACGATCAGCCAGACCTACCAGGCGACGGCCGAGGACCTGTGGGACGCCTGCACCAACGCCGAGCGCATCCCCCGCTGGTTCCTGCCGATCAGCGGCGACCTGCGGCTGCACGGCACGTACCAGCTCGAGGGCAACGCCCACGGCACCGTCGAGAGCTGCGAGCCTCCGCACCGCTTCACCGCCACCTGGGAGATGGGCGGCGAGGTGAGCTGGATCGAGGTGCGGGTCACGCCGGTCGGCGACGAACAGGCCCGCCTCGACCTGGACCACATCGCGCACGTCGACCAGGACCGGTGGGCACAGTTCGGGCCGGGCGCCGTCGGCGTCGGCTGGGACCTGGGCCTGCTCGGTCTCGCCACCTACCTCTCCGGCGACGGCAGCGGCGTCCGGCCGGAGGACAGCGCCGAGTGGGTCGCCTCCGCCGAGGGACGACGCGCCATGGAGCTGAGCAGCCAGCTGTGGTGCGAGGCGAGCATCGCCGCCGGCACCGACGCCGACGAGGCCAAGGCCGCCGCCGAGCGCACCACCGCCTTCTACACGGGCGCCCCCCAAGCCTGAGCGGCGCCGACGACGGCGGTGGCCGACCTGCCGCCGCCGTCGTCCGGCGCACCCGGCTCGGATTCGAGCCTGACGTGAATCCGACTCATCGGTTGGATCAGTGCCCTGTCCTAGATCCGGTAGGGTCACGCAAAGCGTTGCCGTGCTGTCGCAACGTGATTGCCCACTGGATCACCTGGGGGTGCCGCGATGAGCCGACGGTGGGCGATCCTGATCGGAGCCAACGCTTGCGGGTATGACGTCAACCTGCCCAGCCTGCGCTACGCCGAGGACGATGCGCGGGCGGTGCGGGCGGTGCTGCTGGACGAGCGGATCGGCACGTTCGACGACGGCGACGTCGACCTGTTCATCGGCGACGGCGCCAGCTGGCGCGAGATCAAGGCCCGGCTGCGCGAGCGGGTGCTGGAGTCGCGCCCCTCCGACGTGCTGCTGGTCTACTTCGCCGGCCACGCCCTCGTGCCGGAATGGGGCACGCAGTCCGACGCGTATCTGGTGACTGCCGACCTGGAGGCCGACGGGCTGCGCCGCGAGCCGGACAACGGACTGCGGATGGCGTTCCTCAAGCGGGACGTCTTCGAGGCGTTCGCCGGCACCTCGTTCCTGATCCTCGACTGCTGCCACGCGGGCGTCTACCTGGACTCGGAGCTGCGGCACACCGAGGCGATGCAGACGTACCGCACCCAGGTCGACAGGCACAGCGCCCTGCTGGCGTGCCCGAGTGGCGCCGCTGCCCGGGAGAGCGAGGAACACCGGCAGGGCGTGCTCACCCACCAGCTGCTGCGGGCGTTGCGCGGCGAGGCCGCCGACCCCGGCGGCCGGGTCTCCTTCGCCCAGATGGCCACCTTCGTCGCCGAGCAGGGCATCCACCCCGCGCCCGGGCAGCTCGTCCACATGTGGGGTCCGACCACTGTGCTCACCCAGCCGCCGGTGTCCCGGCACGAGCGGCAGTCATTGACGGCCCCGGTCAACTCCGGCACGATCCGGCCCTGCAAGAACCCGCTCGACGACCTGTCCAGCTCGATCACGCAGCTGCTCGGACGGGTGTTCCGCTCGCAGTCCCGTCCACCGCGTTCCGCCCAGCAGGCGGGGCACGCCGAACGGGTCGAGGTGATCCGGTACGCCCTGGAGGCGGATTCGGTAGCGGTGGTGGAATCCGGCCCCACGGGTATCGGCCAGGTCACCTCCACGGCCCGGTTCAACAAGGAGGAGCTGCGGCCACTGCTCGAACTGAGCGCCGCGGACACGACCCTGGTCCGCACCTCCTCCCCCGGGCACGTGGTGGCCGACGACGCCGGCCGACGGATCCTCTGCGTCCCCCTGTCCCAGGAGAACAGCCGCAACCTCACCCTCGCGGTGGTCGATCCCGCCCTCGCCGCGCTGGACATGGGCGAGCCGTTGGCCACCATGCTGCGCGCCATCTGGAATTCCGATGTCCGCGACGATCCGGTGCACGCCGAGATGCAGGTGCTCACCGCCCTGCGCTCGGCCTACGGCCGGCTGCCGGTGGATCTGTACTCGCACGCCTTCAGCCTGTACCAGAAGATGATCGAGTCGCTGATCATGGTGTTCCAGCCAGTGATGTCGTTGGACCGGCGGCCCGCCGGGGTGGGCATCCACAGCTACGAGGCACTGGCGAGGCGGCTGGAGACCGACGTGCGCGCGCCGGTAGCGGCCCTTCAGATGGCGTACGCCTGGGGTGACCGCTTCGTCATCGAACGCGACGCGCTGCTGCTGGCCAAGGCGATCGACTCGTACGCCGAGGCCGACGTCGCGTCCGTCTTCGACGTCACCAAGCCGATCTCGGTCAACGTCGCGGTGCGCTCCCTGCTCAGCGACGCCTACATCGCCCAGGTGCGCACGGCGATCATGGAGGCCAACCTCGATCCGCGCACCGTCACGCTGGAGATCTCCGAGCAGGACCCGATCCGGCCCGCTCCCGGCGAGGTGTGGCCGCAGGAGCCGCTGACGTACTTTCACCGTCGGCTGACCAGCCTGGCGCGTGACCTGGAGATCAGCTTCGCGGTGGACGACTTCGGGGTCGGTTACTCCTCGCTCGCCCGGATGGCGGAGCTTCCGTTGACCCAGATCAAAGTGGACCGGGCCGTCCTGCACCACCCGCTGGCCGTCGAGGAACTGGACCTGGTGACCCGGGTCGCCCGCTACGCCAGCGACCTCGGCCACGCGCCGAACCCCCGCGCCGTCATCGTGGAGGGGTTCGACGAGCAGGCGCCGGTGACCCTCAAGCAGATCTACGACCTGCGGATCCGGCACGTACAGGGCTTCATCTGCGGGGAGACCGCGTCGACGTCGCTGCGTCCGCTCGGGCAGAGCGTCCGGGAGCGGATCGCCGCGATGGTGAGAGGTGAGGATGACTAGCGTTCGACTGTTGTTGCCGCCCGAGGTTGTCGCCGAGCTGCGCCTGCCGCACGAGGGCGTTCGGGACGCGGGCGCCCTGACCCTGGCCATCGAGGGAATCAGCGTCCTGGCGAACCTGGCCACGCTGGCCACCCTGCAACCGCAGGCCGAGGCGCTGGTCTCCGCCATCCGAGGTTGGCGGCTGCGCGATCCCCGCCCGACGGTGACGCTCACCGCGCGAGGCCCGGGCCTGGACCTCACCATCGAGCTGCCCCGCAACGTGAGCCGGGCGCAGCTGCTCGACCAACTGCGCCCGTTGCTCGACTGCGACGACTGAACCTCGGGCGGCGGGTCGATCAGATCGGGCGCGGGTAACGTGCTGCGACATGACCGGTCCGCCGTACTCGCACTGCTCCTACTGCGGCGCCGCCTACCCGGCGGCGGCCGGCTGGCCGCGGGTCTGCGCGGTCTGCGGCGAGACCGTCTGGCGCAACCCGCTGCCCGTCGCGGTAGCGGTGCTCCCGGTCCGCACCGCCGACGGCCTCGGCGTGGTGGTCGTGCGCCGGGACATCGAACCGGCCCGCGGGCTGCTCGCGCTGCCCGGCGGCTTCATCGAGTACGGCGAGGAGTGGTCCGACGCGCTCGTGCGTGAGCTGCGGGAGGAGACCGGTCTGGTCGCGGCGGCCGAGGACGCCCGGCTCTTCGCCGTGCACGGCGCCCCGGCGGGCGGCACCATGATGGTCTTCGGAGTGCTGCCCGAGCGGGCCGTCGAGGACCTGCCGCCGTCGGCGCCCACGGAGGAGGCCACCGAGTGGCTGGTGCTCACCGACCCGGTCGAGCTGGCGTTCTCCACCCACACGCGGGTCCTCAAGGATTTCCTCACCCCCTGACCCCGCGATCTTGCACTTTCTGTCGCGACACAAGGGGCATCTCGGTTCATCTCGGCGACCGAAAGTGCAAGATCGACGCAAGTGGTGCCGGGCGGGACGGGCGGTCAGTGGTTTGCGGCGCCGGCGCGGTAGCCGCTGGCCTGCAACTCGAACAGCTCGCGGTAGAGGCCGCCGGCCGTCATCAGCTCGTCGTGGTTGCCCTGCTGGACGAGGCGACCCCGGTCCATGACGAAGATCCGGTCGGCGTGCCGGACGTTGGCCAGCCGATGCGTGATCAGGACGACCGCCCGGTCGGGCCGGCGGCGCAGGTGCTGGAACAGGGCATGTTCCGCGCGGGCGTCCAGGGCCGCCGACGGCTCGTCGCAGATCAGCAGGGCGGCGTCGCGGTAGAGCCCACGGGCGGCGACGAGCCGCTGCCACTGCCCGCCGGACAGCTCGTGACCGTTCTTGAACTCCCGGTCCAGCAGGGTGTCGTAGCCGTGCGGCAGACCGACGATCATGTCGTGGGCGGCGGCCGCCGCGGCGGCGGCCTGCACGTCGGGGCCGGGTTGGTCGGGCGTACGGTCGTGCCGGCCCACGCGGATGTTCTGCCCTGCGGTGAATGGGAACTTCCAGTACTCCTGCGTCATCACGGCCACCTGCGCGCCGAGCGTCCGCGGATCCAGTTCGGCGGCGTCGACGTCGTCCCAGCGGATCGTCCCGCCGGTCGGCTGGTAGAGCCCGGCGATCAACTTGGCCAGGGTGGTCTTGCCGGAGCCGTTCTCGCCGACCAGCGCGATCACCTCACCGCGTCGGATCGTCAGGCTGACCCGGTCCACCGCGGGCGTGTCGGTGTCGGGGTAGCGCAGGCTCACCTCGTGCAGGGCGATCGTCTCGACGCCGTCGACCACCTGGTCGCCGCCGACGGGCACCCGGCCCTGCGCCCGGGTCAGGAAATCCCGGTAGTCCTGGTAGTAGAGGGCGTCCTCGTACAGCGAGTTGGTGGCGACGACCGCGACCCCCAGGCTGGTCCGGGCGGACTGCAGGGCGAGCAGGGCGGTCGCCGCGGCGGCGAGGGCGACCATGCCGGCCAGCAGCAGGCCGCCGAGCACGGCGTACACCCCGAAGGTGGCCAGCCCCGCCACGCTGGCGCCGGCCACGCGTGTGCCGGCCTGCGAGCGCACCAGCCGCAGTTGGGCGCGGGTCTCGACAGCCATCACAGCGCGGTACTCGGCGAGCAGGAAGTCGCGCATCTGGTAGGCGCGCACCTCGGCTGCGGTGTGCCGGTTGGCCATCAGGTGGGCGAGCATCCACATCCGCCGGCGGCGGGTGATCCGGGCCAGCATCGCCAGGTACTCCCGGCGGGCCATCCGCACCGCCGTGATCGCCTGGGGCACGGCCGCGAGCAGCAGGCATGGCAGCAGCAGCGGCTGGATGACGGTGACCGCCACGGCGGTGGCGAGCATCCCGACGACGCCGGTGACCAGGTTGACGGTGTGGTCGACGATCCACGCCGCCTCGCCCATCCCCCGGTCGCGGACCCGATCCATCTCCTCGGCGAACCCGGCGTCGTCGAACGCGGCCAGATCCACGGCTGTGGTGGCCTCGAACAGCCGCAACTCCACCTGGTAGTTGATCTGCGGGGTGAGCCGCGCCTGGGCCCAACCGGCCGCGATCGTCAGGCCGCCGCGCGCCGAGACCGCCGCCGCGGCCACGATCAACGCCGGCAGGGCGGAGCGCACCCGGTCCGGGGTGGGACCGGCGGCGAAGAGTTCCCGCAGCACGCTTGTCGTGGCGAGCAGGCCGAAGGTGGTCATCACGCCGGCGGCGACGTTCAGGCCGATGGAGGCGACCGCGTCCATGCGGTTGGTAGCCCAGGCCAGCGCCACCGCCTCCCGCACCAACCTCGGCAGGCGGCGGGCCACCGCCCAGAAACTGGTGTGCGCGAACGTGTTCGCGTGGTGCATCCAGGCGGCGTCCTCCAGCTCCGGAAGCATGGAGCCGTCAGTGGGCGGGTCGATCGGCTGGTCGTCGTCGTGGGGCGCGGTGCGCGGGCGGGCCATCGAGTCCACGGACGCTCCTCGGGGGGCGGGAAGCACGAACGCCGCCCGAGACTACTGCCAGCGACCGCCTGATGTCTTTAGGTAGTCGGCGCGTCGTACGGGTGTTTCACACAGTCGGCTCGACGTCCTCGGTGATCGGCAGCAGTACCCGGAACGTGGTGTTCCCGGGCTCGGTCTCCACGCGGATGTCGCCGTGGTGCTTCTTGACCACGATCCGGTACGAGATGTCCAGCCCCAGACCCGTGCCGGCACCGACCGGCTTGGTGGTGAAGAACGGCTCGAAGATGCGCGGACGCACCTCGGGCGGGATACCGGGACCGGTGTCCGTGATCTCCACCGCCAGCAGCTCGCCGACCCGGCCGGTGCGGACGGTCAGCACGCCCTTCTCCCCCATCGCGCCCAACGCGTTGTCGATCAGGTTCGTCCACACCTGGTTCAGCTCGGCCGCATACGCCGGGATCGGCGGGAGCGACCTGTCGTACTCCCGGACGAGCTTGACCTCGGCGGGGACCTTGCCCTTGAACATGACAAGCGTGGCGTCGAGCAGGTCGTGCACGTCCACCACCCGGTGCGGGGCGCGGTCCAACTGGGAGTACTGCTTGGCGGCGCCCACCAGACCCGAGATCCGGGTCACCGCGTCGCCGATCTCCCGCATCAGCAGCTCGGTGTCGACGGTGTAGGACAGCCACCGCACTGCGGCCTCCAGATCCGCCGGGCCGACGGCCGCCTTCACCTGAGCGAGCCAGGCCGCGTCGAGACCCCCGCCGACCAGGATGGGCGCCAGGTCCCAGGCGCCACCCACGCCGTGCTCCTCCAGCCAGTCGGTGAGGACGTCCTCGGCGTCGGCGGTGGCCACCGGGCTCAACTTCGGCGCGGTCGCCACCCGGGCCACCGCCTCCTCCTGCAACGCGACGAGCCCGTGCAGCGCCCGGCCGTCGAGCCGACCGTCGGCGATCATCGCGAGCTTGTGCCGCATCCCCGCGACCCGGTCGCGCAGCACCGACGTGGCCCGCACCGCCGCCGCGGCCGGATTGTTCAGCTCGTGGGTCAGCCCCGCCGAGAGCGAGCCGAGCGCCAGCAGCCGCTCCCGCTCGCCGACGATGGTCTGGCTGTCCCGCATGCCGAAGAACAGCCCCTCCAGCAGGTGCATCGGCATCGGGAACCAGGACCGCAGGGCGTACGCGAAGTCCTCCGCCGGCAGCACGAAGAAGTCCGAGTCGACCACCGCCCGCAGACTGTTGCGGTAGGTCTGCTCGACCTGGTCGCCCAGGTACGCCTGGGTGGCGCCGCCGTACACCCCGGGCTGGTCGGTCCGGCTCACCTCCACGTCGTCGCCACGGACCTGACGGCTCAACGCCACCGCGCCGCGCAGCAGCACGAAGAAGCAGGTCGCGGCCTCCCCCTCGCCGTACACGAGGGTGCCGCCGGCCCGCTGCTCCACCCGGCCGTGCTCGACCAGCCAGTCGAGCTGCTCGTCGTCGAGCGCCTCGAACAGGAACAGGGCACGCAGCTGCGCGGGCGTCGCCCGCTCCGACGGGATGGTCATTGGGCCTCCAGGTAACGGTGCACGAGCGAGACGGCCATCGCGCCCTCGCCGACGGCCGAGGCGACCCGCTTGACCGACTCGGCACGGACGTCTCCGGCGGCGAACACCCCCGGCACGCTGGTCTCCAGGTGGTACGGGTCGCGCGACAGCGACCATCCGGCCGGGCGCCGGCCACCGCTCAGCAGGTCCGGGCCGGTGACGATGAAGCCACGCCCGTCGCGGACGAGCACGCCGTCGAGCCAGTCCGTGCGGGGCTCGGCGCCGATGAAGATGAACAGCCAGGAGGTTTCGACCGTGCGGGCCTGCCCGGTGCGGGTGTCGCAGAGGTTGAGCTGTTGCAGGTGGCCCTGCCCGCCTGCGCCGACGACCGCCGTGTGCGGGTGCACGGTGATCCGGTCGATGCGTTCCAGCTGGTCGATCAGGTAACGCGACATCGACGCCGTGAGGTCCGCGCCGCGGATCAGCAGGTGGACGCGGGCGGCGTACCGGGAGAAGTGCACGGCGGCCTGGCCGGCCGAGTTGGCCCCGCCCACGATGTAGACGTCCTGGTCGACACAGCTGGGCGCCTCGGTGGCGGCGGCGCCGTAGAACACCCCCCGGCCGGTGAAGTCGGCCAGGCCGGGCGCGTCGAGCACCCGGTAGGAGACCCCGGTGGCCAGTACCACCGTGTGCGCGGCGATCTCGCTGCCGTCGCCGAAACGCAGCAGCCGGGCCCCGCCGGCCTCGCTCAGGCCGACCACCTCCCGGGCGCTGAGCAGCTCGGCGCCGAACTTCACCGCCTGCCGTCGGGCCCGGTCGGTCAACTGCGCGCCGGAGACGCCGTCCGGGAAACCCAGGTAGTTCTCGATCCGGCTGCTCTGCCCGGCCTGCCCGCCGGTCGCCCGCCGCTCCACGAGCACGGTGCGCAGCCCCTCCGACGCGCCGTACACGGCCGAGCCCAGGCCCGCCGGACCGCCGCCGATCACCACCAGGTCGTAGAAGTCGGACGCCGGCACCACTGTCAACCCGGCCAGCGCGGCCAGCTCGGTCTCGTTGGGGGCCACCAGGGCCTTGCCCTCGGCGGTCACCACGAGGGGTACGTCCGCCTCGGTGGCCCCGGCCGCGTCGAGCAGGCGGGCGCCCTCCGGGTCGTCGGACAACAACCAGCGGTACGGCACGAGGTTGCGGGCCAGGAAGTCGCGGACCTTGAACGACGGCGCCGACCAGCGGTGCCCGACGACCCGGATCTCGACGCTCGTCGCGTCCGGGGTGACCGACCACGCCTCCAGCAGGCCGTCGACCACCGGGTACAGCTTCTCCTCCGGCGGGTGCCACGGCTTGAGCAGGTAGTGGTCCAGGTCGACCACGTTGATCGCCTCGATCGCCGCGTCGGTGTCGGCGTACGCGGTGAGCAGCACCCGGCGCGCGGCGGGGAAGATGTCCATCGCGGCTTCGAGGAACTCGACGCCTGTCATCTCCGGCATCCGGTGGTCGGCCAGCAGCAGCGCCACCTGCTCGCCGCGCAGCTTGACCTCCCGCAGCGCGTCCAGCGCCTCCGGCCCGGAGGCGGCCCGCAGCACCCGGTATCGGTCGCCGTAGCGGCGCCGGATGTCCCGGGCCACCGCGCGGGACACCGCGGGATCGTCGTCGACGGTCAGGATCACCGGGTTTGCCATGGCGCCAATAGAACCACCCCGCAGGGCCCGGTCGCACCACCGCGTGGGCACCGACGCAGGCGTGAGAAGGTCCGGGACGGGTAAGCGGCACCGCCGCGGGCGGTGGGGGGCCCCCCGGCCCCCCCCGCGGCGCGCACCGCCGCCGGCCGGGTTGGGCGG
>NZ_JBEZFG010000009.1:271112-355346 GCF_040649315.1 Micromonospora sp. NPDC049004
CCGGGCCCGGGCCCCACCCCCGGGTGGCCACCGCCGCCGGCTTCCTCCGGCCCGGGCGGGTAACGCCCCCCCCCCGGGGGGGGTGTGCCCCCGCCCCCCCGCCGGCGGTCGCACACCTCGGGGGGCTGATGACGGACGCGTCGCCGACCGAACCGACGACGTCGGGTCGAGTCGTGGAGCTGCGGGTGCACGGCGTCTCCGGGGCGGGCGCCGACCAGGTCCTCAACCGGCCGTACGTGCACCAGGTCGCCGGGGACCGCAGCGGCGGGTTCTACCGCCCCCGACCCGGCTACCCGGACTCGACCGGCACGGACGGGGTGACGCTGGAGGCGTACCGCTGGAGCGACCTGCCGTCCGGCACGGCCGTACGGACGCTGTCGCTGGTGTTCCTGTTGCCGTTCATGCTCTGCAACGTGGCGCTCTGGATGCGCCCGGAGAGCCTGCCGGGCAAACACGTCATCGTCGCGCTGTGTCGGGTGCTCGCGCTCACCCTGACGATGCTCTACGTGCTCTCCATCGTCGGGATGGCGGTGGACCTCGTCGCCTGGCGCTGCATGGGCACGCCGGCCTGCACGGCCGGACGGAGCTGGCTGTCCTGGCTCGGCGGGCGTCCGCCAGGGGTACGGCTGGGCGTGGCGGCCGTGGCGCCGGTCGCCGCGATCGGGATCGTGTGGTGGCTCGGCGCGCGCCCGAGCCACTCGTTCGACGCCTTTCGCACCGGGGCGACCCAGGAGACGTCCGTCCAGCAGTTGAGCGCGGTCGGCCAGTGGGACGGGACCCCGGTGGTGGGACGGCTGCGCTCGGTGCACGTCGCGGCCGCGTTCGCGACGCTGGACGGCAGCCTGCTCGCCGCCTGGGACAGCGAGAACGAGTCGTTGGTGCGGGCGGCGCTGGCGGTGGCGACCGGGGCCGTTCTGCTCACCTGCGTGGTGCTGCTGACGAGGGTGCGGGGCATGGACCGACCCAGCCCGGTGCCCCGGCTGGAGGCGGCCACGCGCGGGCTGCGCACGATCGCGTGCGGCCTGACGATCCTGGTGATCGCGTACACCCTGACCAGCCGCGAGCCGTGGCCGCAGAGCAGGATGCTGCCCGGCTACAGCGCCACCGTGGCCTGGTTGTTCGTCAGCCAGACCGTCCTGCTGGTGATCCTCGCGGCGGTGGTGATCTGGGTGCGCGGCAGTGGGCGACGCGCCGACGGAAAGCGGCTTTCCCGGCTGCGCGCGCTGGGCTCTCCGGTGTTCGTCACGATCGCCGCCGGGCTCGCGGTGGCGTTCTCCGCCGAGTTGGTCTACCGGGTTGCCGACGTGTTGGACCGCGGCGGCGGGCCCACCGCGCCGGAAGCCTTCAGCCCGCCACTGGCGTACAAGTGGGCGATCTTCGGGTTTTTCCTGGCAGTGCTGGCCGCGCTGCTGGTGGGCGTGGTGGCAACCGTGGCGACCCGTCCCAGCCGGTGGCGGGCCGCGCGGGCGATCGTGGCCGCCGACTTCCCGGACGCACCGCCGGAGGCGGGGGCGCGGCTGCGCCGGGTCGAGCAGGCGGTGGCGCGGGCCCGGTTCACCGAACGGCTGGAGCCCCTCACCGTCGTCTACGCCGGCTCCGCCGCGCTCGGACTGGCCACCAGTTTCCTCGGCCTGCTCCAGATCTACCCCGGGGACGTGTTCGAGCAGTACGTCGGTGTGCCCGACAGCTTCGTCAACTTCCTCATCGGGGCGGGCAGCTACACGATCGCCGCGATCCTGGTCGGGCTCGTGATCGGCGGCATCTTCGCGTACCGGACGGCCGGGTTCCGCCGGTACGTGGGCGTCCTGTGGGACCTGGGCACCTTCTGGCCCCGGGGGGCGCACCCCTTCGCCCCACCCTGCTACGCCGAGCGGGCCGTGCCGGAGCTGACCAAGCGGATCACCTACCTCGTGGACCAGGGCGCGGGGGTGCTGCTGGCGGGGCACAGCCACGGCTCGGTGCTGCTCGCGGCCACGCTGCTGCAACTGCCGCCGCGGGTCACCGACCGGGTCGCCCTGCTCACCTACGGGTCGCCGCTGAGCCGGCTGTACTCGCGTCTGTTCCCCGCCTACGTCGACGAGTCGTCGTTGCGGGAGATCGGCGAGCGCGTCGGCTGGCGCTGGGTGAACCTGTGGCGCGACACCGACCCGATCGGCGGGTGGATGTTCGCTCCGCACCGGCCCGGGGACACCGGGACGCTTACCGGGCCGGAGGCGGCGGTGGACCGCCGGTTGACCGACCCGCAGGGCGTGATGCCGCCGCCCAGCGACAGCGTGCCGCCGCCGATCCTGGGTCACTGGCCGTGCGAGTCACAGGAGGAGTTCACGCAGGCGGTGCGGGACCTGGCCGGGCGGCTGCGCGCTCAGCGCCGGACGACGGACTGAGGCGGCGGCCGGATATCGTCGCCGGGTGAGCCCGTCCAAGCAGCCCGAGCGTCGACTGATCGCCTCGAACAAGAAGGCCCGGCACGAGTACATCGTGCTGCGCACGTACGAGGCGGGCATCGTGCTGGTCGGCACCGAGGTGAAGTCGCTGCGCGAGGGGCGGGCGTCGCTTGTCGACGCGTTCGCCCACGAACGCGACGGCGAGATCGTGCTGTACGGGCTGCACATCGCCGAGTACACCTACGGCACGTGGACCAACCACGCGCCGCGCCGCAACCGCAAGCTGCTGCTGCACCGCTCCGAGATCAGCCGGATCTTGGAGAAGGTCCGCGAGGGCGGGGTGACGCTGGTGCCGTTGTCGCTGTACTTCGACAACGGCTGGGCCAAGGTCGAGCTGGCCCTGGCCAAGGGCAAGCGCGCGTACGACAAGCGCCAGACCCTCGCCGAACGGGACGCCAACCGAGAGATCGCCCGGGAGTTGGGCCGGCACCTGAAGGGCCACCCCCGACGCCCCTGACCGCACCTGCGGCCCTGCGATCGCAATATCAGCGCACAAGCGGCCCACTGCACCCTTTCGCGCTCGCAGATGCGAGAGCTAGGGTGACCCGGTGACGATGTTCCGTATCGGCGAGGCCGCCGACCTGCTCGGCGTCAGCGCCGACACGATCCGCCGCTGGGTGGACGCCGGGCGGTTGACCGCCGGGCGCGACGAGCACGGCCACCGCGTCATCGACGGCGTCGACCTCGCGGCGTTCGCCCGCTCGCACGCCGCCGACCCGGACGCGGGAGCGGAGTTCTCCTCCGCCCGCAACCGGCTGCGCGGCATCGTCGTCGACGTCCGCAAGGACACGGTGATGGCTCAGGTGGACATCCAGGCCGGCCCGTTCCGGGTCGTGTCGCTGATGAGCCGGGAGGCGGTGGACGATCTCGACCTCCAGGTCGGGTCGATGGCCGTCGCGGTGATCAAGTCGACGACAGTGGTGGTGGAGCGGGCCACGCCCACCCGGACGAGGGTCGGCGGGTGAGCGGCCGGAGCGTGCTGGCGACGCTGACGGCGATCGCCGTACTGGCGCTGACCGGCTGCGGCGGAGGCGACGACCCGGCGGGCGACGACGCCGACGGCCGGGTCACCGGCACGGTGACCGTGTTCGCCGCCGCCTCGCTGACCGAGTCGTTCACCCGGATCGCCAGCGACTTCGAGGCCGCCAACCCGGGCGTCACCGTCACCCTCAACCTCGCCGGCAGCTCGGCCCTGGCCAACCAGATCAACCAGGGCGCCCCGGCGGACGTCTTCGCCTCGGCCGCCGAGAAGAACATGGCGACGGTGACCGAGGCCGGTAACGCCGAGGGCACACCGAGCGTCTTCGCCCGCAACCAGTTGGTGATCGCGGTGCCCGGCGGTAATCCGCGGGGCGTGACCGGGCTGGCGGATCTGGCCCGTCCGGGGGTGAAGGTGGCGCTCTGCGCCGACCAGGTGCCCTGCGGTGCGGCGGCACGCACCGCCCTGACCGCGGCCGGCGTCGCGTTGACCCCGGTCACGTTGGAGCAGGACGTCAAGGGGGCGCTCGCCAAGGTGAAGCTCGGCGAGGTCGACGCGGCCCTGGTCTACCGCACGGACGCCCGTGCGGCGAGCGCCGACGTGGCCGGCGTCGAGTTTCCCGAGTCGGCGCGGGCGGTCAACGACTATCCGATCGTCGCGCTGAAGGACGCGCCGAATCCGGCCGGCGCGCGGGCCTTCGTCGCGTACGTCCGCTCGGCGCCGGCACAGGCGGTCCTCGCCGGGGCCGGTTTCCAGGCGCCGTGAGTCAGGCCCTTGCCCGTGTCGTGCCGCGCCGACGGGGGCGGGTGCCGGCGGCGCTGCTGATCCCGGCGGGGCTGGGCCTGCTCTTCCTCGTCCTGCCGCTGGCCGGGCTGGTGGTCCGGGCGCCGTGGACGACGCTGCCGCAGCGGCTCACCGCGCCGGGGGCGCTGACCGCGCTGCGGCTGTCGGTGCAGACCGCGACCCTGGCCACCGCGCTCTGCCTGCTGCTCGGGGTGCCGCTGGCCTGGCTGCTGGCCCGGGTCGAGTTTCCCGGCCGCCGGCTGGTCCGCGCCCTGGTCACCGTGCCACTGGTGCTGCCACCGGTCGTCGGCGGCGTGGCGCTGCTGCTGGTCTTCGGCCGGCGCGGGCTGCTCGGCGGCTGGCTCGACGCGACGTTCGGCGTCACCCTGCCGTTCACGACAGCGGGTGTGGTGCTGGCCGAGGCGTTCGTCGCCATGCCGTTCCTCGTCATCGCCGTCGAGGGTGCGCTGCGCGCCGCTGACCACCGCTACGAGGAGGCGGCCGCGACGCTCGGCGCCGGGCGGTGGACCACCTTCACCCACGTCACGCTGCCCCTGGTGGCACCGGGTCTGGCCGCCGGCGCGGTGCTGTGCTGGGCGCGTGCGCTCGGCGAGTTCGGCGCCACCATCACCTTCGCCGGCAACTATCCCGGGCGTACGCAGACGATGCCGCTGGCCGTCTACCTGGCGTTGGAGACCGACCTGGAGTCCGCGATCGTGCTCAGTCTGGTGCTGCTGATCGTCTCGGTGGGCATCCTGGCCGCGCTGCGGGACCGCTGGCTGGCCAGCCCGTGACCGCGCCGATGGACGACGAGACCAGAACCGCGCCGCTGGACGCTGCCGGACCCGCGCCGCGGGACGACGAGGCTGGGCCCGCACCGCTGCTCGACGCCCGGCTCGTCGTCGACCGGGGCGCCTTCCGGTTGGACGTGCCGTTGCGGGTCGCGTCGGGCGAGGTCGTCGCGCTGCTCGGGCCGAACGGCGCCGGCAAGACCACCGCGTTGCGCGCGCTGGCCGGGCTGCATCCGCTCACGGCCGGGCACGTCTCCCTCGGCGGCGTCGACCTGGATCGGCCGGCGAACCGGGGTTGGGTGCCCACCGAACGCCGCCCGGTCGGGGTGGTCTTCCAGGACTACCTGCTCTTTCCGCACCTCGACGCGCTGGACAACGTGGCCTTCGGGCCGCGCCGGCACGGCGTCGACCGGCGGACGGCGCGGGCCACGGCCCGGGACTGGCTCGACCGGGTGGGCCTGGCCGGCCAGGCGCACCGCCGGCCCCGGCAGCTCTCCGGCGGGCAGGCGCAGCGGGTGGCGCTGGCCCGCGCACTGGCCGTCGGGCCGTCGCTGCTGCTGCTCGACGAGCCGCTCGCCGCCCTGGACGCCCGCACCCGCCTGGACACCCGCGCGGAGCTGCACCGCCACCTGGCCGCGCACCCGGGCGCCACGGTGCTGGTCACCCACGACCCGCTCGACGCGTTGGCGCTGGCCGACCGCCTGGTCATCGTCGAGGGTGGGCGCGTGGTGCAGGAGGGCGACGGCCCGAGCGTCACCGCCCGCCCGCGCACCGACTACGTGGCCCGGCTGGTCGGGTTGAACCTCTACCGGGGCCGGGCACAGGGTCACGCGGTACGTGTCACGCCGGAGCTGACCCTCAGCGTGGCCGACCGGCTCGACGGGGACGCGTTCGTCGCATTCCGCCCGGCGGCGGTGGCCCTGCACCCGGCCCGGCCCGACGGCAGCCCCCGCAACACCTGGGCGGGCACCGTGGCGGGCGTGCAGCGCCACGGCGACAACGTGCGCGTGCAGGTGGACGGGCCGATCGGCGTGGCCGCCGACGTCACGCCGGCGGCCGCGGCGTACCTGCGGCTGATCCCCGGCCAGCGGGTCTGGGTCGCGGTCAAGGCCACCGAGACCCACGCCTACCCGGCCACGACCTGACACCCGCGCTGCATGCTGCCGGGGTCGGCGACGGCCCGCGACGAGCGGCGGTCAGTCGGTGAGCAGGTCGGCGTGCGCGGCGCGTAGCCGGGACAGCGCCGGGTCGCTGCCCGGGACGACGCGGCGGTCCAGCTCGGCCCACACCTCGGCCAGCGCCGCGCGGACCGCCCCCAGCTCGGCGGCGTGCCGCTGGCTGCTGCGACGGTGCTGCTCGTCGAGCCGGCGGGCCCAACCGGCGGTGACCGCGGCGAGCCGGTCGCCGTCGGCGCGGGCCTGCGCGCCGCTGCGGGCGGCGACTGCGGGAACGATCGCGGCGACCGGGCGGGGGTCGCCGTCGCGGGTGACGACGGTGACGGCGTCGGTCAGCTCGGCCAACGCGACGAGCTGGCTGAACCGGGTGCGCGCCTCACGCAGCGGCACGGAACGCGGCGGGTCGGATCCAGGGGTGAGCGCAGGGACGGCCATGAATGCATGGTGCCGCCCGGGTACGACAGAAATCCGCAGTCGTCAGTGGACGGTGGGCGGCAGCGTTGTGGGCCGGGCCAGCCACTCGTCGGCCGGCACCGACCAGATTTCCAGGTCGATGCACCCGCGTGGGCTCGGGTGGACCTGGCGCAGGGTGCCGTCGTGGCGCAGGCCGAGGCGCCGGGCCAGGGCGATGCTGCGGGTGTTGGCCGCGTCGGTGCGCCACTCGACCCGCTGGATGCCGCGCTCGCGGACCGCCCAGTCGACGATGCGGCGGATCGCGGGAGCCATCAGGCCCCGCCCCTGCGCGTCCGGCTCCAGCCAGCAGCCGACCTCGCAGACGCCAAGCGTGACGTCGAACGACACGAACATGACCCCGCCGACCAGGGTCCCGTGCCGCCACAGTCCCCAGATGCCTCCGCTGTCACTGGCCCAGCGGTCGGCGTAGCGCTGCAGCACCGCGCGGGCCGACGGCAGGTCGGTGGCGACGAAGGTCGGCGACACCCAGGGGCGAATGTGCTCGCGGGCCCGGTCCAGGTGGGCGAGGAACTCCTCGGCCCGCCACGGCTCCAGCGGGCGCAGTTCGACCTCGTCGGTCAGCGGCAGGGCGAACACCGGGCCTCCCGGGACAGTTGGGTGCACGACGACGGGTAGCAGGCTCGCACAGGTCCGCCGGCTCGCCCCGACCGGGCCTCAGACCGGCAGGTACGTCCGCAGGGCGGCGAACTGGGCCACGGTCAGGTACGAGGGGTTGGCCGCCTGCGGCTGCCGGAACACCTCCAGGGCGGCGAGCCGGTCGTCGGCGCGCAACGCCTGCCGGGGCACCCGCTCGCGCTCGGGGAGGATGGGCAGGTCCAGGGGCACCGACCACTGTCGCTCCGGTGGCCCCGGCTCGGCCACCCCGGTGACCCGCCCGACGCCCCACACCCCGTACGGCAGTCGGGCGCGGCTGCCGCTGGCCCAGAAGACCACCGGCTGCCCGGCGCGCATCAGCCGGGCACGGTAGCCGGGGCGTACGCACCAGCTCGTCACCAGCGGTTCGCGGGCGAACCGGGCGGTGAGGTCGACCGTGTCGGCGTTGCCCTTGATCAGCCAGGCGCCGAGATCGTCGAGGCGCACCCGTGGCTCGGTCATCGCCTCATCCTGCCCCGGCCGGCGGCCCTCCAATCAGATGATCATGTGGGTCCAGTAGGTGAGCCAGAGCACGAACAGCGCACCCTGCACCACGGCGAGGACGGCCGTCAGCCACACGTCGACGCCGGCGGAACGGGCCCAGCGGGCCAGCACCAGGGCCACCGGGAACACGGCCAGCAGGTAACGCAACAGGCTCTTGTAGACCGCCGGGCCCATCGACAGCGGCACCAGGATCATGAGCACGCCGTAGACCAGATACGGCAGCTCCCGGCGACGGAACCCGGCGACCAGCACGGCCAGCACGACCAGGGCGAAGAGGACCCGTCCGGCGTCGCGGGGCCCGCCGGCCAGAGCGTCCACCACCACCGGCACCGGGTTCTGCATCGTGATCCCCCAGCCGACCCGTTGGGCGTGCTGGTAGGCGAACCAGTCCCCGCCGCGCCACCGGCAGAACGCCATGAAGGTGAACCATCCGGCGGGCAGCAGCAGCAACGGCCAGCCGATCCGCAGGTATCCGAGCAGGGCGCGTGGGCCCAGCCGCCAGTCGTGCTGGCGCAGCAGCACCAGCGCCAGCGGCAACGCGACGAGCAGCCCGAGGGACCGGCTCATCGCCAGGAAGTAGCCGAGCACGCCGACCAGCAGCCACCGCCGTCGCTCGGCGTAGTAGAACGCGGCCAGCGCGAGGCAGACGAACAGCGACTCGGTCAGCGCGGCCTGGAACAGAAAAGCCGTCGGCAGCAGCACCAGGTAGCGGGTGAACCGACGGGCCGCGTCCGGGTCGCCGAGCAGCAGCTCGGCCAGCCGGTAGCCGTACACCAGGGCGCCCAGGAACGCGACGTTGCTGATCAGCAGCAGGGCCAGCGCGTTGTCGCCGCCGAGCAGCGCGCCGACCGGCCGGGCGAGGAAGGGGTAGAGCAACGGGAAGCCGAAGTCCCCCCACGGCCGCCCGGTCAGCGGCAGCTCGCTCAGCCGCAGGTAGAGCAGCGCGTCCCAGGCGAACCAGAAGGAGATCCACCGATGGCCGGAGACCTCCCGCTGCTGCGCCCACATCATCGCCTCGTCCGGCGGCGGCGCACCTCCGATGCCGTCCCAGGCATGCAGGACCAGCAGGCCGAGCAGGGTCAGCAGCAGCTTCGCGCCGAGAAAGAGCCCGATGAGGTACGGCCAGGGCGCCGGCACGCGCCGGGCCAGCCGCGCGCCCGCCCCGGCCGTATTGGCCAGCCGGGCGGCCCACGCCACCGCGGCGGGCCGGCCAGCCAGCATCGCTGCGTGTCGCCGGCCGCTTCGCCACCGGTGCATCCGCCCCGCTCCCCCGGTCCGCCGACCCACCCGCCGCGTGAGGGTGCCGCCCCTTTCGTTGTACGCCCCGATGCGCCCCGCCGGAGCGAAACGACCACGACCAGCAGGTGACATCCCGGGCATAACGGGTACGCGCCGCGCCTCAACCATCGGCAGGGAGTACGGGCGGCATGAGCGAGCAGCACGGCACGGTGGTCATCGGCGCGGGGCCCGCGGGGCTCACCGCGGCGTACGAGTTGCTTCGACACGGGCGGCCCGTCCGGGTCTTCGAGGCCGACGAGGTGGTCGGCGGGATCAGCCGGACCGTGGAGCGCGACGGGTGGCGCTTCGACATCGGCGGGCACCGGTTCTTCACCAAGGTGCCCCGGGTGGAGGCGTTCTGGCACGAGATCCTGCCCGACGAGGACTTCCTGACCCGACCCCGGATGAGCCGGATCTTCTACCGGGGCGCCCTGTTCAACTACCCGCTGAGCGCGACGAACGCCCTGCGCAACCTGGGGCTGCCCGAGGCGGTGCGCTGCCTGGGCTCGTACGCCCGGGCCCGCCTGCGCCCGCCGAAGGACCAGTCGCACTTCGAGGGCTGGGTGTCGGCGCGGTTCGGCTGGCGGCTGTACTCGATCTTCTTCAAGACGTACACCGAGAAGGTCTGGGGCATGCCGGCGGACCGGTTGCAGGCCGACTGGGCCGCGCAGCGGATCAAGAACCTGTCGCTGGCCACGGCGATCCGCAACGCGGTGCTGCCCCGCCGCCGCCGCACCGACGTGACAAGCCTGATCGAGGAGTTCCAGTACCCGAAGTACGGGCCGGGGATGATGTGGGAGCGCTGCGCCGAGGAGGTGCGTCGGCGCGGCGGGGAGGTGTCGACGGGCACCTGGGTGACCGCCGTGCACCGCGACCCGAAACGACGACGGGCGATCAGCGTGACGCTCAACGGCGCGGGCGGGCAGCGCACCGAGCCGGCCGACGACGTGATCTCGTCGATGCCGATCTCGGAGCTGGTCGCCGCGCTGCGTCCGCCGGCGCCCCCGGAGGTGCTGGCCTGCGCCGCCGACCTGCGCTACCGCGACTTCCTGACGGTCGCCCTGGTGGTGACGGCCGAGTTCTCGTTCCCGGACAACTGGATCTACGTACACGACCCGGCGGTGCGGGTGGGCCGGATCCAGAACTTCGGCTCGTGGTCGCCCTACCTGGTCAAGGACGGGCGCACCTGCCTGGGCCTGGAGTACTTCGTGTTCGAGGACGACGAGATGTGGCGTACCCCGGACGCCGACCTCGTGGCCCTGGCCACCGCGGAGCTGGAACGGTTGGGCCTGGTCCGCCCGGGGGTGGTCGAGGCCGGGCACGTGGTGCGGATGCCCAAGGCCTACCCGGTGTACGACGAGCGCTACCAGCACAACGTGGACGTGATCCGGGCCTGGCTGGCCGAGGCCGTGCCGAACGTGCACCCGGTGGGGCGCAACGGCATGCACCGCTACAACAACCAGGACCACTCGATGCTCACCGCGATGCTGACCGTCGAGAACATCGCCACCGGCGCAACCCACGACGTCTGGTCGGTCAACGTGGAGCAGGACTACCACGAGCAGTCGACCGGAAACGGTCGACGGGGCACCGGCCGCGACGCGCCGGTGCTGCCGCGCCGGATCGTCACCGCCCCGATCGCCGCTCCCGAGGGCGTCCGCGCAGCCGACGACGGCGGCCGATCCGCGCAGGCGCCCCTGGTCTGACGGACCGGGGCCCGTTAGGCGAACGCCAGCGTCAGATCGGGCCGCTGGTGTAGATCTTCGTGCTGCTCTCGTTGCCGATGAACGGGTTGTTGACGGCCCACAGCAGGCCCTCGTCGTACTCCGGCACGTCGAAGTTGCACATGACCCAGCCGGCGTCAGCTCCGCTGCTGTTGATGCACTGCCGACTCCAGTCCGGTCCCTGGATCGTGCCGGCCGCCGACGCGCCGTTCGCCTTGGTGTCCTTCACCCAGACCCGGTCCCCGTACGCGGCGAAGCATGCCTTGGCGCCGGTCGTCGACACGCACCACACGTCGACACCGTTGGCCGCCGGCGGCGCACCGCTCGGCGTGCCCGTGGCCGCCGACGCCGCCGAGGCGGTTCCGACCAGCACGAGGGCCACTGTCGTCGGCACCATGACCAGGGCACCCGCCAACCGCGTACTCGGCTTCCTACGCATCCACGTCAACTCCCCCAGCATTCATCATGATCGTCACTCCGGTGCTGGACGGTAGCAGTCGGACCGTCGCCGAACGAAGCCGATGTGGACGGTGTCTCATGATCGGTCTGCCATTGATCTGCGACACCGGAGAGAGATCGATCCGTTGGATGGCGGACGGATCAACGTGGCTACCATCCTGTCGTGATCGAGGAGTTGATCAGACGTGCTGCCGCCGAGGACGACGACGCGATCGAGGAGTTGTGCGCGATCGCGGACACCGACCCCCGAAGGCTGACCCCGCACCTGGGTCTCCTGCTCGACCTCGATGTGCTGTACCCGGCGAAGTTGTACCGCGCTGCGGACGCCGACGTGGTCCGTCGGGTCGTCGAGCAGGTCGACAGCGGCCGCACGCCCGATCGGCTCAACCACCTGCTCATGGTCCTGGCGCACAGTGCTCACCCGTACGCCGAGAGCGCACTACGCCGCTGGACGGCGCAGCCTCCCGCGGGTTCGGGCGAGCTGCACGTCGATGCGCTCAGCTACGCTCACGAGGGCGGCTGGGCGGTCGGCTCGGACGGCCGGCGACGGGACCTGTGCGGGGACACCGCGTACCGGTGGCTCCTGCGCGAAACAGCGACCGGCCCCGATCGGCCCGGCTGCCCCTGGTGCGCCTCGCCGCTTTGGGTTGCCGCAGACCTCGACACCACCGATGCCGCCATCGCCGCGGCGCTGGCCCACACCGGCTGGTCCGGGCGGTTGGTGATCGAGACCTGCCACTTCTGCGCCTGCTACACGACGTTGTACAGCCACGTCACTCCGGCCGGTGGCGCCACCTGGTGGGCCGGGAACGCCCGCCCGAGCTACCTCCCGGACGCCGACGAACCGGAGGAACCTCCGACGCTGACGCCGGTCCTCGGTCTGGCCCTGGCGAGCCCGTACCAGGTCAGCGCCTGGAACCAGGGTGGATCGACACTGGGCGGCCGGCCAGAGTGGATCCAGGACGCCGAGCACACCGACTGCCCCGGTTGCGGTGAACCGATGGACTACGTGGGTCTGATCGCCGGCGCCGATCTGGACGAATACGGCGAGGGCGCCTACTACCTGCACCTGCACCAGCCGTGCGGGTTCGCGGCGGTGAACTACCAGCAGAGTTGAGGGCCGGATGGGGTTCCACCACGGGTCGGTGGCGCCTCCGCGTTCGACTCAGAGCCACGTCCAGGGGCGGATCGCCCTCCACACCCGTCCGCGCATCCGTGCGCGCCGCGGGTGGAGGAAGACCTCTATGTCCTCCAGCGCGGTACCGGCGGTACCGGCGAGGTGTGGCAGCGCCCGGGCTCGACGCAGCGCGGCGACCACCCGGCGCTCATCCAGTTGACGGTGGACCCTCGCCAGATGCCCCAGGCACGTCGCGGCGAGCGCACTGACCTGACGATCGTCGTGTTCGAGCAACCGAAGGTGCAGTTCCTGCAGCTCCCGCCAGTCTCCGTCGCCGTACAGGGCGGTGCCGACCATGGCGTCCAGCGCGGCCGACAGGTCGCCGCGGTCGAGCGCGGCGCGTACCTCGTCCGGTGTTGATGGCGGCGGGTTGTGGAAGACGTGATGCTGGTGACGCACCGGCGCATCCTCTCTCATCCGGCGCTGCGGCGCGTTGCCCGAGTCGTCGCGCTCCGTTGGCGACGGCGTCGGACTCCACCGACGAGCCCGGGCGTTGACTGGGCGTAGGTTCACCGGGTGACCGTGTACGACATCGCCGCCACACTGCCCCCGATCGAGGTGCTGCGGGACCGCTGCAAGGCACTCGCCGTGCTGGAGCGCATCATCGACGGTGGCGAGCCCTACTACGCCTACACCCGCAGGTGGGGTGACGACGAAGCGGCGCTGATGGACAACGGTAGCGGCGATGAGTGGACCGTCGTGTTCACCACTGCGGGCGCGTTCATCCGCGTGTTCGACCACGAGTCGGCGATGAGTCCCTACCGCGATCCGCACCACGACCTGTGGACCGGGCTCCTCGACGGCATCCCGTCGGCGTTCCGTCCGCTGATCGAGGAGCCGGCGTTCGGCGACGAAGAGGGCCTGTTCGTCGCCACCGCTGTGCTGTGGCGGCTCTCCAGTGATGACCGCTGGCACGCCGGCGAAGGCATCACGTTCCCCCCGCTCCGTGGACCGCACGGCGACAACGACCCGGACGGCGCCGGCCTGCTCGAGATCCTGCTCGACGACATCGTCGACCGGTACGTCGAGTTCGCCGAGGACTACTACCGGATCGAGGTGGATCCGAGGGTGGTCGAGCACGTCGTCACGTACCGTCCACTCACCGACGCCGTCGTCCAAGCCCTCAACCCGGAAGTGACAGTTGGCCGGCTGCGCGAGGACATCGCCGCGATTGGATATCCGATCGCGGCGGCGTGACGTCAGGCCCCGAATTGACGAATTGATTACCTGGAGTCGGCTGGCTCCCGTCGTCGGCTAGCGCTGCGGGAGGTGTGGCGTCACTTCAGGTAGGCGGCGAGCGGGATGTTCTGCGCCTTGAGGGCGGTGGCGATCAGGCCGGCGATCTGTCGGGCGCCGGCGGCCTCGAAGTGGGTGTGGTCGTTGCAGAAGAACGCGCCGACCGCGCCCGTCGAGTAGTCACCGTTGTTCGGGCACAGCCGGAGCGTGTTGTAGAGCGCCACGCTCCTGGCATGCAGGTCGATGACCGGTACGCCGTTGGCGGCGGCCGCGGCCGTCGTCTCGGTGACGAAACCGCGATTGCCGACGGCGGTGCCGCCGCTGCACGTGATCGCCGCGACCGGGGTGACGAAGATCGGCTTCACGCCTCTGGCTTTGGCGGCTGTCGCCATGACGCCGAGCAGTTCCTTGAAGCGGTTGCTGCCGACGTGTCGCGGGCAGGCCGAGTCGCCGTCGTTGATGCCGAACTGGACGATCAGATAGTCACCGGTCCTGAAGCCGTTGGCGGTGTCCAGCATCGCCGACCATCGCGCGCTGTAGGCGGTCGAGCTGAGCGTGCACTCGCCGGCCGAGTTCTTGGTGGAGGTCACGTTGCCCTCGTACAGCCACGTCTGGATGCTGCGACCGCCGACGGCGCTGTTCTGCACGGTGACGTTCGAGGTGAGGTAGGACGCGAACTGGCTGCCCCAGCCGATCGGACAGGAGCTGGCATTCATCATCGTGGAGTCGCCGGCCATCCACACCCTGATCGGCGCGGGTGGCGATGACGTGGAAGGGGTCGCCTGCGGTGTGCTCGGCTCGGGGCAGGGCGTTGGCCCGGGCGTCTGTGTCGGCGTCGGCGTCTGTGCGGTGGGGGTCGCGGCCGGTGGGCCGGCGCAGGTGACGCCGTTGAACGAGAACGACGACGGCACCGGGTTGCTGCCGCTCCACGAGCCGGTGAAACCGAAGTTGACCGATGCGCCGGAACCGACGGCACCGTTGTAGCTCACGTTGGTCGCGGTCGCCGCCGTGCCGGTGACCGTGACTGTGGCGTTCCACGCCTGCGTCACACCCTGCCCGGGGGCGAGACTCCAACCCAGGGTCCAACTGGTCACCGCGTCACCGAGGTTGGTGACGACGACATCGGCTCCGAATCCGCCGGTCCACTCGCTGGTGACCCGATAGGCGACACCGCACGCCGGGGCGGCGGCCTGGGCGGTGGCGATGCCGAGCCCGCCGGCCGCGACGGTCAGGACCGTTGCCGCCAGGACCACGAGACGCGATCGGCCAACCTTCATCGGGTTACTCCTGCCTCGATCGGAGATGCGCGCCGTCAGGTGGCGGCGGCGCACGGGGAGCCGTTGAGGGCGAACCCGGTCGCTCCGCCGAGCGGGCTGTCGGTGACAAATCCGAAGCTCGTCGAACCGGCGGCCGGGATCACCGCGTTCCAGGCGGCGTTCACCGCGGTGGCCGCACTGCCGGACTGGGTGACTGTGGCATTCCAGGACTGCGTGATCCGCTGACTGCCGGGCAGGGACCAGGTGAGCGTCCAACCGTTGACTGGCACGGTGGAGGTGTTGCTGAGCGTCACGTCGAACTGGGCACCCGTACCCCAGTCACCGGTCTTGCGGTAGGTGAGGGCGCAGGCCCCGCCCGCGGGAGCGGTAGGCGCAGGTGTGGTCGGCGCAGTCGTGGGGGCCGGGCTCGTGGGGGCCGGAGTCGTGGGGTCCGGGGTTGTGGTCAATCGTGCGCTGAGGACCGGGGCCAGCCGGTCGGTGATGGCCTGGTGGCCCGCGTCGTTCGGGTGCACCGAGTCGCTCAGACCACCGGACGGCAGCCAGCCGGTGGTGTCCACGTAGAACACGTTGGCGTCGCCTGCGGCGTTGCGTGCCCGCACCGCCGCCTCCGTCTCCGCGGCATAACGACCGATGAACGTCCGCATGGCGAAGAGCTTGGCGTTCGGGAACCTGGCCCGGATCCGCGTGAGGAAGGTGGTGTACGTCGCCTGGAAGGCCGTGGCGCTCACGCCATGGCTCTTGTCGTTGGTCCCCAGGTTGATCACCACGCCGTCGGCCGTGTAGCGGGAGAAGTCCCACGGGTCGGTGCCGGCCTGGCCACCGGACGACATCCAGTAGCGGGTCTCCTGCGCCCAGCACCCGTCGGTCGTCTCGGCCAGACACATGCCACCGATCGCGATCTGGGTGTGGTCGTAGCCGAGCCTCTCACCGACCTTGAAGCCGTAGTCCGTCACGGCGAGCTGACTGCTCGTGGCGCCCGCGGTGATCGAGTCACCGACGAACTCGACAAGCTTGGGGCGGGCCGGTGGCGCGAAGGTGGCAGCGCCCGACTCCAGGATCAGCCCCTGGAAGACCGCGTCACCGGTGTAGGAGCCGGCCACCTGCCGGTAACTGACGATCAACGTGTGGTTGCCGGCCGCCAGCGCGGTCGGCGTCAGGTTGATCGTGCCGGAGCCGGTGAAGGACGTGAACGCCCTACCGTCGATGCTGGCCCACAGCTGGATGGTGTTGCGCTGCCGGAGCTTCACCGTCTTACCGGTGAACCCGACCCGCAGGTACGCGCCGGCCCAGTACGGCACGTAGGCCGAGGCGTTCGTCTTGTTCCACCGGCCGACGAAGCTGATGTTCGAGTCGGCAGGTGTGCCGTCACCGACCGCGGCCTCGGCGTTGAGGGCCGGCAGACCTGCGGCGAGCACGCCGGCGGCGACTGCGATGAGGGCCGCGGTACGCAGGGAACGGATCTTCGTCATCGGATGGGGTTCCAGCCGTCGTTACCCGCCAGGTAGGCGGTGGGCGTGTACTGGGTGGCGGTGGAGGCGCTCATCTGGGGGCGGTTGGCGTTGACGCCGGCGCCGGCACCGGTGCTGCTGTACTCGGCGAACCGGGCGGTCCGCCACGAGAAGCCGGACATGTCGGTCCAGGGATCGGTGCGGATGTGTGCGCCCATCGCGACGCCCCGGTAGAGGACCTGACCGCGGGCGTTGACGTCGCCGCTGGGGTGCCAGGGCCGGCCCAGATAGACGGTCCTGGCGGGAGCGTTGCTGGTCAGGGTGGTGCCCCAGAACAGGAAGCCGAACTTGTTGTTGATGTCGGTGGCCGCCGCGGTGATGTAACCGTTGTTCGACGACGAGCCCCGGGTGAGCGAGTGCACGGTGCCGTTCTGGAAGACCATGGTGCCCCGCCCGAAGATGAAGTCGACGTCACCCTCCACGTAGGAGTTACGGACGTAGAGACGCCGGACCGAGCTGACACTTGGCGCGTTGACCAGGAGGGTGTCCTGGTTGCCGAGGATGCGGACGTTGTCGAACTGCACCCGGTCGCCGGAGGTGTTGACGGCGACGGCCTGCTCGGCATCGAGGGTGTTGGCGGCCTCGTTGAAGTCGTTCGACATGGTCAGATTGCTGATCGTGGTGTCGTTGGCGTTGACGAAGACCGAGGCACTGCCGGACGTGCCGTACGTGCCGCCACCGGGCTTGGTCTGGCCGGATGCGTGTCCCTCGACGATCACCACCTGGGCGGCGGAGCTGCCCGCGCCGACCAGGGTGAGGTAGGGCTTGTTGGCGGGAATGGTGACCACGCCCCGGTAGGTGCCGGGTCTGATGGTGATGGTGACCGGCACGCTGTTGTTCGCCGCGACACTGTCGATCGCCGCCTGCACGGTCGTGTAGGTGCCGCTGCCGTCGGCGGCCACGGTGATGGAGGCGGAGGCGGAGGCGGACGCGGCGGAGGCCATCGGGACTGCGGCTGCGAGAGCGCACACGGTCACCACCGCCACCGAGCGCACGCGAAGAACCCTGCCGGGTGTGGTCATGAGCGTTCTCCGATCTCAGCGGGCCTCCGCCGGAGATCATGTCGACCGGCGGACGACGGAGTTAAGTTAACGTTAACATCGATGATTGGAAATATGAAGGTGGCGGGCACGGAGGGCGAGCCACCCGTTCATCCGACCCGAACGTCCCTCGTGGACGCGGCGGGTTCGGCGGCCACCGACGGTGTCCTCCTGGGTAGCAGGAGCGGGGTCGCGAGCAGGAGAACGCCGGAGATGGTGATCGCCGTGAGAGGGCTGGTGACTGTCGCGAGGACTCCCCAGATCACCACCAGGGCCGCCTGGACGAGTCTGCTGGCGGCACTCCACGTGCTGAGGACGGGGGCGGTGTGGCCGAGTGGGGTGCGGTGCAGTCGCTCGGTCGCGTAGATCGGGTTGAAGACGCCCATGCAGGTGATCAGCAGGCCCTCGACGACGATCACGGTGACGAGTCCGGGGATGCCCGGCTGGACGAACGCGAGACCGAGGGGAAAGACCGAGCGCAGCCACCCGGAGACGATCATGACCCGGTGCTGACCGTGGCGGACCACGAGGCGAGACGACAGGCGGGCGCCCACCAGGCCGCCGAGCGCCGGGACGCCGAAGGCGAGGCCATACTGCCAGGCCGGCAGGTGGTACTGACCCAGCAGGAGGACAGCCAGGAGCGGGGCGGTGGCCATGATGAGGCCGCCGACCAGGATGGAGTTGAGGAACAGCCCTCGCAGGGCACGGTCGTGCCGGATGAACCGCCAGCCGACCAGAAGATCGGCGCCGCGCAGCCGGCCGGCCCGGTCCGGAGGCGACGCGACGTCGCCGCCACGGATGCGCAGGACCGCGAGCGCCGACAGCAGATAGCTGACGGCGTCGGCGGCGACGGTGACGACCGGCCCGAGCAGCCCGACGAGCGCGCCGCCGAGGGGCGGGCCCACCGCGACCGCCGCCCAGTTCGTGGCCTCGAACCGTCCGTTCGCCACCACCAGGTGATCACCCTGGACGAGATACTTGAGGTACGCCCCGGACGCCGCGGCGAAGGCGATGCCCGCGGCCCCGGAGAGGACCGAGACGACAAGCAACTGGCCGTACGACAGCAGACCGAAGGCGTACGCGAGCGGGACGCTCGCCATGGCCACGAACCGGAGCAGGTCCATGGCGACCAGCACCTGACGCTTCGCCCGGCGCTCGACCCACGGCCCGAACGAGAACGCCACGACCGCCGCGACGGCCGGCCCGACCGCCGCCAGGATCGACACGGCGAACGCCGGCGAGTGCAGGACGCGCACCGCGATCAACGGGAACGCGCCGAAGGCGATCCACGTGCCGTACGTGCTGACGGCGTACGCCGACCACAGCCAACCGAAACTGGACCCCAACCGCGCGCGCATCCGCCCCCCTCGTGACAACCGACGTTCGGGTCCGGGCAGCACACCAGCGCCGCCGACGTCGGCGCAAACAACCGACGTCCGGGCGCGTCACAACCATCTGTTGTGCGGGTGGATGATGTTCCGGTGGATACCGAGGCGGTGCGGTCGTTCGTCCGAGCGGCCGAATTCGGGCAGCTGCAGCACGCGGCCGAGGAGCTGGGCGTGACGCAGCAGGCCGTGTCGAAGCGGATCGCCGCCCTCGAGCGCGCCCTCGACGTGCGGTTGTTCACCCGTACTCCCCGAGGGGTCGAGCTGACGCTCGACGGCCAGGCGTTCCTCCCGCACGCCCGGGGCATCGTGGCCGGGGTGGACCGCGCCCTCGCCGCGATCAGGCCGGGCTCGCGGGCCCTGCGGATCGACGTTCTCGGCCTGCGGTCCGCGCAGGCAGTCGTGCTGCACGACTACTGGCGGTCCCACCCGGAGACCAAGCTCGACGTGGTGACCCTGCGGGTCAACGACCCGCGCGCGGCCGTCGCCGCCGTCCAGGCGGGCGACATCGACGCCTCGTTCCGCTCGGTCACCGACCCGGCCACGCTGCCGCGCGACGTGCGGATGATCCACGCGTTCGACTCACCCCTGGAACTGCTCGTCGGCCCGCGGCACCCGCTCGCCTCCGCGCGCACTCTGACACCGGCCCAGCTGCGCGGGCACCGGATCTGGGTCCCCGGCATCGCGCCGAAAAGCGAGTGGTCGGACTTCTACGACCAGCTCGCCACCGAATTCGACCTGCGCATCGACGCCGCCGGCCCGCACTTCGGCGACGAGGTGCTGCTCGACATCCTCGCGGACTCCGCCGACGTGGCGACCTTCGTCGGCACGCGCGACAGGTACCTCTGGCCGACGAACCACGACCTGCGCCGCATCCCGATCGCGCGCCCGACGCTCGCGTACCCACTCTCGCTCATCCTGCCGCGCGTGAACGCGCACCCGGGGCTCCAGGCGGTCATCGACCACGTCGCGAGCCTGGCGCCAGCCCCGGCGACGACGTGGCGCCCGTCCTGGGCAGCGAAGCCGGTCGGCGGCGGGCCGGGCGGCATTCCCGGAAGCTGACGGACGGGAGCCGGCACCACCCCGCCGGCCGACCGGACCCGCCGCTGTCGCGCCCTAGCAGGATGAGCGGATGTCGAGGACGACCGGAGCGCTCTGCGTCACGGCGCCGTCCGTGACCCGGAGTTGCGGGACGTACCGGCCGGGCGTGACACCACTGACGCGGAACGCGGCCAGGCTCTGCACGAGGTGGCCGTCCCCGGAGCCGGGCGGCACGGTCAGCGGGCTGTACACCTCGACGCCGTCGGGCATGCCGGTGTAGCCGACGGCGAGCTGCGCCGACCAGGTCCCGTCGAGCACGACGAAGAAGTACAGGGTGCGGGGGTCGTCGGGGGTCGCGCAGAGCCGCTGTGGCAGGTCGACGAGCGTCCAGGTCGACGGGGTGCCCGTGGTCGTCGTGGGGGGCGCTGCCGAACCGGGCGTGCCGCCGACGAGGGCCAGCAGCGTTGTCGCCAGCGCGGCGGCGGCGATCCGTGCGGCGGTGCGGGAGAACTTCACCATCGACTCCTGTCCTCTGCGGCCGACATCGGTGGGAAACACCGACGATCCGGCAACCGCCGAGCGGCGGTGGGTCGTCGACACGCTGGACCCGACGCCGGATAAGAACGATATTTGTCGATGCAACAATCCCCCCGGGTGGTCTGCCTGTCAAGCAACCGGGAGCCGGCGGCCCCGCGGTCGATGCCGGCCCTGTCGATCCGGTTGCGGGTCGCCGCTTCGCGGAGCTGTGACAATGCGCGGGTGATCTGTCGAGCGTCCGTGTCCGTCGACGCTCGGAGCTGGTCCGACGGACGGAACGCGAGGCCACGAGGTGGACTGCGACGAGATTCTTGCGGCGCCGCGTCGATCCACCGTGCGCCCGTTCGACGTGTGGGGTGAGGGCCGAGGGGCGGCCCGCCGGATGAGGAGAACGCGATGTCGACGTACATGCTGATCATGCGAGGCACCGACGAGTCGAACGCCGCCATGATGGCCTCGATCGACGAGGCGATGGTCGCGACCCGCACGTTCATCGAGGAGATGGTCAGGGCCGGCGTCCTCCTCGCGGCCGAGGGGCTGGACGATCCGGCCCGAGGCGTCGTTGTCGACTTCGGGGGCGAGGCCCCGGTGGTCACGGACGGGCCGTACGGCGAGACCAAGGAACTGTTCGGGGGCTACTTCCTGCTCGATGTCGCCTCGAAGGAGGAGGCGGTGGAGTGGGCCAGGAGGTTCCCCGCGGTGCGCGGATCCAAGATCGAGGTCCGGCGGGTGGCCGGGGCCGACGAGGTCCCGGCGGACAGCGCGGGCAGCGGCCACCTCTGATGGGTACGGCCGACGTCGAGGCCGTCTGGCGGATCGAGTCGGCGCGGATCGTCGCCGCGCTGACCCGGTTCACCGGCGACTTCGGGCTCGCCGAGGACGCCGCCCAGGAGGCGGTGGCCGAGGCGCTCGTGTCGTGGCGGCGTGCCTCCCCGGCCAATCCGGGCGGTTGGCTGATGGCCACGGCCCGACGGCGGGCCATCGACGCGATCCGTCGCCGACATGCGCTCCAGGAACGGTACGCCCTGCTTGCAGCCGACACGGCAGGTGACGCAGCGGCCGGGCTCGTGGTCGACGAGGACATCGACCCCGACCGGATCGACGACGACGTGCTGGCGCTGATGTTCGTCAGCTGCCACCCGGTGCTCTCCCCCGAGGCCCGGGTGGCGCTGACCCTGCGCGTGGTCGGCGGCCTGTCCAGCGAGGAGATCGCCCGCGCGTTCCTCGTCTCCGTGCCGACCGTGCAGGCCCGCATCACCCGCGCCAAGAAGACGATCGCGGCGGCCCGGGTGCCGTTCGAGCTGCCGCCGGCCGCCGAGCGCCGGGAACGGCTCGGCGGCGTGCTCAGCGTCCTGTACGTGATCTTCACCGAGGGCTCCACCGCCACGTCGGGCGACAGGTTGCTGCGTCCCGACGTCGCGTACGAGGCGATCCGGCTGGCCCGTACGCTGGCCGCGCTTGCACCCGACGAGCCGGAGGTGCACGGCCTGCTCGCGTTGTGCGAGCTGACCGCCGCGCGTTTCCCGGCCCGGACCGGCACGGACGGCTCCCCGGTCCTGCTGGCGGACCAGGACCGACGGCTGTGGAACGTCTCGGCGATCCGTCGCGGGCTGGCCTCGCTGGCCAGGGCGTCGGCCCGCGGGCTCGGCCCGTACGGGTTGCAGGCCGCGATCGCCGCCGCCCACGCGACGGCGCCGTCTGTCGAGGCGACCGACTGGGGGCGGATCGTCGTGCTCTACGAGGCGCTCGGCCGGGTCGCCCCGTCACCGGTGGTCGAGCTCAACCGGGCCGTCGCCGTGGCCATGGCCTCGGGCCCGACGCAGGCCCTGGCCATCGTGGACGAGCTGATCGCCGCGAACCGGCTCCCCGGGTCGCACCTGGTCCCGACCGTACGCGGAGAGCTGCTGGCCCGGCTCGGACGGCGGGCGGAAGCGCGTGCCGAGCTGGAGCTGGCCGCACGGCTGTGCGCCAACCAGCGGGAACGCTCGGTGCTGCTGCGCAAGGCGTCGGAGTCAGCGGACCCAGGACCGGCGCAGCGCGCCCCCATCGATTGACACTTTTCGTTACGACGGTGATAGTAACTGCGTACCGCTCCCATCGGATCGCCTGTGGGGACCCCGCCGGGTGGTCGACGCGATCGCGCCTCGACCTGGCCCGTGGCCTGCGCTGACCGCTGTGGTCGCAGCGCGAACGAACAGCCGCCACCGCCGCCGCAGGGAGCCCACCGTGACATCCGTTGGAGGGGTGCATGAGAAGGAGATCGAAGATCTACGCGGGGCTGGTGAGCGTCATCGTCCCGGTCGCCTCGGTGATCGTGATGCTCGGCGCGACACCTGCCGACGCCGCCGTCGGCGGTTCCGGGCCCTATCCCGCCGACTACGAGACCTCGGCCAGCCTGGCCAACCACACCATCTTCCGGCCCCAGACGCTCCCGTCCGAACGCCTCCCCATCTTTGTCTGGGGCAACGGCGGGTGCTCGGCCAACGGCCTCTCCCAGGGCAACTTCCTGCGCGAGATCGCCTCCCACGGCTTTCTCGCCATCGCCAACGGCGCCCCGAACGGATCGGGCTCCACCACCTCCCAGATGCTCACCCAGTCCATCGACTGGGCCGTCGCGGAGAACTCCCGGCAGGGCAGCAAGTACTTCAACAAGCTCGACACCACCAAGGTCGCCGTCGCGGGCTTCTCCTGCGGAGGACTGGAGGCGTACGCCGTCTCGGCCGACCCGCGCGTCACCACGACCGGCATCTTCAGCAGCGGCCTGCTGAACGACGCCGACGACTACCAGCTCAGGCGGCTGACCAAGCCGATCGCCTACTTCATCGGCGGGCCCAGCGACATCGCCTACCCCAACGCCATGGACGACTGGGGCAAGCTGCCCGCCGGGCTCCCCGCCTTCATGGGCAACCTCAACGTCGGTCATGGCGGCACCTACGACCAGGCCAACGGCGGCGAGTTCGGCCGCGTCGCGGTGCTCTACCTCAAGTGGCGCCTGAAGGGCGACACCACCGCCGGCACCAACTTCGTCGGCCCCGACTGCGGCCTGTGCCGCAGCCAGTGGACCGTCCAGCAGAAGAACCTGACGCTCGACGGCGGCACGCCACCCACCACGCCGCCACCGACCACACCCCCGCCCACGACGCCGCCGCCCACCACACCTCCGCCCACGACGCCCCCGCCGACCACGCCGCCGCCCACCGGCACCCCGGCCTGCACCGCGGTCTACGCCGTCCAGGACCAGTGGAACGGCGGATTCGTCGCCACCGTTACCGTCACCGCGGGGACCGCCGCGCTCACCGGCTGGCGGGTCACCCTCACCCTGCCGAGCGGAGCGGCGGTCAGCTCGCTGTGGAACGGCGTCGCCAGCGGTACCAGCGGCACCATCACCGTGGCCAACCAGAGCTACAACGGACGACTGGCGGCGGGCCAGAGCGCCAGTTTCGGGTTCCAGGGCACGGGCAACGGCACCGGCACGACCGCCACCTGCGCCGGAAGCTGACGTGGGCCAGCTCTGCGGGTCGGCGCCGCCGGCACCGGCCCGCAGAGCTGTCGCGCGCCGTCAGGGCGCACCGGTCGGCATGCGAAACTGCCTCGGTGCCCTGGGAAGCCACGACGCCGCCCCGCCCGCCCGCACACCCCGTCGCGCTGATACCTGTCGACCGGGCGCACCGGGCGGTGCTCGGCAACCTGGGGCAGTTGTACCGCCATGACCTGTCCGAGGCGTACGGTCACCTGCCCAACGACGACGGCACATTCAACGACCGGCCACTCGACCGGTTTCTCGCCGGCGTCGACCCGCAGCGCCGGGCCTGGCTGATCACCGCGGCCGGCCGTACGGCGGGGTTCGTGATGACCACGCCGACCGAGGACGGCGGCACGTCCGTCACCAGCTTCTTCGTCGTGCGCGCGCTGCGCCGCAGCGGCGTCGGCCGTACCGCTGCCGTTCAGGTCATCTCGCTGTTCCCCGGCAGGTGGAGCATCGGCTTTCAGCGTTACAACGCAGGCGTCGAGGCGTTCTGGTCGCGGGTGGCAGACCAGGTCGTCGGGGACGCGTGGCAGGTCCACGATGGTCCCGCCGCCGAGACGCGGCCCCCCGACACCTTCCTCACCTTCACCACCGCCGGCTGACCGGATCGTCGCGGCGAACTGCGGTCCGGCGTGCCATCGGCGGAGCGTGGCCGGGGAACGGTCAGCCCTGTCGCCACACCTGGAACGTCTGCTGCACCCGCCACGCGCCGTCGGGCTGCCGCGCCTCGTTGCGCCAGCGGAACTCGTCGGCGGCGATGTCGGAGAAGGTCCACCGCAGATCACCGCCGTCGAGCACGATCAGCTCGCCGACGCGGGCGGCCCGGAAGGTGTGCGTCCGATGCCGGCCCGGCCCCACCCACGTCGAACGCCAGATGCCCGGCCCTGCCGTCGGATCGGGGAAGCGCACGCTGACGCCGTGCTCGACGCCGGGCAGGATCCAGACGTCGGTGGTCGCACGGCCGCCCAACGCGTACCCGAAGTGCCACTCGCCCCGCCGGACGGACGAGGACCCGTCGGGGTCGTACTCGGTGCAGTCCAGTGCCCAGGAACCCGTGAACTGTCCGAACAGGCTGAGGTCGACGCCATCGGCCGGACCGTCCGCGAGGAAGGCGGCACCGACGGCGAGTGACGAGTCGGGGAGCATGTCGAAACGATAGCCACACCTCCGGCGTCACCGCCGATGCGGCGTGCCGGCCGCCCCCTGCGCCGGTGCGGGCGATCAGGCCATCGAGGAACCCACCTGAGCGGTTCCCACGTTGTCCAGACTGCTGACGTGGCGAATGAGCGCACGTTCGGAGAAGTTCGGTCGGCGCGAAAGCCCGATACTGCTCGACGTGAGTGAAACGGCAGGCCCGGGCCGCTGGGATGTGGCCATCACGGCACTGCGCTCGGCTGCCGACCGGTTCACCGAGCTGGTGGCCGCCGCGCCGTCGCCCACGGCCATGGTCACCGACGACTGGACCCTCGCCGACACCCTCGCGCACGTGGTGTCGATCGCGGCGCTGTACGTCTCCCGGCTGGACGGCACCGAGGTCGCCATCCGGGTGCCCGGCCTGGAGGACATGCTCGCCGTCACGAACGTCGACACGGTCGCCGACGTCAACAGCCACGTGCTCGCCCACTTCACCGAGCGTGATCCGGAAGTCCTGCTGTCGCGGTTGAACACCGCGGTCGCCCGTCTCCTGGCCACGACCGCGGATCCACTGTCGACGGTGAGTTGGCTGGGTAACGCGCGGGTGACGGTCGGCGGCCTGTTCGCCCATCTGACCAACGAGCTGCTCGTGCACGGCTGGGACATCGCGCGGGCGCTGCGCCGACCGTGGCCGATGCCGGACGAACACGCCGCGCTCTACTGGGACCTCTTCATGTTCGACATGCTGCGTGACTCGTACGGAGTGCTGCTCAACACCGCGCTGCCGATGCCTCGCCACCACGTGTCGGTGCAGTTCCGGTCGGAGTTCACCTCGACCACGACGCTGACGCTGGGCGACCGCAGGGTGTGGATCGCGCCGCCCGACGGTCCGTTCGACGCGCGCGTGACGTTCCGGCCCGCCCGGTTCAACCTGATGATGTTCGGCCGGATCAGCATCGCGCAGGCGGTGCTGCGGCGCGACGTCGTCATCGGCGGGCCACGGCCGTGGCGGCTGCCCGCGTTCCTGCGGGTCGTGCACATGCCCAACGGTCGGCTGGCGCCGGCGGGAACGCAGAGGGCAGACCGACCACTGCGGGACAGGCCGAACGACGACGGCGCCGGCTGATCGTCGTACGCCGCGACGGCCGGCCGGCTGTCAGCTGGCCCGGTAGGTGAGGTAGCGGCCCTCTGTCCAGCTGTGGAAGTTGTTGAGTTCGGTTGCCGGACCGCTGCAGTCGGTGCTCTGGTAGCCGGGCACCGAACGGAAGCCACCGCTCCAGGTGAGCATCCAGGCCGCGTCGGCCGGGACCTGATGGCAGATGCCGTCGGGCGTGGCCAGCCTGCCGGCCACCTCGGTCGGGTAGCTCGAGTAGAAGACCAGGCCCTGGTCCGGGCTCTGGAACGGTTCGCCAGCCACCGCAGGCGACCCCGGCAGCGTCATGGCCGATGCGGCGATCAGGACGGCGGCGAGACTCGCGGTGGTCCGGCGGGCGGATGTGCGCATGGGTGGTCCTTTCGGGACGGTGGTCAGAGGGCGGACCGGACGTTGACTCGGTCCAGACTCAGACTGACATATATCGATGTCGTAATCCATCCGGGATACCCTGCGGCACGGATCGCAGCAGACACTCGCGCATGATCGTGTCGGTGAACCCGTGGCTACACTGCACGACCATGCTCTCCGCCGAGATCCTCGACCAGCTCGACGCCGCGGCCGAGGACTTCCGGTTCCCGGACCTGGGCCACGGCTACTACTACGCAGTCGACGCACGGCTGCACGCCTATCGCGACGCGCACCGGTGGGCGCTCATCGTGGAGGCGTTGGGATATTCGCCCAGGGCCGGCAACCTCATCGACGTCCTGCACGTCTTCGGCAACTGCCTCACCACGGGACAGCCGGGCTTTGGCAACGAAGACTTCCTCAGCCGGATCGACAACTGGGACGAGATCGAGGATGTCGACGAGCCCGAGATCTACTGCGGAAACCCGATCGAGGTACGAGGCCGGCGGATCGCCGTAGCAGCCGAGCCGGGTGAGGAACTCATCGACGTGTTTCGCCGGCTCGTCCCCGAACACCGGGAGCTGCTCCTGGCCGACGACGTCGAGCTGCGGCGGCGGATCCCGGCCGACCTCCCCGAGATCATGCGATTGGATCGATGGCATCACCCGGACCTTGTCCAGGACACCCTTCCCAGCGGCTCAACGACCTTCCGCCAGCTCGCCGACGTGCTGGCGACGGGAGACGTGAGTCGGTACGCGCCAGACCTGCCACCCAACACGCACTGGTCCCACTGGCCGGAGTCCGGGAACCTGTGACCCTCGCCGCGAGACGGTGCGGCTGCCGCGATGAGCGGCAATCAGTCCCTCGGGCCAGGGGACGTCGACCCCGGAAGGTTCGCGACGACGAGCTCGACGGCCTCCGCCGCTGTCGTGGCCTCACCGAGCAGCCGTCCATAGCCCGGGGTGTAGACCTGGTAGGGAGGGCCGCCACACACGATGAAGGGCAGGTCGTCGGTGCGGACAGCGGGGTACGGTGGCCGGGCGGTCCGGAAGAACTTCAGCGTTCCGTGCGTGGGAAGCGGGAAGAGCGTTCGCAACGTCGGGTGCTCGTAGGCGGCGGTGACGACCGGCTCGCCGGACCACCACCCCGGTGTGCCGTGCACGAGATCCCGCCACGTCTCGGCGGCTTCGCCGTTCTCCTCCATCGAGCCATCCTCCCACTGCCGGGCCAGGCTGAGCAGGACACCTGACGGGGTCAGTGCCGCTCTGGCTCGTTGATGACCGGAAAGGCCCGCCGCACCTCCGCCAGGAGCTCGTCCCGCCGCGCGGCGTACGTGCTGACCGCCGCCCACAGCGCCTCCAGTGCGGCCTGCAGCGGGTCCGACTCACCGGCGGCCATCAGTGCCGGAAGCGCCATCGGGACCGGGTCCACCGGGGCGTCGAGAACCGCGCCGAGCGAATCGGCCGGGCCGTGACCCGCCGGGCGCAGCGAGACGGTGGAGAACATGACGGGCGGCTCGCCCCGGATCCGTGTCCACAGTGCTGTGTGTTCGGTGAACTCGGCGGGTGGCGGCTCGCCCCGATCCAGGGCCGTCCACGCCGGTGTCATCCAGTCCAGGTCCGCGATGCCGGCGACGGTGAACGCCCGCCGTGCGGCCCAGATCGCGATCTGGCGCTGAATGCCGGCGCCGGCCGCCGCCACCCCGTCGACCAGGTCGCGGTCCAGCACGGCGATGCCGTGGACGTTGCCGCGCACCTGCCGGAGCCGATCACTTGGCGCACGACCGCCCCAGCGCCGCAGCTCATCCCGCCGTCGGTACTCCTGATCGCGGCGCTCCCGCTCCACCCGCCTGAGCATCTCGGCCTCGACCTGCTCCCACAGGGTCGGCGGGGGCGGCAACCCGGCCGCCCAGCCGTGCCAGTACGCGGCGGCCCGGCTGGTCTGGCGCACGATCGCGTCGGCGCGCGGCACGGCGGCTCGGGAACCCTCGCCCGTCGAGCCCTCCGGCCACAGGCACAGCAGGTAGCGGTCCGGCCGCTGATCCATGTACGTGTAATCGTCCTCGTCCAGTTCGTCGGGGTCGAACCCGCCGAACGGGTCCCGCCCCTCGTCCATGCCTGTGGCGCAGTACCGCACGCGGTAGACCGGCAGCCGGCCGGCGTCCTGCCCCTGGGGGGTCAGCGGCAACGGGGCGAGTGACCCGTCGCCCCAGGGGACCAGGTCGACCACCGGGGCCCTGGGCAGAAACGACGCCTCCACCACCTCCTCCCACTCCTGCACCGCGGCCGACGGCTCACCGTCGTACACCTCGACTCGGAAGTGGACCCGCCCGGTGTGCGTGCCGGTCATCAGGAACAGCGCGCCCGCCTGGCCGGCCCCGCAGAGGCCGTTCGCCTGCCCGGCGAACGCCCCGCTCATGTCCGGCAGCTCACGACTCGTCACGTAGATCTGCCCGTAGGCGACCGGCGCCGGGCCGTCGAAGAGAACGCGCATCGGCCGATCCTGCCATCGACCGGCGGACGCCCGCTGTCCCCTCGACCCGACGGCACGCGGGTGATCCGCCCGAGACCCGACCAGGGTTCGCGGGCGCGGCCACTACCGCAGGAAACCGCTTACCCGGCGGCTATTGACGGTCATCGTTGGCTCTCAGTACCGTGATGCGGGCAGCGAGAAAGCGCTTTCCGACCCTCACCGTCCGACAGGGAGCGCCCCATGCCCAAACACCTGCGCGCGATCTGCCTCGCCCTGCTCACCATCGCCACCGTGCTGAGCACCACCACCGCCCTGCCCGCCCAGGCCGCCCCGCGCTTCCGGGTGCTGGTCTTCTCGAAGATCACCAACTACTACCACGACTCGATCCCGGCCGGCGTCGCCGCGATCCAGCAGCTCGGCGCCACGCACAACTTCGACGTCGTCGCCACCACCGACGCGGCCGCCTTCACCGACGCCAACCTCGCCACCTTCGACGCACTGGTCTTCAACAACACCAACTCCACCCCCGCCTCGGGTGACCTGCTCAACGCCAGCCAGCGCGCGGCGTTGCAGACGTTCATCCGCAACGGCGGCGGCTGGGCCGGCCTGCACGCAGCCTCGGCAAGCGAACGCGACTGGCCGTGGTACGAGGGCCTGGTCGGCACCATCTTCGACCACCACCCCGACTTCTCGGCCACCGGCGGCACGTACCCGGGCCGGGTCAAGGTGCTGGACCGTGCCCACCCCTCCACCCGCAACCTGCCGGAGCTGTGGGAGCAGAGCGAGGAGTGGTACAACTGGCGGACCAACCCCACCGGCAACGTGCACACCCTCGCGCAGATCAAGGTGCGCGACGGGATCAGCGGCCTGGACGAGGGCGTCGACCACGCGTACTCCTGGTGTCAGCGCTACGACGGCGGCCGGTCCTGGTTCACCGCCGGCGGGCACGCCAGCTCCCGGTTCAGCGAGCCGGCGTTCCTGGAGCATCTGCGCTACGGCATCGAGTGGGCCGCCGGCGCGGTCGCCGGCGACTGCTCCGCCACCAGAACCGGAAACTTCGAGCGGGTGGGCCTGGTCACCGAGAACCTGGCCGACCCCTTCGAGCTGGCCGTCGCCCCGGACCGGAAGGTCTACTACATCCAGCGCACCGGCGCGCTCAAGGTGGTCAACTCGGACACTCTCCAGGTCACCACGCTGCTCGACTTCGCCTACACCTCGGCGATGACCGACCAGTCCGACGGGCTGCTCGGGATGACCCTGGACCGCAACTTCGCCAGCAACGGCTGGGTCTACCTGCTCTGGTCGGACAAGACCCTCAAACAGCTCAACCTGTCCCGGTTCACGGTGGCGAACAACAGCGTCGCGCTGTCCTCGGAGAAGCGGCTGCTGACCGTTCCGACATACCGCGGTGTGGGTCGCGCCAACTCACACATGGGCGGCTCGCTGGCCATGGACGCGGCCGGTCGCCTGTACGCCGCGATCGGTGACAACACCGACCCGTTCGCCTCCAGCGGTTACACCCCCATCGACGAGCAGGCCGGTCGGGCCGCCTGGGACGCGCAGGGCACCGCCGGCAACACCAACGACCTGCGCGGCAAGATCCTGCGCATCACCCCGCAGGCCGACGGTACGTACACCGTGCCGAGCGGCAACCTCTTCCCCGCCGGCACCGCGAAGACCCGGCCGGAGATCTACGCGATGGGCATGCGCAACCCGTTCCGGATCACCATCGAGCCGCAGACGAACGCGGTAATGGTCGGCGACTACGGCCCGGACGCCCGCGCCGCCGACCCCAACCGTGGTCCGGAGGGGACTGTCGAGTTCAACCGCATCACCGCCGCCGGCAACTACGGCTGGCCGTACTGCGTGGGCAACAACATCCCGTTCACCGACTACAACTTCGCCACCAGCACCTCCGGGGCGAAGTTCACCTGCGCCGCACCGACGAACAACTCCCCCAACAACACCGGTCTGACCGCCCTGCCGGCGGCGAAGCCAGCACTGGTCTGGTACGCGTACTCCGCCTCCAGTCAGTTCCCGGAGGTCGGCACCGGGGGCGGTGGCCCGATGAGCGGGCCGGTCTACGACTACGACCCGGCCAACACCCGCACCACGAAGTTCCCGGAGTACTTCGACGGCAAGTGGATCACCTACGAGTTCACCCGCAAGTGGTTCAAGACGCTCTCGATCCACCGGACCGCGCAGACCTTCACCAACTCGCGCTTCGGTCCCACCGCCGTCGGCGACCTTCAGTCGATCAACGGAATCTTCGACAACATGAGCTGGATCCAGCCCTTCGAGGCGGAGTTCGGCCCGGACGGCTCGCTCTACGTCATCGACTTCGGCGAGGGCACCGGCAGCGGTCGTGGCGGCAGCAACGCCGGCGCCGGCATCTACCGGATCGACTACGTGGCCAACGGCCGACCGCCGACCGCGAAGATCGCCGCCACCCCGGACAGCGGACGCGCGCCGCTCGCGGTCAGCTTCTCCTCGGCCGGTACGGCGGCCGGTGACGGCTCGGCGCTCAGCTACGCCTGGGACTTCACCAACGACGGCACCACCGACTCCACGGCCGCCAACCCGAGCTTCACCTACTCGGCGGCCGGCAAGTTCACCGCCCGGCTGACCGTACGCAACAGCGGCAACGGCCTGACCGCCAGCGCCGTCACCGACGTGGTGGTCGGCAACACCCGGCCCACGGTGACCATCACCGTGCCCGACGGCGGGTTCTTCGACTTCGGCGACAAGATCCCCTACACGGTGACGGTCACCGACCCGGAGGACGCCACCATCGACTGCGCCAAGGTGACAGTCCAGACCCAGCTCGGCCACGACACGCACGCCCACCCGCTGGACGTCTACACCGGCTGCTCGGGCCTGCTCGCCACCGAGGCGGACGCGGGTGACGGCCACGGGCCGGGGCAGAACCTCTACACAGTTGTCACCGCGCAGTACACCGACGGCGGCGCGGCCGGCGGCGTACCGGCGCTGACCGGCTCGACCCGGGCGCAGCTGCAACCCAAGAGCAAGGAGGCCGAGCACTTCAGCGCCCAGTCCGGTCTCACCGTGAACGACCGGACCACCGCCCGCGCCGGCAAGCGGCTCGGCGACGTCGACCACAACGACTGGGCATCGTACGGGCCGGTGGACCTGCGCAACGTCGGCTCGGTGACGCTCGGGGTGACCAACGGCGGCCTCGGCGGCGTCATCGAGCTGCGCACCGGCTCCCCCACCGGCACCCTGATCGGCTCGGCCACCATCGGCTCGACCGGCGGGTGGGACAACCTGGTCTCGCCGACCGTCACGCTCACCAACAAACCCGCCGGCACCACGGTCCTGTACGCCAAGTTCGTCAACGCCGCCCAGGTCGGCGGCACACCGGACCTGCTCTCGCTGGACTGGCTGCGGTTCAACGGGGCCGGCGTCAAACAGGAACCGGGCGGAACGCTGTCGCTCGCGGCCAACCCGGCCAGCGGCACCGCGCCGCTGACCACCACGCTGACCGCCACCGCGACGGCACCGTCGGGGCAGAGCATCACCGACTACGCGTGGGACTTCGGCGACAACAGCGCCGTCTCGCACGGCGCGACCCTGCGGTCGACGACTCACAGCTACCCGCGCAAGGGCACCTACACCGCCCGGGTGACGACCACCTACACCAGCGGGGAGACCCGCTCGATCAACCTGACCGTCACGGTCAGCTGATCACAGGTCGGTGGCGGACGGGCCACACCCCGTCCGCCACCGGCGAGACGGCCGCGCGGAGCCGCTGCCGGCAGAGATCGTGGCGACATCCACCCAGGCGCTGTGACATATTGCCCCCGTCCGGGGGCAGCGGGTTCCGGCAGTCGGTACCTACAGTCGGGCCATGAGCACCGACACCGCCGTGCGGGTCTGGCTCCGCGACCGGGGCGCTGAGCAGATCGCACATCCCGGCGGCAATCTGTACGCCCACCTCTGTCGCGTCAGCGAACGACTCGCCGCGCTCGGCTGCGACGGCGACGTACAGGTTGCGGGCCTCACCCACGCCGTCTACGGCACCGACGGGTTCGACCGCACCCTGCTCGACCGGGCCGACCGTGCGGTCCTGCGGGATCTGATCGGCGCGGACGCCGAGGAACTCGTCTATCTGTACGGCGCCTGCGACCGGAAACGCAGTTGGCCGGAGCTGGCCACGACCGGCCAGGTGTTCGACAGGTTCGTCGGTCAGGTGAGAACGACGGGTGGGGATCGACGTCGGTCGCTCATCGACCTGAGCATCGTCAACGAACTGGACGTCATCGAGCACGATCGCGCGGTGGCTGAGCGGCACGGCGCCTACTTCCGGGCGCTGTTCGCCTCCTGGGCTCCGGCGGCCTCCGCATCGGTCATTCACGACGCGCAGCGGGTCCTGGGGGCGTGACACCCGGGCGCGTACGCGTACGAGCCGTCTACCCCGGCACCTTCGATCCCTTCACCCCCGGGCATGTGAACGTGGTGAGCCGGGCACGCGAGCTCTTCGACGAAGTGGTCGTGCTCGTCGCGGTCAACAGCAGCAAGCGTCCGGGCACCGACGAGGTGCGGCGGGCGGCCGCCGTACGGGCCGTCCTGCCGGTCGAGTGGACGTCCGTCACCGTTGTGGCCTGGAACGGGTTGACCTCCACGTACTGCCACCGGCACGACGTGGGAGTGATCGTTCGAGGCGTGCGCAACACCACCGATCTCCGGTACGAGCACCAACTCGCCGCGATGAACCAGGCGCTGGGTGTTCCCACGGTGTTCCTGCCCGCGCAGCCCGAACTGGCCGCCGTCTCGTCGACAGCGGTGCGCGCGCTGGAGCGCTGACCGTTTCCGCCGGCTCGGCGCGGGGAACTGCTCGGGGTAGAGGTGAGGGGAAAAGATGAGCCGGTACGTACTGTCGCCGACCACCCGGGCGCTGATCCTGCCGTTGCTGGCCACCGTCGCGCTGGCCACCGCCTGCACGACGGGTGGGGACACGCCCGACGCGGCGTCGTCGACCGGGTCGTCGACGAGCGCGGTGGCCACCCCGAGCCCGACCGAACAAGCATCCGCGAGCGCCAGCGCGCCGACGACCATCCCCACGTCGGCGTTCGTCGAGCTGCCTGCCGAGCTGCGAAAGTCCCCCCGCCGCACGACGCCCGTCACCGAGGCCCTACCGACGCTGTGCGGCAACGAGTTCGGCACCGGGGGCCGACAGGTCACCGCGAGCGCGGCGATGACGGTGACCTACAAGAAGGCCGGCGAGGCCGACAGCAACACGCCGCAGGGCATGATCCACCAGACCATCTTCACCTTCGAGGGTGACGGCGCTTCGAACTACCTGCGACGCCTGCGCGACGCGGTGCAGGCGTGCCCCTCGTACGACCAGGGCGGCAACCCCGTCACGGTCACGAGCAAGGCGTTGCCCGGCGTCGGGGACGAGGCGTTGCTGGTGACCCGTACGTGGGACACGACGAGTCTGAGCGGCGAGCGTACCGGCGAGGGCGAATCCTCCGCCCAGATCGCCGTGGCCCGGGTCGACGGGGCGGTGACCGTGTTCCATGACCAGGGCTGGGAGGGCAGCAGCGGCAACCCGACCATCCTGGACCGGACCGTGCGCGACGGCGTGCAGGCCATCGACGCCTGGCAGCGCTGACGGAAGGTGGGGCGGCGCCCGACGGCACCGCCCCACGCTCCGTCAGGAACTACTGCCAGGCACTCTGCTGGGTGGAGACGAGATTGCCGGGGATGATCGTGCCGTTGGTGTTGTACTCGGTGTACGCCCAGAAGTCGCCCTCGGGCAGCGGCCCGTTGGGCTTCAACGTGAAGTTGACGCTCTGACCGCGCTCCGTCGTCGACGGCAGCGTGAGCGTGGCGGGCGAATACTTGGCGTTACGACCGATGATGGCGTGCCGCAGTTCGAAGTCGACGACCGGGCCACCGGGCACCTGCGCGAACACGTACGCGGTGTAGCGCCCCGGCTCGGGCAGGAACTTGTACGCCTGCTCCAAGCTGGTCCAGTACCTGTCACTGCTGTAGACCAGGGTGTCGCCCTTGTACAGGTACAGGTCGAGGTTGGTGTTCGGGTCTTCGGTGTTGGCTTCGACGATGATGCCCGCGGTGTTCGCCGGCACGGTGAAGTCGACAGCCTTCACGCCGGAGGCACGCGGGTCGAAGACGCCGCCGTAGACGCCGGCCGGCATCGAGTACGACTTGCGCAGCATCGGCGTGTAACCGGTGCTGCGACCGGCGAGCGGCCCGGTGAAGCCGGGCTGGACGAAGCCGAAGGAGCCGCTGGTCATCCGGCCGAACTCCTCGCCGTCGTCACCGTACGGCCGGGCGCTGATCCCCCACGGGCGGGCGGCGACCGGGATGCGGGCGCTGTGCCCCTTGCCCTTCCAGGTGATCGACCCGGTCACGTACCGGTCCCAGGGGGCGTTGCCCCGGCGCAGCGTGATGGTCACCGTCGCGGACTTGCCCGGCGCCAGCGTCACCGACGCCGGGGTGACGGTGACCTTCATGCCGGGCAGGCCGGACACCGACGACCGGTAGGTCTCCCGCGCCTTGCCCACGTTGGTCAGCGTGCGCGTGACGGTCACCGGGTGGGTGCCGTCGTACTCGCGCAGGGAGATGGCCGGCAGGTTGAGTTCCTTGCCGTCGGGCTGGGCCGTCTGGCTGAAGGCGACCAGCTCCGCGGCGGTCGGCTCGATGACCAGGCCCGGGTCGGTGGCCCGGTTCAGGTTGATGAAGCCGCTGCCCTGGTCCAGCGGGCTGGTGGTGCCGACGGTGTCGGTCGCGGTGGTCCGCAGCGCCGAGGCGACCCGGCCCGGCGTCCAGTCCGGGTGGGTGGCACGCAGGACCGCCGCCGCGCCGGCCACGTACGGCGACGCCATCGAGGTGCCCGAGTACGCGTCGAAGTCCCGCCCGAAGTTGCCCGCCGGTGAGACGGCGGCGATGATGTCCGACCCCGGGGCGACCAGGTCCGGCTTGAAGACGCCGAAGGTCACCTTGTCGGGGCCGGTGGAGGAGAAGTCCGCGACGCTGGGGACGCCCGGAACGCTGGAGCCGTCACCGCCGGTGCGCAGGGACACCGTCGCGTCGGTGGGGTGCCGCATCAGGTAGTTGAACAGCGTGCCGGCCTGCTTTTCGGTCGGCAGGTACACCACCGGGAAGTTGTAGATCGAGTTGACCCGGTAGTTGCCGACCGGGTCGAACAGCACCATCGCTGCCCCGCCCTTGGTCTTGACCTCGGCGGCGGAGGCGAACGTGTCGGACAGCGCGCAGGCGACGACCTTGCCCTTGATCTTGGCCGCGTCCAGGCTGCCCGGTTCGCAGTAGACGGCGCCCAGCTCCGGCGATCCGGCCTGGTCGCCGAAGACCATCGCCCGCGCGGCGCCACCGGGCAGCGCGTCCAGCGAGCCGCCGACGAGCTTCGTGCCGTCGCCCAGCTTGAGCGTCGCCTCGTCGAGGTTGGTCACCGCCGCGCCGACAGTGGTCACCCAGGGCGCCGCGTTGCTGATGGCGCCGCTCACGATGCCGGTGTTTCCGGCCGACGCCGCCACGAAGACCCCGGACAGGGTGGCGTTGAGGAAGGCGACACCGATGGGGGTGTTGGCCTCCCAGTCGCCGAGCTGCGAGCCGATCGAGAAGTTCAGGACCTGCACGCCGTCGGCGACGGCCGCGTCGATGCCGGCGATGATGTCGGCGTCGAAGCCCATCCCGGCCCAGAGCACCTTGTAGACGGCGATCTGTGCGTCCGGCGCCATGCCGGAGATCGGGCCGAAGCGCCGACCGTCGATGGTGACGTCCGAGATCGGCAGACCGGCGGCAGTCGAGGCGGTGTGCGTGCCGTGCCCCTCCATGTCGCGGGGAGAGAGCAGCTCACCCTCGGGCACCGAGCCGCCGCCCGCGAGCCACGTGTCGGCGAAGTACCGGGCACCCACGATCTTGCCGTTGCAGTGCTCGGCCACGAAGGCCACGCCGGTCTGGCACGTGCCGTGCCAGGTCGGGGGTGCGGGCATCTTCTTGGCGAACGAGGCGCTCTCCGGCCAGATGCCGGTGTCCAGGACGCCGATCACCGTGCCCGCGCCGGTCGCGGGACCGGGCTTGACCGGCTTGGTGGTGGTGCGCTCGGCCGCGGACCGCTCGGCCCCACCCGGGGTGGCGGCGGTCGGGGTGGCGGCCGTCGTGGTGGTCGCGAGTGGCGACGTCGATCGGGTGCCGAGCGCGCGTGCGGCGGTGACGGCGCGAACGCGCTTGTCCGCCCGCAACGCGGTCGCCTGCTGAGCGGTCAGCTTCGCCGAGAAGCCGTTGAAGGCGGCGGTGTAGGCCGCCTTGACCTGGACACCGGCCGCGGCCGCGACGGCGGCCAGCTGCGTGTCGAGGTGCCGGCGGTACGCCTGCGACGGCGCGGACGTCACGTCCAGCCGGCCACCCGGCGTCGGGCGGGTTCGCGCCAGCCCCGAGGTCCCACCGACGTACGTGGTCAGCGGGGCCTCGGCCAGCTCGACGATGTAGACGCCGGAGCCGGACGCGTCCACGGCGGCCTTCGGGCTGGTCTCACTGTTGCCGGGGCGACGGTCCGCCCCGTCGGTCAGGGTGGTGCGCCGGTCGGATCCGGTGGAGAAGTAACCCGGCCCGCTGCTGGCTGGCCGGCCCCCCGGGGCCGCCGACGCCGATCCCGCTACACCGGTTGTGCCGGTGATCATCGCGACGACCAGCGTCGGTATCGCCAGCCTTCGCAGCCTGTTCCCGCTCGTGCGTGAAGACACGAGACTCCTTTCCATCGCTCCCTTGTGGAGCTGCCTCATCGATCGCGACCCGCTCATGGGAGCGCTCCCCCACCTAAGCCCGCGACGGTTAATCGACGGTTTGCTCGGTGTTACGGATCGCTGGTGCACATAAGATCACGATGCGTCAGCCGTGCCTAGATCATGTTTCCGGTCGCAGGTCACGCCTGCTGCGGCCCGAACCACACCACGGCGATGACACCCGTGATGACGATCGCGGACAGCACAACGTGGCGCACCAGAAGCACCCACGGCACCAGCCGGAACGACCGGCCCGTTCAGATCGCGAAGCGGCCCTGACGCCACTGCCAGTGACGGCCGGCCGTCAGGTGGTCGACGATCGCCCGTTGCAGGGCGGTGCGGCGCGGCAGTTGGTCGAGCGGCGTGCTCAGGGTGCGGAACACGAAGCGCCGCACCTCGACGTCGGCGTCCAGTCCTTCGGGCTCCTCGTAGGGCTCCAGCTCGAATCGTCGCTGGAAGCGGACGATGTTGGAATCCTCGGGAAGGTAGTCCCGCAGCTGCGGGTCGAGCAGCCACGAGCCGCAGGAGAACGCCGTGTAACGCTCGTCGGGAAAGTGGCGCGGGAAGAAGGCGCGGGCCTCGTCGAGCGACGCCGAGACCGCTTGCGGGGTCAGCGGCCCCGAGTCGGGGATGTGCAGGCCGATGGCGCCGTCACCACGGTGGTGCTGCAAACGGCCCAGCTCGTAGACGGCGCCACGCACGTGCAGCGTCAACCAGCTCTGCATGACTGGCCACCCCTCGCGGCGCATCCGCCGGTCGACGGCGAGGTTGCGACCCAGGTCCGCGAGGGTCGCCCAGGATACGGCGTCGGGAACCCCGTGGTCGCGGTGGTAGTCCCGAACGACACCGACGAGGGCGAGGTACGCGTACACGTAGAGGTGTTGCCACGCCGGGCCCCGTTCGCGCGGCAGCTCCGGGCCCGGCGGCAGCCAGACGTAGCCGCCGAGATCGGCGCGGACCAGGGCGATCGAGCGGTCCAGGAGCCAGCGCAGCTCCGGAGTCCACAGTGGCGAGTCGGGGTCGGGCCAGCCGGCCATGATCTCGGCGGCGTCGTCCGGGCGGACCGCGAGCCGGTCGAGCATCGCGAGCGCGTCGGCCTTGGCGGGCAGCGGGGCCGACGGCCGGTCGCCGGCGAGGCGGTGCACACGCTCGACCGCCTCGACGGGCACTCCGAGCCGGGCGGCGGTGTCGTCCACGTCCACCGGCCGACTCTACCGCCGGCCGGCGTTCCCGCGCGGCCGGCATCTTCTCGCCAGCGTCACGCCAGACGCCTCCAGAGCACTGTGAGCAGTGCGGCGAGGCCCAGACCGAGCAGTGGGGCGACGCCGATCCCGGCGAGCGTGCAGGCGACCGCGACAAGCGCCGGCGGCATCCAGCACCAGGCGGGCACCCTCCGCGCGGTCCGGCCGCGACGGCGGGCCGCCGCCTCGGTCGCCATCGGCACCACAAGCACCGGCAGCGCGGCGGCCAGCAGCGTCAACCAGGGCAGCACGAGACGGTCGAAGCGCGCCACCGCCAGCAGCCCGCCGAGCACCGCGACGGCGACCATCGCGGGCCGCGCCGGCACCCGCGGCGTCAGGCCGCGCACCGCCAGCGCCCCGGAGTAGGTGGTGGTCAACGCCGCGGCGAAGACGGCCACCGCGACGAACAGATTGGCGTACGCGGCCAGCCCCGACCCGGCGGCGAGGAGCGCGACCACGTCCGCCGAGCCGGTACGCAGCCACAGGCCGGCACCCACGAGCACACCCAGCAATGCCGGCCCGATCAGCAGCCCCACACACCAGACCAGGTCCCGCCGCCGGGCGAGACCCACGCTGAAGTCCGGCGCCCGCAACGCGAACACCGCCGCGTAGCCGATCAGCGCGGCACCGTCGGCCAGCCCACCGGCGGCGAGACGCACCGGGGCACCGGGCGGCGGCAGCACGGTCAGGCACCAGCCGACAAGCACCACCGCGCTGAGCGTGGTGAGCACCGCGACCCGGTTGCCGTACCGGGCCGGCGCCCAGGAGACGGCGAGGACCGCCACCTCCAGCAGCGCCGGCCCGGCCCAGCCCGGCAGGTGCGCCAACGCCGCGAGGGACGCGCCGCCGAGCCCGACGTTGAACCCGTTCCAGCCGATCATCGACACGGTCAGCACGGCCGCCAACAACAGCCGTGAGGTGTCGCCCAGGTACGCGGGCAGCACCGCCGTCAACGTCCCGGCGTCACCGAGCGGCCGGCGCAGGCCGATCCGGCCCTGCCCCCAGAGCAGCGCCGCCATCAGCGCCCCGCCGACCAGCAGCCCGGTCACCGGCACCGCGCCGCCGTGCCGGGCGGCCATCGCCGCACCGAGCACCAGGGTGGCCGGCGCGGTGCCGATGCCCAGCCAGGCGCCGGCCGCCGACGGCCAGCGCCGTCCGGGTGGGTCATCCCGGGACGACGTCCGCGCGCCGGCCAACCCGCCGTCGGGCATTCGCTCAGACAACGTGGCGCAGGTAACCGGCGATCGCCTCGTCCAGCACCTGTGCGCCGGGACGCGCCCACACCTCGGCGGAGAAGACCTCCACCTCGATCGGCCCGCGGTAGCCGGCCGCGTCGACCGCCTCGCGCAGCCGGCGCAACTCGATGCACCCGTCGCCGGGCAGCGCCCGGCCGAGCAGCACCCCCTCGGGCAGCGGGGTCACCCAGTCGCAGACCTGGAACGCGGCGATTCGCGCGCCGGCCCGCGCGATCTGCGCGTACACCGTGTCGTCCCACCACACGTGGTACGCGTCGACGACCACGCCGACCACCGCCGGGTCGAACCGCTCGGCGATGTCCAGCGCCTGGCCGAGGGTGGCGATCACGCACCGGTCGGCGGCGAACATCGGGTGCAGCGGCTCGATGGCCAACCGGACGCCGGCCGCCGCCGCGTGCGGGGCCAGCTCGCCGATCGCGTCAGCGACCCGACGGCGGGCGCCGTCGATGTCCCGGCTGCCGGGCTGCAGACCGCCGGAGACCAGCACCAGCTCGGGTGCGCCCAGCGCGGCGGCCTCCTCGATGGCCCGCAGGTTCTCCGTACGCCAGTCGTCGGCGGTGAAGAAGCCGCCCCGGCACAGGGACGTGACGACGAGCCCGGCGTCGCGGACCAGTTTCGCCGAACGGGCCAGCCCGTACCCGGCCACCGGCTCCCGCCACAACCCGATGCCCGGCACGCCGGCCGCCACGCAACCGGCGACCACGTCGGGCAGCGCCCAGTGCTGGGCGGTGGCCTGGTTGAACGAGAAGCGCGTGAGGCTCACAGGGCTGTTCTTCGTTCGCGACTGCGGGGCTCGCAAACCCGGCTCACTCCTCGCGCTCACTGGGCTGTTCTTCGTTCGCGACTGCGGGGCTCGCAAACCCGGCTCACTCCTCGCGCTCACTGGGCTGTTCTTCGTTCGCGACTGCGGGGCTCGCAAACCCGGCTCACTCCTCGCGCTCACTGGACGACACCCGCGACGGTGAAGAACGCCCGCGCTCGGGCGGCGGCCAGGTCGGCGTCGGGCAGCAGTCCGGCCGCGTCGGCCAGGGTGAGCAGCGTCGCCAGGTGCGCCGGGGACCGCCCGGACTGCGCGCCGCCGACCATGGTGAAGTGGTCCTGGTGACCGGCCAGCCAGGCCAGGAACACGATCCCCGTCTTGTAGTGCCAGGTCGGTGCCGCGAACAGGTGCCGGGCCAGCGGCACGGTCGGCGCGAAGATCTCGTCGTACGTCGCCAGGTCGCCCCGGTCGAGGGCGGCCAGCGCGGCGGCGGCGGCCGGTGCGATCGCCGCGAACACCCCGAGCAGCGCGTCCGAGTGGCCCACCTCGTCACCCCGGATCAGCTCCGGGTAGTGGAAGTCGTCGCCGGTGTAGAGGCGTACCCCCGCCGGTAGCCGGCGGCGCAACGCGACCTCCCGGCCGGCGTCCAGCAGTGACACCTTGATGCCGTCCACGGTGGACTGATGCGCCTTGATCAGCTCGACGACCGTGTCGGCGGCCAGGTCCAGATCGGCGGATCCCCAGTATCCGGTCAACGCCGGGTCGAACATCGGGCCCAGCCAGTGCAGCACCACCGGCTCGTCGGCGGCGGTCAGCAGCTCGTCGTACACCCGGAGGTAGTCCTCGGGGCCGCGGGCGGCGGCGGCCAGGTGCCGGCTGCACATCAGCACCGGCCGGGCGCCGGCCGCGCGGACGTCGTCGAGCTGTTCGCGGTACGCGGCGGCGACCGCCGACAGGGTGGCCGGGCCGGGCGGCAGCTGGTCGGTACCGACGCCCGCGACGATCCGGCCGCCCACGGCACGGGCCTCGGCGGCGCTGCGCCGGATCAGCTCCCGGGTGGCCGGGTAGTCCAGGCCCATCCCCCGCTGGGCGGTGTCCATCGCCTCGGCGACCCCCAGCCCGTACGACCAGAGGTGCCGCCGGAATGCGAGTGTGGTGTCCCAGTCCACGGCCGCCGGGGCCCCCGGCACGTTCTCCGCGCCCGGGTCGGCGACCACGTGCGCGGCGGCGTACGCGATCCGGCCGGTCGCCGGGGCGGCCGGGCGGGCGAAGCCGCTCCCCCCGGCGAGCCGGTGTCGCCGCCCGCCCGGCAGCACCACGTCGGCGGCGCTCATGCCCGCAGCTCCGGCACCTGGACGCGGACGCCCTCGCGGGCGGCGCGCAGCCCCAGCTCGGCGAGCTGTACGCCGCGCGCGCCGGCCAGGAAGTCCCACTGGAACGGCTCGCCGGCCACGACGTGCCGCAGGAACGCCTCCCACTGCACCCGGAAGCCGTTGTCGAACTCCTCGTTGTCGGGCACCTCGCTCCACTGGGCGCGGAAGTCCTCGGTGACCGGCAGATCCGGGTTCCACACCGGCTTCGGGGTGACCGCCCGGTGCTGCACCCGACAGTTGCGCAGCCCGGCGACGGCGCTGCCCTCGGTGCCGTCGACCTGGAACTCCACCAGCTCGTCGCGGTACACCCGCACGCCCCAGGACGAGTTGATCTGCGCGATGATCCCGCCGTCGAGTTCGAAGATGGCGTACGCGGCGTCGTCGGCGGTGGCCGCGTAGGTGCGGCCGTCCTCGTCGACGCGCTCGGGCACGTGGGTGGCTGTCACGCAGGAGACCGCGTTGACCCGGCCGAACAGCTCCTCCAGGACGTAATGCCAGTGCGGGAACATGTCGGACGTGATCCCGCCGCCGTCCTCGGCCCGGTAGTTCCAGGACGGGCGCTGGGCCGGCTGCCAGTCGCCCTCGAAGACCCAGTAGCCGAACTCCCCCCGCACCGAGAGGATCCGGCCGAAGAAGCCGCCGTCGATGAGCCGCTTGAGCTTGCGCAGACCGGGCAGGAACAGCTTGTCCTGCACGACGCCGGTGCGGATGCCGGCCGCGGCGGCGGCCCGGGCCAGGTCGAGCGCGCCGGCGGTGTCCTCGGCCAGGGGCTTCTCGGTGTAGATGTGCTTGCCGGCCTCGATCGCCTGACGGATCGCCTTCTCCCGCTGCTGGGTGACCTGGGCGTCGAAGTAGATCTCGACGTCGTCCCGGGCCAGCGCCGAGGTCAGGTCGGTGGTCCAGTCTGTGAGGCCGTGCCGTTCGGCGAGCTCGCGGAGCTTCGTCTCGTTGCGCCCGACCAGGACCGGTTCCGGCCAGATGGTCGTGCCGTCGGCCACCGGCACGCCGCCGGACTCGCGGATGGCCAGCAGGGACCGGACGAGGTGCTGGCGGTAGCCCATCCGTCCGGTCACGCCGTTGACGATGATGCCGATGGACCTGCGGGTCATGGTGTTCCTTCCGTCGTGCTGGGTGGTGCCGATCCGCGTTCAGTGGTTGGCGGCCGCGCTGCCGAGCAACCCGCGTAGTTCGGTGGCGAGGCGGTCGAAGCGGGGGTCCGACATCACCTGCGCGTAGTCGCGGTGCGCCGGCAGTTCGACCGCGAAGGTGCGGATGATCCGGCCGGGCCGGGCGCTCATCACCACGACCCGGGTGCCGAGGAAGACCGCCTCGGCGATGGAGTGGGTGACCAGCACGACGGTGGTGCCGGTCTCCCGCCAGATGCGGTGCAGCTCGGCGTTCATCTGCTCCCGGGTCAGCGCGTCCAGGGCGCCGAACGGCTCGTCCATGAGCAGCACCGGCGGGGCGTGCAGCAGCGCGCGGCACAGCGCCACCCGCTGCTGCATGCCGCCGGACAGCTCGTGCGGTAACGCCTTCTCGAAGCCGGTCAGGCCGGTCATCTCGATCAGCTCGTCGGCGCGGCAGGCCGCCTGCGCCCGGTCCATGCCGCGCATCTCGGCCTGGAGCAGGATGTTGGCCCGCGCGCCGCGCCACTCGAGCAGCGCGGCCTTCTGAAAGACGAAGCCGATCTCCTTCTGCGGGCCGCGTACCGGGCGCTCCAGCAACGACACCTCGCCGCTGGTGGGCTTGACCAGCCCGGCGACGATCTTCAGCAGGGTGGACTTGCCGCAGCCGGACGGGCCGACGATGGTGACGAACTCCCCCGGCTCGATGTCGAGCGACACGTCGTCGAGGGCTGTGGTCTGCGACCGTCGGGTGGTGAACCGGACGGTCACCCCGGACATTCCGATGGCGGTGCCGGTAGCTGCCGGCGCGGCGCTCACCGGGTCACCCCTGCGCCGCGTACGAGGAGTCCCAGTACGCGTTGGGCGCCCCCGGGTCCTTCAGCTCGGCGTAGCGCGACATCAGGTCGATGGTCTCGGACCACTGGGCCTCGGTGTTGACTCCGGGCGGGCCGTCCCCGCCGAGCAGCGGCAGGTTGAGGGTGAGCTGTTTGGTGAGCACCTCGGGGGCGGGCTCGTTCTCGGCGAGGGCCGCCATGGCGCTCACCGCGCCGGCGGGGTCGCGGGCGGCGTCGGCCCAGGACTTCTGGGTGGCCCGGACGAACTTGCGGGCAAGCTCCGGGTCCTTCTGCAGGGTCTGCGTGTTGGCGATCAGGCCGGTGCCGAGCAGGTTCATCCCGTAGTCGGCGAAGAGCAGCACGTCGACCTTCTTGCCGGTCTTGCTCTCGATGGTCGGGGCCTGGTCGTGGAAGAAGCCCATGATGGCGTCGACCTTGCCCTCGGCGAGCGCGGCGATCTTGCCGGCCGCGTCGACGTTGACCACCTTGACGTCGTTCTTGTTGACGCCGTTCTTCTCCAGCCAGGCCGGGAAGGTCGCGTAGAGGGCGTCGCCGGGCGTACCGCCGACGGTCTTGCCCTTCAGGTCCGCCGGTGTCTTGATGTTCTCCTCGGTGAAGAACTCGACCGAGGAGGGCCCCTTCTCCAGGTACGCGCCGAGGCTGCGCACCGGCATCCCGCTGGCCACGGACTTGAGCAGCACCGGACTGTCGGCCCAGCCGAAGTCGGTCTGCTTCTGGGCGACCTGCTTGACCGTGTTGCCGGAGCCGTTGCCGGGCAGGATCTTCAGGTCGATGCCCTCGGCCGAGTAGTAGCCCTTCTGCAGGCCGTAGTAGAAGGGGGCGTGTTCGCCGTACGGCACCCAGTTGAGGGTGAGGGTGACCTGCTTCTTTCCGTCGGCGCCGGTCGTGCCCGTGGAGTCGTCGGCACCGCAGCCGGTGGCGGCGAGGAGCAGGGCGGTGGTGGCCAGGATGGTGGTGGCGGTGCGTTTCATCGGTGCCTCCGTGATGGGGTCGGTCAGGAGGTGGTGAGGGACACGCCGGCACGGCGGCTGGCGTGCCACGGGATGAGCAGTGCCTCGGCGATCTCGACCAGGACGAACAGGACGATGCCGATGGCGGACATCAGGATCAGGTCGGCGAACAGCAGCGGGGCGTCGAGGTTGCCGTTGGCCAGCAACAGGACGTAGCCGAGCCCTTCGCTGGCCCCGACGAACTCGCCGACCACGGCGCCGACCACGGCGAGGGTGACGGCCACCTTGAGGCCGGCCATCAGGTGCGGCAACGCGTTCGGGAAACGGATCTTGCGGAAGGTGCGCCACGGCCCGGCGCCCATGGTGGCGGAGAGGTCGAGCAGTTCCGGGTCGGTGGACCGCAGGCCGGCCACCCCGGAGATGACCACCGGGAAGAACGCGATGAGCACGGCCAGGATGATCTTCGGGGTGAGGCCGAGACCGAACCAGACCACGAGCAGAGGCGCGATGGCGATCTTCGGGATGACCTGTGCGAACAGGACGATCGGGTAGAGCGCCTTGTCCAGGGTGCGCGAGTAGGCGATGGCGACAGCGGTGGCCAGCCCCAGGGCGGCGGCCAGCACGAAGCCGAGCACCGTCTCGTACAGCGTGACCATGGTGTGCCGGGCCAGCTCGGACCACTGGCCGGTCATCGTGGTCCAGACCTGGCCGGGAGTGGGCACCAGGTAGTTGGGCACGTACTCCCGGGCGGCGACGAACCACCAGGCGACGAAGAAGGCGACCAGCACCAGGGCCGGTCGCCACAGCGAGTCGGCGAGGGCCGCCGCGCGCCGACCGAGCGTGGGGCGTGGTGCACGGCCACCACCGGACGGCGGTTGCGCCACCCTGGACGGACCGTCGACGACTGTCGCACCGACTTTTCCTGGCGCGGAGGCGGCTGCCCGCGCACCGCTCGCCTGGTCGGCGGCGGCCGACCGGCCCGCCGTGTCCAAAGAGTTCTCGGTCACGCGAAACCTCCTCGGGGCCCGGCACGGCACTCGTGGAGCGGGCCGGTCGGCGGATCAGGCAAACGCTTTCCTGGAGCGTAGGCGGCCCCCTCACGCCGGGCAAGGCCTTTCCTCGATCTATTCGTCGATCGGCCCGGCCCCGCACGCGCCGGGCCACCGGCGGCCCGCGCACACCCCGCCGTCAGCGAGACAGCGGCGGATCGGGACCCTCCACTCCGGACGGACGACGCGACGAGCGCCGTCAGTCGCCGGCCGGGTAGGTGTCGAGGAGGCCGCACATGCCGAGCCGGCCCCGCTCGACCGGTTCGGGCACCGCGTACACCCCGGCGTCGCCCAGGTGTCCGGGATCCCCCCGCTCGAGGGCGTCGAGCTGCACGGCGGTGTCGGCGGCGGCACGGCCGGCGCCGGCTTCCCACCGCTGCCGCCAGCGCGCCAGCAACGGCTGGCGCAGCGCGATCGCGGCGGCGTGGAACGCGGCCAGCGCCGCCGGTCCGCCGGATCGCAGCGCCGAGAAGCCGGTCACCGCCAGATCCCGCCGGCGGTACGCGGCACGCACGTCCGCGCCCGGCGCTCCCCCGTCGGGCAGCGCCGCCGCCGCGGCGTACGCCGCCGGGTCGGCCAGCACCTCGGGTGGGAAGGTCAGCACCGCGTCGCCGGCCTCGGGCAGGCCGCTGTTCTGCATGAGCACCACGATGCTCAGCCCACCGGTGTTCACCAGGCGGTGCACGGTGCCCGGTTCGAACCAGACCACCGCCCCCGGCCGCAGCGGCGTCTCCCGGAACCCGGCAGTGGTCAGGGTCTGCACCGCGCCCTCGCCGTCGGTCACCACGTACCCCTCGGTGCAGCACAGGTGCACGTGCGGGGTGCCACCGACGACGCCGTCCGGGGCGCCCGTGTCGTAGACGCGCAGCCGGGAGACGCCGATCCCGCCGGGAAGCGCCGCGAAGCGATCGGACATGGCCGGGCCTCCCTGCGGGAAAGGGCTTTCTCTGCGGTACGGTGACGCTAGCCGGCGCGGCGAAACGCCGTCAACAGACCGAGGGGGCGGGCCATGGCGACCCTGTCCGACGTGGCGCGACGCGCGGGCGTCTCACCCGCCACCGCCTCCCGCGTCATCAACGGCAGCAGCAAACCGGTCACCGACGAGCTGCGCGAGCGGGTGCTCGCCGCCGTCGCCGAGTTGCAGTACGTGCCCAACGCGCACGCCCAACTGCTGGCCCGCTCGCACCGCAGCGCGGTAGGCGTGATCGTGCACGACGTCTCCGACCCGTACTTCGCCGAGATCACCCGAGGGCTCCAACGGGTCGCCACGGACCAGGGTCGGCTGCTGATGATCTGCAACAGCTACCGCGACCCGGACCGCGAACTGGAGTACGTGGAGCTGCTGCGCGGCCACCAGGTGGCGGCGCTGATCCTGGCCGGCTCCGGCTACCACGACGAGGCGTTCACCCGGCAGCTCAACGAGAAGCTCGCCGCGTACGAGGCGACCGGCGGGCGGGTCGCGGTCATCGGTCGCCACGAGCACTCCGGCGACGCCGTCATGCCGGACAACCGGGCCGGTGGTCACCTCGCCGGTCGCGAACTGTGCGAGCTGGGGCACCGGGCGATCGGCGTGGTCGCCGGCCCCCGCATCCTCACCACCACCACCGATCGGCTGGCCGGGCTCCGCCAGGCCCTCGCCGAGCAGGGCCGCGAGCTGCCCGAGCACCGCATCCGGTACGCCGAGTTCGACCGCGACGGCGGCGCCGAGGCCACCGCCCGGCTGCTCGACGCCGACCCCGGGCTGACCGCGATCGTGGCCCTCAACGACTCGATGGCCATCGGCGCCCTGGCCACCCTGCGGGCCCGCTCGCTGGCGGTGCCGCGGCAGGTCTCCGTGGTCGGCTTCGACGACATGCCGATCGCCCGGGACGTGACGCCCGCACTGACCACCGTGCGGCTGCCGCTCGTCGACATGGGAGTCCGGGCGATGTCCCTGGTGCTCGGCGCGGAGGCGCCGGCTCCCCGGGTCGAGGTGCTGTCCGCCGAGCTGATCCGCCGGGACACGTCCGGGCCGGCGCCGACCCAGCGGCGCGAGGCGACCGCGTCGGCGCCCCGCGCCCGGCGAGCCGACGCCGCCTCCTGACCGGGCTCGGCCCCGCGGAGTCCGGTCAGGACGGACGGCGTAGCTGGGTTGCGGATCGAGGACGAACCGGCTGCGGTACGTCCTCCCGGCGGCGTCGCGCGAACGAGCAGATCACGGCGCACGGCGCGGCCCGTGCGGGTGGCGGCCGACGCGGGGTCGGCCGCCACCGGGGTGGGTCAGGGCAGGTCGATCGGGCGCAGCACCCGGTCCACGGTGTGCGCGATCTGCCGGTTGCCCTTGTTGACGTCGAACGTGACCACGCGGGCGTCACGGTCGTTGGTGTCGGCGTCGACCAGTCGCAGCTGGCGGAAGATGAACCAGTAGGTGCGGACGTCGACCTTGACGCTCGGGCCGAGGGCGGTGGTCAGCTCCGCGCCGTCGGCCTTGAGGGCCGCCCTGCGGTCGATCGTCGAGCCCGGCACGACGTGGTAGAGCAGCACCGTCTCCACGGTGTCGATACCCAGCCCGGCGACCGCGGCGAACGCGGCGCTCTCCCCGGGCAGCTTCCTGGCCTTGGTCAGCTCCTGCACCAGTTGCTGGAACGCGGCGTCGTTGGGCAGGAACGCGGTCAGTGCGACGGTGCCGTCGGTGAGGACCTTCACCGGCGAGTCCGGCTTGGCCTCGAGCACCGCCAGCACGGCCGCGGTCAGGACGTCGAAGTCCCGCGAGTTGCGGTCGAAGCCGCTCGTGTCCTTCGTGAGCACCTGGGCGAGCGACGTCGTGCCGAGCGGCTTGGCCTTACCGGTCGCCTGGGCCGGCACGGCCACTGCGGTGGTGGCGAGCGCGGTGGCCACGGCGCCCACCGCCATCCGGGCGGCGAATCGTGCGATCTTCATCAGCGGGCCTTTCGTCGAAGCGACGGATCCGTGACGTCTCGTCACGACACATGCTTCGCGGCCGGCACACCGCCCGGATGCAGCCGTCGCCGGGAAAGTTCGGCAGCCGAAATCCGCTGTCCCCGCCCGGGCGCCCCGCGTAGCCTGCGCCGGTGCTGATCCGTGAGTTCGACGACCAGGACTGGTCGCAGGTGTGGCCAATGATCGAGGACGTGGTCCGGGCGCAGGAGACCTTCCCCTACGACCCGGACATGACAGCGGACACGGCGTACCGCGTCTGGGTGGAGGCCCCGCCCGGCCGGACCGTCGTCGCGGTCGACGGCGAGCGGGTGCTCGGCACGGCGAAGATGGGCACCAACCGGCCCGGGCCGGGCGCGCACGTGTCCACCGCCAGTTTCCTGGTCGCCGCCGACGCGCGGGGCCGGGGTGTGGGCACCGCGCTGTGCCGCGACGCCCTGACCTGGGCACGGCGCCGGGGGTACGCAGGCATGCAGTTCAACGCAGTGGTGCAGACCAACCGGGTGGCGGTCGAGTTGTACCGCAGGGAGGGCTTCGACGTGGTCGGCACCGTGCCGGGCGCCTTCTGCCACCCCACCCTCGGCCGGGTCGGTCTGCACGTCATGTACCAGGAGTTCTGACCGCCCCCGCCGGTGGTCAGCCGGCCTGACCCACCGGGACGGCCGGAGGCGACAGATGTGTCTGCGCGCCAGCGCGGCGGATCGGGGTGAACAGCCCGCCGACGGCGACCAGCAGGCAGCCCGCTCCGGCCGCGAACGCGACAGCCGCGACGCCGTACCGGCCGGCGGCCCAGGTCAGGATGGCGGCGCCGGCCGGCCCGAGGGCGTAGTGCGTGCTCCAGAACGCCGAGGTGACCCGGCCGAGCAGATGGTCGGGGGTGATCTCCTGGCGCAGCGACATCGAGCAGATCCCGCCGACGCTGAGACAGCACAGGTAGACGGCGGTGAGCGTGGTGACCGCCGGCACTGTCGTCGCCATGCCGGCGCCCGCCACCGCGAACCCGCAGACGGCGTGCGCGCCGATCCAGGTGGCGCCGAAGCCACGCCGACGGCGCAGCGGGGCCACCAGCAGCGCCCCGGCGACAGTGCCCAGCGCCGCCAGGCCGAGCACCGCGCCGACCGTGCGTTCGGTGCCGCCGAGGTCGTGCGTGACGTGGTAGATCAGCACATCGGTGAAGCCGTAGGTCAGGAAGATGAACACCGACAGCAGGACGGTCAGCGCGCGGAGCACGGGCTGTCGCCACAGGAACCGCGCCCCGGCCAGGAACTCGGCCAGCGGGCGCTCCCGCGGCACCGCGACGTCGGCGGCCGGAGCGCTGCGCAAGCGGATGAGCCGCAGGCCGGCCGCCGAGAGCGCGAAGCTCGCCGCGTTGACGGCGATGGCGACCGCCGGACCGAAGCGGGCCGACACCACGCCGGCGAGCAGCGGTCCGAGGACGGCGGCCGCCGCGAACGTCGCCTGGAGGCGGCCGTTGGCCTCGGTGAGCCGGTCGGAGTCGACGAGGTTGCGCACCGCGGTCACCGCCGCGACCTGGAACAGCATGCCGGCCGCCTCGCAGATCGGCAGCACGACGAAGAGCAGCCAGACCTGCGGGCCCGCGAGCCAGGCCAGCGGCACCAGGGCGTAGAGGACCAGACGGGCCAGGTCCGCGACGATCATCAGCGTACGGCGGTCGTACCTGTCGACCAGCACCCCGCCGAAGATCCCGGCGACCACCGACGCCGCGCCGGCGACTGCGGTGAGCAGGCCCATCTGCGCCACCGACCCGGTCGCCTGCAACACCAGCAGCGGCACCGCCAGGTAGGCGAACGCGTCACCGGCCGCGGAGAGCGACTGCGCGATCCAGTACGTGCCGAAGGAGCGGTCCCGCCACAGCGGAGCCCGCCGAGGGCTGGCAGCTCGGCTCATCCCGTCGAGGGTAGTGGCCCTCGCAGCGCCGTGCCGACCGTCACACCGGGCCGATGTCACGAACCGGTCGGCGTACCGCATCTCGTGGTCGTCACCTCGATCGGCGAGGGACGGCGAGCGGAGAGGCACCACGATGAGCACAGCACAGACCCCGCACCGGGTCGTGATCCTGGGCGCGGGCTACGCGGGCATGGCCACGGCGATCCAACTCGCGGCGCGCACCCGGCGACGCTCCGACGTGCGGGTGACCGTGGTGAACGCGCAGGAACGGTTCACCGAGCGGTTGCGGCTGCACATGACGGCGACCGGACAGGACGTCGCCGAGCTGACCATCCCCACCCTGCTGGCGGAAACCGGCGCGAGGTTCGTCCGCGGCTGGGTGACGGCTGTGGACGCGCACGCGCGGACCGTCCGGGTCGACGACAGCCAGATGCTGCACTACGACACCCTCGTCTACGGGCTGGGCAGCGTCGCCGACACGGCAGCGGTGCCGGGCGCGCAGGAGCACGCGTACACCCTGGACAGCCCGGCGGACGCGGCGGCGCTCGCCGACCGGCTGGCGCGGCTCGGCGCGGGCACCGTCGTCGTCGCCGGCAGCGGGCTGACGGGCGTCGAGGCGGCGGCCGAGATCGCCGAGCGGCACCCGGAACTGACTGTCGTGCTCGTCGGCCAGCGGGAGCCCGGGGCGGGCATGAACGCGAAGGCACGGGCCTACCTGCGTAACGCCCTCACGCGCCTGGGCGTCCAGGTGCACACCGGCGCGGCGGTGACGCGGGTGCTGCCGGACGGGGTCGAACTGGCCGACGGGCGGACGGTGGCCGCCGCGGTCGTGCTCTGGACCGGCGGCACGCGGGTGTCGCCGCTGGCAGCAGCCGCGGGGCTGACCGTCGACGATCGCGGTCGCGTCGTCACCGACGCGACGCTGCGCTCGGTCTCACATCCGGACGTGTACGCGGTGGGCGACGCCGCGGCGGTCCGGCAGGGCTACGGCGTCCTGCACGGCACGTGCCAGAGCGGCATGCCGACAGGTGTGCACGTCGGGGTGTCGATCGCCCGCAGCGTGCGGGGTCGACAGCCGCAGCCGTTCCGCTTCGGCTACTACCACACACCGGTGAGCCTGGGACGGCGTGAAGCCCTCGTGCAGTTCACCCATCCCGACGACAGTCCGCGCCGGCTGTGCCTCACCGGCCGTACCGCCGTCTGGTACAAGGAGACGGTGAGTGCCTCCCCCTGGCCGACGTACCGTCGCATGTCGCGGATGCCGGCGTCCGGCGCGTTCTGGCCGCGCGGTGGCCGCTTCACCCGCCTGCGGGACGCGCGGTGACCCGGCCCGGCGACGGCGCCGACCAGCAGGTGTTCCACCTCCACCGCAACCTGCTGTTCGCGGTGGCCTACCGCGTCCTCGGTAGTGCGGCCGACGCCGAGGACGCGGTGCAGGACGCCTGGATCGCCTGGTCGGCGGCCGACCGTTCGCAGGTCGCCGACCCGAGGGCGTACCTGGCGCGGATCGTGTCGAACGTGGCGTTGCAGCGTCTGCGCTCGGCCCAGCGTCAACGCGAGACCTACGTGGGGCCGTGGTTGCCGGAGCCGATCCTCACCAGCGGTGACACCGCCGACGCCGTCACGGACGTCGAGTCGGTGTCGATGGCCATGCTGGTCGTGCTGGAGACACTCAGCCCACTGGAGCGAGCGGTGTTCGTCCTGCGGGAGGTCTTCGACTTCAGCCACGCCGAGATCGCGGAGGCGGTGGAGCGCTCCGAGGCCGCGGTGCGCCAGGCCGCGCACCGCGCCCGCGAGCACGTCCGGGCCCGACGTCCCCGCTTCCCGGCGGATCGCGCCCGCCAGCGCGGGGTCACCGAACGGTTCGTCGCCGCCGCCACCGGTGGGGACATCAACACCCTCCTGGAGTTGCTGTCCCCGGACGTCACGCTGTGGACCGACGGCGGAGGCAAGGTCCGCCAGGCCCTGCGGCCGATCGTGGGCGCCCGCACGGTGGCCACCTGGTTCGCCGCCATCGGCACGGTGCCCTACCAGGGTGTCCAGCCCGCCGACAGGACAGTCGCGTTGGCCGAGATCAACGGCGGGCCGGGCGTGGTGTTCCGCGGCGCGGGCCGGGTGATCGCCACCGTCACCCTCGATGTCGACGCCGACGGTCGGGTCGCCGCCATCCACAACGTCGCCAATCCCGACAAGCTGCGGGCCGTCGCCACCGGCGCCGCCCACGACGTCTGGTCGTCCTGAAACGGCCCCGGGAGGGACTCCCGGGGCCGTTTCAGGGGCGTACGCGCAGCGGGTCAGCCCTGGCGCAGCGGCGCGAGCGCGGCGCTCCAGGCCACGACCTGGTCGAGGGTCACGTTGAGCGCGTCCCGCTGGTGGTCGTTGGGCTTGAAGACGCTGAAGTTTTCGAAGTCGGTGAAGAGGGACAGCGCGACCTGCGAGCGCACGTCGGCCATCTGCAGCTCACCGGCGATCAGGCGCAGGTGCTCGACGGCCCGGGCGCCGCCGACCGAGCCGTAGCTGACGAAGCCGACCGCCTTGTTGTTCCACTCCGCGTAGAGGAAGTCGATGGCGTTCTTCAGCGCACCCGAGGTCGAGTGGTTGTATTCGGGCGTCACCATCACGAATCCGTCGAACGACGCGATGGTCTCGGCCCAGCGCAGCGTGTGCGGCTGGCTGTACTGACCCATCGCGGGCGGGTACGCCTCGTCGAGGTGCGGCAGCTTGTAGTCGAGCAGGTCGATCAGCTCGAACTGCGCGTCGGTGCGCTGCTGGGCGATCTCGTGGACCCAACGGGCGACGGCTTCGCCGTTGCGCCCCGGGCGGGTGCTTCCGAGGATGATCCCGATCCTGGTCATGGCTGCGCCTTTCAGTGGTCCGAACCTGGCGCCGGAACGCTAGCCGGTCCTTGCTTGGTCAAGCAAATGACGGACCTATGGGCGTGATCACACGCTGGGTAAGCAATTGCTCAATCAAGCAACTACGCTGGGACCATGACCGACCCCACCGCAGAGCCGCTGCGGCCCCTCGACTCCGACGAGGAGGCGCTCGTCCGCGCCCTGGGCCGGGTGATGTACGTGATGCCCCGCACGATCGACGCCGACATGGTCAACGACCGGCAGCTGCCGCTCACCGAGTACACCGCCCTGATGAACCTCTCCGAGGCGCCGGACCGGCGGATGCGCATGCACGAGCTGGCGGCGGCCTGCTACCTCTCCCTGAGCGGCATGACCCGGACGATCATCCGGCTGGAGACGCAGGGCCTGGTCAGGCGGGAGCGGTGCGAGGAGGATGCGCGCGGCTGGAACGCGGTGCTCACCGACGCGGGCTTCGCCCGGCTCCAGGAGTCCTGGCCCAGCCACCTCGCCGCCGTACGCCGGCGGTTCCTGCGCCACTTCGAGGGCCTCGACCTGGCCCAGCTGGCCCGCGCGTTCGGGCGCGCGGGAGCAGTCGACTAGCTGGTTCGTCGAGGTGATTCAGCCCGCCGGTCACCGGTCGGCGGCCGGCGCCGCCTCCCCCTGCTCGACCTCCTGAATGAGTTGCTTGAGGTGGGCGATCTCGACGCGCAGGGCCGCCCGACCGGCAGCGGTGAGCGTCACCCAGGTGCGCGGGCGCTTGCCCTCGTAGCCCTTCTCGATCTGGATCAGCTCGGCCTTCTCCAGGACGGTCAGGTGCTGCCCGAGGTTGCCTGCGGTCAACTGCAGAGTGGTGCGCAGGAAGCCGAACTCGACCTGGCGAGCCTGGTGCGCGATGGCCAGGATGCCCAGCCGGACGCGCTGGTGGACCACGTCGTCGAGACCGTTGGTGGGATGGTCGGTCATCGCGCCGGAACCTCGGTGCTCGGCTTGAACAGGGCGAACGCGGCACTGCCGAGCAGCAGCAGCGCCGCCGGGACGAGCAGGTGCGGCAGGAAGAACCACCGCGAGGTCGAGTGGATGACCTGGCTGCCCTGCACCAGCACGATCGCCAGGTAGACGAGGGTGTACGCCAGCAGTGCCCGGTTGCGTTCGACCCACGCGAGCACCAGCAGCGCCAGCGCGATGACCGCGATGGGACTGGCCAGCCCGTTGACGAGCCACGCCGTCGGCCCGACCTCGATCTCGACCGGGTCGACGGAGAAGGGGTCGGCGGGGACGGGGACGAGCGGGTGGTACGTCAGCCAGATCGACACGGCGGCCATCAGAGCGGCCAGCGCGACGCCGACGACGACGTAGGGGCGGATCGGGGTGCCCACGCCACGTCGTCGGGACTGCTTGACGTAGAAGCCGGCGATCGCCACGTACGCGAGCACCAGCGCGACGGTCCAGTATCCGAGCTGCGTCGGACTGGGCTCCATGCAGACCGTCTGCCCTTGACGGGACCGGCAGGTGCCGAACAGGTCGAGGTAGGGGGCGTACCGGTAGACGGGTATCGCGACCAGGGTGACCGCCGCGAGGACCAGCAGCGGAAACCAGGTGCCGCGCTGGGCGACATGGACCTGGCGGGTCAGGTCGCGCACGGCCGCCAACAGCTCGCGAGGACCGTCTGCCTGCGGAGCGGATTCGTGTGTCATGAAGTTAGCTTTGCATTACAGACCTGTCCGCGCAAGAGAGTGCTCCAACATCTCCCGAACCGTGCCCAGACAGCACCGAGGGCGTGTGTCGAAGTCCCCGGTTCAGGATTTCGACACACGCCCCGGACAGGCCGAGCCGCCGACGTGACGGTCTAGGCGTTGGCCACCAGCCGCCAGCGGTTGTCCGCGCTGCCGTTGTCGGAGTCCTGGACGGCCTGCGCGCCACGCGCGGTGGACCCGTTGAGGATGCCGAGCAGCTTGCCGCTGTTGACGTTGCGGATCTTGTAGGTGCCGTCGCCGTTGTCCACCAGGGTCCACCGGTGGTCGGCGGTGCCGTTGTCGGCCCACTGCAGGACGCGGGCGTTGTCGGCGGTGGACATGTTCTCCACGCCGAGGACCTTGCCGCTGTTGACGTTGCGGAACCGGACGGCGTTGCCGTCGGTCACCACCACCCAGTTGTGGTCGGCGGTGCCGCTGTCGTCCCACTGCAGAGCCAGCCCACCGTCCGCGGTGGACATGTTCTGGATGCCGAGCACCATCCCGCTGCCGACGTTGACCAGCCGGTGGCTGCCCCCACCACTGCTGCCACTGGTGTTCCAGTAGACGGTGTAGTTGAAGCCGTGGGCGTCCTGGAACGGCCCGAGGTTGACGGTGGACCCGTTCGCGGTGGCGGTGAACGCCAACGAGCTGGTGCTGGTCCGCGCGATGGACGAGACGTTGAGTGCCGGCGGCGCGCTCAGCGTGGTGTTGCCGTAGTTGCCACTGAGCACGCTCGGGCCGTAGGTGACGGCGGCGATGCTGGGGTTGTCGTTGGTCGGCTGCACGACGACACGCATCGGCAGACGCACCGTGATGGTGTCACCGGCGGCCCAGGTACGCGTGACGGTGGCGTAGCTGCCGGGCGTCGTGGTGACGGACTGCGCCACACCGTTGACGCTGATCGTCGCGCCGCTGGTCCACGCCGGAATGCGGACGCGGACGCTCCACGAGCCGCTCATCGTGCCGCCGAGGGTGAGCGTGGTGGTGTCGCTCACCGGGTACGTGGTGCTCTGCGTGACCGTGATCCCTCGCTGCGACCAGTCCAGCTCCGAGGGCACGAACAGGTTCACGGTGAGCGTCGTGCCGCTGTAGAAGTAGATGGAGTCCATCAACTTCGTGTTGATCTCCACGCCGGTGCCCTGGCAGCACCAGAACGAGTTGTAGTCGGTGCTCCAGGTGCCGCCACCCCACGCCGGGCCCACACCCCGCCGGCCGCCCGGCTTGAGCGGGGTGAAGTAGGTGATGTGACCGTGGCTGTCGGCCGGGTTCTGCGCGCCGATCAGGTGGTTGATCGTGGCGCGCTCGTAGTAGTCGAAGTAGTCGGTCCGGTTCGGGTCGAGCAGCCACAGCTCCCGCGTCAGCTTGAGCATGTTGTAGGTGTTGCACTGCTCGCAGGTGTCGTTGCTGAGGTATCCGGCGATCGCGTTGGGCGCCCGGAAGTGCTCGGCCTGGCTGTTGCCGCCGATGACATAGGAGTGCGCCCGGACGGTGATGTTCCACGCGTTGCTGGCGATGTCCCGGTAGCGGGTCGTCCCGGTGGCCTTGAACTCGCGGGCCGCGCCCACCCACTTGGGCACCTGCGTGTTGGCGTGCAGTCCGTTGAGCTGGTCGGAGTTGGAGGCCAGGGGGTTGAACACGGCGGCGTGGTCGAACCGCTGGGCGGTGGTGAGCCACCGGCTGTCACCGGTCTGCTGGTAGATGTCGGTGAGCACCTCGTTCATGCCACCGAACTCGGTGCCGAGCATCGACTGCATCTGGCTGGAGCTGAGCCGGGACGTGCGGGTGTCGACCCAGCCGGCGAGGGCCAGCAGCACCGTACGGGCCTGCGTGTTGCCGGTGTAGCGCCAGACGTCGAGCAGGCCGGCGAGCGTCTTGTGGATGCAGTAGTAGGGCACGTTGCCGTTGGACAGCGTGCGCGCTTCGAGCGCGGTGAAGTCGGACTCCGGGAAGCCGGAGAGGTATCCCGAGCCGAACCCGGCCGCGCCGTTGTTCGCCTGGCACTTGGCCATCTCGGCGACCATGTAGTTCGCCTTGTCCCGGCAGGTGGTGTCGCCCAGCACCGCGTAGGCCTGCGCCCACGCGGTCAGGAAGTGCCCCTGCATGTGGGTCCGGAACGGGAAGTTCGGCGCATCCCAGCCACCGTTGGTGGCGGCGCCGTTGGTGGAGAGCCGGTGGTTGGCGCGGAAGTTGTAGAGCATCCGGTCGACGTCGACGAAGCGCAGGTAGTTCAGGGTGCGGGTCTGGTTGTCGAGCCAGCGGCCGGCGGTCAGTCGCACCTGACCGAACTCGAAGGGGTAGGCGCCGACGCCGATGTCCGACCGCGCTGGCGGGACCTCGGCAGCGGCGGCGGGGCCCGCGCCGAGCGTCGTGGCTCCGGTGGCGGAGAGCACGGCGGTGGCGCCGGCGGCCTGCAGCACGCGGCGTCGGCTGAGGGGCAGGGACGACATGGGACCTCCAGATGAGCGCTACCGGCGACGGGGCGACAACCGGGCGGGACGGGCTCGGTGGGATGCAGGGGTCCGAACGTTAGCGTTCACATCCGTGTCCGGCATGTTACGGCCCACCGACCCAGGAATTCAAGATGATGACTGTAGTCGTACGCCGTACACCTCTGTACGAAGCCGGGAGGTCGGGTGCCGTGAAGGGGATACGGTAGGGCGTGCTACCTCGTGTTATCGATAACACCCAGCGAAGACGGCGAGGCCGGTGTCCCCGGGTCGGCGCACCCAAAACGGGATGCGCGCCGAGGGCGTCGCTGGTGGAATCTCGGGATGAAGCATGATCTTGTGAGTCCCCCGAAGGCACGACCGGGTGACCGCATCGCGGTCCTGTCGCCGTCCTTCGCCGCTGCCGGCGCCTATCCCGAGATCCACGAGCAGGCCATGCGACGGCTCGCCGACCTGACCGGCCTCGTCCCGGTCGAGTACCCGACCACCCGCACGGTCGGCGCGAGCGCGCAGGCACGCGCGGCGGACATCAACGCCGCATTCGCCGATCCCCGGGTACGCGCCATTCTCGCCGTCATCGGCGGCGAGGACCAGATCACTGTCATCCCCCACCTGGACGTCGATCTCGCCCGCGCCGACCCGAAGCCGTTCCTGGGCACCAGCGACAACACCAACCTGCACCAGTGGCTCTGGGGGCTCGGCATCGCGAGCTTCTACGGCGGGTCCTCCCAGGTGCACCTCGGCGCCGGTCCCGCCGTGGACGACATCCACGCCCGGTCGCTGCGGGCCGCGCTCCTCACCGGCGAGCGGTTGGAGATCACCGATCCGGGTGAGTCCGAGGACATCGGGATCGACTGGGCCGACCCACGGGCGTTGCAGTCGTTCGGCGAGCGCGAACCGACGGAGCCGTGGAGCTGGTACGGGCCGCGCCGCACGGCCACCGGCCCCGCCTGGGGTGGGTGCCTGGAGGTCCTGCAGTGGACCCTCACGGCGGGACGCTTCCCGTTTCCTCCGGAGGTCCTGCGCGGCGGTGTGCTGATCATCGAGACGTCGGAGGAACTCCTTCCCGCCCGCGAGGTCGGTTGGATCGTCCGCGCGATGGGTGAACGCGGTCTCCTCGGCGCCGTCGACGCGGTCCTGGTCGCCCGTCCCCCGGTCTCCGACCACACCCGCCGGCCCGCCGCCGAACAGCGGACGCGCCTACGCGAGGAGCAGCGCGACACGGTCGTCGACGTGGTGAGCCGCTACAACCCGGACGCGGTCGTCTGCGTCGGCGTCCCGTTCGGCCACACCAGGCCGCAGTGGATCCTCCCCCACGGCGGCCCGATCACCGTGGACGGTGTGGAGCGCCGGATCATCGCCGACTACCGATGACGCGTCCCGACCGGCGGACGGACCCGCAGAGCCGGCCGGGACGCGGACGGCGCGTCAGCGGTTCGGGGCGTGGGCAGCGCGTCAGCGGCCCGGAGCGTGGGCGGCCAGCGGATTCGTGAGGGTGCCGACGAACTGGAGGGCGGCCGACGGGTCCGTCAGATCGATCATCTGCTGGTTGTCGCGCAACTGGAGACGGTTGAGGCAGGACAGCGCGAACTCGGGGGCGAACAGGTCGTAGTGGCGGACCCGTTCGGCCAGGTGCGGCACCCGCTCGAAGTAGTCGGCGGCGCAGGCCGCGACAGTGCCCCAGAAGGCGTCCTCGGTGAGCACGCCGGCCTCGACCAGCACCGCGCCGAGGTGCCGCAGGAAGCAGTCCACCACGTCGGTGAAGATGGTCAGCAGCTTGGTGTCGTCGGGCACGTCGACCCGGATCCGCTCCACCTCCGGCGGAAGCTCGACGTCGGCGCTGAGCACCGCGATCTCCTCGGCGATGTCCTTGAAGATCACCCGTTGGACGGTGTCGTGCTCGTCGAGGACCAGGATGACGTTCTCGCCGTGCGGCATGAAGGCCAGGTCGTGGGCGTAGAAGCTGTGCAGCAGCGGGGTCAGGTAGGCGTCCAGGTAGCGGCGCAGCCACACCTCCGGCGCCAGGCCGGACCTGTCGATCAGCGCCGCCGCCAACGAGCCGCCGTCGTCGTCGACGTGCAGCAGCGCGGCCATCGTGGACAGCCGCTGCCCCGGGGCCAGGCCGGGCACCGGGCTCTCGCGCCACAACGCGGCAAGCATCTTGCGGTACGGGGAGGTGCGCTCGGTGGCCGCCTCGTACTGTCGGTGCCGGTAGCCGACCGCGGCCCGCTCCCGGATGACGGTCAGGCCCGACCCGGTCAACACCTCGTCGCCGGCGATCAGGTCGGCCAGCCAGTCGTTGATGGCGGGGGTGGCGGCCATGTACGCGGCCGACAGCCCGCGCATGAAGCCCATGTTCAGCACCGACAGCGCCGTCTTGACGTAGTGCCGGCGCGGCTCGGTGACGTTGAAGAAGGTGCGGATGGACTGCTGCGCCAGGTACGAGTCCGGCCCGGGACCGAGGTGCACCAGCCGACGCTGGGCCAACTCCCCCGCGAACGTCACGGCCAGCTTGTTCCACCACTGCCACGGGTGCGCCGGGATGAGGTGGTAGTCGGCGAGGTCCAGGCCGAGGTCGGCCATCGTGGCGGCGAACCGCTCCCGGGTCCCGGCGTCCAATTCGCCGGCGATGAGCGCGTCGTAGTCCAGGTCGGCGGCGCTGCTGAACGTCGAGTGGTCCCGGTGCGCGGCCAGCCACTCCAGGCGCACCGGGGTGGCGGCCTCGGGGGCGTACCTGTGGTATTCGTCCACGCCGAAGCCGAGCCGGCCGTTGTTGGCCACGAAGCAGGGATGCCCCTCGGTCATCGACGTCTCGATGGTCTGGAAGTCCGCCCCGGCCAGCTCGGCGGCGCTCGGCAGAGACCGGGCCAGCTTGTACGCCGTACCGGCGAGGGTGGAGGTGATCTCCTCCAGATAGACCGGGAGCACCCGCGCGGACAGGCCGAGGGTGCCGCGCAGCTCGACGATCAGGTCCACGGCGTCCGGCGCCAGCGCGGCGCCGTCCCGGTGCCGGGTGATGCTGTCGGCGTCAACCTGCCAGTGGGCCAGGGCGAGCACCCGGGCGACGAACCGGTACGTGACGGCGCCGTCGTCGCTGCGGACCTCGTACCACTGCCTGTCGTCGGGGCCCGGCACCGGCTCCGGGGTGAGCAGCCGTTCGTGGGCGAACTCGGCGAGCGCCTTGCGGACCAGCATCCGGTTGGCCCGCGCCCAACGCTGCGGGGTGAGGTGCGCGACCGGGTCGCCGGGGGCGGCGTGGCCGGCGACGGTCGGCGGGGTGGGGACGGCGGTGGTGGTCACGCCGGGGCTCCTTCTTCTCGGGTGGCGGCAGCAGGATCGGCGGCGGCGTTGAGCCCGGCGTGGCCGGCGGCGGCCTCGAACCGGGCGCGGGTGCAGACGCTGAGCAGCGCGTCCTTCTCCGGCTTGGCGATCGGGCCGACCACCTCGAAGCCGACGGCGGCGTTGAGGGCGTGCACTGCGGTGTTGCGGACGTCCGGCTCGACCACCACCCGCCGGGTCGCCGGGTCGGCGAAGAGCCACGCCATGACGGTGCGGATCACGGCGCGGGTGAAACCGTGCACGGGAGCGCCGGCGGGTGCGCACAGGAAGTGCATGCCCACGTCGCCGGGCTGGTGGTCGTAGAGGCTGACCAGTTCGACGTGGGCCGGGTCGTAGCGCTCGGCCAGAAAGGCCGGGCTCCCCCGCCACAGGCCGAGGTACGCGTCGTGGTGCGGGTGCGCGGCGATGCGCCGGTACTCCTCGATCACCTGCGCCTCGTCGGCGTCCTGCATCAGCCAGAACGCCGCCTTCGGGTGGGTCACCCAGCCGTGCAGCAGCGGGGCGTCGGCCTCCGGATCGAGGGTACGCAGGGCGAACGCGCCGAGCCGGTCGTCGACGCGGGTGAAGACCACGCTCACGAGATCACCCCGAATTCCTGGAAGGTGATGCTCTTCTCGATCGGGTAGTGCTCCCGGCCGAGCAGCTCGCGGATGATCCAGGAGTTGCGGTACGCGCCCATGCCCAGATCCGGTGAGGTGATGCTGTGCGTGTGGGTGCCCGCGTTCTGCAGGAAGATGCCCCGCCCGCTGTGGTCGATGCTGTAGTTGCGGGCCACGTCGAAGCGGCCGTGCGCGTCCCAGCGGATCCGCTCGCGCACCGGGGCCAGGAACTTCGGCACCCGGTAGTGGTAGCCGGTGGCCAGCACGAGCCCCTCGGTGCGCAGGGTGAAGTCCCGCTCCTGCTCCACGTGCCGCAGCCCGAGCGTGTACTCCCCGTCGCGGTGGGCGGCGTCGACCAGTTCGGTGTTGGTCAGCAGCCGGGTGCGCGCCGGCCCGTCGACGCTGTGCGCGTAGAGCAGGTCGAAGATGTCGTTGATCAGGTCGGCGTTGATCCCCTTGAACAGGCCCTTCTGCTCGGCCTCCAGCCGGTAGCGGGTCGCCTCGGGCAGCGCGTGGAAGTAGTCCACGTAGTCCGGTGAGGTCATCTCCAGCGTCAGCTTGGTGTATTCGAGTGGGAAGAAGCGGGGCGAGCGGGTGACCCAGTTCAGCTGGTAGCCGTACCGGTCGAGGTCGCCGAGCAGGTCGTGGTAGATCTCGGCGGCGCTCTGCCCGCTGCCCACCACGGTGATGCTGCGCTTGGTACGCAGCGCGTCCCGGTGCTCCAGGTAGCGCGAGTTGTGCACGGCGTCCCCGCTCAGCCCGGCGACGGCGGCCGGCAGGTGCGGCGGAGTGCCGGTGCCGAGCACCAGGTGCCGGGCGCGGTAGGTGACGGTCTCGGACCCGCCGGTGGTGGCCCGCACCACGTACCGCTCGTCGGCGCTGTCGTACTCCACTGTGGTCACCGTCTGACCGAAGCGCAGGTTCGGCAGCTTCGCCGCCGCCCACCGGCAGTACGCGTCGTACTCGCTGCGCAGCGGGTAGAAGCTCTCCCGGATGTAGAACGGGTAGAGCCGGCCGATCTCCTTGAGGTAGTTGAGGAACGAGTACGGCGAGGTCGGGTCGGCGAGGCTGACCAGGTCGGCGATGAACGGGGTCTGCAACCGGGCCGACTCCAGCAGCATGCCCGGGTGCCAGGCGAGGCTCGGACGGGCCTCCAGGAACACCCCGTCCAGCTCGTCGATCGGCGCGGTGAGGCAGGCCAGGCCCAGGTTGTACGGGCCGAGCCCGATGGCGACGAAGTCGTGGGTGGACATCTTCTTCTCCAGGCGCGGGTTAGGGGTCAGCCGACGGGGCAGGTCAGGTCGGCGGCGAGGGTGTCGCGCACGTACCGGGTGGCGTGGCCGGCGATCAGTTCGAGCACCTGGCCGACGTCGTCGACTGTCGTGGCCGGGTTGAGCAGCGTGAACTTGAGGAAGTGCCGGCCGTCCACCCGGGTGCCGGCGACCACGGCGAGGCCGGAGGCGGCCAGCGCCTCCCGGGCGTACAGGTTGGCGGCGTCGGCCAGCTCGCGGCCCGGGCCGGTGGGCAGGTAGCGGAAGACCACGGTGCTCAACTGCGAGGGGGTCTCCACCTCGAAACGCGGGTCCTCGCTGACGAGCTGCCACGCCACGGCCGCGGTGTCGACCACCTCGTCGAAGAGCGCGCCGAGCGCGTCCGGGCCCATCACCCGCAGGGTCAGCCAGAGCTTGAGCGCGTCGAACCGCCGGGTGGTCTGCAGGCTCTTGTCGACCTGGTTGGGGATCTGCTGCTGCACCATCCGCGCCGGGTTGAGGTAGTCGGCGTGGTACGTGGCGTGCCGCAGCGCCCGCCGGTCGCGGACCAGCAGGGCGCTGGAGCTGACGGGCTGGAAGAACGACTTGTGGTAGTCGACGGTCACCGAGTCGGCCCGCTCGATGCCGTCGAGCAGGTGCCGGCGCGTCGACGAGACGAGCAACCCGCAGCCGTACGCGGCGTCGACGTGCAGCCAGACGCCGGCCGCCGAACAGATCCCGGCCAGCTCGGCCAGGGGGTCGATGGAGCCGAAGTCGGTGGTGCCGGCGGTGCCGACGACTGCCATCACCACCAGCCCGGCCTGCCGGCACCGGGCGATCTCGTCGTGGACGGCGGCGGGCTGGATCCTCCGCTGCGCGTCGGTGGGCACCGCGATCACCGCGTCCGGGGCGAGGCCGAGGAGCTTGGCCGACTTCTGCACGCTGAAGTGCCCGGCGGCGGACGTGAGCACACGCAGTCGGGGCAGCAGCTCCGTGCGGGCCGCCGGGGTGGTCGCGCCGGCGCACGCCTCCTCCCGGGCCAGCAGCAGCGCCTGGAGGTTGGACTGGCTGCCCCCGCTGGTGAACACGCCGTCGGCGTCCGGGCCGAGGCCGACCCGGGCGGCGGTCCAGTCGATCAGTCGACGTTCGATGAGCGTGGCGCCGGCGCTCTGGTCCCAGGTGTCCAGGGAGGAGTTCACCGCGCTCAGCACCGCCTCGCCGAGCAGTGCCGGGATGACCACCGGGCAGTTGAGGTGGGCCAGGTAGCGCGGGTGGTGGAACCAGACGGCGTCGCGCAGGTAGACGTCCTCCAGCTCGTCCAGGGCCGCGCCGGCGTCGCCCAGGGGCTGGTCCAGGTCGACGGTGCTCACGAGGGAGGCCAGCTCGGCCGGAGCGATGCCGGTGACGGGCCGGTCCACGGTGGCGACCCGGCGGGCGACGCGGTCGACGCCGTCGGCGATCGCCCGCCGGTACTGCTCGACCGAGCCGTCGTGCAGCAGCTGCGCCCGGGCCGCGGGCAGCGCGCCGGTCGGCACCGGTGGTGCGGCGGCTTGCGCCCCGGCCGGCACGGGCGGGTCGGTCTCGACGGGGTACGTCGGCACGGTCACGAAGATGTCCTCCACGTTCTCGACGATGGGCAGCCGGAACCCTCCCCCGGCGCGTCCGCGCCGGGGGCCGTGCTGCGTGTGTGGTGAGTCGCTACTCAGGCGGTGGCGCCGGCCAGCGCCTCGGCGCGCAGGTCCTCCTCGGACCGCCCGCGCCGCCAGTAGCCGGCGAAGGTCACCCGTCGACGGTCGAAGCCGCGCTCGCCGACCAGGTGCCGGCGCAGCGCCCGCACCGCGCCGGACTCGCCGGCGATCCAGGCGTACGGGGTGCCGGCGGGCAGCCGCGCGGCGCGCAGCGCGCTGACCAGCAGGTCACTGCCGGGTGCGGTGCTGCCGCGCACGATCCAGCGGATCTCCGCGGCGGCCTCGGTGGGCAGGTCGGTGATGTCCGCGGCGTCCGGGACCTCGATCCAGGCACGCACCCGGGTGCCGGCGGGCAGCCAGGCCAGGATCCCGGCGGTGGCCGGCAACGCGGTCTCGTCGGCCGCCAGCACCACGAGGTCGGTGTCGTCCGGCGGGCGGAAGCAGACGCTGCGGTTGTCGTACACCGCCGGGCCGAGCAGCAGCACCCGGTCACCGAACCCCGCCAGGCTGGCCCACCGGGAGGCGGGACCGGTGCCGCCGTGGCCGACGAAGTCGATGTCCACCTCGCCGGCCGCCGGGCGGTGCTCCCGGATGGTGTACGAGCGCATGACCGCCCGGACGTCCGGCGGGAGGGCCCGCCACGCGCCGAACCAGTCCTCGCCCCGCTCGACCGGGACGACCGGGGCGTCCTGCCCGGGTTGCGGCAGGAACAGCGAGACGCTCTGGTCCCGGCCGCCGCCGGCGAAGCCGGTCAGCTCCGCGCCGCCGAAGGTGACCCGGATCAGCGAGGCGCCGACCTGTCGGGCCCGCACGACGTGCGCGGCGAAGAAGCGGTACTGCAGGGCGACGGGTTCGACGGTGCTGGTACTCATGGCGTCAGCTGACCTTCTTCGCGTTCCGGATGGCGGTGGCGAGGTTCTCCAGCAGCGGCGCGGCGCCGGCGTACGAGAAGCGGGGCACCGCGTCCCACTGGGTCACCTGGTTGGCCCGTACGGCGGCCAGCTGCTGCCAGGTCGGCTTGGCGGTGAGGTCCTTGGGTTGCAGGGCGGTGCTGCGGTTGTCCAGCAGGATCAGGTCGGCGGGGAACTTGCCGGCGTTCTCCCAGCTGAGCGCCTCGAAGTAGTCGCCGGCCTCGAGCTTGGTGGGGACCACGATGTCGACGCCCAGCTCGGCGAAGTACATGAGGTCGGTGCTGATCTTGGGGTTGGAGACGTAGAACAGGTCGGGGCTGCCGGAGCAGGCCATCACCTTGATGCCCGGGTTGGCCTTGACGGCCTGGCGGACGGCGTCGGCGGCGGCGTCGAAGCGGGTCTTCGCGTCGGTGACCTTCTTGGCCGAGAGGTCGGCGCCGAGCGACTGCGCCAGGGCGGCGTACCGCTCGATGGGCTTGGTCATCGGCACCCGGGCGGTGGTGACCGCCACGCTGGGCGCGAGCGGCAGGATCTTGTCCTTGCTCTCGTCCGGCACGTACCAGAGGGCGTCCGGGTCGTACATGTGGGTGACGAGCAGGTCGGGGCGCAGGGCCGCGTACTTCTCCAGGCTGAACTCACCCCACACGTTGCCGAGGATCTCGACACCCTCGATGTTCAGGTCGCCGGCCTGCGGGTCGGCGGTGCCGTCGGCCCGCTTGGTCTCCCCGAACACCCCGACAAGCTGCTTGTCGAGACCGAAGTCGACCAGTGCTGCCGCCACTCCCGTGAAGGCCACCACGCGCGTCGGGCGGGCCGCCGCCTCGATCTTCTTGTTGCGGTCGTCGGTGAACGACCAGGGGCCGCCAGCGTTGCTGTTGCCAGCGGGCTTGGCGGCGTCATCCTTGCCGCAGCCGGCGAGCAGCGCGGCCAGCGTGGCGGCACCGCCGGCGGCCAGCAGGCCACGACGAGAGAGGCGACGGGCGGAGAGTGCATCGGGCATGGTGTCGTCTTTCGATCAAGGGAAGGTCGGGGTCGACCGGGACAGCGGGGTTAGGTTAGCCTAACCTCGCTTGTTGTCAACAGCGGTTCGCCGTGTCGCCACACCTCCGGAGCCCACACTGGACGCCACACCCACCGTCACCGCACCGGCACCCTCCGTGCCGGACCGGTCGACGGCTCCTCACCCCAAGCGACACCGGGCGGCCCGCGCCGCCGGCCTGCTCGGCGCCGTCGCGCTGCTCGGCGTGATCCTGGTGCTCAGCATCGCGGTCGGCGCGAAGTCGTTGCCGCTCGCCGACGTCTGGTCCGGGTTGCTGCACCGCGACGCCGCCGAGTACGCGGTGGTGCACCGGATGCGCCTGCCCCGCACCCTGCTCGGGCTGCTCGCCGGCACGGCGCTCGGAGTGGCCGGCGCCGTGATGCAGGCCCTCACCCGCAACCCCCTCGCCGACCCCGGGCTGCTCGGTATCAACGCGGGCGCGTCCGCCGCCGTGGCCACCGCCGCCTTCCTGGGCGTCACCGCCATCGGCGGGTACGTCTGGTTCGCGCTGCTCGGCGCCGCAGTGGTCACCGCGCTGGTCTACGCCGTGGGCGGCGGGCGCGGCGCCACCCCGGCCCGCCTCGCGCTGGCCGGCGCGGCGCTCAACGCCACCCTGTACTCGTTCGTGAGCGCGGTCATGCTGCTGGACACCGCCTCGCTGGACCGGCTGCGGTTCTGGACGGTCGGTTCGCTGGCCAGCGCGGACTCCGCGACCGTGACCCGGGTGGCGCCGTTCATCCTGGTCGGCCTGCTCGTCGCGCTCGGCGCGGCCCGTCCGCTGAACGCCCTCGCGCTCGGCGACGACGCGGCCCGGGCCCTGGGCGCCCGACCGGCCCTGATCCGGGCCGCAGTGATCGTCGCGGTCACCCTGCTCTGCGGCGCGGCGACCGCGGCCTGCGGCCCGATCGTCTTCGTCGGCCTGCTGGTGCCCCACCTGGTACGCGCGCTGACCGGGCCCGACCTGCGCTGGCTGCTGCCGTACTGCGCGGTGCTCGCGCCGGTGCTGCTGCTCGGCGCCGACGTGCTGGGCCGGGTGCTCGGCCGCCCCGGCGAACTCCAGGTCGGCATGGTCACCGCAGTGCTGGGCGGCCCGCTCTTTCTGTGGCTGGTCACCCGGGGACGGGTGGCGCACCCGTGAGCGCGCGCACCAGCAGTCCCGCGCGGCGAAGTGGAGCGGTGACGTGACCGTGATCCGTACCCCCGGTGGGTTGTCGGTCCGGTTCCGCCCCCGCGCCCTGGCCGTCGGCGTCGGCGCGGCGGTGCTCGCCGCCGGCCTCGGTCTGGTCGCGATAGGCAGCGGCGACTATCCGATGGGCCCGACCGACGTGCTGCGCACCCTGACCGGCGGCGGCAGCGCGGCGGAGCAGTTCATCGTGACCGAGCTGCGCCTGCCCCGGCTGGTCACCGCCCTGCTGGTCGGCGCCGCGCTGGCGCTGGGCGGCACGGTCTTCCAGTCGCTGGTCCGCAACCCGCTGGGCAGCCCGGACATCCTCGGTTTCACCCAGGGCGCGTCGACCGGCGCGCTGGTGGTGGTCGTCCTGGGCGGCGGCAGCCTGGCCCTGGCCGGCGCCGCGGTCGTCGGCGGGCTCGCCACCGGCCTGCTGATCTACGCGCTCGCCTGGCGACGCGGCGTGCACGGCTACCGGCTCGTCCTGGTCGGCATCGGCGTCGCCGCGATCCTCACCGGCGTCAACGGCTACCTGCTGACCCGGGCCCCGCTGATGGACGCCGCCCGCGCGGTGCTCTGGCTCACCGGCAGCCTGGACGGGCGGGGCTGGGCCAACGCCGGGCCGCTGCTCGCCGTCACCGCAGTGCTGGCGCCGCTGCTGCTCGTCGCCTGCGCCCCGGCGCTACGGATGATGGAGCTGGGCGACGACACGGCCAACGCGCTCGGCGTGCCGGTCCGCCGGCTGCGCCTGGTGCTGCTCGCCGCGGCAGTGCTGCTGGTCTCGTTCGCGGCGGCGGCCGCCGGCCCGGTGTCGTTCGTGGCGCTCGTCGCGCCGCACGTGGCCAAGCGGCTGACCCGGGCGCCCGGCCCGAACCTGCTGCCCTCGATGGCGGTCGGCTCGGCCCTGCTGGTCGGCGCCGACCTGCTGGCCCAACGCGCGTTCAGCGGACACCAACTGCCGGTCGGCGTGGTGACCGGAGTGCTCGGCGGCGGCTACCTGGTCTGGCTGTTGGCCGTCGAACGCCGGGCGGGCCGGCTGTGAACACCCCTTTCGAAGGAGCCCCCATGACATCCCGCCTCGGCGGCACCGCGCTGACTCTCGCCTACGACCGGCGCACCATCTCCGAGGATCTGACCGTGGCGGTGCCCGACCGGTCGTTCACGGTGATCATCGGACCGAACGCGTGCGGCAAGTCGACGCTGCTGCGCGCGCTGTCGCGGATGCTGCGCCCGAGCGCCGGCGCGGTGCTGCTGGACGGTCGGGACATCCACGACCAGCCCGCCCGCACTGTCGCCCGCACCCTCGGCCTGCTGCCGCAGTCGTCGATCGCGCCGGACGGGATCGGCGTCGCCGAACTGGTCGCCCGGGGCCGCTACCCCCACCAGGGTCTGCTGCGGCAGTGGTCGCGCGAGGACGAACGGATCGTCGACGAGTCGATGGCCGCCACCGGGGTCGCCGACCTCGCCGACCGGCCGGTGGACGAGCTGTCCGGCGGCCAACGCCAGCGCGTCTGGATCGCCATGGCACTGGCCCAGCAGACACCACTGCTGCTGCTCGACGAGCCGACCACGTACCTCGACATCGCCCACCAGATCGAGATCCTGGACCTGTGCGCCCGGCTGCACGAGGAGCAGGGCCGTACGCTGGTCGCGGTGCTGCACGACCTCAACCACGCCGCCCGGTACGCCACCCACCTCATCGCGATGCGTGACGGGCGGGTGGTGGCCGCCGGCGATCCCCGCGAGGTGGTCACCGCCGATCTGGTGGCCGACGTGTTCGGGCTGCCCTGCCGGGTCATCGACGACCCGGAGACGGGCACCCCGCTTGTCGTCCCCGCAGCCCGTCGACGCGCGACCGAGCCGGCATGAGCACGCGGCTCTTTCGCGACAGGTGGGGCGTGCCGCACGTACGCGCCGACGACCCGCTCGCCCTCGCGACGGCACAGGGTCGGGTGACCGCGTACGACCGGGCGTGGCAGATCGAGGTGGAGCGGCACCGGTCGGCGGGCACCAGCGCGGCCTTCCTCGGCGTCGACGCGCTCGCCTGGGACCGGTTCGCCCGCCAGGTCCGGCTTGACGACACCGCCCGCCGCTGCCACGCCAACCTGGACGCGGCGACCGCCGAGTGGGTGGGCGCGTACGTGGACGGGGTGAACGCCGGCCTCGCCGCCGGGGCGGCCCGCGCGCCGGAGTTCGCCGCCACCGGGCTGACCCCGGGCCGGTGGGAACCGTGGACGCCGCTCGCGGTGTGGCTGGGGCACCACATCCTGTTCGCGGGGTTCCCCGGCAAGCTCTGGCGCGAGCACGTCGCACGGTGCCTCGGCCCGGCGGCGGTCGAGGTGTTCGCCACCGACGGGCCGGCCGTCGCCGGCAGCAACGGCTGGCTGCTCGCCGGTTCCCGCACCGCCACCGGCGCCGCGCTGCTCGCCGGCGACCCACACCGGATTCTGGAGGACCCGGGCGTCTACCAGCAGATCCGGCTGGCCTGCCCGGAGTACGACGTGGTCGGCCTGGCCGTGCCCGGCGTCCCGGGCATCGCGCACTTCGGCCACACCCAGGCGGTGGCGTGGGCGATCACGAACGCCATGGCCGACTACCAGGACGTCTACGCCGAGCGGCTGCGCCGGCACGACACCGGGGTGCAGGCGTTCGGCCCGGACGGCTGGCGCGAGGCGCACGTCCACGTCGAGACGATCGAGGTGGCCGGCGCGGACCCGGTCCAGGTGGAGGTGGTGGAGACCGACCGGGGGCCGGTGATCGCCGGCGGGCCGGACGACGAGACGGCGGTGAGCCTGCGCTACCCGCCCCGGGTGCGCGGCGAGCTGGGGTTCGCAGCGCTACCGGAGCTCCTGCGTGCCCGCACCGTGTCCGATGTGGACAACGCCCTGCGGCACTGGGTGGAGCCGGTCAACGTGGTGCAGGCGGCGGACACCGCCGGCGGGCTGCTGCACCGGGTCGCCGGGGTGGTGCCGCTGCGGCACCCGGACAACTGCCGCCGGGTGGTCCCGGCCTGGGAGGCCGCGTACGCCTGGCGCGGCTGGCACGCGCCGATGCCCCGCGCCGAGGTGACCGGCCGGGCGGTGATGGCCAACGAGCGGGGGCTGGCGGCGCCGCTCGGCGTCGAGTTCGCCGCCGGGCACCGCGCGCGCCGGATCACCGAGCTGCTCGACGCGGGCCGGGACTGGACGGCCGCGCAGATGCCCGCCGTGCACACCGACACGCACCTCGGGTCGGCCGGACCGCTGCTCGCGGTGCTCGACGGGCTGGGAGGGCTCGGCCCCGCCGCCGCCGCGCTGCGCGACCGGCTGCTGCGCTGGGACCGCCGGATGAGCGCCGACAGCACCGACGCGGCGGAGTTCGCCCTCCTGCGGGCCGCTGTCGTCCGGCGGATCGCCGCCCACCCGGCCCTGGCCACGCTGGCCGAGCCGCCCGCGTACCCCGAGGTGTTCGCGCCCTGGTTGGCGCTGACGCCGCGGGTCGGCTACGCGCTGGAGCACCTGCTCGCCGGCAGGTCGCTGCCCGGCGTGGACCCGGCGGCGGAGGTACGCGCGGCGGCCGAGGAGGTCGCCGCCGCGGCGGCCGGCCCGGTGCCCTGGGGTGACCTGCACCGGCTGGCGGCCTGGCGGGCGCTGCCCGACCCGGACGCGACACCCGGTCCCCGCCTCGACGGCGACCACGACTGCGTGCTGGCCACCTCCAGCGTGCCCGGGGTCACCCACGCGTGCTTCCGGGGGCCGGCCGCGCGGTTCGTCTGGGACCTGGCCCGCCGCCAGGACAGCCGCTGGGTGGTCCCGCTGGGCGCCAGCGGCGTGCCCGGCGATCCGCACCACGACGACCAGCAGCCCGCGTGGCTGGCCGGCGAACTGCTGCCGGTCACCACGGACTGGGACCGCCTCACCGAGGAGACCGATGAGCACTGACGGTCAGCACCACCGGCGCGACGTCCCCGGGTTCGGGGTGGTCACCATCCGCCCGGTGCGCCCGGACGAGGACGCCGACCTGCTGCACGGCTGGGTCACGACCGAGCGGGCCCGGTTCTGGGGAATGCGCGAGGCCAGCCGCGAGCGGGTGCGGGAGATCTACGCGTACCTGGATTCGCTCACCACGCATCACGCGTACCTGGCGCACCGCGACGGCGTGCCGGCGGCGCTGGTGCAGACGTACGAGCCGGGAGCCGATCCGGTCGGCGGGTGCTACGAGGTGCGCCCCGGAGACATCGGCGTCCACCTGCTCGTCGGGCCCCCGGGAAGCGTCGAGCGGGGTTTCACCGGCGCGTTGTTCGGCGCGATCCTGGAGTTCGTCTTCACCGACCCGACCCGACTGCGGGTCGTGATGGAACCGGACGTCCGCAACGACCGGATGCTGCGGCGGCTCCTGCGCAGCGGGTTCCGGGCCGGCCCGGTGATCGACCTGCCCGAGAAGCAGGCGCGGCTGCACTTCCTCGACCGCCCGGAGGGCACCGGCTGAGCCACACCGCCGCCGACTGAGCCACACCGCCGACTGAGCCCGCGACGACGCCGGCCGCCGACCGGGATGCGTGCGGCACCCCGACCGGCGGCCAGCCGCCCTCACCGCAGACCGAACGCCCGGGTGATGCTCTGGCTCACGGTGTTGCCGGCCGTGTCCCGCGCGCTGGTCCGCAGGCTCACGAAGCGGGCCTTCGCCGGGGCGTCCAGGGTGGTACGCCAACCGTCGCCGTGGCGGGTGAGCCGCGGCTTCTGCCAGGTCCTGCCGTCGTCGTAGGACACCTCGACGGTCACCGGACCCACCGTGCCCGACACCCCGGGCAGGTGGGAGGCGACCACGGTGAGCGGCACCCGCCGCGACGCCGTACCGTCGCGGTCGATGGCCACCTGGTAGTCCAGCTGGATCATCGGCAGCACCTCCGAGGACTCCGCGCCGGTGGCCGCCGAGCGAAAGCCCCACTCGGTGCGGGTCTGCCGGGAGTACGGGTTGGTCCACGCCGCCCTGTCGTTCTCCACCACCAACCGGTACGGCAGCCGCTGCGCGGGCAGACCGCCCACCTGCAGGTACTCGGCGTTACCCCAGTTCAGCTCCTTGTCGCCCTGGTAGAGGGTGGTCCGGTTGACCATGTCGAAGTTGGCGTACGCCTCACCGATGTGCCCACCACCGTCGCCCCAGCCGGGCGCGGGCAGGTAGACGGTGTCCAGGTACCGGACCGGCACGTAACCCCCGCCCATCCGGGGCCGCTGGATCGGCCCGAACCACTCGACCCGACTCGACCGGTCCGCCGGGTAGGTGGCCACCGCCATCAGGTGCTGGCCGGTCTCACCGGCGATGAACGCGTCGTCGACCCACCGCTGGTCGGCGCTCACCCAGTCGGTCCGCCGGCCCTGCGCCGGAGCGGGCTCCTGGTTGCTCGACGCCCAACCCCGCCAGACGTCGGTGCGGAACTCCAGCGCCTTGCCCTGCCGGTAGTTGCGGAACTCCACGTCGACCCGGGCCAGTTGCCGCTTCGTCGGCCGGTAGGTGGGGTCGGCCGGCGCCGCGCCGCTCCAGTGGTGCGCCACGTCGTACAGGTAGGTCGTCTCCGGGTGCGAGTCGACGGTCAGCCGCACCGGGCCGCGCCCCAGCGCCGCGATGAGCTGGTCGCCCTCGTCGGCGCCGAGCGTCGCCACGGTCACCGGGGCCGGGCTCTCCGGGCTCCACGCCGCCTCGTCCCACGGTTGGAGCCGGCCGACGCCGTCGTTGACCACCAGCAGCAGCGTCGCCCCGGCCGCCGCGGCGGCCTGCGCCCGGGCGGCGATGTCCACGGTGTCGCTGCGCCGGACAACCACCGCCCGGTCCCGGACGGGGTGCTTCGCCAGCCCGGCCGCCGACGCGTCGGCGACGTACACCGCGTCCATCTGGCGGCGACCCGCCGGCAGTGCGGGGGTCGCCCGCTTGACCAGCAGATCGTCGTACGACCGGCCGCCGGCCGCCACGGTCAGCGCCGGCTGTTCCAGCCGCCACCGGGCGCCGAACTCGAACTCGCCGTCGGTGACGGCGCGGCCCGTCGGCAGCGCCCACATGCTGTCGTACGAGTCGTCGGGCAGCACCTGGCTCTCGGTGAGGCCGTTCGCGGTGGACCGGTGGATGTCCATCCGCAGCGCGGTGGCGGTGGCCTCCTGCGGCACCTCGGCGCGCACCTGGCGGGCGGCCCGCGCGTCCAGGGTGACGGTGCGGTCGGTGTTCAGGTTGACGTCGGTGAAGCCGAGCATCGCCATGCCCTTGGAGCGCGGCCCGTGCACACCGCGCACGTCGGTGGTGAGCCAACCGGACCAGTTCGCCACCGGCAGCCGCAGCGTCGCGGTGCCGCTCTCGGGCAGGTCAACGGCGGTGAACAGGCCGTCGGTGGTGAGGATGACCTTGCCGGCGAGCGGCTTGCCGTCCCGGTCCTTCGCGACAAGCGTCAGGTTCTGCCGCTGGCCCTCCTTGCCCGCCCCGATCAGGGTGCGACCGCGCACCGTACCGGCACCGTCGGTGGCGATGATCGCGCCACTGACCTGCTTCTCGACCGGCAGCCGGTCGTACGCCGCGGTGAGCGTCACCGTCGCGGTGCCGGCGGCGGGCACGGTGACCGTGTCGGCCGACAGGGCGAAGAGGCCGGCCGGCGCGGTCGGCGCGTCGACGGACAACGTCAGCGTGATCGGCGTGCTGGCGGTGTTGGTGTAGGTGACCGTCCGGTCGACAGTCCCGCCGGGCTGCTGCGGCCACGCCTGGAAGCCGGAGTAGGCGCTCGGCGTGGCGAAGACGGTGGCGTGCACGGCGGCGACCGCGTCCACCCGGCCCGCGCCGGCCTGGTACGGGGTGTAGTCCGGGGTGGCCTTGACGGTGCTGACCAGCGCCTCCTTGATGCGCTGACCGGTCCAGTCGGGGTGTGCGGCGGCGACCAGCGCGGCCGTGCCCGCCACGTGCGGCGTCGCCATCGACGTGCCGCTCATCAGCGTGTAGTCCCCGGACCCGCGTACCTGGTGGGAGCGGGCGGCCAGGATGTCCACGCCGGGCGCGGTGATCTCGGGCTTGAGCCCACCGTCACCGGCGCGCGGACCCTGGCTGGAGAAGTCGGCGAGGTGGTCGGTGGAGTCGACGGCGCCCACGGTGAGCGCGGAGTTCGCCGCGCCCGGGCTGCCGATGCTCGCCGGGCCGCTGTTGCCGGCGGCGATCACGAAGAGCGCGCCGGTCTCGGCGCTGAGGCGGTCGACCGCCTGGCTCATCGGGTCGCTGCCGTCGGTGGCCTCACCGCCCAGGCTCATGCTGACGACCCGGGCCTTCTGCTCACGGGCGGCCCACTCCATGCCGGCGATGATCCACGAGTCCTGCCCGCTGCCCTCGCTGTTGAGCACCTTGCCGACGTGCAGCCGGGCGCCGGGAGCGACGCCCCGCTCGACACCACCGGACGCGGCGCCGGTCCCGGCGATCGTCGACGCGACGTGCGTCCCGTGTCCCTTGTAGTCGAGGATGTCGGGCTCCTCGGGCACGAAGCTGCTCGACGCGGTGATCTGCCCGGCCAGGTCCGGGTGCTCGGCGTCCGCGCCGGAGTCGAGCACCGCGACGTCGACACCGGCGGCGGTGTTGCCCCCGGCCCAGACGGCCGGCGCACCGATCTGCGCGGTGGACTCGGCGAGGTCGGCGTGCACCCGGCCGTCCAGCCAGACCTTGGCGATGCCGCCCGCGAGCGTCGGGGCGGCACCGGCGCGGCGGGCCGTGCCGGTGGTGAGCGCGCCCCAGAACTTCTCGGCGGTGCCACGCGGGCGGGTCAGCGCGGCGCCCCGCACACTGTCCAGCGGCCGGACCAGCTCGGCACCGTCCACGGTGGGCCGGGTGCGGGCGCGGGCCGCGGCGTCGGTGAGCGTCACGATCAGCGGCAACGCGTCCGAGTGCGCGTCGTCGTACCCGTCGGCGATGAGGTCGGTGACGTTGAACAGTTTGCGGTCCAGCAGACCGCCCGTGACGTACGGCAGCGCGGCGTCCGGGTAGACGTAGGTGTCGCCGTCGAGCACCGTACGGTGGAAGGTCGGCGTGCTGCCGTCCGGCCGGCGGACGGTCGAGACGGTGCTGCCGTCGGCCGCGGTCGTGACGGTGACGATGTCGCCGGTGATCAGGGTGACGGTGGACGCCCGGCCCGGCGCTGCCGGCGGCTGGCCGACGGGGCGGGCCGGGTTGTTCGGCGGGGCGGCCGACGCCCCCGTGCCGGGTGGGGTGAACCCGGCGGCCAGTGTGAGGGCGGCACCGAGGGCGATCAGCCCGGATCGGCGGCGCCTGGAAGACAGAGCCACGATGACCTCTTTGTGTCGAGGAGCGGTACGCAGCACAGCATCACGGCAACGCCCACCCCCCGTACCCCGCCGCCCCCAGGCGCGTTGACGCCATGACGCAACCCCGCCACCCCCTCCGCGCCCCTCCCCCCGTCCCCTCCCCGCCGATCTTGCACTTACTGTCGTCGATCTATCCCGATTCACGGCTTTCGTGGGGACAGAAAGTGCAAGATCGGCGCAGGGAGAGGGGTGGGGTCAGGGGTGGTGGGTGGTCAGTTTGGCCAGTTGGTCCAGCTGGGTCGGGTCTGCCAGGGCTGATCCGACGGCTGCCACGCGTACGCCCGCGTCGAGGAACGCGGCGGCGTTGCCCGCGTCCAGGCCGCCCGTGGCGACGAAGCGCAGCTGCGGCAGGGGGCCGGCCATAGCCCGGAACCAGGCCGGCCCGAGGGAGATCGCGGGGAACGCCTTGAGCCAGGTCAGGCCGTGCCGCAGCGCCTGCTGCGCCTCGGTGGGGGTGGCCACGCCGGGCAGGTGCGGCAGGCCCCGGGCGGCGGCGGCGTCGGCGACCGTGAGGTCCAGACCGGGCGCGACGGTGAAGCCTGCGCCCGCGTCGGCCGCCGCCGCGACCTGCTCGGCGTCGAGCACGGTGCCGGCGCCGACGATCCGGCCCCGCGCCGCGCCCGCCTCGACGGCGGCGCGCAGGGCGGGCACCGCGTCCGGGGTGGCCACCGGCACCTCCACCACGAGGATGCCGAGGTCCCAGGCGCGCTCGGCGAGCCGGACGGTCTCGGCGACCGGCAGGCCGCGCAGGATCGCCATCACCCGGGCACCGCCGAAGATGTGCGCGAAGTCCGCTGTGGTCATGGTCCACTCCATCCGAGGTCACGGGAGATCTGCTGGGTGGTGGCCAGCAGTCGGGGTAGCAGGCGGCGCAGGTCGGCGAGGGTGGCCACCACCGTCGGGGCGGTCACCGACACCGCCGCGCTGACCGATCCGTCGGCCTGGCGCACCGGCGCGGCCACACAGGTGATCAGTGGCTCGAACTCGCCGTCGTCGGCGGCCCAGCCCTGCTCGGCGACGGCCGCCAGCTCCGCGCGCAGGGCGGCCGGGTCGCAGATGGTGGCCGGGGTGTACACCCGCAGCGCGGCGCCCTCGACCAGCCGGGTCAGCTGCGGGCGATAGGCGAGGACCACCTTGCCGACCCCGCTGGCGTGCAGGGGCGCGGTGCGGCCGATCCGGGAGTACATCCGCACCTGACCACGGGCCTCGATCTTGTCCACGTAGACGAGGTCGTCGTCGACCAGCTGTGCCAGGTGGATGGTGTGCCCGCAGTCCCGGCCGAGCGCCGCCAGGTGGGGACGCGCCACCGCGCGTACGTCCAGGGAGTCCAGTGCCTGCTGCGCGAGGTCGATCAGTCGCAGGCCCACAGTCCAGCCGCCGTCGGTGCGGCGGGCGAAGCCGCCCGACTCGAGGGTCTGCAACAGTCGCAGCGCGGTGGACTTGTGCACGCCCAGGTCGGCGGCCACACCACCGAGCTGCGCGGGCTCGCGCGCCAGCAGTTCGAGCACGCGCATCGCCCGGTCGACGCCCTCGGACACCTCAGCCCTCCGCCGGCACGCGGGTCAGGTCGGGTGGTGACCAGGGGCCGTCGAGCAGCCGCTGAAACCAGGACCACTGTGGCAACGGCGCGTTGTCGCCGGCACTGCCCAGCGCCTGCGCGGCGACGAGGTGGCCGAGGCGCAGGCGCCGCTCCGGGTCGAGGTGGCGCAGCAGCCCGGCCAGGTAGCCGGCGGCGAACGCGTCTCCGGCGCCGACCGGTTCCACCACCGACACGCGGGGCGCCGCGACGATCACCGGTGCGGCGTCGCGGGACAGGGCGGTGGCGCACACCGCGCCGTCCTTGACGACCACCGTCCGTGGGCCGGGCAGCAGCCGGCGTACCGCGGCGGCGTCGGCGGCGCCCCAGAGGGCGTACGCCTCGTCCTGGCCGACGAAGACCAGGTCGCTGCGGTCGGCGAGGTCACGCAGCACCGGCGCGGCCCGCTCGGCGGGCCAGAGCCGCGCCCGGTGGTTGACGTCGAAGCTGACCAGCGCGCCCGGCAGCGGCCGGTCGGTCACCGCGTGCTCGACCAGCGCCCGGGAGGAGGCGGAGAGCGCCGGGGTGATCCCGGACAGGTGCAGCACCCGCGCGCCGGCCAGCCGTGGGTCGGCCAGCGCGCTCGCGTCCATCCGGGACGCGGCCGAGCCCGCCCGGTAGTAGTGCACGGCGGTGCTCGTCGGGCCCGGATCCTTGAGGTAGAGGCCGGTCGGGGCGGCCGGGTCCACACCCACCAGGTCGACGCGGACGCCGGCGTCGGCGACGTGTCGGACGACGGCTCGGCCGAAGGGGTCGTCGCCGACGCGGCTCACCCAGGTCGTCCGGTGGTCGAGGCGGGCCAGGTAACCGGCCACGTTGGACTCCGCGCCGCCGACCGAGACGGCGACCCGCCCGGCGTGCTCCAGCGGCTCGCCCGGCGGTGGGCACAGCACGACCATGGTCTCCCCCACCGTGACGACCTCGGCCGGCGGGGAGCCGGCCGGGGCGGCAGCGGGGTCGGGTCGGGGCTTGCTCGACATGGCGGCACACGTCCTCGGGGAAGGGTCCGGGGCGCCGCCGAGCCTAGGCGCGTTGTGCCAGCCGAGCAACCCGTTGCGCTGAGCGCAACGCAGGTCAGGGCAGGGTCAGCCCGTACGCGGCCAGCACCTCGGCGATGGGCTGGTAGTAGGTGGTGCCGCCGGAGGTGCAGTTGCCGCTGCCCCCGGAGAGGATGCCGAGGATGGTGCCGGTGGACGCCACGTACAGCGGGCCGCCGCTGTCCCCCGCCTCGGCGCAGATGTTCGTGCGGATCAGGCCGTAGATCACGCCGGTGGCGTAGTTGACGGTCTGGTTGAGGCCGGTGACGCTGCCGCAGCGGACCCCGGTCGTGACGCCGCTGCGGCACACCGCCTGACCGACGTACGCGGTGCCGGGGCCGTTGATGGTGAGCAGCCCGGGATAGGTGTAGACGGCGCTCGGGTGGGCGATCCGGCCGGTGTAGCGGATCAGCCCGTAGTCGTCGCCGGGATAGCTGGTGGCGGTACGGGTGCCGAGGACCGTGGTCTGCGCGCTGTCGGCGTACCAGGTGGCGGCGGCGGTGGTGCAGTGGCCGGCGGTGATCACGTAGTAGGTGCTGCCGCTGCGCGCGTTCGCGCCGAGCGAGCAGCGCGCGCCGCCGCCGTAGATGCCCTGCCCACCGGCGATCAGGGGACGCAGCGTTCCGGGCTCGTGGCGCAGCAGCGCACCGGCCCGGTCGGCCACCGCCCGCAGCACGGTCAGCTCGCCGGGGGCCACGGTGTCGTCGACGGTGACTGTCATCCGGCCGGTTGCGGGGTCGAGGCCCCAGGCGGTGCCCGCGGTGCGTACCCCGGTCAGCAGGGCGGCCGGGTCGGCGGCGGGCGCGGCGGCCCGGTCGGGGACGGCAGCCTGCGCCGCGCCGGGCGCGACGAGCAGCAGGACGGTCAGGACGAGGGCGACCAACGGGGAGCGGCGCATCCGAACCTCCGAAGAGATCGAGATTGATGGATGCGGTAAAGCATCGCCCGGCGTCCGACGCCGAGGCAACCTCCGGTCGTCCTCTTCCCCGACCGGTGGGAATCGCCGATCCCGGGACGACCCGCGCCAAGGCCGCCGATAATCCTCGAAGACACGGCGGGAGGCCGGGCATGACCACCGGAGGCACCGGGGCGCTGGTACGCCGGCTGGACGGGTCGACCCGGGCCACGCTGCTGGAACTGCTCTTCGACGTGGTCTTCGTGGCCGCGCTCGCGCAGACCTCGAAGCTCCTCGCCGACCAGGAGTCCTGGGCCCACAGCGGCGCGGCGTTGCTGATGCTGACGGCCATCTGGTGGACCTGGTCGGTCACCACCACCACCACCGAGTTCTACGACCCGCAGCAGCGCCCCATCCAGGCCATCCTGATGATCGCCATGGTCGGCTCGGTGGGGATGGCGGCATCGCTGCCGATGATCACCACCGGGCAGGCGATGGTCTTCGCGCTCGCCTACGTCGGCACCCACGTGGTACGCGGCATCGTCCTGGTCAGCACGTTGTACCGGCAGCAGCACCACGCGGCCATGGCGCGCGCCACCCGGTTCCTGTTCTGGTTCCTGGTGTCCGGTGTCCTCTGGATCATCGGCGCGCTGGCGGAAACCGCGCGGTGGTGGATCTGGATCATCGCGATCGCGATCGACCTGCTCTCCGCGGCGGCGCGCTATCCCACACCGCGGCTCGGCCGGGTGCCGCTCGACCAGTACAACCGGACCACGGCACACCTGGGCGAGCGGTACCAGCAGTTCGTCATCCTGGCCCTCGGCGACATCATCCTGGTGCCCACCCTGGAGGTCAGTCGCAGCGAATTCGACCGCCTCCGGGTCACCTCGCTGCTCTGCGCGTTCGCCATCATGCTGCTGCTCTGGCAGATCTACGTCTTCCGAGCCGGCGAGTTGCTCGAGACCGCTGCCGCGTCGGTGCCCGGCAGGTCCACCCGGATCGCTCCGTACACCCATCTGGTGCTGCTGGTCGGCGTGGCCGTCACGGCGGCCTCCTTCGACCTGGTCGTCGACCGGCCGACCGGACCGACCCCGGCACGGTGGCTGATGCTGATCATCGGCGGACCGCTGGTGTTCGTGCTCGGCCGCGCGCTGTTCACCTACCTGCTGTCCTCACACGTGCCGTGGCGGCGAGTGGCGACGCAACTGCTGCCCCTGTTGCTGCTGCCCTGGGCCGGCGGCTGGCCACCGGTGCTGGTCACCGCGATCGTGGCCCTCGCGCTGGCCGGGCACGTCCTGATCCCCGGTGCCGGCGACCGGGAAACCACGCGCGGGCTCCGACCACGATGACCCGCCGGGCCGGACGACCCTCGTCGGTCAGGCGAGGTGCCGACCGGCCCAGTCGGCGAGGTCCCGGGCGCAGGCGTCCACCGACTCCCGCCACGTGCGGGCAGCGCCGTCGCCCGCCTCGTCGCTGACCTGCTTGATCAGCCGGCAGGGCACACCGGCCTGGGCGGCGGCCCAGGCCACCGCGTACCCCTCCATGTCGACCAGGTCGGCACGCTGGGCCAACCGGTCCCGCGCGTCGTCGTCGGCCACGAACGTGTCGCCGGTGGCCAGCACCGCCCCCTCGGCGGCCAGGGCCAGCGGCGCCCCGTAGGTCTCGCCGGTGAGCGTGCGCAGCAGGTCGGTGTCCAGGTCGTGTTGCAGCACGGTGGCGACCTCGTGGATGCCCGCCCACCCCTGGCGCAGCGCCCCGGCCGTGCCCAGATTGAGCAGCAGGCTGGGACGCGGGCCCGCGGCCAGCATCGCCGCGACCGCGCTGGCGGCGTTGACCTTGCCCATGCCGGTGAGCAGCACCGGCAGGTCGGGCGGCAGGTAGCGGGCCTCCTCCCCCACCGCGAGCACCACCAGCGGACGATCGGCGCGGACCGTACCCCGAAGAATCACCGGAGCATCCTAAGGGCCGTCGTCGACGGCCCGCTGTGCACCCAGTCACCATCCAGGTTCGTCCCACCGCACGTTCAGGCGCGTGCGGCAGGCTGGGCCCGCGACCATCGGACCCGCCCGGCCACACCGCCGCCGACCACCGGCGACGCCGCCCGGGCGTCCGGGCCGCCGACGAGAGAGGTGACGAGGGTGTACGACGGACAGGAGTTCCTCCGCGACAAGCGCTGGTGCCTGAGCAGGCGGACGCTGCTGACCGGAGCCGGCGCACTCGGCGCGGCGGGGCTGCTGAGCGCCTGCGGTGCCGGCGACAGCTCGGCCGACCGGGCGGCTGCCGCCCCGGGCACCGTCCTGGCCCGCACCGGCGACGTGCCGGTCGGCGGCGGCACTGTCGTCGACGGGGTCCTGGTCGTCCAGGCCGAGGCCGGCACCTTCACCGCGTACGACGCGACCTGCCCCCACCAGGGCGTACGGGTCGGCGCACCGCGCGACGGAGTGATCACCTGCCCGGCGCACAACTCCACGTTCGCGGTCGGCGACGGCTCCCGCCTGGGCGGGCCCGCCAGCCGGGGGCTCACCGAGATCCCCGTACGGGTCGACGGCACCGACATCGTCCGCGCCTGACCGCCGTCCCGCGGGCGGTCAGTCGTCGGTGAACCGGTACAGCACGAAGTCCTTGTCCGCCCCGCACGCGATCACCCGGGTGTTCCACGAGCAGGACGCGCTGCGCACGTCGACGAGCTGGCCCAACTCGTCGACGTCGCCCGACTCGGCCCACACGCCGGCCACGCTGCGGTTGTCCGCCACCGTGCTGGTCGGCTCGGCGAAGACGAGCAGGTTGCCGGCGTCCAGTCGGGCCGCCACGCCGGGTCGGTCGGTCAGCACCGCCTTGCCGGCGGCGTCGAAGAGGGTGACTGTCGCCTTCGGGTACTCCCGTTGGGTCAGCACCTGCTCGCCGACCGGGACCAGACCTGTCGCGCCCGGCGCCGACCAGGAGATCGCCGGCTTCCCCTCGGTCGCCGCGACCACCTCGGTGCGCTCGGCCTCGCTGTTGCGCACCTGCACCAGGCAGGCCCGCCGCTCGCCGCAGGCCACCAGCGCCTTCGGCCGGTACTCCGCGTTCCCGGCCCGGTAGAGGACCACCGGCGCCGCGTCGGAACCCAGGTCGTACGCCAGCACCTGGTACCCGCCGTCGGTTGGGGCCACGTACAGGCGGTCCTCGTGCGCCACCACCAGGTCGTCGAGGTCGGCGACGTTGCCCCACTCGCGCAGCACCGAGCCGGAGGACATGTCGAGCAGCCGCGCCGACCGGTCCGCCCCGATCTGCACGAGCCGTCGCCCCTTGCCCGTCCACGGGTCGCGGGCGCCGCCGTCGAGGTACGCCGGCCCACCCGCCGCCTCGTCGGTGCCCACCGGCCGGACGACGGTACGCGCGCCGCCGTACTGGTCACGCGGGTTGGGCCTGTTCCACTTGTCGGTGCCGTCGCCCAGCTTCAGGCCGACCAGTCGCCCGGCGGCCCGGTCCACCAGCACTGCGGTGTCGTCGGAGAAGTAGACGTCGTCGTCACCGCGGACCGCCCGGTGCCAGCGCTGGGCGCCGGAGCGGGCGTCCAGGACGGCCAGTTCACGCGGCGTGCTGTCGCCCGGCGCGTCGGCGAGGACCGCGACCGCCCCCGGTACGGCCACCAGGCCGGCCCAGTCGTCGGCGGTGACACCGGTCTGCCGGCGCCACAGCTCGTCGCCGGTGCCGGTGTCGACGGCGATCACCTCCAGCCGGTCGTCCGGCAGCGGGTACCCGAGGTAGGCCCGGTCGCCGAGCACCGCTGTCCACATGCCGCCGGGCCGCTCGGCGCCGGCCGGCACCCTCGACAGCTCGCGCAGCGTTCCGAACTCCAGGTCCGGGTAGCGGTCCCGCAGCAGGTAGAGCGTGGCCGCGGTGGCGACCCCGGCCAGGGCGAGCACCGCGCCGAGCACCACCCACCGGGCCCGCCGCCAGGTCGTACCGCCGGGCGGGGTGGGCGTCGGCGTGGCATTCGCCGCGCCGACCAGCGTGCCCCCGGCGCCCGGCGGCTCCGGCACGGTCGGCGCGGGCGCCGGCGGCCAGCCGGGGC
>NZ_JBEZFG010000010.1:0-9661 GCF_040649315.1 Micromonospora sp. NPDC049004
ACTCAACGACCGCCCCCGCATGACCCTCGGCTGGGCCACCCCCGGTGAGAAAATGGCCCAGCTACTCGGTGTTGCAACCACCGGTTGAGCCCGCCCGCCGAACGGAAACTGTCCAAGATCTACACCAAAATCGGGAAGCGGTGCGTGCGGCTGGGCCGCCCGTGGGCGGGCCGGTTAAGGGCGTGTCGATGGCTGGCCTGCCCTACCCATGGGCCGCTCGCCCCCGACCCACGCGTGGGCCGCTCGCTCGTCGCACAGGTGGGCATTTCGCCCCGACCCACGCTGGACCGCTCGACCCGATCCACGCGAGGGGCCCGTTGGCCCCGGTCCACGTGGGGGCCTGTTGGCCTCGGTCCGCGCGGGGGGCTCGTTGACCCCGGTCCACGCGGGGGCCCGTTGGCCCCGATCCACGCGTGGGGCCCGTCGCCGCGATCCACGCGGGGGGCTCGCTCGCCCCGATCCACAGGCGGGACAGCTCGACAGTGCCCATGGGTGGGGCCGAGCTGTCCCGCCCCATCGGTGGGGCAGCTCGACAGGGCCCGCCAATGGTCCGGCGGGTCGGTCAATGCGGGGTGGTGGCCTGGGAGGCGCCGAGGATGACCGCCCCTGCGGGGCATCCCGGGCGCCTCCGCACGGCGGCTGACCGATCGCGCTGATCAGGCCAATCCAGCGCGGCGCAGAGCCTCCGCCATCGCGTCGTTCGCCGGTGCCGGAGCGCCCTGCCGCTGCTGCCCGCCCCGTGCGCCCTGCCCGCCGCGACCGCCGGACCCACCCTGGCCACCAGACCTGCCCTGGCCGCCAGACCCGCCAGACCCGCCGGACCCGCCGCGACCGCCGGACGCGCCGCGACCGTCAGACCCGCCGCGACCGCCGGCGCCGCCACCGGATCCGCCGCGACCGTCCTGCCCGCCGCGCCCACCCTGCGGACCGCGCTGCGCCGGGCCGCCGCGCCCCTCCTGACTCGTCCGACCACCACCGGTCGCGGCGGGATCGTCCTCCAAGCGCAGGGTCAACGAGATGCGCTTACGGGGTACGTCCACGTCGAGCACCCGCACCTTGACCACGTCGCCGGACTTGACCACCTCGCGGGGGTCCTTGACGAACGTCCGGGACATCGCCGACACGTGCACCAGGCCGTCCTGGTGGACCCCGACATCGACGAACGCGCCGAACGCGGCCACGTTGGTCACCACACCCTCCAGGACCATGCCGGGCGTCAGGTCACTGATCTTCTCCACCCCCTCGACGAAGGTGGCGGTGCGGAACTCCGGTCGCGGGTCGCGGCCGGGCTTCTCCAACTCGGCGAGGATGTCGGTGACGGTGGGCAGGCCGAACCGGTCGTCGACGAAGTCGGTGGCCCGCAGCCCGCGCAGGATCGCGCTCTTGCCGATCACCGAGCGCAGGTCCTGACCGGTGCTGGCGAGGATACGCCGCACCACCGGGTAGGCCTCGGGGTGCACGCTGGAGGAGTCCAGCGGGTCGTCGCCGTCGGGGATGCGCAGGAAGCCGGCGCACTGCTCGAACGCCTTCGGCCCGAGCCGGGCGACCTTCTTCAGCTCGGTCCGCGACCGGAACGGCCCGTTGGCGTCCCGGTGCAGCACGATGTTCTCCGCCAGCCCGGCCCCGATCCCGGAGACCCGGGTCAGCAGCGGTGCCGAGGCGGTGTTGACGTCCACCCCGACCGCGTTCACGCAGTCCTCCACGACCGCGTCCAGCGACCGGGACAGCTTCACCTCGGACAGGTCGTGCTGGTACTGGCCGACACCGATCGACCGTGGATCGATCTTGACCAGTTCGGCGAGCGGGTCCTGGAGGCGGCGGGCGATGGAGACCGCGCCGCGCAGCGACACGTCCATCCCGGGCAGCTCCTGCGAGGCGTACGCGGAGGCGGAGTAGACCGACGCGCCGGCCTCGGAGACCATCACCTTGGTCAGGTTGAGCTGCGGGTGCCGGGCGATCAGCTCCCCGGCGAGCTTGTCCGTCTCCCGGGAGGCGGTGCCGTTGCCGATCGCGATCAGCTCCACCCCGTGCGCCCCGGCCAGCCGGGCGAGTGTCTCGATCGACGCGTCCCACTGTCGACGTGGCTCGTGCGGATAGATGGTGTCGGTGGCGAGGACCTTGCCGGTGGCGTCCACCACGGCCACCTTCACCCCGGTACGCAGGCCCGGGTCCAGGCCCATCGTCGCTCGGGTGCCGGCCGGCGCGGCCAGCAGCAGGTCACGCAGGTTGGTGGCGAAGACCCGTACGGCCTCCTCCTCGGCCGCCTGCCACAGCCGCATCCGCAGGTCGGCCCCGAGGTGGATGAGGATCCGGGTACGCCACGCCCAGCGGACCGTGTCGGCCAGCCAGCGGTCGGCCGGGCGGCCCGCGTCGGACACGCCGAACCGGCCGGCGATCACCGCCTCGTACCGGCTCGGGCCGGTCGGCACGGCGTCCGCCTCGCCGGCCTCCTCCGGGTCCATGGTCAGGTCGAGCACGCCCTCCTTCTCGCCCCGGAACATCGCCAGGATCCGGTGCGAGGGCAGCTTCGGGTACGGCTCGGAGAAGTCGAAGTAGTCGGAGAACTTGGCGCCGGCCGTCTCCTGACCGTCGCGTACCCGCGACACCAGACGGCCCCGCGACCACATCTGCTCGCGCAGCGTGCCGATCAGGTCGGCGTCCTCGGCGAAGGTCTCGATGAGGATCGCCCGCGCGCCCTCCAGCGCGGCGGCGGCGTCCGCGACGCCCTTCTCCGCGTCGACGAACCCGGCGGCGGTGGCCTTCGGGTCCTGGCTGGGGTCGGCCAGCAGCGTCTCGGCCAGCGGCGCGAGCCCGGCCTCGCGGGCGATCTGCGCCCGGGTCCGCCGCTTCGGCTTGTACGGCAGGTAGATGTCCTCCAACCGCGACTTCGAGTCGGCGGCCATGATCTGCGCTTCCAGGGCCTCGTCCAGCTTGCCCTGGCCGCGGATCGACTCCAGCACGGCGGCCCGCCGCTCGTCCAGCTCCCGCAGGTAGCGCAGCCGCTCCTCCAGGGTGCGCAGCTGGGTGTCGTCGAGCAGGCCGGTGGCCTCCTTGCGGTAGCGGGCGATGAACGGCACGGTGGCGCCGCCGTCGAGCAGCTCCACGGCCGCCCGCACCTGACGCTCGGCCACGCCGAGCTCGTCGGCGATCCGCTGATGAACAGACTGGGTCACGATCTCGATCCGCCTTCGGGAGTGGGTACCGCCTGCATTCTGCCGGGCGGCCCGGGGCGCTGTCGCCGCGCCCGGCCGAGGCGGCAGACCGAACCGCCGCGCCCGGCCGGGGTGACCGGCGACGGCCCCGCCGGGCCTGCGCTAGCGTGGCGATCATGGAATCACCTGCGGAGTCGCGCACCCGGCGGCTCTTCGGCGGCAGCGCCCGGGCCCTCGGCGACCTCACGGCCAACCCGTTCCGCGCCGACCGGGACCGGATCGTCGGTTCGCCGTTCTTCGCCCGCCTCGGCGGGGTCACCCAGGTGATCAGCCCGGTCGGCTCCGGGTTGCTGGTGCACAACCGGCTCACGCACAGCCTGAAGGTCGCTCAGGTGGCCCGGGCGATCGCCGAGCGCCTGACGGCCGACGACAGGTGGCGCGGCCTGCTGGACAAGCTCGGCGGCTGCGACCCCGACGTGGTGGAGGCCGCGGCGCTCGCCCACGACCTCGGCCACCCACCGTTCGGGCACCTGGGGGAGCGGGTGCTCGACCGGCTGGCCCGCCAGCGTCTCGGCCTCGCCGACGGCTTCGAGGGCAACGCCCAGTCGTACCGGATCGTCACCAGCACCGAGATCGGGGGCGCGGCCACCACCGGGCTGGACCTGACCGCCGCGGTCCGTGCGGCGATGCTGAAGTACCCGTGGACGCGGCTGGACTACCCCGACCCGCACCCACGCCTGCTGGACCCGCCGCCCCGCGGCGCCACCCCGCCCCCGGACGACCCGGAGAGCGGCTCGTTGAAGTTCGGGGCGTACCGGACCGAGCTGGACGACCTGCGGCAGGCGCGGGAGCCGTTCGTCGGCCGCATCCCGGACTGGCAGCAGACCGTGGAGGCGTCGGTGATGGACACCGCCGACGACATCGCGTACGCCATCCACGACGTGGAGGACTTCTACCGGGTCGGTGTGCTCCAGCAGGGGTCGGTCTCCGCCGAGCTGATGGCCTGGCAGCGCGAGAGCGGGCACTTCCGGGCGATCACCGATGCCGCGCTGGCCACCGCCGCCCGGCGGCCCGGCGCCGCCATCGAACGCCTGCGCCGCCAACTGCACCGTAAGGACGCGTGGATCGCCGACGACGAGGCGTTCGCCGCCGCGGTCGAGCACGTCCGCGAGGAGTTGGTGGACGGGCTGCTGGCGATGCCGTTCGACGGCTCGATCGAGGCGGAGCAGTACGTGTCGCGGTTCTCCGCCCGTTGGTCGACCCGCTTCGTCGAGGCGATCACGGTGACCGACCAGCCGTCGGTGCGCTCCGGGTACGTGCTGCTCGGCTGCGCGCAGTGGCACGAGGTGCAGGTGCTCAAGTTCGTCCACCACCGGTTCGTGCTGGCCCGCCCCGACCTGGCCCTGCACCAGCGTGGTCAGGCCCGGCTGCTGGGCACCCTGGTGGAGGCGCTGTGGGAGTGGCTGCTCGACCCGGAGGAGGAGTCCCGACTGCCCCGCCGGCTGCACGACCTGGTCGAGCTGGCCGAGGCGGAGCTGCACCCGCGTACGCCGGACCGGATCGGCCGCGCCCGGGGCCGCGCCATCGTGGACTTCGTCGCGCAGCTCACCGACGGTCAGGCGGTCGCGATGCTGGACGCGCTCTCCGGCCGCTCCGGCGCGCTCTGGACCGACGCCTTCGTGCTCTGACCCGACGCCTCAAGCGACCGACTGCCACCACCCGTCGACGGCGGGCGGGTCGTCGACGACCACCCGCTCGCCGGGGCGGGGCACGGCCAGTCGTACGTCGCGGGCCTTCGCCTCGGCCCACAGCCGGTTCACCGGCTCCGACCAGTCGTGCAGGGCCAGGTTGAACGTCGCCCAGTGCACCGGGATGAACAGGCCGCCGCGCAGGTCCAGGTGGGCGTCGACCGCCTCCTCCGGGAACATGTGGATGGTCGGCCACGCCCGGTCGTACGCGCCGATCTGCATCAGCGTCACGTCGAACGGCCCGTGCTCGGCGCCGATCGCCGCGTACCCGGCGAAGTAGCCGGAGTCACCGGTGTAGAAGACCTTGCGTCGGGCCCCGGCGACCACCCACGAACTCCAGAGGGTGCCGTCGCGGCGCAGCCCTCGGCCGGAGAAGTGCTGGGCGGCGGTCGCGGTGATCTCCAACCCGTCGACCCGGTGCGACTCGGACCAGTCCAGCTCGATGATCCGCTCGGCGGGCACACCCCACCGGTCCAGGTGGGCGCCCACCCCGAGCGGCACCAGGAACGGCGCGGACTGCCCAGCCACCAGCGCCTGCACGGTGGGCAGGTCCAGGTGGTCGTAGTGGTCGTGGGAGATCAGGATCGCGTCCAGCGGGGGGAGTTCGTCCAGGCGTACCGGCGGCTCGTGCAGCCGGCGCGGGCCGACAAGCCCGGACGGCGAGCAGCGGTCACTCCAGACCGGGTCGAGCAGGACCCGCCGACCCTCGATCTCGATCAGCGCCGAAGCGTGGCCGTACCAGATGATGTTGAGCTCGTCGGCGGCGGCCTGCGGCGCGCTGGGGCGCAGCAGTGGCACGGGCGCGGTGGGCCGCCGTTTCTGCTTGCCGAAGATCAGCTCCCGGAGCAGGTTGCGACCCGGCTCTGCGGCGACCATCGTGCGGGTGTCGGCCTGGTTGTGGAAGGTGCCGTCGCGAAACTGGGGCGAGCGGGCCGCCCGTTCGGCGCGGGCGCCGGCGAGCCGGCCGCCGAGGGCCGCGGGCACGTCCCGGGCCACCCAGGCCAGGCCGGCGAGCGCGGCCAGCCCTGCCGTTCCCCGCATCAGTCGCCCGAGCGACAGTTGCCCGTCCGTGCGTTCCGCTGGCGCCATCGCCGTCCCTCCGCCGTGTCCCGCACTACACGGTAGTTCCCCCCGGCCGTTCCCGCCCCGGCGGTGGCCCGCACCGGGCCGGTCGTCACCCGACGACCGACCCGGCAGCGGGATCAGCCGCCGTTGCTGGGTCGGCGGGCGGTCGTCCGGAAGACGGTGCCGGTGCCGCCGAGACGGTCGACCGCCGCCAGGAACTTCGGACCCATGGCGGCCCGGGCCTGCACCGCCGGGTGGGTCGCGCCGAAGTTGTCCGGGTCGGCCTGCCCGTCGGCGAAGAGCGCGTAGGTCAGCACCGCCGCGCCGGCCCGGTCGAAGATCACCCCGGCCTCGTGCCGGGCGTCGGCGAACCAGCCCGCCTTGGTGGCGATGCGGGCCCGCTCGTCCGACGACATGGTGCGCCGGATGCCGTCGGTGAAGGCCACCGGGGCGCGCAGCAACCCGAGCAGGTGCGCGGTCGAGGCCGGCGACAGCAGCGTGCCGGCGACCAGGGCGCGCAGCAGGTCGTGGGTCTCCCGGGGGGTGCTGGTGCCGAGGAAGAACCGGTTCGGGTTGGCCACCGGCTCGACCTGGGTGTTCGGGAAGCCCTTACCGACCAGAATCGAGTTGATCTCGGCGGCGGGAGCTACCAGCCCGCACAGCCGTACCGCCGTGTCGTCGGAGACGGTCAGCAGATTGGCCAGCACGTGCCCGAGGGTCACGCTGCTGGGGTACGCGCCGTCGAGGCTGAAGATGCCATCGCCACCCGGCACCACGATCGACGCGGTGACGTCGACCCGCTGGTCCAGCGCCAGCAGCCCCCGGTCCACCTTGTCCAACACCGCCGTGGCCACCGCGATCTTGTTGACGCTGTACGCCTCGATCCGCCGGTCCGCGTCCGCCGCCACCGCGACGACCGGCGGGCCCGCCGGGTCGGCCACGCTGACGTACGCCTGCCAGTTGCCACCGGCCTCGGTGCTGTACCGGGTGAAGGCGGCGGCGACCCGGTTGGCGGCCCGGGCAGGGGTGGTCGGTGCCGCCTCGGTGCTCTCCGCGGCGCTGGCCGGGGCGGCCGCGCCGAGCACCGTACCGGCGGTGGCCACTGTGCCCAGTCCGAGTGCCGTCCTGCGGTTCAGTCGGATGGTCAATCGTCTCTCCCGTCGTGGGGCGCCGGAGCGCTTGCCGGCCCACCACCCTAGGCGAGTTGATCGATGCACGATGCCCCCAGAGAAGTCCCGAACAGTCCCGAACACCTCAGCCGTGGCGTCGGCGCAGCACGGCATCGACCGCGCCGGCGGCCGCCCCGCGCAGCTGCGCGGCCGGCCCGGACACGGCGCGGGCGAACTGCCGCAGGTCGGGCAGGTGGCCGCCGCGGACCGACTCGCCGGCCGGGTTCGGGGCGAAGACCGTCCCGTCGTGCGCCGGGACCGGCCGCCCGCTCAGGCCGGCCAGGCGCATCAACGGCCCGACGAGGACGTCGTAGACGCCCGGCAGCACCGTGAAACCGGCCCGCAGCACCACGTTCAGCCGGCCCACCGACACCTCCCGACGCGGCCGGTCCACACAGTCGACAATGGCCCGGGCCACCCGCTGCGGCCCGGCGACCGGCGGCGGGGGCCGGCCGGCCCGACCGAGGTAGTTGGCCGCCTGCTGGTACACCGGGGTGTCCACACTGCCCGGGTTGACCAGGCAGAGGTGGATGTCCGGGCTGTCCCGCAGCTCCTGTTGGACCGTCCGGGCCAACCCCTGCAACCCCCACTTGCTCGTCACGTAGGCGCTCATGTACGGAGCGGTGATGTGCCCCAGCACCGACCCGGTGAGGATCAGGGTGCCGGCGCCGGTGGCCCGGAAGTGCCGCAGCGCCACCCGGGCCGCACCCGCGGCGGCCAGCAGATCGGTCCGCACCACCTGCTCGAAGACCCGCTCCGGCAGCTCGTCGAAGCGCCCGTAGGCCATCACCGCCGCGGTGTGCACCCACACGTCGATACGGCCGAACCGCTCGATCGCCGCATCCGCCAGCGCCTCCAGCGCGCCCGGCTCGGTGACGTCCGTCGCCACGGTCAGGACCTCGACGTCCGCGCACTCCTCGCGTACCTCGGCGAGGGTCTGCGGGGCGCGGGCCGCGAGCACCAGGCGGTCGCCGCGCTCGGCGAACGCCCGGGCCGTCGCCCGGCCGATCCCGCTGGTCGCGCCCGCGACCACCACCACCCGACTCACGGAGCCAGCACGACCTTGATGCAGCCGTCCTCCTTCTTCTGGAACATCTCGTACGCCTGCGGCGCCTCGCTCAGCGGCAGCCGGTGCGTGCGCAGGTCCTCGACACCCAGGGGGTCGTCGTCGCCGGAGAGCAGCGGCAGGATCTCGTCGGTCCACCGGCGCACGTGGCACTGCCCCATCCGCAACTGGATGCCCCGGTCGAACATCTCCATCATCGGCATCGGGTCGGCCTCACCGCCGTAGACGCCGGAGAGGGACACGGTGCCACCGCGACGGACCCCCTTGAGCGCGGCGTGCAGGACGGACAGCCGGTCCACGCCAGCCTCGTCGGTCATCGTCTGGGCCAGCTTGTCCGGCAGGAGTCCGGCGGCGGTCTGGGCCAGCTTGCCCGCGGGCGAACCGTGCGCCTCCATGCCGACGGCGTCGATGACGGCGTCCGGCCCGCGCCCGTCGACCAGGTCGATCAGCGCGCCCGGCACGTCGGACAACTCGCGGACGTCGAGGACCTCGATGCCGTGCCGGCGGGCCAGTTCCAGCCGCTCGGGCACCAGGTCCAGTCCGATGACGCGGCCGGCGCCGAGGTGACGGCCGATCCGGGCGCAGAACTGGCCGACCGGGCCCAGCCCGAACACGGCAAGGGTGCCGCCGGGCGGGGTGTCGGCGTACTTCACGGCCTGCCAGGCGGTCGGCAGGATGTCCGAGAGGTAGAGGTAGCGCTCGTCCGCGCCGGTCTGCGGGATCTTGATCGGTCCGAAGTGGGCCTGGGGTACGCGCAGGTACTCGGCCTGACCGCCGGGCACCGAACCGTAGAGGGAGGTGTAGCCGAACAGCGCCGCGCCCTTGCCCGCACTGGTCACCTGGGTCGTCTCACACTGGGCGTAGAGCTGGCGGCGGCACATCCAGCAGCTGCCGCACGAGATGTTGAACGGCACCACCACCCGGTCGCCGGGCTTGAGCCCGGTCACTTCCGACCCGACCTCCTCGACGATGCCCATCGGCTCGTGACCCAGGACGTCACCGGGCTTCAGGTACGGCCCCAGCACCTCGTACAGGTGCAGGTCCGAGCCGCAGATCGCCGTGGACGTGATCTTCACGATCGCGTCGGTCGGTTCCTCGATCCGGGGATCCGGCACCTCCTCGACCCGTACGTCCCGCTTGCCCTGCCAGGTCAACGCCTTCATGTCTGGCTGCCCTCCGTCGGTCCTGCCTGACTGCTACCCGGGGACGGGCGATTGAACCGGCTGCGACCGACGGGTGTGCGGGGCCTTCGGCTGGCGTTCGTGGCTCGGTGGTGTGGCGGGTTGGCGGGCCTGCGGGGCCTGCTGGTGGTTGCGGTTGTGGGCTGGGGGCGACCGGGCTCGGGCTTGCCGGTGGTTGCGGTTGGGGCTGGGGGGGGAGCGAGGCACCGGAGGGGGGGGGGGGCGGATAAAGGCTGAACGGAGAGGAGGGCGAAGAAAACGAAAGGGGGAGGAAGAGGAA